>JBDLTB010000021.1:0-91856 GCA_039799245.1 Cyanobacteriota bacterium
CCGCGATCGATGCGCTGATCCTCCGGGATCTCACCACCGAGCCCAGCCTCTCAGCACGCCGCCTGGCAGAACGTCTACAGCTCAGCCAGCGAGCAGTAGAAAAGCATCTGGCTGCGCTCCAGCAAAAGGGACGCCTACTCCGCCATGGCTCACCCCGTGGCGGGTACTGGCAGGTTCTTTAGCCTCACCCCATGGCACTCATCACCGAAGACCTTCTGGAGCAGCAGTGCCTTGAGTGCTTCAAGGAACTGGGATACAACCACGTCTTCACACCCCAACTCGACAGCGACGGCACCACACCAGAACTAACCGACTTCAGGCAGGTCATCCTCACTGGTCGTATGCGCTCAGTACTTCAGCGTCTGAACCCAGAAGTTCCAGCGGGCACCAACGAATCAGCGCTGCTCCAACTGGCAAATCCCAACGTGCCTGGTCTGCTGGCATCTAATCGCAACTTCCACAGTGCAACTCAAGCTAAAAGCATCACTTGATTATGAAAGCAAAAGTTCCTATAATATCCGCCTTGAAACAACTGATGCGGATGGCCTATCATTAGAAAAAGCAGTTACACTAAACGCAAATAATATAAACTAAACACCAACTTACACTCTTGCCCAATCAGCTACAACAATCAATGGGGGTTCAACACTCACCACAACAGCAGCAACAACCAATGTTTCCTCAGGCACCACTCTTTAAAAAGAACCAATAGCCTGCCTTCTGGTGCGATAGTGCTGGGCTAGGTGGTGCATTGCTTATGAACAGGCCCACCAGGTCATCCCCGCCGGTGGACTGGGGCCCCAGGCTGTTGGCGCCAACCAGCAGTGGTGTGGATCAACCCGCCAGCTGATGATTTCGTCGCTCAAGCAGCTACTTTGGTACTGGCCGCATTATCAGCGGCAGAGACGTCTTTTTTCCTGACAGTTACCGAGTAGTCGCGATGGCAGCAGTGGACCGGCTGGTGGATCACAGCACGATCATCCAGGTCAATGGCGCTAGCTACCGCCGCAAACGGGCTCGGCACTCAGCGTCCTGACCAGGTGTCAATTACCCGCCAACTGAGCCCAAATCAAGCGCGGCCCACCCCCATGCCATGGCATGGGGGTGGGGTCTCCTGCCCGCCTTAGGTAGTTGATACTGGGCACTTGCCGGGAGACCGGACTGGTGGCTGAAGCTCACGGAGGAAAACAGAGACCCAGGCAACCTGTTGTAGAGTTATCAAGGATAAAACTGCTATTTTGCCTGAAATCATTAAACCCCAGCACTTCAAATCATGTCACCAGACGAATCCCTCACAACCGCTATCGACCTAGGCTCAGGATCAACACCAAGAAATCACTATGGCGCCCACAGACTGATAGCCTTAGACTGTCAAGATTTAAGTATTCCTAACTACAAGCGCTGCCGCTTGGGCATAGACTCGCTTCCATTTGCCGATCAACAAATAGATTATTTTACTGCCTTTGACGTAATAGAGCATGTGCCGCGCGTTCTTTGGCGAGACGGCGAACTTATCAACCCTTTTATATTCCTGATGTCTGAAATATTTCGATGCTTAAAACCAGGCGGTTTATTTTACGCAGAAACACCCGCCTACCCCCACGGAGTGGCATTTCAAGATCCCACACATGTAAACATATTGACGGAGGAATCAATATATTACTTCTGCCCCCGCCTTGACCCCAACGATCCAAATATCAACCAGCTCCTGAAACAATGCCAAGCCTATGGATTCTCAGGTTCCTTTGAGCTCATCTCACAGACCTGGAGAGGCGCCCACTTGATATGGGAAATCAAAAAGTAGCAATCCAATGAAGACCTATTGTTTTATTCATTACTACGGGTCAATAGACTCAAGAAGTATATTTTCAGAAATCATTCAGTCTCTGCTTCGCAATAAGCTACTGGATCAGATCAGTGAACTCCACCTAGTCATTACTGGTGACGACAAATTTGGCCCCTCAATAAAAGATTTACTTCTTTTGCGTAGAATATTAATTTTACACCAACCAGATAAATCTTCTACCTTGTGCGGCGAGCTCCAAACCCTTGCCATTATCAGCAGAATGACCCAAGGCATGAACGAGGTCAATGCCTGCCTTTATCTTCACACAAAAGGAGCAAGTGGAGACAATATAATTCAACAAGCATGGAGAAAATATATGCTTGACTTCAACGTTGGCTGCTGGGAAAATGCACTCCACAAGCTAAATTCTTACCATCTGTTTGGGGTTAACTGGTCTTACTCAAACTTTGCCTTTGACACTACCTTTCCATGGCCCAAGTCACGTCTCTATGGTCATTTTATGGGCAACTTCTGGTGGGCGCGTAGCGATTATTTATCTGGATTGCCCACCCCCTCACTTGAATGGTCATCACGGTACACAGCAGAAGCCTGGGCTGGCCTAAATGAGCCTAGAATATTCAATGCCATGCGGTCTACAAATGCAAGCCCAGAGCAGCCATTTAAGCATCATCAATACAAACAATTCTTGAATGCGCTAAGGCGCCCAACTGTAAGCATAGAGATTCCCGTAGATCAAATAACAACTATACAGCCATCACTTATTGGCCACAACCCCACTGCAGACCAATATCGATATGACCCAAACTGGGACTACATACTAGATCGACAAGGGTAACAACGCCTAAGCAATATCTAATACTCTATCAATAGCCCCCATGCAGGCAACAATGTCGAAATAGAGAAGCTGCCTCCCATCGCCAGTACTAATTTCCTCGCAACTCCGTGAATAAATATTCTCTCGAACTCCACAACAAGCTTCTATCATTGCGAAATTAAGCGGAGGCAGAAAATGAGCAAAATTTAGCGTCACAAGGGGAGAATCACTAGTACGAAAAAGAATATTATGCATAGCACTACCCATAGAGCCTGCTATAACTTTTGCATTGTTCATAATCGCATAAAGCTCAGCAGGTGGCACAAGCTCAGGATAAATCACCTCAAATCCCCTCTTCACAAGCTGCTCCTCAAGAGAAATTTCATTGACGGAATATCTAAGACCATTTGTAATCTTACTACGACTAAAATAGTAATTCTTGGATGAAGAAGGTATTGCAGCAGCTGACCTTGTTCCATCAAGAACCTTACGAGCACTCTCACGAAAGATTAAAGAATGAGATTCATGGCAATAATTCCATTCAATCCAGCTTTGACGGGCAACAATAAGCTGCTTTGCAAGTAATGGCCTTGAAGAGCTAAGCTCCCTGAATTGAAGATCACATTGTGCGCCTGTAGCTAGAATATCTTTAGACCACTGATGCAGCGAGCCATTTGTCAAACAAATTCGAGGAAGGGACGACAAGCCAAGATTATCCTCAATTGGGAGCACAAGAGCCCCAGCATAAGACGCTGCTTGAGTAAGAAAATGACCAAAATGGCCCGTTGGGACAAGAAAGCTTGAAGGCTCTTCAAGATGGTCTGCATCTCTAAGTAAATGATCAATATTCACAGAAAGATGGGGATTTGATCCACCATAAAATCCCGTATAATCATAAATTGGCTGAAGAAGCTCTCTTACCACAACTCCAGTTTTAGCATCGTACCATGCTCGAGACAGGGGACAATAGACAGCTTCCACAACCTTAGAATATCTATTACTTCGATCAATCACTGAAGGATTATTCCATTGGCGGCCCGTACTTGACTCAATATATGTTGCTTGCTCTAGTGAGCAGCCCTCGGCAACATCAAAGCTATCACCAATTAAGCTCAAGGAATTGACTACAGCTTTAAAGCGATCAATCTGGGCCCGACTCCAGATACTTCCATTCTCTACACTTCTACTAGAAGCACCAGCAAAAAATAGTGCTTCTTGCAAATTTGGCTGACAAAGCAGTGATTGCAAATAATTATGAGCGAAATCAAATTCCAAGGCTTCTAGTCCTGAATGCATTTTCAGCATCGACTGTGCCTTAACTTGATCACCTGCTTGGCGGAAAAAGATTGAGGCAAGCAATGCTTGATAAGAATCTGAAACTTTTGGCTCAATCTGGAGTTGTTTGCTGATCTGATCCTCAGCTTCCTGGAAAAAGCCACCATGAACCAAACAAGATAACGGCATTGATTCAGATTCGCTATCATCAGTTAAAATAGACATTATTTGATCATGCATCGGAATCAATGAGACTTCTCCTAATTCCTCCAGAACAGACACAATCGCAGGCTGGCAATTAATTTGATAGGAGCGGCGTGGGTCAAATGAATCAGACTGGATAGAACTAGGGGCTTGCTGATACTCGGAAATGGCTTCATTTTGCAACCAAATCGGAGATCTTCCCCCCATGCCCCCCCACTCATGCTCGCCAGAACGCCAACGGGTTAGGTTGGAGTGAACAACTCCAGGCGTATCCCAGCAGGTCCAGCCAATCTTATGCTGTACTGTTCCCTGGTGACAGACATAGAAATCAGCAAAAGACGCCAATTTTATGCTCTTCAAGAGTGGCAACCCAATTGCCTCAATTATCTCGATTTTGCATCCCTCTACTTGAATTAGCTTTCGGATGGTATTAGCCTGTTCCAACTCTTCCACCAAAAGCTCTTGAATTGATAAGCCATAATAAATATCTTCTGATGTATCACCGCTCTGATACGAAAATCCATCCAGCAGAAGCAATGGGGCACACTGCCGGAAAGCCAATTCCTTTAGTAGCTGTGCAATAAATTCCTCAAGACCATGGGCAACAGCCCCCCTTGTCTTGAGTGAAACCCAGAGAATCCATCCTCCATTAGACTTCCAAGTCGTCAAACGTTCTTCAAAATCCTCATGATCTCCTGTTGAGCATTTCTCAGCAAAGCCTTGAATCCGACGACGCAATGAGTGATTAATTTGATTGGGTCGATGACTTAAAGGTAGCTCAAACTCTATCTCCTCCCTTTCATGACCAGCAGGAGAAAGAACCCACTGACACTCAGGAAACAAAGCATCAATAGGCCCAAAGGGTTGAGCACCTACGACCTGAAGACATGTATTGATTTCTGGTAGAAAATCCTCAAGGCAAGTATAAGTATTAAGCAGGCAATGGGCAAAATTAGGATGGCCTTCAATCCTGAGCTGAAGGGGTGCTTGAACTAATTCAGGTGGCACCGCAGGCCTGATAAGTAGCTCAGGTAGCAAAACATTAATTACCTGTAGAAACCAGTCTGAACCCGCTAAGGAACAGGGAAAATGCAGCAGCACCTGCTCCTGGATCAGATAAATCGCCTCCAGCTCATGGCCCGCCCCTAGGTAACCAGGAAGCAACAATGCTCGGCGCTTATTTTGTTGAATCACATAGCCAAACAGCAGCCCCTGCCTCAAGCTAAAGCGAGTGATCAGATCTTCATCATCCCAGGGGGAAGGAAAAACCAGGCGATCAGCCTGATAAGCCTGGCCCTGCCAGCTTTCGGGCCAATGGTGTCGATTAAAGCGACTACGCCAGCTTTGCCAGCGCCCTGCAAAATCCTTCCAGGGTTCCAGCGCTGGATCAACTATTTCGGTCCCAAGCTGGATTACCTGAACCATTGGACCCCATGGCTGTGAACAGGATTCTGCCTCAAGTGCTCGCACCAGCCCGGCAAACGCCCCGAGTACTCGAAACCCCGTGCAACATTCTGGCAGCCCCTAGAAGCAGAGATTGAAAACCCAACTCCCTAAGAGAACAGGCAAAAGCAACGTCATTTCCATCCTCTGGTAAGCCCTCATCCAGGGGCACCTGTTGCCACAGCTCCCGCCGCACCATCAGGCACGCCCCCGTTACCGCATCGGTGGGCCAGGCGCTATGGCAGGCCCAGGCCGGCAAATGCTCGAGCGGCCAGCCGCGCCAACGGGCCCACCAACCCTGCGGTTGTTGCACCAGGCCCCCATCCGCCACCCGGCCCCGATCATCCAGCAGCAGGGCCCCCACGGGGCCAATGGCTGGCTGCAACGCCGCCCTCGCCAACCAGCCCATGGTTTCGCCATTCAGCAGGCGGGTGTCATCGTTGAGAAACAGCAACAGAGATCCACCGCTGGCCTGGGCACCGGCATTGCTGAGCCGGCTCCAGTTGAACGCCTCATCCAGCCGCAGCAACTTAAATGCCTCCCCTTTGCGTTCTTGCCAGTGGTGCAGCAGCTTTGCAGTGCGGGGCTGGCAACTGCCGTTGTCCACCAGCACAACCTGGCAGATTACGCTCTCTGCCTGTCCCCATTTCCCCAATTTTTCCAAGCTCTGGAAGCAGGGGCCCAGAAGATCCGGGCGATCCCGGCTCGGAATGACTACAGCAACACTTTGTCGGGGCAGGGCAGCTGTCAGCTGGGCCTCCATCGGCCCCCAGGCCGGTGCTGCCATGCCCTGGTCATGGTTTTCCCAGGTTGGCAACAACAGATCCGGATCCGGAGCCCAGCCATCTGTTTCCAGAAAACTGGCCACCGCGGTTTCCCAGCCATCGATTGGCGCCCAGCCAGCCCCCAGCCAGCGACGAAGCGGAGCTAGGGCAGCAGCAGCAGCGCCGCGCCGTTCGGCCTCCCCTAACCAGGCTTGAGCACCGCTGGAATCGCCCAGCTCCAGGGCAGCCTCCGCCAGGGCATAGGCGATCCAAGGATCCTGGGGAAGTTGCTGCACCAGCGGTTGCAGCCAGCCAGTGGCTTCCCAGTGGCGGCCCAGGTTTGCCAGCACCGTGCCGAGGTTCTGCCGAGACCACTGCTGCCCCCCATGGCCCTGGGTGGCCTGGCGCAGGTGATGCAATGCCAATAAAAGATCGCCGTTGGCATGGGCCTTCCGGCCCTCCTCGTGGTGGCTGGCAGGATGGGGCAAAGGCAGGCTTGGGAAGTGATCTTCACCATTACCTGCGAGAACCCTGAATGGCAAGAACAACAATTGCTTGAGCGCCTGCCCCAGGCAGATCACAGCCTCCACCAGCTAGTGCGCTGGCAGCCCAGGGGTAGCCCCTGCCAGAGCTCCCAACCGGGTGAATGGCGTGGCAGCCTTCCGATCAACGCCCAATGGGCCTGGGAACGACTCCCCGCCCTGGCGGCCTGGGTCCATAAGTTGCCCGCTACCACAACTATTGCCCTGCTGGGCTGGCGGCGCTGCTTTTCTGCCTGGCGCCAGCCAGCGGTAGACCTCACACCGCTCCAGCTATCCCTAACCCCTGCAGACCTCTGGAGCCTGCCCTTCCCCCTGCCGGGCGGTTGTGTGCTGCAGCGAGATTTGCCAACGCAAAGCAAAAGCCCTGATCAACAGCTGCCAGAAACTCAATTAGCAGGGGCCCTTGGCGCCGCTCAACCCTTGGGAATCTTCGCTGAACCCATCCTCGAATACACCCCCCCAATAACCGATCCCGAGCCATGGCTGCAGCAACGGGACCAACAAATCGCCGCCCAAAGCCAGCGCTGGGATTGGCCCTGGCGCCAAGAATTGGAACTCCGGCGCCACAGCCGCTGGCTGGCGGCCTGGCAGGCCTTTGAGCAGGGGGAAGCCCCCCTGGCCCTGGAGCTGTGGCAGCGGGGCTGCTGCCACAGCCAAGCCCCCCTGGCAAAGCAATGGCTGGAGGCACTGCGCCTGTTCAGCCGTTGCCAAGAACTACAACCAGCTGCCGTTACTGTTGCCGACCTCCTAAGGCAGCCTGCCTGGAAAGCGGAGGGTTGCAGACTGCTCGGGTTAAAAACCACCCCATGGGCGTAACTACTCCCCAGCTCACGGTTCCCCAGCTCACCGTGAACCTCTGGGGGCACCTCAGTGGAGGTTTTGGGCTGGGGGAGGGGGCTCGCTGCACCGCCAGGGCGCTAGAGGCGGCAGGGGTACGCGTGCAGTGGCGCGACTTACCGCTGGCCACCCATGTGAATGATCAACCCCTGGATCCAGCCGAGCCATTTCTGCCCGCAGCCATTGATCTAATCCACACCAATCCAAATGTGTTGCGCCAGAGCGATGGTCTCCCGCAACAACTGGATCTGCATGCCCCGCTGCGCATTGGCTTCTGGGCCTGGGAACTGGAAAGCTTTCCCGGCGGCTGGGAGGCAGGTTTCAATGGCCTCGATCAGCTCTGGTGTCCGTCCTCCTTCTGTGCCACCAGCCTGGGCCTACGCAGCCCCATCCCCGTCACCCCGCTGCCCCACCTGATCAACTGGGCCCGGGCCAATCGCCTCCAGCTACTTCGCCGTGCCACCCGCAGCCACGGCAACCAGCCCTTCACCTGCCTGTTTGCCTTCGATTTTTGGAGCACGGTCGGGCGCAAAAACCCCCATGGGGTGATCGACGCCTTCCAGCTGGCCTTTCCGAAGCGGCGGGCTTGGGGTACTCGCACGCCGGAGGCAAACCTGGTCCTAAAACTCTCCAGCAGCGCCCAATTTCCCGATGCCACCGAGGCGTTACGGCAACGGGCCCAGGCCGATCCACGCATCAAGTTGATCAGCGAGCACCTAAGTAATGACGCCTTTGATCGGCTCTATGCGGAGGCTGATGCCCTGGTGAGCCTGCACAGGGCCGAGGGTTTTGGCCTATCCCTGGCGGAAGCGATGGCGGCGGAGTTGCCGGTGGTAGCCACTGGCTATAGCGGCAATTTGGATTTTATGCCCCCAGGAAGTGCAGAACTAATTCCGTATCAAATGGTCCCGATCACACAACCAGAGGGCGATTACCGAGCCGGAGCCATGTGGGCCGAACCGGATCTTGACAAAGCAGCCCAGGCCTTGCATCAACTTGCCACTCAGCCCACCCACCAACAGCAGCTGGCCCTAAAAGGAAGGACCGCCGTAGAAAGCAATCTAAATCCCACCAAAATCGGTAAGATCGTCCGTGAACGACTTGGCTGTCTTGTGGGCAGACCTGGCAGAGCGGAGCTAGTCCGTCAACTTCCCCTGCAGCATCCTTGGCGACCGCTGGGATGAAGTGATGACCAGGGTAAATGGAGTTAATCTCATCGGCCATGCCTATGCCGAAATCGGCCTGGGCGAAGATCTTCGCATGGTGGCCAGAAGCCTTCTCGGGGCAAATATTCCATTTAAAGTTATCAACATACCACTGGTAAATGACCTGCGCGAAGGGAATCTTTTTCTTAAGCCATGGGAAACACCCCTAGACCAATCCCCATTCAAAACATCGATATTCTGCCTAACCCCCGACAAGCAAGAGGCATTTCTACTCCAAAACAACGATAATTTCTTCCAAGGGCAGTATCTAATTGGAGCCTGGCCATGGGAATTATATCGATGGCCCACTGAAATGAATCATTATCTATCAACTGTTGATGAACTATGGGCCAATAGCAGGCATATCGAAAAAGCCTGGACCACATGCAGCCACCCCGCTAAACCCCCAATCCACTGGCTGCCAGCTGCCGCAGAGGCGCCAAGCCAAAGCCCTTTTAATTCCGAAAAAGCAGCAAGAAAACATTTTGGAATTCCCGAGGCAAAATTTGTACTCATCTGCGCCTTTGATTTACTATCAGGCTACCAAAGAAAAAATCCCTTGGGTGCAGTAAAGGCATTTAAACAAGCCTTCGACACCGCTGGATTTAACGCGCAGGATGATGCGTGCCTAATCCTAAAAACCCACTCCCTACGTTCATTTTTAGGGCCCTGGGAAAACCTGAAACAAGAGGTGGCAAACGACCCCCGCATCCAGATTATCGAAACCACCTACCCTGCAGATCAAAGCATTGAATTACTCAGGTGCTGCAATGGCCTATTGTCTCTCCATCGAGCCGAAGGATTTGGACGGATTATCGCCGAAAGTATGATCCTAGGCCTAGATATTATCGCCACAGCATATAGTGGAAACAGCGACTACATGCAAGGCGAAAATGTTTATCCCATTTCATATAGGCTAGGTCCCGTGGGCAGGATCAACAGCCTGCTTGATTCAGAAATGCAAATATGGGCCGAGCCAGATCTAGAAAATGCCGCTTTCCAAATAGGCGCCTCTTACCAAAAATACCGGGGGCGGGGGGGGATGAATTCGATCAGACCCTGGCCATCCTTCTGCCCCATGGCCCAAGCAAAACTATCAGCCAGAGAAGCTGGCAAGCGCTATAAAAAACGCCTCAATCAGATCTGGAGTGAGCTTCGCCAGCAGGCAAACCAAGGCCCGATAGCCCCTGCAAGGCGAGCTGACTTATCCCATGGTCCCCACTGTCTTCCGCCAATAGCATGAACCAATGCCTGGCCTCTTCTCTTTTACCTAAAGCGGCAAGGGCCCTAGCTTTCGCCAACCACAACCAAGGGGAGCTAAATCCCTGCATTAGGGCATGGTCAGCGAGGCCAAGTCCCACATAATTACGCTCAGCCTGGGCAAGCCTAGAAAGCTCAATCAACACCGAATCCAACAGCGACAGCTCACCTTTAATCCCCTGATCTAACGCCACAGGCGACCACTTCGCCAGGTCACAGAAATCCATCAAAGGCTTTAATGCCAAAGGCCGATACAACATAAGCATCTGATTTGCAGTGGCAACAAGATGATCTACATCTGGAAATTTAAGCAGTTTTTCCCAGATCGAGATCGCTTCAATGGCATTATCAAGATCAACTAAGGCCCTGGCTTTATTTTCAAGCCACCAGGGATTTTCCTCTCCAAGCCGAAGTTGTTGGTCAATCTTTTGCAGCGATAGCTCTGGATGACCCTCCTCTCTCAAGCGGATCACATCCTGGAGATCTGGCGTCTCTGCAGACAACCAGATTGGCACCATCAAACTAGATAAACGCTCACTAAGGGCTGAGGAGAATGGGTCATCACCGCAATCAAGTAAGCCCTGCAAACCCACCAGATCCAACTCACTCAAGGCCTGCATATAGACCCCAGCGCTCACATCCATATGCGCTCCAACGATCCTCTGGCTAGGGTAACACCTCCCGAGGGCCTGAGCTCTCTACCGTCGAGAAAACAGGCCCTATCAAGCTTCTTAAACGTTGCTGAAGAGCGCGGGAGAAAGAATCATCCCCACCCTTGAGCAAAGCCTGCAAACTAACAAGATCCAACTCACTTAAGGCCTGCATATAGGCCTTAGCTCTTACATCCCCATCACCGCAGCCCAATTGGCATAGGGAGAAGGCCAATCGGGGGGAAGGCGATTGAAGCGCCGCCTCAATCGCCCCCTCTTGCCAAGTCGATCCCCCTTCATCTGCCAGGCCCGCCAAACGGCATAGGGCTCGCTCCGTGCTTAAACCATCAAGCACCTGCAATAGATTGCGCACGGTGAGGGGGCTGTCACTGCCCCAGCTCAAGGCCTGCTCATAACACTCCACCGCCTCCTGCATACGCTGCTGTCCTCTCAAGGCATCACCCAGCTTGTGGGGGGTCCAGAAACTCTGTGCAGACCGAGCCATAGCCTTCCGCAGCTGTGCCTCACTCTCTGCAAAACAACCCTGCATCAATAGGGCGTAACCAAGCAGATCGAGCAGCTCCAAATGGTCGGGACTCTCCTGGAGCAGCCGCCGCAGCGCCCCTTCCGCCACGGGCCAGTTTTGCTGCTGCAGTGCCTCCTGAACAAGCTGCCACCAGGATTGACTAGCGCTCATGCCAACCCCGCGATGAGCACCTGCAGCCTGTCATGGGGAAAGCTGCGCCAGTTTTGAGAAGAATGCAAGTATTTCTGTTCATCCGCTAGGCCATGGCAGGAGAAAAGCTCCTTATCAATAAACAGGAACCGTTCCCCGCGGGCATTAATCCAGGTAGGTAGCGCTAACTCCGGATGAAACTTCCAGAGTCCCTCAAATTCCATAGCCGCAGCTCCCTCTGCAAATACCACTCGCCGCAGCAATCCCGGACCACTGAGATCCCAAATGGAGTTTAGATAGATACCCCGCCTCAGGGTGTCTTCCAAGGCCCCAAGGAGTTGCTCCCTTAGGCGCCACTGGAGCCAGAGCAGATCGTTGTTTGGATAGGCCACCAGGTTGCTGGCGGGATGGGCCCAGTTATAGGCCCCATCCTTGATGAAGGCGATCAGGTTAATGCCGCTGCTTCGGCAATAGGGCAGAAGCGCCCTAACAAATCGTGTGAAGAACGGATCTATGCACACATCAAGATCCAAGTAGGCCTGTGTCTGATAGGTAAGGGCCAACCGCAACAGATCAGAACTAAGGGCTGGATGGGTTTCTTTACTATTCATTAGCAGCTGCCGCACCCTTGGGAAAGCCGTCAGCTCCTCGCCGGCCAAAAGTTCCCCCACCTGGGGTTCATGGAGCAGCACCGAATGGGGGAAATCCGATTCAATTACCGCGAAATTATGGCGAAGGGCTGGCGTGAGCGAATCAGGCCGATCCCAAAAGCAAACAAAACCCTCCTGGCCGGCGACCGACGGCGGCCGCAGCCAGTCAACCAGGGCGCTGTGATGCTCGAGCATCCAGAGGTGAGCTGCCAGCAAACCCTGCCTCACCTTGGGCAAGGAGCCACCAGAAGTGGGGATCATTTTCTTAAACCAGGCGTCCATCGATTCGCCCCCGCTGCTCGGCTGCAGGAGCTGGGCCTGAGCTCGCGGCACAGAGTGCACCCGACCATGCCAAG
Source organism: Cyanobacteriota bacterium (assembly GCA_039799245.1). Classification (GTDB taxonomy): domain Bacteria; phylum Cyanobacteriota; class Cyanobacteriia; order PCC-6307; family Cyanobiaceae; genus Synechococcus_D. The sequence continues at coordinate 12,484 of JBDLTB010000021.1, forward strand.
CAGATCGCTGCAGTTGAGCGGTGGATGGGATAGATAGATTTAGCTTTAGCTCAATCTCTGGCGCAGCAGCCATTGAATGCCCCCTGTGCAGGGTGAGGATCTCCATGTTTAGATCGCTTAGCTGATGTTTACTTATAAAGCGACAGTTACCTTGGATTTTTACCCCCTGGAGCTCAAATCCCTTCGCCAGCTCCACCAGCACATGCATCATTAGTGATCCTTTTTTTCCCTGATCAGGCACCGCCAACCGCAGCTCAATTTCCAACCGCTGGACCCCCGCTTCAGCCTCCGTAGCAGCGGTGAGATCAAGGTGAAGCTGGTGAGCATCGCTACCCCAGCCCGTGCGGTATTGGGGTTCACACTGCACCGTTCCCCTCCCCTTGCCCCCAGGAGCGATCCAGCCCCGGTTCACCATCCAAGAGCCCAGCAGCGGTGAAGCGAAATCGTTGTAGGTGTCGCCCACCGCCTCTAAGCAGCCAAGCTGTAGCAAATCTCCCAGGGGCTGTGAATTAAGGAACCCAAGCATTTCCGCAGGGTCCCTGGCATGAAGTGTCTTAAGAAGGTTGGCAATCGTGGTGGGCGATGTGGAGCCCACTCCCAAGGCCTGTTGGTAGGCATCGATAGCAAGATCAAGCCTGCGGTTTGCCCTGTGTAAATCGCCGAGGCGATGCCAAGTCCAGAAGCTAGGGGCCCCCAGTGCCAGGGCCCGCCGCAGGGCAGTTTCTGCCTCATCCCATCTTCCCTGTCTCTGCAGGGCATAACCCAGCAAATCATGGAGCTGGGCATCCAGTTGATGGATCAAGAGGTGATTACTAAGCAAGCCTTCAGCCTCCGACCACTTGCCCTGGTCAAGTAAAACTCTGATGGCACTCAGTTCTGAGGTTTGAATGGTGATGCTCACGGAAGGTTCACCGGAGGGAAGGGCTCAGCAATCAAGGGACAAGCAATCAAGATCAAAACCGTTGTCTTCAGTTCAACTCGGGCAAGGATTCCCCTGCCACCACTGCCTCCAGCAGGGCAATCTGGCTCCTGGTGCAAGCTCCTTGCTCGAAGCTTGCTGCCACCGTGCGGCGTGCCGCCATGCGCAGCGGCTCCTGCCTGGCCGGATCGGCCAGCACCGCCAGCAACCGTTGGGCTAGGGCGTTGCTATCAAAGAAAGGCACCAGCCAGCCATTTTTGCCGTGACAAACCACCTCCTGCACTGGCGCCGTGGCAGAGCCCACCACTAGGGCCCCACAGGCCATCGCCTCCAGCAAGCTCCAGCTCAGCACATAGGGGTAGGTGAGATATACGTGGGCCTGGCTGATCTGGAAGATCTGCAGCAATTGCCCATAGGGAAGATGACCGATGAAATAAATCCGGCTCAAGTCGACCTGGCCCTCGAGTTCTTTCAAGAACAACTGCTTCCAACTGCTTCCCTGGGGTGCCGCCGGGCCATAACAGTTGCCTTCCTGGCCCACAATCACCACCTTCACCGCCGGATTTCCCTGGAGAAGTGCTGGCAGGGCCCGCATAAAGGTGCGAAATCCGCGCAAGGGCTCAAGGCTGCGACTGCCAAAGCTCACCACCGGATCTCCCCGCCGAATTCGCTGACCGTCGGGAAGGATGAAACTGGCTAGGGGATCGGGCCGACAACTCTCAAGATCCACCCCCTCGTGGATCACCGCAATGCGGGCTTGCAACCAGGCCGGAAAGGAACTCCTTTGGAAACGGGTGGCCGTAAGACCCACCTCCATCCGGCGCATGGCCATCAAATCGGCCCACTGCCTCAGGCCCAGATTGGCGCCGAAATCCTGCTGGTTGTTTGCCGTAATCTCCGCATCAAACCGCTCCAGCCCCAGCCCGCTGAAATCAAGTTCCAGCAGGGCCACCAACGGAACCCCAGGAAACACATCATCCAGGAAAAGCACCTCCCCCCAGAAAGGATGGGCCACCACCACATCGGGAATCCAGCCTTCCCCCCGCAAAGCCTTCAGCTGCCCACTCACGCGCCTTCCCTGGGCCAATTGCGCCGTCATGCGCATTTCCGGATTTGTTTGGCGCATCTCCTGATCGGGCCGACCGCCACAGGATCGATAGGGCACCCCTGTTTCCGCCCAAGGTTCCTGCCTAGCCCCAAGCCCGATCACCCCATGGCCGGCCGCCAGTAGGGCCGGCCCCAACTGGCGAAACTGTCCAGGAAAATTCTGGTGAATTAGCAGCACCCGCACCTTTACTTAGCGCATCTGCCGCACTGAAAGGGTGGAACCGGCGATATTGCTAAAGAACAGTTCCAGCAGAGAACGCTTCTCCAATTTCAGGTCTGCCGTGATCGCCATCCCAGCCTGCAGGGGAAAAGTTTTACCAAGGCTGTTGATGTTCTGCTGGGCCAACTTGAGGCCGATCGGGAAATGGGGCTCCTTCCAATTTTCGTCTGGGGGCAAGGAATCGGTACCGATTGTGGTAACAGTGGCCGCCAGGGTGCCGTATTTACTTCTGTCATAGGCATCTACGGCCACCTCACCTTTCTGGCCAGGTCGCACAAAGGCCAAATCCCTATTGGAAACAAATACATTTCCCACCAGGCTGTCGTTTGGCACCAGCTGCAGTAGGTCTTGGCTGGCGTTGATTACCATCCCCCCCTTGGCCTTGAGGTTGAGCACAGTGCCACCTACCGGTGCCCGCAAGGTAATCCTGCGCAGCCGTTCGCCCGTTTCAACCCGATTGGCCGTGTTTTGGGCTTCTTGCTGGCGCAATTCTGCCCCCTTCTGACTGGACTCGGCCTCGAGTTTATTTTGTTGTTGACCATTGGCTAACAGGCGAGAATCCACATCGCTCAATTGCTTCTGGTAGTCGAGAACCTGAAAATGGGAGGCAGCCCCTTGGGACTCCAGTAGAAGCAGCTGATCGAGTTGGAGCTTGAGGATACGCCTGCTCTCCTCAAGCCCAGTTCTCTGGGCCTTGAGTTCACCAACCGCACCGCGAAGACGACTTAGCTCTGAACCAGCCATCAACAACAACTCCTTCTTCTGATCCTTGAGTGCCAACTGACGCCCCTCAAGGATGGTGGGATCAAGCAGTACTAGGGCTTGGCCTTCTTCCACGGCTTGGCCCTCCTTCACCAGCACGCTTGTCACCACCCCCGCCTCGGTGGATCTGATCGCCTCAGTGGAACGTTTCGGTTGCAATTTGCCAGGCAAACTCACCACCTGATCCACCCGCACCAAGGCGGCAGCGGCCAGGCACACCAGCACCAATACCGCCATCGCCCCCCCCATTATCAAGGGGAACCAGGGGGTGGGTCTACTCTCAAGTCGAGTGTCTGAGCTATTGCCTATAGAGCCCCGCTTTGTAAGGCTACCGGCTTCGCCAAAAGTTGTTTTTCTGAGCTTACCGAATCGTGGTAATGCCATGGCTCAAACACCTCCCTCTTGTACTTGTTGTCGATACAAAGTAGCGTAGGAGCCCCTTTGATTAATCAGCTGATCATGGTCGCCATCCTCACAGATGCGGCCCTTATTCATAAATAAAATTCGATCAGCATTGCGCAGAGTTGTGAGCCGGTGGGTAATAAATAAAACTGTAATGTCCGTAAATCGCCTGGCAAGATTTGTGCATACAATTCGCTCAGTCTCCGCATCGAGGGCTGAGGTGGCCTCATCTAAAATTAGTAAACTGGGGTCTTGCAGCACCGTGCGGGCCAAACAAACCCTCTGCCTTTGGCCACCACTTAAACCAGAGCCCTTTTCCCCCAACCTGGTGGCATAGCCATTGTCTAGGTTAAGGATGAAATCATGGGCGGCGGCAGTTCGGGCGGCTTCCATCACCGCTTCAATACTGGCATCGGGGCTATTCAAACGAATGTTGTCTAGCACTGTGCCTTCAAACAGAAGGCTGTCTTGGGGCACGTAGCCAATGCGCCGGCGCAGGCCAGCAATCTGCAGCTTCTCGATGTCGTAGCCATCGATAGAGATCCGGCCACTCTTTGGTTTGTAGAGGCGATCAATCATCTGCACTAAGGTGCTCTTGCCACTGCCACTTAATCCCACCAAGCCCACAAACTGGCCCGGCTGAATTACCAGATCAATCTGATCAAGAATCAAAGGCCCCCTTTGGCCATAGCGAAAACTCACCTCTTCAAAACGCACCAACCCCTGGATTGGTGGCATCGGCAGGGCCTGCAGATCCTCCTCACCCACCTCAGGGATCGCCAGCATCACATCCCCCAGACAGGCCACGGCAATTCTCATTTCCTGAATTCCCTGCCACAGGGAGGAGAGCCGCAGCAGCGGCCCCACCACCTGGCTGGAAAGAATTTTCACCGCAAACAGGGCCCCAAGGGTGAGCTTGTTGGCAAGGATCAGCACGGCCCCCAGGGAAATCAGCAGCACATCGGCCAGATTGCTCACCAGCCGGGCCGTTTCTCCAATCAAACTGGCCAGCTGGCTGAGCCGAAAGCGGGTATTTGTGTATTTTCGATAGCGCTCTAGCCACTGCCAACGGGCCTCCACCTCAAAGTTTTGGCTCTTCACCGTGCGGATGCCACTCACCACCTCATAGAGATAGGCAGATGCTGAGGCGGCAAAGCCATTACTCTGCTTAATTAGCCTAATTAAAACCGGTGAAGCTACGATATTAATTACCATTAGAATCGGCGCCACCCCTACCACGATCAAGGTAAGGGTGGGGCTGATTGCCAGCAACACCACAAGAAAAAGCAAGGCAAAAATCACATCTAGGCCCACGCCTAGAAGTTGATCCACAATGAATTTCCTGATCTCATAGAGCTGGTTCACGTTGAATAGGATTCCCCCCACCTGCCGCTGTTCGAAATAGGGGAGGGGTAGCCGCATCAGATGCTCCACCACCGTGGAGCCCAGCCGCACATCCACTCGATCGGAAAGATCGGCGCTCACCAGGGCCCGCATCGCCGAGGTGATCCCCGCCGCAATGGCAGCCACCACCAACACCGCCGTGAGCGGCGCCAGCAGGGAGATGTTGTTGCGGCTGATCACTTGATCGATTACCGCCAGCACCCCGAGGGGGAAAACCGCACTGAGTAACTGAGAAATAAAAGCCGTGATCAGGGTCATGCTGAGCAGGCCCGGGTAACGCAAGAAGGCCGGCAGAAACCAGCCCAAGCCAAAGGCCTCATCCTTCAGGCGGCCGGTGCGACCCTCCCTAATCACCAGCAGCTCCACCCCATGGGGCAGCCGCTCCTCCAGCTGCCGCAGGCTTAAGCGCTGCAGCCCCACCCGAGGGTCACCAACCAGCACCCCGCTGCCGCCCCCGGCCACCAGCAGCATCACAAAGGCCCCATCCAGATCGATTAGGGCCGGGGGTTCGAGCCGGGTGAGGTCCCAGGGGCGGGCCCTTAGGGGCCGGGTGTCAAATCCCATCGCCTCCAGTTGGAGGCCCACCTGGGGAAGCTTGAGGGCTCCGAGCCGTTGCTCCACATCCTCCAGATTGCGGCGCACCAGATCGGCGGAATAGGCCAGCTGCCTGGAGGCCGCCAGATGGCTGATGCAGGCGAGGGCTTGCTCCACCCGGCTGGTGGCCCCTGTGGCAAATGCAGCTGCTTCGGCTGCCGGCCGGTGGAAGCCGTGATCTTCAGGTGATTCGCCCCCAGGACGAGCAAGCAGCACAGGCCGCTGCTCCGGCCGCAGGGCTAAGGCATTGGCCTTGCTTCTAGCCGGTTGGAAATCCCCCAGGGCATCTGCCAACCGTGCTTCCGGCAGGCAGATAATTCGGGTGGGTAAGCCGTTTACCTGCAGCGGTAGATCTGCTCGGGTTTGAGCGTTCTGCAAGGCCCCAAGGGGATGGCCAGCTGCGGGCCTTGGTCCGCTCAAGAGCAGCATGGTTTCCGCCGGAGCCGTATCCGCCGGTCCAATCAACGACCAGTGGTCAAAAAGCTCTTCAAGCAGTTGCCTAGGTTCGGCCACTGACCGTCCCCGGCGCTCCAGTTCCTGCAGCAACAACACTGCAGTTTCCTCAAACAAGGGCTTAGCCAGGGCCTGCCGCAGGCTTTCATGCTCACGCACAGCTGCAATGGCATCGCCAAGCGGTACCAGCACCAGAATTGTGACCTGGGATGCAATCAGGGTGAGATCAGGCTCACCCCTGACCGCGCTACCCCAGCCAACCCAGTTATCCCTTTCGATGCTACCGAGGCTGAGGGGGGTGGAACCCGGTTGTTGATGTACCCGTCTCAACCGACCCTGCACCACAAGGGCCGGGCCCGACACCAGGTGGCCACTGCGCTGGAAGGGTTTGCCCACGGACAACTCCACCAGTTCGGCCCGCAGGCCTAGGGCTTCGATCGCAGCAGCAGACACCCCATCGAGCAGGGATGAACTGGCGAGAAGTTCAGGAATATTGTTCATGCTCCTTTCAGCTCCATAGGCTCTTGCGGCGATGGGTTGAGGGCGATAATCCTTGCCTGGAGGCGGAGCAACTGCCCATCAAGCCACTCCAGGCGCATCTCCTGTAGCAATTGAGAGCGCATCGCTTCGTCCAGCTGGGCCTTACGCACAGACTCCACCCGAATCAGATGCACGGTGCCCTCCAAATCCAGAGGGGGTACAACGTCTCCTTCTTCATAGCGTTCCACTACCCTGGCCAATAAGGGGTGCAAACGTTGCAAGGCAACGGGGCCCATTTGACCACGGATAAGCTGAGGATTATCACCGGCGTAAGTATCGATAAGATCGCCAAAACTGCTTTCCCCTTCTCGCACCTGGAAATACAGCTCTTGGGCCAGATCTGCATCCTCGAAGCGAAGCAAACTCAGCACCACTTGGTCGTAGCGAGAGCGTTGCTCAAGAAAACGACTTGGCACCTCTGTACCCCAAACCTTTTCCGTGGCCTGGTTTAAGCAAATATCAAAGCTGGCTTGGGCTTCAATGGCTTGGAGCCCCAGGCCCACGGCCAATCGCCAGCCATCCAGTTCAGCCAAATCCTTGAGGCCTAGCCGCCTGGTGAGCCGTTGCAAAGAATCGGAATCACTGGCTGGTGGCTCAATTTCCTGGCAGAGCTTATCAAGAAGTAAACGCTGGAGGTATGGCCGTAGCAGCTCAGCTTTGGCAAGCGGATTAAGCAGGGATATGTCGGGCAGTGGAAGTTGGTCGGCCAGCTTCTGGAGATGATCCGGCAGGGCGCTCATGAAACAGCGGATTCCCCATTGATAGGCTGCAGCAGTTGCCGATATACCAAGGCGGCTTCCTGATAATCACCCCGACGTTCCAGCAAGCTTCCCAGGGAACGCAACACCTCTGGTAAAGGCTGGCGCTCCCGCAGCCAGCTGAGCAGCTCGATGGCAGCAGGATCCTCACCCATCTGTTCAAGAATGCCCGCCGCCTGCAGCAACCGTTCGTTGCGCAGGTGACCTGGCTTGAGCCGATGAATACGCAGCACCAATAAGGCCTCATCCATTGGCCGCCCTGCCAACTGGTGGGCTAGGGAAAGATTGGTAAGGGCCGGCACCGCCTCAGGGCTCTCCGGGTTCACCTGGTCGAGGGCCCTGTGCAACAGGGCAGTGGCCTCCTCGTGGCGGCCTTCCGGCAGCAGTAAACCGGCCAAATTCACCAGGCTGGAGTAATGGTTGGGATCGAGGCCAAGGGCCTCGCGAAATCGCTGGACTGCGGTGCTGGTGTCCTGCAATATCAAAGCGGTGAGCCCTTCCATCCGGTGCAGCTCAGCGTGGGCATAGCCAGCTTGGCGCAGGCTGGCCAACCGGGCGGCAATTTCCCCAGCAGATTCCGCCGATAGGCGGGCCCGCAGGCCAGGGAGCTCGTCCAGCCAATCGTTGTTTACTGCCGCTGAGCTGGCCCCAGCCGGGCCAGGGGGCTCCTGGGGGGGCATTGGGGCGGATTGAATCTCAACCAAGGCCGGTTGCAGATCTATTGAGCGGATTGGATGGGTAAAGGAGCCTTCGGGATTATTGGCAACTGCACCATGCAACAAGGTGTAGGCCTGTCGATACAGGGGTGATGCCATCTCAGGGGCACCGCAACGATTAAACTCCTCTGCTTGGGCAAAAAATTCACCGGCCTGTACGGCAAGCCGGGCAGAATCTGGCTTAGGTAACATCAAGGCTTGGCCGTAAAATTGCTTTACCCTGATGTCGGAATTCCTCATTTCGGAATTTTCTGCCATAGGAGTAGGACTGCTCACTCCCCCAAGCCAACGAATTAAAGCTTCCCGTAGCTTTGAACGCCTTCGCTGAGGTGATGTTGACTGCTCGTATGAACCGTAGCCGGTTGGAGCCATGGGATTAATTCTAGGTACGTTGGCTGACGCATCAATAACATGATGCCACGGGTTTCGGTTGTGCTTCCTTTCCGGAATGCCGCCAATTGGCTGTCCCTTAGCCTCGCCTCCCTGCTTTTGCAGCGGGATGTAGAGATTGAACTGGTGGCCATTGATGATGGCTCCAGCGATGGATCAGCCCAACTGCTGCGCCGAATTTGGTCGCACTCACCTTGGCCCGTGCAACTTATCATTACCCCTGGGCTTGGGGTTTCCCAAGCTAGGAACCTGGGCTGGAAAAGGGCCACGGGCGATCTGGTGGCCTTTCTTGATGCCGATGATCTCTGTCTCGACGGGCGCTTGGCCCACCAGGCGGCCTTACTTGGCCAAAACCCTGCCCTTCAGCACGTGCTCTGCGGTTGGCGACGCATTGACCATCGGGGAAAGGCGATCGGCACTGTTGAACCCTGGCGCGAGGGCGCTGGCTTCACCATCGAACAGGCCTTGCGCCACAAGGCAGTTCTCCCCAGTGCCTGGATGTTGCGCCGGGGAGCCCTCGAGCGCAGCGGCGGCTTTGACCCCGGGCTAAGCCAGGCGGAAGATGTGGATCTGCTCTGTCGTTTGGCCTTTCAACAGGAGCCTGGCGAATGGTTGCAGCAAGTGGCTTGCGGCTACAGGATTCATCCCCAAGGGGCCAGCCAGGCAGCTCGCGCCCAGGCCCGCAGCCTGTTGTTTGTGATGCACCGGCAGCTCGCAAGGCTTCCCGCTGATGGGGCTTCCGCCAGCCTGGCGGCCGAGGTCACTTACGCCACCCGCGCCTGGGCCGGGTGGCATGCCTGGGCCAGCGGAGACAAGCCCCTGGCCGAAGAACTCTGGAACTCCAGCCTCGGCATGAGCCCCATGCCACCAGCCCTTAGCTGGGTTCACCTGGCTGAAAATGTGGCCCGCAGCAGCCAAAGGGTGGGGCAACCCTTCCAGGTGGAAACCCTGCTAAGCGATCCGATTTGGCTGCGCCTCGAACAGCGCTGGTGCCGGGAGCACCTGGCGGGTCGGCCAGGCCATGGCCCCAGGCCGGATGGCGATCCCGCTGGCTGGCGCCCAATGCTGCTGGGCTCCGTGGCCCAGGGACTGGCCCACTGGCGCCAAAAACTACTGGAAGAGCTGGGCCCCAACCCCTCCACTAGCCCCTGGTGGCCCGCCACCCTGCGGGACCGAATCAAGGTTTCCCATCCCCTCGGTGAGCTGCGGCATGAAATGCTCTCCTGGACCACCGACTTACTTGCCTGGGATCCAGCCCAGGCTCCCCCCGGGGATCTACGGAGCCGTCTGGCCCAGATCCTGTGGCAATGGGCTTTGGCTTGCTGGAGCGAAGATCGGCGTCCAACGCTGGCTCGACTGGAGCAAAGTGCCGCCATTTGGCCCTCCAAGCCAGTGCTCGGGGCCCTGGCACGGCTGCACCGGTGGGAGGCGTCCGCTGGGGCAGCGGCGCTGAATCAGTTGGCCAGCCGGCTGCCATCCCTAGCCGATAAACCGCCAGAGCCACCACCTGGCCAGGCCTTCTGGGAGCAGCCGGGCCAGCCAGCTGATTCCTGTAGGGGCCCCCAATGTCCCGCCTGCATTGAAGCCGACCTCCGGCCCTGGACCCGTTTGCCATTGGCCCCTGGTTTGGTGCGTTGGCTTCCGCCCAGCCCCCCCGCCCAGGAGGCCAACGACCAAGCAAAACCCCTAGCGATTTGGGAGTTGCCAGGGGGCAGCTGCTGGATCCGCCCACCCCTGGAAAACCCTTGGGGAATAACCCACGCGGTGGCGGTGGCTGATCAAAACGGCGCGATCTTGCCCCAGCTCAGCCGCCGCTATCCCCAACCCTGGCGCAGTTGCCCAACTCCCTCCACCAGCGCCGAACCCCCACCATCAGGGAAAGCCCCATGGCTGGATGCCACGGTGTTAGCCGTGGCCGATCTTTCCGCTGAGATCTATTACCACTGGCTGCTGGAGGCGCTGCCCCGCATTGGCTTGGCCCTGGAGAGCCTGCGTAATGATCCTGATGCCCAATCGTTGCTGCTCTGGCATAACGGTGGGGATAGCCACTTTGTGGCCGAAGGGCTTCAGCAACTGTTGGGACTGGCGCCGGAGCGGCTCATTGATGCCCGCCGCCAACCTCACATTCAGGCCCGTCGCCTGCTGGTGCCAGCCTTTCCCAGTCCCTTCAGTAATCCAACTGCAACGGTTCAGAGCTGGTTGCGCCGTCGCTGGCTGGATCCCGATCTGGAGCCGACGACAGAGCGCCCTGGGATCGGGGCGGTAAAAAGTAAAAGACTGTGGCTGCGGCGTGGGGACCAGGCGCGACGCAGTGTATGGGGAGAGGCAACAGCTTTAGAGCAGTTGCAAGACTTGGAAATTCTTGGCCTAGATCCCGGCTGCCTCAGCGTGCAACAGCAGGCCCGGCTAATAGCTTCAGCTCAACTTGTGGTGGCACCCCATGGGGCCTCATTGGCCAATCTGGTGTTTGCCAATAAAGGAACCACTGTGTTGGAGTTGCACCAACCCGGTTATTCCCCCCCCTATTTCCACCCGATCGCCGCTAGCCAGGGCCTGATATTCCATAGCTGCGAACAACCGCAACGGCCCCCGGTCTTATATCAAGATTTGCTCTGGGAGGGCCCTGGTAGTGAACCAATTTGCCTGGATCCAGGTTTGGTGCGCAGGGCCTTAGAGCTGGTTTTACCTCTAAATACTGATCATTAAGATGGCGCCATGGATGACTCCCAGCCTGCCGTTGGTCTTGCCCTCGAGGACCTACTTCAGGCCTTGGCGACAAACTCTTCCACTGCTGAGGCCTGCGAAGCCCTTGCTGATCAGCTGATGGTGCTGGGCTATGGGGCTCAAGCCGCCCGGTGGCGCAGTTGGTCGCTATTACCGCCAAGCAGTAGCAAGCTCCACCAGGCCATCGAAGCGACTAGGCAGCTGGTCTTACCCCTTGCCCCCCAGCCGCCGTCCCCTGCTGCTCCCAAGCCCGGGGCCAACAATTCCAACGTTATCGAGCTCACCGAGCAAATCCTTAAACAAGCTCAACACCTACTCGACCGAGGCCTGCCCGAGCAGGCCAGGGATCTGCTGGAGGGTTTGGCCCAGGCCAGCTCCCTGCCGCCAGCGGTTTGCAACCGGGTGGGAATGCTGGAAGCTCACCTCGGTGACCATTGGCAAGCCGAGCGCTGGTATCGCACCAGCCTTCAACACCAGCTGGCTCAGCCCCAGGTGTGGTTTGCCCTCACCCGGCTACTACTCAACCAAGGCAGCTGGGATGAGGCCATTGAAGCCGTAGGGCAGGGGCTTAGTTTCAGCCCCCGGCACCCCTGGGGCTTGAAGTTGAGGCTGCAGGCCCTGCAGGTCTCAAAAGGCTGGCGCAGCCTGGCGCTGCTGGGGAGCCATGGGGAACTCCCCCCGGCAGACCAATGCCATGGCCCCTTGGCCCCCAACCGCAGCCCACACCCCCTGGAGGCGCCGGCCGCCCTATCCCTAGACCAGCGGCTGCTGGTGCATCGCCTGCTCGCCGAACGGGCACCCTGCTGGTGGCTGGTGAATTTCCGCCAAGGAGCGCTGCTGCACTGGGTCTTCCAGCAGGAATTGCTACCTCCAGAGCTCAGCTTGCAATTACTGGCCAGCCGTGATCCTGTGGGCTTGCGGGCAGACCTAACAAACCTGCCTTGCACGGTTGCGGCAGAGGCCCCCGCCTATGCCATGGGTCAAGCGGCGGCGGCCCCGGGGCTGGTGCTTTTGGCCAGGGGGCCGCTACCGGCCCTGCCCCGCGTCCTTGGTCGATGGCTCACTGGAGGGTCCACACCATTACTGGCACCCATTGGCCTGGTGAACAGCCCGGTGGGGCTCAGGGTTGTACTACGCCATGGCGGCTGGGATCTGTGGTGGCCATGTAGCGCCGATGCCTGAGCAATTTTCGCGCATCTGGCACTGCCTTGAACGGCAGGATTTAACCCAGGCCCGCCAATGGCTCGAGGCGATGCCAGCGGCTGATGGGCCGAGCCTGGCCTGGCGTTGTTTGCTCCAAGGGGAACTGCTGCGCCGGGAGGGGAGTGCCGCCGCCGCCGAGCAACAGTTGGCGCTTGCCTGTGAATCGATCGGTGACCCCCCCTGGCTAGGGGCGGCCTGCCATGCCCGCGGCCTCAACCTGCGTTCCATGGGCAGGTTTGAGCAGGCGGCGGCGGCTTTCCTCGATGCCTTGGCGGTGGAACCTGGGCGAGCCGCCAGCATCCATGCCCTCCAGTTCACCCGCCTCGAAAAAGAAAGCATCGCGGGCCTGGTTGGGCGGCTTACCAGCGTGGTGAAGCAGGCCCGCACCTTTCCCCTTGGTCTGCAGCTGCTGGCCGACTGGGAGTTTCGCCTCGGCCAGCGGGATCAAGCCCTGGAGCACAGTTACCACTCGGTGCAACTCACCGTTTCAGGCCAGCAACAACAGCTTGTGGAATGGGGGGCAATCCCCTCCCTGCCGGAGGCCCTAATTATCGGAGCGCCCAAATCTGGCACTACCTCGCTGGCTGCCTACCTGCTACACCATCCCCACCTGTGGGTACATCCCCGCAAGGAACTGCACTTCTTCGATGGGCGCTGGGATTGGGGCCAAACCTGGTATCGCTGCCAATTTCCGGTGTTTCAAGCCACAGCAGGCGTGATTCGCCTTGAAGCCACTCCAAATTATCTCCAGCTGCCAGAAGCCCCCGAACGGCTGCATAGCCTGATCCCGGAAGCTCGCCTGGTGGTGCTTTTGAGGGAACCGCTTGATCGGGCGATCAGCTGGTATCACCACATGGCAAGGCAGGAGGGCCTGAGCCAACCCCTGGAGGGGGTGATTGAAGCTGAGCTGAGCGGCCTGCTCGAGCTAGATCCGCAGCAGCGCAGCGAGCTTGGCTGGTTTGGCAGCAACTGCCTGGCCGGCAGCCTCTACGGCTCCCAACTGGCCCGCTGGTACCGCTTTTTTCGCCCGGACCAGCTGCTTTTGTTGCGATTCGAAGATCTGATTACTAATCCCCTAGGAGCCAGCCAGCGGGTGGCGAGCCACCTAGGGGTGGATCCCCATAGGTTGCGCCCTGGCGATGATTTCCCTGTGCTGAACGCCGCCCCAGCCCCCTATGGCCCCCTATCCACCGCCCTGGCGGAGCGCTGCCGCGCCAGCCTGCTGGGCGACGACTGCGCCCTCTGGGCTGGCCTTTAGCGGCTTTATCAGCCTAAGGGTAGGCAATTGGGAAATTGGACCCAAAAAACCACAGTTTCAGCGAATCTGATACATTTCGAGCGTTAGAGCTCAGCAGCCCCACACCCCCAAAGCAATCTTCCCATGTCTTTTGTAATCTCCGATACCTCAACGGTTTTCACAAATCCGGCTGCTGTTCCTGTATTACCAACTGGATCTAACCCCACTGCGGTTGTTGCAACCACACCGGTCCAATTGGCGGGCACTGCCCAGACTTACACCACACTTGCAACTACCGGTGGCGCCCCTGCCCAGTTGGTTGTATCTGGACAGCAGACCAGAGTAAACGTGGCCCCAGGGGTTGCCAAGATTCAAGCAACGGGCGGCGGTGCCATCATCGAATCCAGCATTGTTGTTGGTGATGCAGCTAAAACAATCTCCTTAGGCGACAACACTGTTGCTTACAACCAAGCGGTTGTGAACACCGTTGCCACAGTTTCCGGCAATGGCAGCGGCACCCAAACTATTGCCCAAGCCGCTGGAGGCATTACCCCTGCAGCAGCTGGCTCCCAAACCAACCCAGGCTTCGCTTACTACGCCCAAGGTGGCACAGGCAACGATCAAATCGAAGGCTCTAGCCTGAACGACTTCATCCGCGGTGGTGCCGGCAACGACACCATCAACGCCTTTGGCGGTAATGATTTAATCCGTGGCGGTGCTGGTTCCGACCTGATCCAGGGCGCCAGCGGAAGCGACACCATTTACTACACTGCCGATCAACTTGACGGCAGCACTGACACAGTTACAGACTTCACCACCGGTGTAGACAAGATCGCCGTTGCCAGCACTTCTGTAGCCTCAACTGCCAACATTTCCGGCTTGGGCACAAATACCATTACCTTTACCGCCAGCGGCACCAAGGTAATCAGCGGCACCTCTGCAATCCAAGCCAGCGACATTCAGTTCGTCTGATCTTTATTTAAAAGTATCAACCAAAGCCATCCATTCAATAATGGGTGGCTTTTTTGTATTCAGATAATCCTTGCTGGATCCAATCGGGGATGGAAGTGATCAAATGGAAGTGATCAAAGGAAACCAGGCCCCTTCCCCGCAAGGAATACTTAGCCTCAGTGTGATCACGGTTGCCCAGAACCGCACCGAACATCTGCTCGAATCCGCCGCCGCCATCGCCCGTTGGAATGGCCACAGGGAACACATAATCTTGGACTGGAATTCCAGCCCAGCGATTCTGCGGGGTGATCTGCCCGATGATCCGCGGATCCGCCTGGTGCGCGTGGAAGGAGAAAAACAATGGTGGCTAACCCGGGCATACAACCAAGCGGTAAAACTCTCCCAGGAGTATTGGCTGCTGAAAGTAGATGCCGACTGCGTTCTGGAAAATGCCTTTTTTGAAGCTTTTCAACCCGATCGCGCAACCCTTCAAACCTGCTGGCATCACTCTGGCCTCGCCAGTGAAAGTAACTTCGGTAGCTGGGGATTGTTTTGCGTTGAGCGTGGGGCCTTTCAACGCTGTGGTGGCTTTAACGAATGGTTATTTGGCTGGGGATTTGATGACACAGACCTCTACGAGAGACTGCTGGAGCTTGCCGATACAAGCCTGGCCCTGCTGCCGAGATGCGGAATCCGGGTGCTCGAGCACGGTCAGCAGCAGCGCTTGGGCCAACAGCATCCCGGCTGGCACCGGCCCTGGGCCGGCTGGTTACTGGAGGCCCAGCGTCAGGGAAATATCACCATGGCGGCCCTCAGCCGTCAGGCCTGGGTGACCCTTGGGCCAGCACGATTTAACGAAACCCCCAGTCAACCCCCAGCCCCACTGGCGCACTGGCGCCGAATCCGAAGGCAACGAATGTTGCGATCACTGCTAAACCAACCGCTTCGCGCTGGGGTGGCAGGCCTCAGCCTGATTATCCCCGATGCCTTGGTGGGTTGGCTATTGCGAATGGTCGGGGTACAAGATTGGCCAAATCCGCCCTTGCCGCCCGAGGGCCCAGCGGGGGTGCGCAGCCTTGGGCATCGCCGCTACGTGGGGGGGCATTGGAACCGCATTGGCCAGCTCCAGCTCAACTTCCTGATCCAGCAAGGGCTCAAACCACAGCACACCCTGCTCGACATTGCCTGCGGCAGTCTGCGGCTGGGTCGTAAGGCGATTCCCTACCTGGAGGTGGGAAACTACATCGGCATAGATAAGGAGCAAGCTCTCCTTGATGCCGGTCTGCACCATGAAATACCTGCCGCCTTGGTGGAGGCCCGGCGGCCCCTGCTGATCCAAGCCAGTGACTTTGGCTTTGAGCGCATCGGCCGCCGGGTAGATATGGCGATCGCCAATTCCCTCTTCACTCACTTGCCGCCGGATCTCATCTTGCTCTGCCTGCAACGCCTTCGGCCCTGGCTGGCCCCAGGGGCCTGCCTATATGCCACCTTCTTTGAATCAACCTCAGAACAATGCCATCCGAAGGACCCCCATGATCATGGCTATTTCGCCTACACCCGCGCCCAAATGCTTGACCTAGGTAATCAAGCTGGTCTGAACCCCTACTACATTGGGGACTGGGGCCATCCCCGGGGCCAACGGATGGTGGCCTTCAAGCAAGATCTTCAGCATCCGGCATCAGATCACGTTCCCGGATAAGTGTTTCTATGGCCTTGAGCAAACCCTGCCGCTCGGCCCTAAATGGTGAAGGATCTGCTTCAATCCGAAACCGAAGGGCTTCATCCAGGGTGCCAGCATCTACGGCCGGGGAGAGCTGCTTCACCAATCCGCCCAATTGGCCAGCGGGATCGGCCAGGAGCTCCTCGTGGGTGAGGCGATGGGCCAGGGGAAAAGCTGCTTGGGCCTGTCTTAACCAGCGGAGATGCTCACGATATTCAACCAGGGACTTATTTAAATATTCAGGATCCAATAAAGCGCCCATGGGCCAACGCTGGAAGGTGTAAGTGAGGCCTTGATCAAAGGCGCCAGTGCATAAAGAAAAATGCCAAGAGGCCGCCGAGCGCAGCACATCCAAACGGCGCAGAAACACCAGCTCCAACTTCAACCTACCCTGATTGTTCTCCAGCCAACCGCTCCGGGCAAGGGGAGTCCACACCTGCCGAATCTGACGGTCAAGGCTGCCGCGCAACTGATAGGGCTGGAGTTTGCAACTGAAGAAAGTTTGGGAATCAAACGTTGGTGAAGCGGAACGGGCCCGGATTAACTGCTGCCAAGGTCGTTTGCCGAATCGGGCTAGGGCGGTACGGAAAAGGGGGTTGGGGTTGCAGTATTCGAAGGGCCGGCCATAGCCCAGTTCCCACAACTGGCGGCATAGCAAATAAGAACCTGAACGCGGTGGGGCCACAATCAGCAGTAACCTAGGGAGCCTTGAAACTGGCCCAGGGCGCCCATCCGTTGAGTTGCGGTTATCGAACCAGGGGGAGATCATCTCCAATTCCCCCAACGGATACACTGCCCTAGTAGGTAATAACTCCATTGATCATGGTCATGGCATTGGTTGCCCAATTGCCGAGCAAAGCTGAGCAACCAACAAATCATAGCTAGCCCATGGCCGCTGATACGGCTCAGCATCTTTATCAAACACCGACTCGAGGACCGGTGCTGAAATCTGCAGCAGGTGGGGATACTTATAAATCCCGGGGGGACCAAGGCTGAAGCAAACCAAGGTGGCTTCTACCTTGTAGGCCCCCTGCAACATCGCCACCAGGTCGCTGGCATAGCTTGGGGCTAGGGCTGGATACGACAACTCCGGACAGGAGGTGCGTTGGCGATAGGTCTCAAGCTCCGTGGCAGACATCAATCCCTCAAAAATCAATAGACACCGCTTGGCATCGTGCAGGCGATTGCGAAGTCGTTCAAATAAAAAACTATATTTGGCATTAATCTGCTCCAACTGGATCTCTAGATTCGCCATGCTTAGTTCACCCGTAGGGGTGCGAGCCAGATCATGGAGCTGCAAGATCTGATCGCGGCTATTGAGCGCCACCTGGGCCGAGTGGGTGAGAAATATCTGCTCTGGTGTAAGGGCAAAACGATATTCGGGCTGCAACATGCGACCCATGGAACTAGCTGGAGTTACCCACCAGTCAAAAGGAAATGCCTCCTGCTGATTAAAGAGACGACGCACATGGAAGGCATTGCGGCAGTAGGGGCCGGCGGAGAACACCAAATCGAAGTGATCCAGGTGCTGCGCCACCAAGGCGCGCCCGTAGGAAGTGGAAAGTTGCTGCACGATCCGGGTCACCAAAGCCCGAAGCAGCAGACTATTGGCCCAGCCGCCAAACCACCGCTGTTCCCATCTAAGGCTGGCCTGGATGTGCCGGTACTGCTGATCGCCTTTCGGCGGCCAAATCTCACAGCCCGGGTGCTTGAGGCTATCCGTGGGGTCCGTCCCCAACGGCTATTCGTGGCGGTGGATGGCCCCCGCGCCCACTGCCCAGCGGAAGCCGAACAGGTGGCCGCCACCCGCAGCCTAATTAGCTCAAGCATTGATTGGCCCTGCCACCTGGAGCAACTGCACCAGCCCCGCAACCTCGGCTGCCGGCGCGGGGTTGAAACAGCCCTTGATTGGTTTTTCAGCCAGGTGAACGAAGGCATCGTGCTGGAGGACGACATCGTGCCGCTGCCCAGCTTTTTTCCTTACTGCCGCGAGCTATTGGATCGCTATCGCCACGATCCAGCCATCGGCGCCATTGCCGGCACCTCGGTGGACCCCAGGCCCAGCGTCCCGGGCCCCAGCTACCGCTTCTCCCAGTTCCTACCGGTTTGGGGTTGGGCCAGCTGGCGCCGAGCCTGGCAGCTCCATGATCCAGCCCTGCCCCAATGGCCCCAGCAACGTAATTCCCCGTTACTGCACCAGGTGGGCGGACCCCGTTTTGCCCGGGTAATGGGCAGCCGCCTCGATGAGGTAGTGGAAGGGCGCTGCGACACCTGGGACTATGGCTGGTTCCTTAGCTGCTGGCAGGCTGGCCTGCTCGGTTGCGTCCCGGCGGTAAACCTGGTGCGAAATATTGGCTTCTGTGATCCCAGGGCGGTGCACACCCAGCTGGATCATTCGTTTCTGCCAAACCCCCGGGAGTTGAATCTGCCCCTGGTCCACCCCAGCAATCGCCAACCAGATCGGCGGCTGGATCGGCGGCTGCTCGATCGGCTCTATGCCCCCTCGCTCCAGCTTCGGGCCTGGCGGCGGCTAGTTCGGCTCTGGCCTGGGGAAGAAATCTAATGGGGGCCAGTGTGGTGGTGCTCTGCCGGGATAACCCTTGCCAACTTGAAGAAACCCTGAGTTCCCTGGTCCTCGCCACCCAAGGGCTGGAACCGCCGTTTGCCCTCGAGCTGCTGGTGCTAGATGGCTCAAAAACCGAGGCCTGCCGCAAGGTATTTGACGCAGCGGCCCTGCAGCCCTGGAAACGACGGCTAATCCCGCGCCCCCCCCAAGGTATTTATGACGCCATGAATGCGGCTCTTAGGGAGGTGAGCGGCAGCTGGGTGGCCTTCATGAATGCTGGCGACCTCTACGTGGCCGGCGGCTTGGCCTTGCTGCTGCTGCACGCAGAGGCGATCACTGCGACCCCTGGCTTGCACCGGCCAGCAGCGGTGTTTGGCCAGGCCTGGGTGGAACCCCCCGGCTGGTCCCTGCGTTGGCTCACCCCAGATCCAGCCATGAATCACTTGGACCGCTGGCTAAATCACATGGTGCCCTGCCACCAAAGCATGTTGTTTTCTGTGGATTTCGCCAGGCTCCATCCCTATCCCTTGAATTCAGGCACCAAAGCCGATCGCATGGTGATGCGCGCAGCCCTGGCCCCAGCGCCCAAGCAGGTTTATGTGGCCAAGCCCGTGTGTCGTTACCGCCTAGGCGGTCAGTCGAGCCGCCTGGTCGCCTGGACCAGCCTCACGGCCGAGAACCTAAGGCCCGGCGAACGGCTGGGGGAGTATTTGAAGGTTGTTCTGAGCCCGTTTCGGGTGGGCTATCCGTTGTTGATGTGGGTACGCTCCCGCTGGTTCGGCTGGATTTGCTGAATGCCAGACGTTTCGATCATCACGCCATTCCGTGACGGCGCCCATTTCCTGCCTGGCCTCGTGGCCAATCTGCAGCGGCAGAGCCTGCCTAATTGGGAATGTTTACTGGTGGACCACGGTTCAGCAGACGGTGGCGGCGACCTGGCCCGAAAGCTGACCGCCACCGATCCACGGTTCCGCCTGCTGGTGCTACCTAGGCTCCGGGCCTTCGATAGTCAACTGCCGGCCATCCCCCGCAACAGGGCCTTGGCGGAGATTCGCTCCAACTTGGTGGCATTTCTGGATGTGGATGACCTCTGGCATCCCCTAAAGCTCGAGCGACAACTGAGCTTTCATAAACAACACAATCTTGAACTTTCAGTTACAGCCTTTGCGCGCTTTAGCGGAGCAGGCAGAAGTCTCGGCCCTTGGCGATTACCCCCAGCCCGGGGCATCCAACAGCAGATCCGCTGGCGCAACCCGATCCCACTACTCACCACCCTGGTTGCCACTGAGTTGTTGCATAAGGGGTTTCCCATGCATCCCCATGAGGACTACCTTCTTTGGCTGGAAGTACTGCAGGAACATCCCGACATTCGCTACGGATGCCTGCCGGAGCTATTGGCTTTCTACCGCTGCCACAGTACAAATATCTCCCGCATTCCCCACCGGGTAATCCGCTGGACCTATGGCGTATATCGTGCGACCGGCGAACCACCGCCCCAGGCCCTCGCCCGGCTCCTGCATTGGGGGCTGGGCCATGCTGTTTCAATCCTGCGGGACCAATTGCCCCATCGCTTCCTCGAAGGAAGCCTGGAAGAACTGATGGAACAATCTCCCCTGATCCTTAGCAAATGAAGGAGGAGCTGCAACGGCTCTGGCGGGTGATTCCCCAGCAACGGCGTAATCCGATGCTGGCTGGAGTGTTGTTGTTGTTGGTAAGCAGCCTGCTTGAGGGCCTGTCGGCTGCTGCTGTGGTGCCCCTGCTGCTCGGGTTGATGGGACGGGCACCGGTGGGTTGGGGCCCCTTGCCCTTGGTGCTGGGGTTCTGCCTACTTGTGTTGTTGGCGGGCCTAGTGCGGTTGGCCAGCCTGGCCTGGAGTAACCGACTGGTGGCAGCGGTGGGCTCCGACCTGGCGGAACGGGCCCTGGCAGGGGTCCTTGCCCTGCCCTATCCCCAGCTGGCCGCTTTGCCGGCCAGCCAGGTGGTGGCCCTGCTGGCACCGCAACTACGCCAACTAATTAATGGGCTGCTGCTGCCATTGCTGCAGCTGATCAGTTCGGCAGTTTTGTTGCTGGCTCTGGCGCTGGTCTTGCTGCTACTGGCCTGGGGGGTGGTGTGGCCCACCCTGCTGCTGATGCTGTTGGTGTATGGATCGCTATCCCAGTGGGTGCGGCCGCGATTACAGCGCAATGGGGAAATGGTGGTGGCCGCCCAGCAGGAATCAATCCGACTGGTGCAACAAACCCTGGGGGGACTTCGGGAACTGCGGCTGCTGGGCCTGGGGCCCACGCGGCTCGAGCACTTCGCCGCCCTCGATCGGGCGATGCGCCGTCGGGAGGCGGAAAACATAACCCTGGGCGGCTTACCCCGTTATGTGCTCGAACCCGCGGCGATGGTGGCAATAGCCCTAGTGGGAGCATTCTCTTTAGCCAGAGGGGATACAGCCCTTGAACTGCTGCCCCGGCTAGGCCTGCTGGCCTACGGGGCCCAGCGGCTACTGCCCTTGGGCCAACAATTCTGGAGTGCCTGGAGTGCGATTACCGGCGGCCGCGCCCTGCTGCTGCCACTGCTGCCATTGCTGGAGCAGCCATTGGAGCCCAAATACCCACTGGGATCCATCACCTTCCAGGATTGGCAATTATTGGAGCTACGGGGAGTTTGCTTTAGCCATGGGTCTGATGCCCCGCCCCTGCTCCACGGCTTGCAGCTCGCCATTAGCCCAGGGGAATGGCTAGCGGTGGTGGGGCCCAGTGGCAGTGGCAAGAGCACCGCCTTAGATCTGCTGATGGGGCTCCTAGAACCCCAAGCCGGTCAGCTCTGGCTGGATGGAAAACCCCTGGCCAAGGGATCCCCCCAGCTGGTGGCCTGGCAGCGGGGGATTGCCTTCGCCTGCAGCCAACCACCGCTGCTGGCGGGCACGGTGCGGGAGGCAATCCAAACCGAGCTCAAGGCCGATCCGGCTGCTCTTGCAGCTGTGGTGACCATCACGGGCATGCCAGAACTGCTGGATCGATCCCTGGGGGAGCAAGGCCAAGCCCTCAGCACTGGCCAACTTCAACGGCTTGGCCTGGCCAGGGCGCTACTTAGTAATCCCCGATTGCTGGTGTTAGATGAGGCCACCAGCGCCATCGACCTAGCCTCAGAAGCGGAACTATTGAAAAGGTTGCGAAGGGCGAGGCCCAGGCTGGCGGTGGTGCTGGTGAGCCATCGAGCGGGCAGCTCAAATCTCTGTGATCGAACAATTAATCTCACCAAGAGTTGACCAAATATTGGGGCTACCTCTAGAAGTAAGTCGATAAATTAGTCAATAGTGCCGTTTATTTATTTATGCCAGGCCGCCATAATTTCGTCAGCAAACCTTCACAGTAAACAGTTAGTCGGCTTGCCATGGCTGGAGCTGCAAGCCCTGGCTGATGTCCACCAGGCCGGTGCCGCTCCAATGGCCAAAGGAGGTGAGGTCGAGCTTGGGGGAGGCAATCGAGCGCCAGCAATCGACCATCTGCAAGAAGCGGATGTCATCTAGCAACAGCCAGCGGGGACGGTTGGACAAGGGGGCCGCCGCCAGCAGCGCCAAAAAGGCCGGTTCAAATAGCCCATCCTTGGGGGCATCACAGAAGATCAGATCCGCCTGGTCAAGCAGGGGGAAAAAACGCTGAAACACAGCGGAGTCCGCAAGGTTCTCCAGGTGCTGCTGCAGGCGCTGGCCCTGGAAATCCGCAGGGTTGAGGTGACTGGCAAAACTGTCCCAGGGGAGCAGATCAAAGCTGTGAATCCTGGCGCAGGCCGGGCTGTGGTCGCAGATCACCCGGGCCGACATGCCTGTGTAGGTGCCGATGTCGAGCACCAACTGGGGCTGGAGCTGTTGCAACACCCCGGCCAGCAGGCGGTAGTGCTCCCCGGGGAACACGTTGAAAAAGCGACTATCTGGACGATCCGCTGATTCCGACAGATGGATCCTGGCGGCCTTGGCCACTGCCGCCAGGATCCAAGCCAGCACCGGGTGCCGCTGGCTGGCGGGGTCGTCCTCCAGGGAGGCAATCAGGCTTGGTCGCCAGTCGGAGGCGCCGGCAGGTCGCTTCAGGCCTAGGGCCCGCCGACCGATCGCTTCGCGCCATCCACGCCAATTCGCAGCCATCACAAGCGATACAAGTTTGTTCAGTGGTCGTATCCAATCAGGGACAACAGTTCCATCGCCCTAATCCGGGTGGATTGGCCACGGGCCCAAGCCAGGGCCCGCTGCTGCAATTGGGCTTCCTGCCCAGGGCTGAGTCTATTAATCCGAGCCAGTAACCCCTCAGCAGAGCTGTAACTAAGGCAATTAACCCCATCCAGAAGCCCATGGGGGGCGCAGCGGGACGGTTTGCGCTGCAAATCCCGAAAACAGGGAATCGTGCCGCTGGCGGCGATCTCGTAATGGCGCAGGCAATCCCAGCCAGCCCGGCGGGTGGTGATGCCAAAGCGCGAGGTCCCCAGATCCGCCCGGTAGGCGGCCTCATCGGCAAAGGCATAGCTGGCGGAGCCACCCACCCGGACCCGCAGCTCCCCATCAACGATGTGGGAAGGGAAGATCTGGGTTTTGGAGGGCACGCTGGCCACAATCGCCACCTCCGGAATGGAAAAGCCCAGGGGATGGAGCTGCAGCCGCAACCCCCAGGCCCGGCTGCGCGGAGTGAACTCCCTTTTAAACATATGGGTGGTGGGGGCCTGCAGCAGCCGACTTAAACCTGTGCCCAGCCCAAATTGGCGCAGGCGGGTGCCGCTGCGGGGGTAAAGACGTTCGTCGTCATCGCCATCAAGCAAAAGCAACGGCAAACGGGCCAGCAGCTCCCGCCACTGCAACAGCAAACCCCATTGGCGCCACACATTGCTGAGCACCACCGCATCAAACCAGCCCCCCTCCAGCCGCCGCCAGATCTGGCTGCGGTCGATGCCCCCCGGTGGTTCCTGCAGCAGGCCATACAAACTGAAACCGCCCCCGCGCACAGCAAATTGCGGCGCCACCCGGCAGGCACGGCCCCCCTCGTAGAGGCAATCCTTGCGGGGCCAATCCAGCACCTCCAGATGGGGCAACTGGCGCAGGCCATGCAGCACCCCATCGGCTAAGTAGTCCTCCCGGTCGTCTGCCAGAAACAGCAGCCGCAGGGGCCTGGGGGGGGGGCCTGGATCTGAGCTCATCGGGCCCCAGCGGCGGAGCAACGGGAACGCCGCCGCAGCTGCCAACGCTGGGGGAGCCAGGCCACCAGGGCCAGCAACACCGCTCCTATCCCCACGGTGCCCTGAATCTCCTCCAGCCCCTCCCGCAAGCCTTTAGTTCGGCCCCGCAACGCATCTTTCAACAGGTTCCAAAGCTGAAAATGCAGGCGATGGGCGGCCCATTGGCGCCTGCGGCGTTCAAGCTGCAGCAACGGATGGGCCAACAGCAACCGTTGCACCGCCGCCACCTCCCGCAGCTCCTCCCCCCCCCGGCGGTTGGCATTGGACAGCTGGGCGGGGTGGGAGCGCACCTCCGCCAACGGCTCGCGATTGAGCAGCACCGGCGCTTGCTCTCCGGCCCGGATCAACCATTCCCAATCGGCGGCGTGGCTCCAGCCGGAGCGGAAGGGGCCAGCAGCCCTCCAGAGATCCAGTGCAAAAGCCATGCCAGTGAGATTGCCGTTCACACTGCCGTGCTGCAACAGCAAAGGCACAAACTCCGCCGCTGGAATCATGCGGGTGCTGGGGGCAAAGCGGCTGTGGTCCATCGCGCTGGTGCAGGCCAATGCCTCAC
Source organism: Cyanobacteriota bacterium (assembly GCA_039799245.1). Taxonomy (GTDB): domain Bacteria; phylum Cyanobacteriota; class Cyanobacteriia; order PCC-6307; family Cyanobiaceae; genus Synechococcus_D. Next base: position 36,914 of record JBDLTB010000021.1, read on the forward strand.
CGGCCGGCCCAATGGAGCGGTGGGTGCTAATAATCCAGCGGGCCTGGGGCCAGGCCAAGCGCAGCTGATTCAGATCTGCCACTGCATGGGGCAAAAGGCGATCGTCGCTGCAGAGCAACAGCACCCAACTGCCGTCTGCCAGGGTTTCAAGGGCAGCATTGAGATTGGCAAACAGGCCGAGGTTCTGGGATCGCCGGATCCAGGTGGTGCGCGGATCCTTGGCGGGGCCGGCAGCAATCCAAGCCGCAGTGGCCCCATCGGAACCATCATCTGCCAAAAGCAATTGCCAATGGGGATCACTCTGGGCCTGGAGGCTGGCCCAGACCTCCGCCAACAGCTCAGCCCGGCCATACACCGGCAAGAGAATGGTGATGGCTTGGTCTCTCATGGGGCAGTGTCCCCAAGGGCCCGGTCGAGCCAGTGGAGCAGCCGCTGCTGATCCACCAGGAAGCCCCCTCCTGCCAAGGCCTCTCCCCTCATGTGGCTATGGCAAAGCCCCAAAGCCGCTGCCATCAATGCATAGTGCCCAAACTGATCCAGGGCTCCCGGCAGCAACTCCAACACCCTGGTGCCTGGTTTAGCGAAAACAAGATTGGTAAGGGCGGCCCCATGGGGACCCACCACCCAGCGGGCCTTAGCAAAGGCGGCGATGCACTCCGGCAAGGGCAGGGCAGCGGCATCGATTACCGCAAATCCCCGTTGCCTAAGCGCCTGCTCGAGGCGCTCCTCCTGAAACAGATGGCGTTGGGCTCTGGGGCCCCTTCGCGTGTACAAAAATGCCGGCAAGGGCTCGCCCCTAACAGAAACCGCCAGGGACAAGGTATCCCTACGCAACCGGCGCAAAGCTTCTGCATCACACACCAAAGGCGTGTGATTTTCAATGAAACAAGCCCTTAGCTGTTTGACCAGCAAAGGCCCGCGATCCATTTGAACCCGCCCGGGGGCCATGAGCGCCCTTGCCAGGGTGGCCACCCGGTCCAACAGAGGGGCAGGGGTGGCGCCTGCATGATCCAATGATCGGTCGCTGATAATCACACCCATCCCTTCCCCGCAGGGGGACAAGCTCCCCAGCCCCGGCAGGGTGAGCCAGTGGTACCAATTGGGATTATTAAGACTGCTCAACAACTGGGCAGAGCCCTGTAGTAGCCGAGGGCGCCGCTGGGAGCGGCCACTGCCTGGGATATGGCGCCAGGCATGGGCCCCGGCCGCCCAGGGCCACCACTGCCAACGCAAACCTGGCAATGCCAGCCGCTGCAGGCTAATGAAGCTTGGCAGGTGGCCATTGGCGGGATTGCGTTCCGTAAGGATCCAGCGGCCCCAGGAAAGGAAACCGGCCTCCAGCCGCAGGGGCTGATTCACCGCATCAGCCACCGCCAAGCCCAGGCGATGGCGCGTGAATGCCATGGCCGGCAAGGGTCGCCACACCTGATGGCTAATTTCAAATGAGCTGGGGCCCAAGTCCTGGGCAAACCCAGGGCCTGGGCTTGCCACCCTCTCGCTTTCCACCTCAAGCAGCGGCAGCCGCCGCTGCAGCTGCCCAAGCCCGACGGCATCCATGAATAGCACCGATGGGCGGTTCACGCCTGCAGGGATGCCAAGGGCCCTGGGCGATAGCCGGTTAGCAATCGATAGAGCTGGGCCTTGGCCCCTAAAACCGCCAGGGACCAAAACCTATGGGGTTCAGCGGAAAACCGGCGGCGGAAGGTGATTGCCGCCGGAATGTAGTCGGGGGAACGGGGATCAAGGCAACGCCGCCAGTAGGCCCGGCGGGCCCGCCAACCAGGGTCCTGGGGGCCCGATGGGCGGGTGGTGTCTTTCCTAATGACAACCCGATATTTTGTATCTGTGGCCACGCGAAAACCCTTACAACTAAGGCTATGGGTAAACCAATAATCGGAGAGATAATGGGGTATCCCTTTCGGAACAGGCTCGGCCTGGAGCCAGGTGCTGCGCCTCACAAAGGTGGCCATAGTGGTGGCCAAGTTACTTACACCGCAGTCAGGAAACTCCAGAAACCTACCCTTACTAGAATCAAAAGCCACCCTTCCCCAACCACCCTCAATGGCAGGAGCCAAAACATCACTATGGGGCAACAAGCTCAGGGCCCGTTCCAAGCTTCCTGAACAAAACTGAAGATCATCGTTAACCACCAACACCCAGGGATCCGCCTCCGGCTTGAGACCAAGATCCTCAGGATTCGCCAAAAGAGATTGAATTTTATTTAGAGCCCCTCCCCAGAATTGGCGACCGTCAAGGTGATGGAGGCAAATTTCCGGCCACCGGGATCGCACAGCATCAGCTGTGCCGTCGCTGCTGCCGTCATCCAGCACATGAATAACCAACGACGCCCCGCTGGGCCAAGCCTGCTGGAGACTCTCCAGGAATGCCACGGTGATGGAACAGCGGTTGTGACAGGGGACAAAAGCCAGAATTGGATCGAAAACTTCAGCCATGGGACAGATCTACAGAAGCCAGCAGGGCCCCATGGGTAATGCTGCTAATTGCCATGGCAAAGGCCCCAAGGGCAGGCAGCCAACCCCTAGGGGGCTCAAACTCCTGCCAGAGACCCTGAAATAGCGGCAATTGGCCGATTGATGCTCCCATTGCCAAAGCCTACGCTGGGGCTCCAGGGCTGGGATTTGCAAACTTTTTAAAATGATTCCTGTTAGTCCACGCTTTTGTATTAGTCCGCGCATTTGTAGCTGGCTGCTGCTGGCAAACGGCTTGGCGGTGGGGGTGGGCCTCCTCGTGGGCGTACTTGGCTGGGCTGACCTCAGTGTTCTTGCCATGCTAATGCTGCCCCCCCTGGCACTTTTGGCAGGAATTCGATTGAGCCAGCACCCCCCAGACCTCCGGGACCTTTTAGTGCTTGGAATCGCTGTGTTGATGGTTTTGGTATCACGGTGGAGCCACATCGCAGTGCCCGGGACCCTGGAGGGACTCACCAATCAAGAGTGGATCCGTGCCCTGGGTTTTGCAGCAATGGCAACAAGCGTGCTGCGTTTGAAAACCGATCAACAACGCTGGTGGTTCTGGGGAGTGGGCCTCGGACTAACGCTTTATGCAGGGGGCACTCTGATTGGCACCCTATTAATAGGGGGCGGATATAAGAATGTTTTTGATGTTCATCTTGGCAATTGGGGTGGCCGATCAAACCACCCTCCCGCTGCCTACTCCGCCCTAGGAGTACTTGCACTTGCCAGAGGCACCCTACCCAGCCGATTACAACCAGTCCTACTGGCAGGAGCCTTCAGCATGGCGTTGGGCTATGTAATAGTATGTGGAACTCGCACTACTTTGCTGCTCACAAGTCTGTTTGCCCTGGCAATCCTTGCAGACATCAATCCAATCAAAAAGCTTAGCAATGGGCGAAGAATTGTTATGGCACTGCTTGGACTTTCAGGATTCAGCCTCGCCATGATTCAAGCTTTAAAAAACTCACTGACCATAAAAAGACTGCCCTCGTTACTAACTGATCCCCATAGACGGCCGGGGCTCTTTAAAGAGGGTTACCAACGACTACTGCATGCCTTACCCACAGGCGATCAGAAAAGTCTTCAAGATCTTCCAGCACAATTTGATGAGCTTTACTGGCATAGCCTACCGTTAGATAGCTTCCGAGCTGCGGGCATATGCTCCCTACCCATAGTATTTGGCTGGCTTGCCCTGCTTTTACTTCCGAGTTGGCAACTGCTGCGGAAAATACCTGGCAAATCCTTTAGCCTAGCCGCCACTGGGCTAATAACATTTGGCCTGCTAATGTCGGAACCAAGCCTAAATGTATCCCACTACGACTTACTGGTGCCTCAATTACTCACCCTTTACTTACTCACGGAGCAACACCCAAACCCTGGAACACAAAGCTAGGCCAGCAGCCCGCCCCAGGCCAAATTCCACCGACAAATGAATAAATATTATCAATTACAAGCCAAAAGCTTTTGATACATATTCGCATGGGCCTTGGCCACCACAGCAGGACTCCATAGCTGCATGGCCCTTTTCCGACACTGATCTGACATTTTTTGAGGCTGAGGATATTGCAATACCTGCCATAAAGCCCGAGCAAATGAGCTGGGGTCCAAGCCAGCAGCCAGGGCCCCTGAAAATCCATGTTCCACGGTTTCAGCAGCACCACTGGATTCAAAGGCGACCACAGGCCTGCCACACATTTGAGCTTCAAGAGCTGTGTTTGGCAGGTTATCTAAGCGAGAAGGCAGGGCCAATAAATCGCAAGCAGCATAGATCAATTGCAAATGTTGATCATCATCAATGAAGCCAAGATCATGACATGGAAATGAAAGACGACTGGGAACTTTCCCGCCCACTAAAACCAGCTCAACGGGCAACTTTTCTCGCAAGAGTTGCAGGGCTTGCAGCAATAGATCAGAACCCTTACGGGGATCAGCTAATCCTCCTACGGCCACAAATAAGACCAGCGGAATACCCATAGGCAAACCCAAGGATTGGCGGGCAAATTCCTGATTGAGGGGGTACCACTGATCATGATCGATTGCATTAGGGATGTGGACACAGGGCCAATCGCCAAGGAGTGCAGAGCGCCGCACACAACCCTGCAACCAACGGCTTGGGGTAATTAGCTGCAGCGGTCGGCGCCAAGATCTAAGCTTTCGAGACCAGGTAAGTCGATTAAGGTCCTTACCAGACTCACCAGCAGGACGATTTGTTGACAAATAACCCTCTGAATAGCGGCTATCATTTGTGTAATGCTCAGCACCACAAAAAGGCCACATATCATGCAGTGTCCAGCACAGGGGCCCATTGAGCCGCCCCAGCTGCTCAATGGACAGCAGATCATCCCCCAGCCAATGGAAGTGCAGCACTAACCGGGGATCAGGCTGACGCATCAAGCGCCGACCCAGAGCTGTATCTGGCCAAGCAATTGTGTGTAATCCAGGAACAGCCGTGCGAAACCCGTGGTATCGCCAACGGGATAGCCAGTGGCGCCAGGGGTTTATTGCCTCAGGATGGGCAGATTGAAAGGCACTGTTAATTCCATTGGCCAATAGGGCATTGTGCAAACGCAGGGCAGCCCTTGCTGCACCACCTTCATGGGCACTGGCATTGAGATGAAGAACACTATCTGTCATCTGTTAGCCCACTGCAAGCAAAGACGGATGGCGGCGTCGATACCGCCGTAGCCAGGCCATGGGATCCTAGGCATCCCCATCAGCACTGAGGGCCATCTTGCGAAATTCAGGGTGGTTATTTAAAAGCTGATTGTAAGGAGCAAAACCAGTACATCTACCATGATCAAGAAATATAATGCGATCACAGTGCTCAACCGTGGATAGGCGGTGGGCAACAATCACCACCGTTAGATCACTACTTAGTTGATCAATTGCTGCCATAACCCGCGCTTCAGTAACATTATCAAGAGCACTGGTGGCCTCATCCAGCACTAAAAAACTACATGAACGGTAAAGGGCCCTAGCAATGCCGATGCGCTGACGCTGACCACCAGACAGCCGCAGCCCTCTTTCACCCACCGGCGTATGCCAACCGCGGGGCAAGGAAGAAATAAAACCATCAAGCTGAGCCTCTTGGCATACCCTTGCCAATCGCCCATGGTCAACATCTGCCCAAGAACAACCAAAAGCTATGTTCTCACCGATCGAAGTATCCGCCAAATACAGACTCTGAGGCACATGGGCAACGCACGAGCGCCAATGAACCAACGGAAGCTGATCCCCGCCAAGATTCACACCATCAACAAGCAAACTACCCTGGTCAGGCTCAAGCAAACCCATCATGATGTCGGTGAGGGTGGTTTTGCCGCTACCGGTGGGACCCACCAAGCCAATACGCTCTCCCTTCTTTATCTTTAAAGAAATATTATTTAAAGTTGCAGGCAAAGAGGAATCATAACTGAAATGCAAGTCTTTGAGTTCAATCTCCTGCTTCCACTGGAACACCGGTAGTCGCCCTAGCGCACCAGAAACAGGTAAAAGACTTAAATCAATGGGCTGTGAAATCAAATCCATTACCCTCTGCAAAGAAGCAGAGCTAGCACGAATAGACCCCCAGCAGGAATATATCTGCTGCAGATTAGGCAAAATAGATTGTGCCGCTAAGGCAAAAACACCTAGCAGAGGAAGGCTGTCAATAATCGTGCCCCGACGGGCCACCATCAGATAGCCTCCAATCCCAATTAGGGTGTAGGCAAGGGCCTCAACCACAAATCGGGGAAACGATTGCAGAAAACCACTGTCAGCCGTAAGGCGGCGACTGGTGGTTGTAAGAGAGCGATAGCGTTCCCTATGCATCAACTGACTGTTGTCGATCAACATGTCGCGGATGCCGCCAAGGCTTTCCTGCAAAACTCGCATTTCCTGCTCAGCCATCCGCAAAAGGATTTGGCCATTGCGCTGCAACGGCCGATGCAAACGGACAGCAATCAACACATAGGAGCCTCCAAGTAGTACAACAGAAGCAACTGTGGCCTGCCAGCTCACCACAAGCATTGAGAATAACGCACCTCCCAAAATCACGGCACAGGCAAATAATTGGAGGCAGGGAGCCAGCACTCCAGAAATAATTCCATTCACCTGAGAGATGCCAATCATCACCTCACTACTGTTAAAACCAAGGTGAATAATGTAGGGCTGCAGAAGCGTACGATAGAAGGCTTCATCACTAAGATCGTTGCCTATGGAAGCGGCAATACGTCCACTCACCCAAGCCGTGAGTGTGCGGCTGACGCCCAAGGCAATTGCCACACCCACAAAAACTAGCGTGAAACAAAAAACCAGCGAATCCTGTGTTCGCAAGAACTGCAACTGGAGCAATTGCACAACATAACTAAAACGATAATCCGCTAACATTGCCTCGGGATGAATCAGCACATTCATAAAAGGCATCACTGAAAGTATAAATAACACCTGAAAAATACTTGTGAGTGCCATCAAAAGTGCCAATCCAAGCAGTTGCAGCCTTCGCCTGGGCGCCAACCGCGTAAGCAAAAATCCTATTGCCCTAGAAGTTGAAAAAGTGGCCTTAGATTCGGATCCCATCACCATTCGCCCCCTAGTCTTAGCGTTACAATGCGACCAAAGCTAAGTACACGCCGCCACAAAAAAGCCAACTGCATCATTCCCAGTCGAGCAATTATACCGAATCGCATCCATTCTAGCCCCCAAAATCCATGCTCGCTAATGCCCCTGGAAACAATAAAAGCAGGCTGAATATAGATCAGCCCTCCCCGGCTACGGATTAATTGGTGAAAAGTAACATGTTCGCAGATTGGATGACCCAGGTCATCATGCCCCGCATAACTACAGCCCTCCAGAATACTTGAACGATAAAGGCCAGCACCGGCAAAAGCAGAATCAACGGCAACCGGAGGCAAATGGGCCGGAAGATGAATCTGCCGTGAGGCTATGAGCACACGCCGAGCAAACTCCTCTCCATACATTGCTTTGTGCTCATGAAACGCCATTGACACATCAAATGGACACCAAAGCGCGTGACGCAACGCCCAGATGTCGTAGTAAAAAGCAGCATGATTGGCGGTAAGTGCACTCCAATTGGGGGGGGCAAGCGCTAGGGCTCTATCAATGCATCTAGGAGAAATCGCAGCGGTTTCCGGTGCAATATCTAGCATCAAGACCAGATCAAAGGCCTCCCTCCCTCCTAGCAAACGAAACTCCTCCAGAAGCAAGTTACGACAGAAAGCAATTCGATCTGTTCTTTCTAAGAATCTCCGATCAAGGCTGCCAGGCTGGATCAGTCGCAGGTTCTTTGGCCAGCGCTTCTGCAAACGACATAGTTCCCTGAAGGAGCCATCCATGGAGTCGTTCTCCACCACCACCACCTGCAGTGAAGCAAGCAATGGCAAAATACTCTGCAAGAAACGCTTGAACCCAGGCAACTGAGGCTCGGCATCGCGACAAAGCGCACCTAGGAACAATCGACAACCCTTTAGTTGATTCGTCAAGATGCTCACCTCCGCAACGATCTAGCAAAGGCAATGGTCTGGCGGGCGGAGCTCTCCCAGGAAAACTGCTGCGCACGATCAAGCCCAAGTAAGCGCAGGTGCTGCTGGAGTTCTTGGTCTTGAATTATCCTTTCAAGCTGAACTGATAACTGGTCTGCATCAAGAGGATTAAAGGTGAGTGCTGCTTCACCAAGCACTTCTGCCATTGCCGGATGATTAGACGATAAGACTGGCGTACCTGAGCTGATTGCTTCCAACACGGGCAAACCAAACCCCTCGTAAAGACTAGGGAACACAAAACATACAGCACATCTATACAAAGCTGCCAATACCTCGTTGGCAACAAAACCAGTAAGAAGAACCTTTCCTTCCAATTGCAAGCTTCTAATCTGATCCTGCAAGGCTAGGCCCCCCCAGCCCGCTGGGCCACACAAAACCAATCGAGGCACCGCCTCACCAAGGCGGCCAGTTAACTTAGCATAGGCAGTTAGCAATGTTCCAAGATTTTTCCTCGGCTCAAGGGTTCCCACACTTAATATATATTGCTTGTCGCCAAGGCCAAAGTCCGCTAATAACGACAGATCTTGGGAACAATACCCGTGGCTGAAGCAATCATCTACAGCATGGGGAATCACAGCAATGGGCTTGCAATCTAGCTGCGGCAACCAACGCAGAAGATCATCTCGAGTAGAGTTAGATACACAGATAATTCCATCCACACCAGGCAATTGCAACTGCAGCCGAGAGAAGAATTCTCGAGAGGAGGATTGACAGTGCTCAGGGAAGAGGACAGGGATTAGGTCATGGATGCAAATTACCCGCCTAAGACAGGGCGAGGGCGGCAGCCTGGGAGCCAGATCGTAGGGAGTGAAATAGACAGGGTCAATAGGTGCAATCCGCAAGAGCTCTTTTAAGCGGTACTGCAAAGTAGCCATTTGAATACGACGCTCCAAGCCACTGGCCACTCGCCCGCCCAGCAGTCGTTGAAGCCAGCTTGAAGCCCGAAAGGGAAGAACGGCACCGCCAAGGATTTGCGGCAATCGAACGGGCCAACTCTCTAGCTCTGATTTAAAAGCTAAACGCTGTTGTCGATCAACTTGAGGAAGAAGAGTGATTAGAGATTGGTCGGAAGACCAGCTGCACTCCATGGCCATGGCGCGCAACAGGGAATTGGCATAGCGATAGACCCCTGTACGAGCAAGCGCTTGACCCGTGAGGCCATGGGCAATCACGGAGGCATCGAAGAGAAAAGAAGACATGGAAGCTCCTCTTAAAATTGCGCCCCCACTCATATAAATTCATTATTCCATAACTTTTTCGCAATAAACTCCAAAGAATAATCAGTAGACCAACCAAGGGCCCCGTAAGCCTTTGAAGGATCAAGCAATGTCTGTCGAATATCCGATGGGCGATGGAGATTTGGACTGCAGACAATATGATCTTCGGCCGACAGATTAGCAAGATTAAAAATAATATCTACAAAATCGCGAAGACGATGGGACATCCCGGACCCAATAACATAATCACATGGCCCAGAGGCCTCAAGCATCATGCTCATAACCCGAACATAATCAGGAGCCCATCCCCAATCCCGGCAAACATCAAGGTTTCCAAGTACAAGCTGTTGCTGCTTTCCTGCCGCAATAGATTTAACAGAATCTATGATTTTTCGGATCACAAATCGCTTACCTCGAAATGGAGATTCATGATTACCTAGAATTCCCGTGCAAACCCATATTCCATAGGCAGAACGGTAATGAGCAGCCTGCCAAAAAGCCGTTGACTTTGCAATTCCGTAAGGGCTCGTAGGAGCGAAGGATGTGGATTCACTTGCGGGCGAAGAACAATCACCAAAACATTCAGAACTACCTGCATTAAAAAATCGGCATGGAAAGTCAATCATCCTAAGGCATTCAAGTATATTTAACGTAGCAGTTGATATTGACTCAAAACACTCCAAAGGCTGCTCAAAAGACAAGCCCACACTTGTTTGGCCTGATAAGTTATAGATTTCGAAGGGTCTCGCTTCATTTACAACCCTAAAAACACTGCGAAAATCACTAGGGGCCATCGATACTATAGGCACAGACTCTACAAGTCCTAGGCACTTCAGATTGTCAAGCCTAGCGGTCTCTCTATCCCTAGATGTACCCAGCACACGCCTCCCTTCAGACAAAAGATGCCTAGCCAAATAAGCACCATCCTGGCCTGTAACCCCAATAATCAACGCAAGGGGAGCATCTGAAGAGGTAGTCATACTGGCCATTGGCTAAGCAAATTGATTGACACTATACGATACTCATGATAGCATAAGAATATAAAAATCTTTTCGGATGCCCAAAACTCGCATTCTTTTTGACTTTAGCTCTCTTAGTGAACAGAATATACAAACAGGAATTCAACGGGTAGCCAGGCGTCTCTACGAAGAACTACATATACTTTCAAACGAAGCAGAAGCTAACTTTGAGGTAGTTCCCGTTACTTATAAATCCAGTGGAATCCTCCAAGGTTTTTTCCAGCTACCCTTTGCTCCCATTAATCCGCCAGCTCCAAAATCAGCTGCCATTTACAACCAGCCCCTGGAAATATTTGCCCATCCCGAAAGCTATTCCCCACCCATTGAAGCATCAGATTCATCCCAAGGGAGAAAATCAGTCCTCGGCGTAAATCGCATGGCAACTCTAAAGTTATACCAAGCATTAAAGAAAATATCTTTTGGCATTATAAGGCTTGACACTTTATTTCTAGGCTTAATCAGCTTATACCGCTCTGCCCGGGTACTTTTTTTTAAGCTTAAGCGATCTTTATTGATTCTCCTAAATCAACTACCTCTTTCAGGTAACAGGCTGAATCCGATCAAATTTAAGCGCTCCGATCAACTTATTTTAGCCGATACACCATGGGAACAAGCCCACTCATTCTGGGGTGAGCTAGGCATACGCCAGAAAAAATATTCTTTTCAAATCTATACAATTTTCTATGACGCCATACCATATTTCAACGGTGATTTTTGTCATCCATCCATTGTCTGCAGTTGGCAGAATTTTTTCACTGCCAGCGCTCGGCTCACCTCTTGCTACATATCAATCTCCAAACAAAGCAACACCGAATTAGAATCATTCCTAAAGCATGAAAACCTTTTCCAAGGGGCCCCTCGCAAGGTGTTAATCATGGGCAGCGATCTAAACACAGATATTAAAGACAAATCTCTTCCCCCAAGGCAACTAGATAGCCATCAGACGCTAAACAACTGCTTTTTGGTTGTCGGTACACTTGAAAGACGAAAAGGACATGATGTACTCCTTGAATCTTTGGCACATCTGAAAATACCTGCATCGATCATTGTTATCGGAAGACCGGGCTACGATGGCAATAGAATAGGCCATGGGATCGTCCATCATCTTGATTACGGAAAACGCTTATTTCTTATTGATGACTGCCCAGACGATCTACTGCAAATTGCCTACTCCCGCTGCCGCGCTGTTATTTGCCCATCTAGGGCAGAAGGATTTGGACTCCCCCTAATTGAAGCCGCCATCAAGGGTAAAAAGATTATTGCAAATGACATTCCCATATTCAGAGAGGTCGCCAACGATTACAGCCTCCAAGTTGATTTCTATGCTAACAATTGCCCAAAATCACTTGCGAATGTAATCACAATAATAAGCAAGGAGGAAAATAATGCTATTGAGCCAAGGGCATCCATGTTAAAATCAGTCCCAACTTGGCGAGATTCAGCCAAGTCCGTACTCGCGATATTAAATGAATTACGCTGACACAATTAACCCAAGCCCTGGCATTGATTAGGGGATAAACTTTCAAGAACAATCATACAATCACAACTAAACAGCGACTTATCAAATGGACTATCAGTTGTATCGCTCCTTCGAAGATCATTTCAGGGGGCCAGAAACGTTAATTACGGCAAGACTTAAACAATATGAAGATTTCTTCATTCCCATTGCTTCCGCCCATCCCGGGGGCAGCATTTTTGATGCTGGATGCGGCAGGGGCGAGTGGATCCAGCTAATGCGTAAATACGGATTTAACTGCATAGGGGTAGACGAAAATCCTTATATGGCCAACAATAGTGATCAATCCATTCGCATTGGCAACGCCCTTGAGGAGATAAAACGCCTACCAGAAGAAAGTCAATCGATCATTAGTGCATTCCACTTGGTAGAACATCTACCTAGTGAATTAATAATTAGTCTCATTAAAAATGCATTTAAAGCCTTAAGGCCTGGAGGCATTCTAATCATCGAAATGCCAAATATTGAAAACATTGCAGTCAGCAGCTCAAGCTTCTGGGAAGACCCAAGCCATATAAGACCCATTCCGGTGTCACTACTCGCATTCCTATCGCAGGAGCAAGGCTTTTACAGAAATAAAATATTGCGCCTTCAGGAAGAGAAGGATTTGCACCGATTGAACAGGAAAATTACTTTGTCAGATGTTTTGTTTGGGGTATCCCCAGATATAGCAGTGGTTGCTCAAAAAGGGGCAGAAGATCAACCTTTGGCAAGGGAACTTGATGGGGCTTTCAACAAAGATTATGGCCTAAGCCTTCGGGACTTAGTTAATCGATACGACAGACAAATCGAGGAGATTTTTCAAAGCCAAAACAGCCTACCCTTAGCCAGAAGAATGAAAGCCTTGCTGAAAAAAATAATCAAGTAGAATGCCTGAGTCACCCAAGACGGTGCCAAAAGACGGCGCCAAAACACAGCGCCAACTTAACGGGACTATGCCATCCCCCTCAACCGCAAACCCTGCAAGATACAAACCATAACGACAATCATGAAGAATAAAAAAATTAAAACCAACGGCAATCTGTCCATGCGTCATCGTAGAGGAATTGGCCAGATTTCCCCCTTGACAACTTACAAGTTCTAGATTAACTCCCTTAAAAACTCATAAAAGCGTCCCAGTATCGGGAACAACCTGAGATTGCTTGGCATCACTTACCACTGGCGCCAATGGCAATTAACCGATGGAGAGCTAAAGCAATTTTTTAAAATATCGACTCGCAATTACCATAACCAACCTGTCACAGGAAAAAATAATTTCACCTAAAAGCCAGTCAATGCCTGCGAAGCCGGGGCCTGCAATTATCACAATGACACAAGCAGTTTAATAGATTTAACTTTACACTGGCCATCAAAATAAATATATGTTATTTGTTCCGAGCAGGAGTTTCCTGGGAGAACGGCACAGCCAAAGCCTCCCCCAGCTGATGCAGCTCCAGCGGTTGGCTGCTGTTGGCCTGCAGGTCTTTGAGCTGTAGCTGGCCACTGGCGGCCTCTTCCTCGCCAATCAGCAAAGCCCAACGGGCCCCGGATTTCGCCGCCCGTTTGAGCTGCTTACCAAAGCCGGCCCCGCTGAGATCGAGCTCCACCGCATGGCCCGCCTGGCGCAGCTGGCGGGCGGCCTGCAGGGCCAGGGCTTCCGCCGCCGCCCCCTGACTCACCACATACAAATCCGGTACCGCCGCTGGGGGGCGGCCATAGGACTCCAACAACAACACCAACCGCTCCAACCCCATGGCCCAACCGATGCAAGCCGTGGGCCCACCCCCCAGCTGCTGCACCAGCCCGTCGTAACGGCCGCCGCCACACACGGTGGCCTGGGCGCCAAGGGCGCTGCTGGTGATTTCAAAGGCGGTGTGGCCGTAATAATCGAGCCCGCGCACCAGGCGTGGATTCAGCACAAAGGGGATCTGCAGGGCCGTGAGGCCCGCCTGCACCTGGGCAAACCGTTCAGCACTCTCTGGCGCCAGGGCCTCCCCCAGGCTGGGGGCCTGCTCCAGCAACTGCTGGGTGGCGGGATCTTTGGAATCAAGGATCCGCAACGGGTTGGTTTCAAGCCGCTGCTGGGAATCGGCATCGAGCTGGCCGCGGCGCTGCTCCAGCCAGGCCACCAACGTGCTGCGGTACTGAACCCGGTCAGCGCTGGTACCCAGCGAATTGAGCTGCAACTGCAGGTCGCTAAGGCCTAGCTCCGCCAACAGATCCCAGGCGATGGCGATCGCCTCCACATCACTGCGGGGATCAGCAAACCCCAGGAATTCCAGGCCGATCTGGTGAAACTGCCGCTGCCGACCGGCCTGGGGCCGTTCGTAGCGAAACATCGGCCCCCCGTACCAAAGCCGCTGGGGGCCCTGGCTCAGCAGGCCGTGCTGGATCGCCGCCCGCACCACCCCGGCGGTGCCCTCCGGCCGCAGGGTGCAACTGCGGTCGCCGCGGTCGCTGAAGCTATACATCTCCTTACCCACCACATCGGTGGCTTCGCCGATGCCCCGGGCAAACAGTTCGGTGGCCTCCAGCAGCGGCGTGCGGATCTCCTGTACGCAGGCCCGGCGGAACTGCTCCCGGGCGGTGGCCTCCAGCCGCTGCCAGGCGCCGGTGCTGGCGGGCAACAGGTCGGCCATGCCGCGCAGGGTCTGTAACTGGCTCAACGGCAACGGGGGCGCTGGCCCTGATCCTCCCGCAGCGGCACCAGCCCGCCGCGGCTGCATTCGTCAGACTGGCGCCCAACCCCTAACCCCTGCCGTCTGCCATGGCCCGTTTGTTGCTTACCGGTGGGGCGGGCTTCATCGGCAGCCATAGCTGTGTGGTGCTGCTGGAGGCCGGCCACGAGCTGGTGGTGCTCGATGACTTCCGCAACAGTTCCCCCGAGGCCCTGAGACGGGTGGAGGAACTCAGTGGCCGGCGCCTGGAGCTGGTGGCGGGCGACCTGCGCGATCCGGGCTGCCTGGGGCGGGTATTCGGCAGCGGCCCCTATGCCAGCGGCGGGGGCATTGATGCGGTGATCCACTTCGCTGGGCTCAAGGCGGTGGGGGAATCGGTGGCCCAGCCACTTTTGTATTGGGATGTGAATGTGGGCGGCACCCGGCTACTGCTGGAGGCCATGGCCGCCGCCGGCTGCCGCACCCTGGTGTTCAGCAGCAGCGCCACCCTCTACGGCTACCCCGCCCAGGTGCCGATCCCGGAAACCGCGCCGATCCAGCCCATCAACCCCTACGGCCACAGCAAGGCCGCTGTGGAACAACTGCTGGCAGACCTGGCCGCCAGCGAACCCGGTTGGCGCATCGCCCGGCTGCGTTATTTCAACCCGGTGGGGGCCCACCCCAGCGGTCGCCTCGGCGAAGATCCCCAGGGCCTTCCCAACAACCTCTTTCCCTTTCTGAGTCAGGTGGCGGTGGGGCGCCGCAGCGAGCTGCAGGTATTCGGCTCCGACTGGCCCACCGCCGATGGCACCGGGGTACGCGACTACATCCATGTGATGGACCTGGCGGAGGGCCACCGCGCCGCCCTGGAGGTGCTGCTGGCGGAGGAGCCGCAATTGCTCACCCTCAACCTGGGTAGCGGCCAGGGCCAGTCGGTGCTGGAGCTGGTGCAGGCCTTTGAGCTCGCCAGCGCTAGGGCCGTGCCCTACCGGCTGGTGGGGCGCCGGCCGGGGGATGCCGCCATCACCGTGGCCGATCCGTCCTTGGCCCTGGAACGGTTGGGCTGGCGCACCCAGCGCGGCCTGGGGGAAATCTGTAGGGATGGCTGGGCCTGGCAAGCGGCCAATCCCCAGGGCTACAGGGGCTGATCTAGGGCCTCCACCAAGCTGAGTACAGCTTCTGCCGTGCCAATGGCCTGATCAGCATCGGCCCGATCAAACAACTCCGCCGGCGGCGTGGCCTCCAGTGGATAGCGGCTGGTGACACTCAAACGACTGAGGCTGCGCAGGGGAAGCGCCTCCAGCGCCTCCAACTCACAACCCAGCTGGCCCAGCAGCTTTAGCAATTCCCCAAGCACATGGGTGTGGGGGGGCTCAGCCCCAAGTTCAAGGATCAATGCCTTAAGCGCCTTTTCCGCCGCCTGGGAAGCGAAATAACAAGCCTGGGGGTAGTAGCTGTTGTCGCGGGTGAGGCGCGCCACGCCGAGATCATCTTTGGCCTGTTGCAGCCAGGCCTGGGGCCGTGCATTCATTTTGAAAATCCCGCCAAAAGCTGGGCCTGCACCCTTATCGCCCGCCAGTAGGGAGAGGACTCGGGACCAATTCCCTCCCAGCGATCCCTGCTGATGGCCAAGACGTCGTCACCGATGGTCTGTTCCCGCAGCCGCTCGGCCTGCCGTTCAGCCTGCCCCTGGTTCGGGCCCACCACCAACAAATCAGTGTCGGAAAAGCCGTCCCAATCGCCCCGGGCCCGCGAACCAAACAAATACACCCCACAACCAGGCAGCAGTGCTGCCTCGAGCTGCGCCCGAATCTGCAGCAGCCACTCCCCATGCCGGGCCCGGCGCAGACGCTCAAGAGAAGACAGGAGCTCCAAGGGTTATCCAGCTAGGGAGCAATCTTGGCCACAACAGCAGGTTAGCCAGCACCTCCAGCCTGCTTGGCCTGCCAAGACCCGAACGCTGATCCGTCAGGATTCCCCGGGCCGCCTGGGCTGAAAACTTGGTTCAACCATTGCAGATGCAGAAGCCTTTGCAGAAGTCTTCCCAGAAGCCCCTGCTGCAGCGTTTCTTTTGGCCGCTGCTGGGGTTGCTCTGGCTGCTATGCACTGCCCTCGATCGGCTTTGGTTGCACGTTGACCAACGGCTGCCCGCCTGGGACCAGGCCGACTACCTCAACAGTGCCCTAGACCACGGGCGCGCCCTGGGCCTGCTGGCCGGGGGCCATTGGCAGGGTTGGCAAGCACTGCTGGATCTATCGCCCAAGATCCCCCCCCTCGCCTCCCTGGTAAATGGCAGCGTGATGGCCGTGGCCGGCGATAGTCCAGACCAGGCCGCCTGGGCCCTCAGCCTTTGGCATGGGCTTTTGCTACTGGGGGTGGCCCTTTGGGGACGGCAGCTGGGGGGGATGCGGCGCGGCGCGGCCCTCGGGCTGCTGGCCGCCCTGCTCTGCGGGCTGATGCCCCTGCTGGCGGAGGTGCGGGTGGATTACGTGCTGGAGATCCCGCTCGGCGCCGCCTGCACCTGGGCCCTTTGGCTGCTGGGCCGCTGGCAGCGACCGGCGCCCCTGGGGGGCCACTGGCCCCAGGCCCTAGTCGCCGCCTTGGCGGTGGCCAGCGCCCTGCTGATCAAGCAGAGCGCCCTGCTGGTGCTAGGGGCCCCAGCCCTTTGGGCCGCCGCCAGCGGCCTGCGCCAGGGCCAGGGCCGGCGGCTACAGGGGCTGGCCGCCCTGGCCCTGGTGCTCGCCCTGGTGCTGCCCTGGCTGCAGCACAACCTGATCACCACCCTGGGGGGCACTGGGCGGGCCACGCTGGAATCGGCCGCCCGCGAGGGCGACCCCAATGCCAGCAGCCTGGCCGGCTGGCTCTGGTACCCCCGCCGGCTGCCGCAGTTGGTGGGGGCGATGCCCCTGGTCGGAGCGCTGCTGGGCGCCCTGGTGGGGGCAGGGCAGCTGGCCCGCCGCGGCTGGCCCTACCCCCGATGGCAGTGGCCCAGCTGGCAATGGCCCAGCCGCGACTGGGGCTGGCTGCTGGGGGCCCTGGCCGCCGGCAGCCTGCTCACGGTGCTCAGCCCCAACAAGGACAGTCGCTACCTGGCGCCGCTGCTGCCGCTGCTGGCCCTGGCCCTGGCCCGCTGCTGGTTGCTGCTGCCCTGGCCGCTGCTGGCGGCGGGCCTGCTGGCCAGCGCCGGCCTCACGGGCGCCAGCAGGGTGGCGGCAATCGAACGCCAGGGCCATCCAGCCGAACCCCTGGAGGCGATTGTGGCCAGCCTGCAGGGCGCCGCTGGCGCCAGCCCCCGCACCCTGATCGTGGTGCCCAGCACCGGCGGCCTCAACCAGCACAACGTCAGTTACTACGGCCGTCGCGGCGGTGGCCAGCTGGTGGGCCGCCAGCTGGGGGGCGACCCGGCCCCCATCGCCGCCGCCCTGGCCCAGGCCCAGCTGGTGCTGCTCGGCAGCGGCTTCCAGGGCTCCGTGGGCCCCCAGGTGGAGGCCTTCAACAGCGCCATTCGCCATAGCGGGCGGTTTGTGTTGCGCCAGAGCTGGCCCAAGCCCCTGGGGGGCCGTTTTGAGCTCTGGGTGAGGCGCCCCCAAGCACCGCCAGGGCCCAGCTTTAGCCAGCGCTTCCCGCCCCTGGCCGCCGGCCTGGCCCAGGGGCCAGCGGGGCTGGCCCCGCTGTTTGATGCCATCGGGGTGGAACACCAGCTGGATGGCCACCTCCTCTACCAGGGCCAAGTCCGTCAACAGGCACTTACCCGCCTGGCAAGTAACCCCAACGACCCCCAAGCCCTTTGGAGCCTAGGGCTGCTGGCAGTACTCCAGAACCGACCGCTGGAGGCCGACCGCTGGTTTGCCCGGCTCGAAACCCTCAACCCCGCCAGCCCCTGGCCCAGCGCCTACCGCGCCGTGGTGCTCAACGCCGCCTGGCGCCCCTGGCAGGCCCGGGCCGTGGCCGACCTGGGCCAAGGCCGCAGCCCCCACCCGGTGCTGCGGGGCCTAGGCGACCTCAGTGGCGTACTGGGGGGCCAGCTGTGGCGGATCGGCAGTGCCCGCCAGTCGATCCCCGCCGCCCGCCAGGCGGTGGAAGCTGCCCTCAAACCAGCGCCGACGGGGCCCGGTGGTTAGGGCCGGCGAGCGGCAGGGCCGGGAATCCAGCCAGCGGCTCGTGATCGTGACCGTGGCGTACCACAGCCAAGCGCCCCTGCAGCAGCTGGCCACAGACCTGGCCCGGCAGCAGTGGCAGCCCGAGCGCTGGCTGTTGGTGAACAACGCGCCCCTGTCGGCGCCCCTGCAAAGCCAAGCCCTGGCCTTGGCCCTGGCCGGTGGATCGCTGGGCCTGCAGCTGCTTGAGGGCGAGGAGGGCGCGGGCTTTGGCGACGGCTGTAACCGCGCCTTTGAAGTGCTGGCGGCGGAGGGTTTCAACGGCTGGGTGTGGCTGCTCAATCCCGACACCCGCCTGCGACGGGGCGATGAATGGGCCCGGCTGATCGCCCAGCTGGCGAGCCTCGACCGTCGCTCAGTGGTGGGCACCGCCGTGCAGGCCAGCAGCGGCGAGCTGGAGGCCAGTGGTGGTTGGTTTAATCGGGGCTTGCGCTTTCGCCGGCACCGGGTGGGGGCGCCACTGGGCCAGCAGGAGGGGCCAGTGGCGGTGGATTGGCTCAGCGGTTGCAGCCTGGTGTTGCAACCCGAGGCCCACCAGCCCCCCGCCCGCTTCGACCCCGCCTTCCCGCTCTATTACGAAGACCTGGACCTTTGCCTGCGGCTGGGGGCCCAGGGGGCGGCAGTGCTCTGGTTACCCCAACTGGCCATCGGCCACCAACGGGGGGCCGGCAGCCACACCCCCTCCCCGCGGCGGCTGAAACTCTCCACCATCAGCTATCTGAATTTCCTGCGCCGCCATTGCCCCCCCTGGGTGCAAGCCCTGCGCACGGCTCGGTTGCTGGCCACGGCCCTGGTACGCCTGCCGCTGCAGCCCCAGCGCAGCCTGGCGGTGCTGGGGGCCGTGATTGCAACCATCGCGGTTTCAAACCCCGCGATCCAGGGCCGCCGCCCGCTCCTGCCATAGCCGCTGGCCCAAGGCCGGCCCCGGAGGGAGCCCCTCGGCCAGCAGTTGCTTGGCGCTCAGCGGCGAGCGCAGCTGGCGCCAACGCAGCAGCCAGTGCAGCAACGGCCGCCGCCAGGGGGCCCCAGGCGCTTCTGGATGGAGCAGCAGCAGCAGCACCGCCAGGGGATGGCCGTGGCTGCCGGGGTGCTCGAGGGCTTCCGTCCACTGGGAGGGGCGCCAGTGGGCCCTGGCTTCCCCCTGCTGCAACCACTGCAGCAACAGCCCCGCCTGCTCCAGCAGGCGCTGCTGGCGGTGGTGGAGCTGCAGCCGCTGGGCCAGCTCCAAGCGCACAGAAAGATCACCCGGCAGCAACTCCAACAGTCCCACCAGCCGCAGTTCCGGCGCCGACCAGGCCGGATCCAGGGCCGCCCCCCAATGCCCTAATCGCGCCAGCCGGCGGCCGCTGCCCACGGGCAAATGGCGCCAACCCCGTTGCAGAAGCCCCAGCCCGCCCCAGCCCTCGAGCACCCCCAAGGCCTGCCGCCAACAGTGCTCCTCAAACAGCAACTCCAGCTCCATGCGTAGCCGCGCCCCCAGGGCCGGTGCCCCTGGCGGCCAGGGCCAGGCCCCCAGGGCTTGCTGGGCTTGCTGGGCAGTGGCCGGAGCCAGCTCCAGCCCCAGCCGCGCCCCGTAGCGCACCGCCCGCAGCAGGCGGGTGGGGTCGTCGTAGAGGCTTTGGCCATGCAACAGCTGCAGCTGGCCCGCCGCCAGATCTGCCGCCCCGCCGTGGGGATCCAACAGATCTGCCGTGCCCTCCGGCAAGCGCAAGGCCATGGCATTGAGGCTGAAATCCCGGCGACTCAGGTCGTCCCCAAGGGCCGCCGGAACTACCTGGGGATGGGCCCCAGGAAAGGCATAGGTTTCACGGCGGGCGGAGGTGAGATCGCAGAGCAGGGGGCCCTGGGGGGTGAGCAGTTCCAAGCGGGCGGTGCCATAGGCGCCATGGGTCTGCCAGTGCTGCAGCTGGTGGCCAGCGGGCAGGGCCCCAGCCGCCGCGGCGATGGCCTTTGCCAGGCGCAGGGCTGGCCAAGGCAATGGCCCCTCCACCACCACATCCAGGTCCTTCAGGGGGGTGGGATGGCCCAGCCACTGGTCCCGCACCGCACCGCCCACGAGGCTGAGCCGCAGTCCCTGGGGGGTGGCCTGGGCCACGAGCCAGTCAATCCATAGCCGCGGCAGGCTCATCGACGCCCCCTGGACAGCACAGCAACGATTGACGACACCGAAAGCCCCTCCTTAAGTTCGCGTCAGCGCCGCAAGCCTGTGAACGAACGCCCCCAGGCTGCCGGCTGGTGGACCAAGTGCAAGCAAC
This sequence comes from Cyanobacteriota bacterium, assembly GCA_039799245.1. Lineage (GTDB taxonomy): Bacteria > Cyanobacteriota > Cyanobacteriia > PCC-6307 > Cyanobiaceae > Synechococcus_D. The sequence goes on from JBDLTB010000021.1 coordinate 57,728, forward strand.
CGCGGCGGGTGGCCGCTGAACGGTTGGTGCCGAAACTCGAGCGCTGGCGCGGCCAAGCCTGGGCCGATCGCCTGCGGCGCTGCTTAATTGGCCTCCAACCCGGGCTGGCCCCCCTGCGCTGCCCCCGTAGGGAATCCGGCGATTACCAGCTCTGGCTACCACCAGACTGGGTTATCCCGCCCGGCCAGCGGCGGCGCCTGCGGCGCTTACTCAGCCAGCGCCAATGGCGCAGCAACGCCCGGGTGGTGAGCTGCGACGACTGGGTGCCCCTGGCCCGCCCAGGCCGCTGGGCCTGGCGCCAGAAGGGCCAGCTCGACCCCCTGCTGGATGGCGCCCTGGGGGAGGGCGATGGCCCCCTCTGGCTGGAGCGATCCCTGCTCGAAGCCCTTGGGCCGCCCCCCCCCCAGGCCGCGGAACGGCCCCCCTGGCGGTCCCAGCTCTTGGCGGCGGTGGGCCCTGGGGCCTGGGCCCATGTGGCCCTGCCCCTGGTGAATGCCCCCGCCCAGCCCCTCGCCCTGGCCCCGGCGCAGCCCGCCGTGCCCCGGGGCGAGCCCCTGGTGAGTGTGCTAATCCCCAGCGGCGGCTTCCACAAAACCATCCAGGGCCGCCCCACCCTGCTGCTGCGCCATTGCCTGGAGCATCTATTGCAGCGCAACCGCTACCGCCAGCTGGAGATCGTGCTGATCGACGGCGGTGAACTGTCCGCCGAGCTGCTGGCGGAACTGGAGGCTCTCACCACTACGGCCCTGGGGCCGGGCCGCTGGCGCCATGAACGGGACCAGCGCCCCTACAGCTACAGCCTGCGCCTCAACCAGGCCGCCACCGCCGCCCGGGGCGACTGGTTGCTGCAACTCAACGATGACACCGAACTGCTGGAGCCCCAGGCAATCGGCTCGATGCTGGCCCTAGCCCAACGGCCCGGCGTCGGGGTGGTGGGGGCCCTGCTGCTCTACCCCGATGGGCGGGTGCAGCACGCCGGGGTCGCCATCGACAACCTGGCGCCCCGCCATGGCTGGGCCGGTTGCGCCCCGGAACGCCTGCCGCTGGGCCTGCTGGCCGCCCCCCGCCAATTCCAGGCCGTAACCGCCGCCGTATGCCTATGTAGCGCAGCCCTTTGGCGCCAGCTGGGCGGTTTGCGCCTGGAGCTGCCGGTGAACTACGGAGATGTGGATTTCTGCCTCAGGGCTCGCCAGGCCGGCCTGGCGGTGCTGCTGGATCCCGCCAGCCGCTGGCTGCATTTCGAATCCGCCAGCCGCCGCCTGGATGCGGTGCCGGCGGAACTGCCCCACTTCCAGGCGCTCTGGGGCCCCAGCCTGGGGGGGGCCTGGGGCGTGGACCCCTATGGGTCGCGCTGGCGGGAACTACTGGCCCCCAAGCGCTGATGGGAAGCCCACCCTGATGGCCCCCCACTTCTGGCTCTACAGCCATAACTTCACCCACACCGGGGCACCGCTAGTGCTGGCGGCCATCGCCCGGGAACTGGCCAGCGAAGGCTGGCGGCGGCAGCTGCGGCTCTTGAGCTGGGGGGGCCTGCACGACCGGGTGCACACCCAACTGCGGCGGGAACTGGAAACCGAAGGACTGCGCTGCCGGGTGCTTGATGCCGACCAGCGGCCCCCCACCCCGAGGCCAGGGGACCGGCTGCTGCTCAACAGCCTGGCCCTGCCCGTCCCGATAATCGAAACGGCCCTGGACTGGCTCGAGCAGGGGCAGCTAAGGCGGCTCGACTGGTTTGCCCATGAGGGAAATCCAAGCCAGTTATTACCTGGTGACCACTGGCCCCGGCGCTTACGGCCCCTGCTGGCCGCTGGCCGCCTAAAGCTGCGGGTGCCGTCCCAGCACAGCCTCGCCCATTACCAAGCCTGGCTCCAATACTCAGGTGCTGACCTTGCGGTGCAATCCCCCCGCCTGGAGCTCAGCGGCCCCCGCTCCCAGCTGCTGCTGCAACCCCTGCCCAGTTTTGAGAGCTTGCGACTGCAGCTCACCGGCATGGCCGGCGCCGGCCACAAGGGGCACCTCTGGCTGCTGCGCCTAGTGCAAGCGGTGCTGAAGCTCCGCCAGGAAGGCCCCCTACGGCCCCTGGAGCTGCATTTCATCGGCTTGGAAACAGACCCCGGCGCCCCCTTGGCCCGGGAGTTGCGTTTCTGGGGCCAGGCCCTACTGGGGGATAAGTTCCATTGGACCGCCCACGGCCCCCAGGCCCTGGCCCTGGCGGCGATGGCCCGGGCCAACATCGCTGTGAGCTGTTCGCGCAGGGAAACCTTCTCGCTGGTGGCCCTGGAGGCGATGGCCCTGGGGCAGCCCCTTCTGCGCAACCGCACCGGCGGCTGGCAAGAACAACTGGAAGCCGGCATCACCGGCTTTGATCTGGGGGAACCCGGCGGCGACCTGCGTAGCGAACAGGTTCAGCTGCTGCACCGGCTGCGGGATCCCCAAGCGACCCCCGAGGCCCAGCTACGGGCCATCGGTGCCCAGGCCCGGGAGCGGGCCAAACGCTTCAGCCAGGTGCGCTATAGCCCCTGGCTGCTGGCATAGGGTCGGGCCCCATGCGCCCCTGGTTCATGCCGCTGGATCTGCTGCTGCCCCTGGCGGCCCTGCTGTTTCTGCTGCCCCTGAATCCTTTGCTCAGCAGCCTGCCCGCCAGCGCCTGGGTGATAGCCCAACTGGTGCTAGCGCCCCAAGAAAGGCGCTGGGCCCTCTGGCCCCTGGCCCTGGTGCTGCTTCTGATGGCCCGCACCTGGTGGCTCAATGAGATGCCCCATCCGGCCTCCGCCCAGGACGGCCTGCTGCTGGTGGCCAGCCTGCTGGCCGCCACGGGGGTGGGCCAGCGGCGCTGGCCCCAGTTGCTGCGCTTGCCACTACTGGTCTTGCCCCTGCTGGTTACGCACCTGGGCCCGAAACCCTGGATTCCCAATCCCTTGGCCGGCCCCAACCAGGGGGGCTATCTGCTGGGCTTGCTCTTGCTGCTGGCCGGGGGCTGGCTCTGGCAACGCAGGCAGCCCTGGTGGGGTCGAATACTGGCCGGTGGGGCCGCCGCCCTGGCGCTGCTGATGGTGTGGCAAACCGGCTCCCGGGCGGCCCTGATCAGCTCCCTAGGGGCCCTGGCGCTGGTGCTGCTGCGGGAGCGGGCGGCCCAGGGCAATTTCTGGCGGGATCTGCTGGGGCTGCTGGGGCTGGCGGCGGGGGCCGTAGCCCTCAAGCAGCTGCTGCGCCCCTCCAGCACCGGCCTGCCGGGCCTGCACCTCAGCTCCGACCTGGGCCGGTTGGAGATCGGCCAGTGCTACATCCAGTTGCCCTTCAGCGGCAGCAACCGGCTGCTCTACGGGGTGGGCTTTGAGCGGCCAAAGGACTTCTGCCACCAACTCATTAATGGGGGCGTAGCCGACCACGCCCACAACCTCTACCTACAACTCTGGGCGGACAGCGGCCTATTGGGGCTGCTGGGGCTGGGGCTCCTGGTGGCCCTGTTGCTGAACAGCTGGAGGCGGGCGGAACCGCTGCTGGAGCCCCTACCGCGGCGGGTGGGCCAGGCGGCCCTGGTGTACAGCCTGCTGCAGGCTTGTTTTGATGTATCGCTGCTGCACTGGCCCGTCACCCAGGTGTTCACCGGCGTGTTGCTGGCTATCCCCCTGGCGGTGCTGCCGCCAGCCATTCCCTCAGGACAACAGCCGGACCGGCGCTAACCGCGGATCAAGGATCTTTGGCCCCATGCCCTGGAATTTGACCGCAATTGAAATTTTCTCACCGCTGCCAAACAGGTGGGTCACCTTGCCCTCACCAAAGACGTCGTGCAGCAGCCGATCACCCACGGCCCAGGGATGGCCGGCGGGGCCCTTGGGGCTGGCGGCACCGGCCCCCCGATCCACCCGGGTGAGCCGCTCCAGCCGTTGCTCGCGCCGCAAAGCCGCCCCACCACTGCGGGGCAATTCCCCCTGGATTAACTCCTCCGGCAGTTCCGCCAGAAAGGCCGAGGGCACCGCCGGCTCGCGCATGCCGCCCCAAAGCCGCCGTTCGCTGGCATGGGAGAGAAACAGCCGTTCCTTGGCGCGGGTGATGCCCACATAACAGAGCCGGCGCTCCTCCTCCAGGGCGGAGGGATCCTCCAGGGAGCGATAGCTGGGGAAGAGGCCCTGTTCCATGCCCACCAGAAACACCACCGGAAACTCCAAACCCTTGCTGGCATGCAGGGTCATCAGCACCACCCGTTCCGCCGCCAGGTCCTTGTCGTCGGCATCACTGGCCAGGGCCGCCGAGGAGAGAAAACCCTCCAGGTCCCCCTCCTCGTTTTCCTCCTGATACTGCAGGGCAGCATTAACAAGTTCCTGCAGGTTGCGGCGCCGCTCCTCCGCCTCATCGGTGGCTTCGGCGATCAATTCGGCCACGTAGCCACTGCGTTCCAGCACCAGCTGTACCAGTTCACTGGGGGCCGCCTGCTCCACCCGGCCCCGCAGGTCAGTGAGTAGCTCGGTGAACTGCAACAGCCCCCGGGCGGAACGGCCCGCCAGGCTGCGCACCGCCTCGCCATCGCTCACCACCTCCCAGAGGGGCACCCCCAGCTGACTGGAGGCATCACTAAGCCGCTGCAGGGTGGTTTTACCGATGCCCCGCTTTGGCACATTCATCACCCGCAACAGGCTCACGGAATCAGCGGGATTCACCAATAGCCGCAGGTAAGCGAGCACATCCTTGATTTCGCGCCGGTCGTAAAAACGCAGGCCACCCACCACCGTGTAGGGCACCCGCCAGCGCACCAGCGCCTCCTCAATGGCCCGCGACTGGGCATTGGTGCGATACAGCACCGCCATGTCGCCGAAACGCAGCTCCGGGTGATTGGCCTGCAGCTCGCGCATGCGCTGCACCACCGCCTCGGCTTCGGCGATTTCGTCTTCGCAACGGGTGAGCCGAATCAATTCACCGGCACCGCGGGTGGGACGCAACACCTTGTCGATCCGCTCGCTGTTGCGGGCAATCAGGGCATTGGCCGCCTCCAGGATCGTTGAGGTGGAGCGATAGTTCTCCTCCAGCTTCACCATCGTTTGGGTGGCATGGTCGGCGGCGCCATCACCAAAATCCCCCTGGAAACCCATAAGGATCGTGAAGTCGGCGGCGCGGAAGCTGTAGATGCTTTGATCAGCATCGCCCACCACAAACACGGAGCGGTTCTGCCAATCGTTGTATTGGGCAGGATCCACCCCATCGGTTACCAGCAACTTGAGCAGGTCGTATTGGGTGCGGTTTGTATCTTGGTATTCATCCACCAAGAGATGACGAAAACGCCGGTGCCAATAACTACGCACCTGGGCATTTTGTTGCAGTAATTGCACTGGCAACAGCAGCAAATCATCAAAGTCCAGGGCATTATTGGCGGCTAGGGCCCGCCGATAGCGGCGGTAGGTATCCACCAGCAACTTGCCCCGGTGCCCCTGGCCCGCCTCCTGTTGTTCCAGGTGTTGGGGTAACCAGCCCTGGTTCTTGGCATTACTAATTGCCCAACGCAGCTTCTTTGGTTCAAAGCGTTTGGGGTCTAGTTGGAGCTCCTGGGTAACAATCTCCTTCACCAGGCTCTGGGCATCGGCCTCGTCGTAGATCGAAAACTGGCGGGTCCAGCTAAGACCTTCGGGGTCGGTGTATTTATCAATATCAAAACGCAACAGCCGGGCAAAAAGAGCGTGGAAGGTGCCAATCCACAGTTCCTTAGTCACCTCCCGATAAATGCGACTACGCAGTTGCTTTTGCTCCCGTTCGGGCAGGGTGCCCATGGGTTGGCCCCACTGGGACTGGGCCAGCCGCTGGGCCAGCAGCAGCTCCAACCGCTCCTTCATCTCCCGGGCGGCCTTATTGGTGAAGGTCACCGCCAGCAATTCCTGGGGATCCACCCCGTGGTGGCCAATCAGGTGGGCGATGCGATGGGTGAGGGCCCGGGTCTTACCGCTGCCGGCCCCAGCCACCACCAGCAATGGCCCACAGTGGTGGCCCACCGCCTGGCGCTGGGCATCATTAAGACCCGCCAGAAATCCGGAGGACCCCGCTGATGACGGTGCTGGGGAAGGGACTGAGCTCATCGGATCAGGTTAGGCAGGGGACCCCAACGGTCCCGATCTTCATCGGCATGGATCAGCGCGAACGGGCCGCCACCAATGTGCTGATCGATTCACTGGTGGCCCACAGCAGTGTCCCCCTGGCGATCACCCCCCTGGTGAGCTCCCAATTGGAGCGCCAGGGGCTCTATTGGCGGCCCCGGGATCCCCTCCAGAGCACCGACTTCTCCTTCAGCCGCTTCCTGGTGCCCCAGCTGCTCAACTTCGAGGGCTGGGGCCTGTTCCTTGACTGCGACATGCTCTGCCGCGCTGACATTGCCGAGCTTTGGGCCCTGCGGGACGACCGCTATGCCCTGATGTGCGTGCAGCACGAGCATGTGCCCAACGAAACCGAAAAATTCCTAGGGGAACCCCAAAGCGCCTACCCCCGTAAAAACTGGAGCTCAGTGATGCTCTTCAACGCCGGCCGCTGCCAGGCCCTAAGTCCTGCATTTGTGAACAGCGCCAGCGGCCTGGAATTACACCGCTTCCATTGGCTCAGCAACGACACCGCCATCGGCCCCCTGCCCCGCCAGTGGAATCACCTGGTGGGGGTACAAGCGCCCGATGCCAGCGCCAAGTTGCTGCACTGGACCCTGGGGGGCCCCTGGTTCCGGGGGCAACGCCAGCTGGGGGGAGCCCTGGCGGCCGAATGGTTTGGCGCCCGCGACGACGCCATGGCCCTCTGGAACCCCTGAACTTGGGCCAATGAACTGTGTTGTAGCAATTCCAGCCCGGCTGGATTCCAGCCGGCTGCCCCGCAAGCTCCTGGCCGATGTGGGCGGCAAAGCAATGCTGCAGCGGGTGCTGGAGCGCTGTTTAAGGGCCCGCTCCCCCCTGGCCGTGGTGCTCTGCACCGACAGCCGAGAACTGCAGGCGGCGGTGGCGGGATGGGGCCTGGCCGAGCGGGTGCCGGTGCTGCTCACGGGCCCCCACTGCACCAGTGGCAGTGACCGACTGGCCTCGGTGCTGCCGGAATTGCTGGCCTTTGCCGCGGCCGCCGGGGGCTCCCAAGACCCCAGCAGCACCTGGATCCTCAACGTGCAGGGGGATCAACCCTTTGTGGATCCGGCCGTGATTGATGCCATGGCCCACCATTGCAAAGAGCTGAGTTCCAGGGCCGATGCCGGCGCCCCAGCGGTGCTCACCCCGGTGTATCGCTTGGCAGCGGCAACAATCCACAATCCGGCGGTGGTGAAGTGCCTGCTGGCCGCCGATGGCCGTTGCCTCACCTTCTCGCGCAGCGCCCTACCCCACGTGCGCGATGTGCCCCCCGACCAGTGGCATGCCCATGCCAGCTACTGGGGCCATGTGGGGATCTACGCCTATCGGGCCGATGTGTTGGCCCGCTGGCCAGATTTACCCAGCTCTGCGCTGGAGCAGGCCGAAAAATTAGAGCAACTCCGGCTGCTGGAGGCTGGTATCGCCATTGGCAGTTTTGCCGTGGCAGGGGATTCCCTCTCGGTGGATACCGCTGAGCAACTGGCCCAGGCCCAGCGGCTGGCCGGTTCCTAGACCCGGCCCCTAGTCGTTTCGATCGCGCCAGCCCTCCCGGGCCAGGGCCTGCCAAGCACCGCGGGCCCGCAGGATCCGCTCCGCCAGCTCGCGCACGGCCCCCTGGCCGCCCCGCCGCCGCAAAACCAGATCCGCCTGGCGCCGCAGGGGGCCGCAGCCATCGGCCGGCGTCACCAGCACCCCAACCCGGGGGCGCACCACCAGGTCATTGAGATCGTCACCGACGTAGGCAGTGGCGGCGGGCGAGAGCCCCAGCTGCCCCTGCAGGCTGGCCAGGACCACGGCCTTGTCTTTGACGGCGGTGAGGCAATGGCCAATGGCCAGATGGCGGGCCCGGGCTTCTAGGGCCCCGCCGCGGCCGCCACTAAGAAACGCCAGCTGCAGCCCGGCCTGCTGCAGGAGCCGCAGGCCCAGGCCATCGCGGCAATCAAAACGGCGCTGCACTTCGCCGTTATCGCCATAGATGAGGCCGCCATCGGTGAGCACCCCATCCACATCGAGCACCAGCAGCTCAACCGCCGCCAGGCGCCGTTGGCCCCCGCCCCAGGGAGATAACCAATTCACAGGGTGGTGGGCGCCAAGGGCGCTGCCCTGGCGGCGGCCCGGATCGCCAGCAACTGCTCCAGCAGCGGTTCCAGCCGATGCAGGGGCACCATGTTGGGCCCGTCGCTTTGGGCCCGCTCTGGGTCGGGATGGGTTTCTAAAAACAAGCCATCAACCCCCACCGCCACCGCCGCCCGGGCCAGGGGGCCCACAAATTCCCTCTGGCCCCCGGTGGAGGCCCCGAGGCCACCGGGCTGCTGCACCGAGTGGGTGGCATCAAAAATCACTGGACAGCCCAGGGCCTGGAGCTGGGGCAAACCGCGGTAGTCCACCACCAGGGTGTTGTAACCAAAGCTGCTGCCCCGCTCCGTGAGCCAGAGCTGGTGGGGCCCCTGCAGGCCAGCTTCCCGCACCTTGGCCACCACGGGGGCCATGTCCCAAGGGGCCAGGAACTGACCCTTCTTCACGTTCACGGCGCTGGCGCCCCGACCGGCCTGCACCGCCGCCGCCGCCGCCTGCAGCAGGTCGGTTTGGCGAGAGAGAAACGCAGGGATCTGCAACACATCCACCAACTCCGCCACCGGCTCCGCCTGGGGGCTCTCGTGGATGTCAGTGAGCAAGGGCAGGCCAAAGCGCTGCTTCACCTCCGCCAGCATGGCCAGACCCTGCCGGAGGCCAGGCCCCCGGAAACTGCTGCCGGCACTGCGGTTGGCCTTATCAAAACTGGCCTTAAACACATAGCGAATACCCAGCCGTTGGCAGATCGCTTGCACCCGTTCGGCCACCTCCAGCAGCAGCTCCTGGCTTTCGATCACGCAGGGCCCGGCGATCAAGGTGAAGGGAAAAGTCATCAGGCCAACCCCGCCTGCACCAGGTCATGGAGCCGCAACAGACCCAGCAACTCCCCCTGGTCCCCCTGCACCGGCAACACGGCGATGGCCTTGCGGTGATTTCGTTCCATCCGTTCCAGGGCCATGGCCGCCAGCACTGAGCCTGTCACGGTGATCGGATCAGGGGTCATCAGCTCAGCCGCCGTTAGGGCTTGCCATTGGGCTGGGGCCTGGCTGCCCAAGCTCCGGCGCAGGTCCCCATCGGTGATCAAGCCCAGCAAGTGGCCTGGCCGGGCGGGATCCTCCACCCAGGCGGCCCCGAGGGCAGGACTGGTGAGCCGCTCCAACACCGCTGGCAGATCTGCGCTGGGGGCGAGGGCCGCCCAGCGGGCCACGGGCACCATCAGATCAGCCACCTTGAGGGTGAGCTGGCGGCCGAGGGTGCCGGCTGGATGGTTCAGGGCAAAGTCTTGGGGGGAAATACCCCGTCGCTCCATCCACACCGCCGCCAGGCCATCGCCGATCGCCATGGCCACCGCCGTACTGGCGGTGGGGGCGAGGTTGAGCGGGCACACCTCCCGGTCCACAGATCCATCCAGCAGCACCGCACACTGGCGGGCCAAGGGGGAATCAAGCCCACCGGTGAGGGCAATGCAGGGGCTACCGCGGTGGCGCAGGGGGGGCAGCATCGCCAGCAATTCAGCGCTGTGGCCACTGCGGGACAACAACAACACCACATCGCGGCTGGCCACCACCCCCAGGTCCCCATGCAGGGCATCGAGGGGATTGAGATAAATGGCCATCAGGCCAATGGAGGTGAAGGTGGCAGCAATCTTGCGGGCAACAATGCCGCTTTTGCCCACGCCGGTAACCACCAACTTGCCCCCCTGGCCATGGCAGAGCTCAAGCAATTGCAGGGCCGCCTCCACCTGGGCCGGGTCCAGCCGTTGGGCGGCGGCGGCGATGGCCTCAGCCTCCCTAGCCATAACCTCCGCCAGCACGTTGGGGAACACCGCCTAGGAGGCTGGGGAGAAGCGCTCCAGCCGCGCCAGCTCCCGGAACGTGTCAGAGCGCTCCCGCAATTCTTCAAAACTGCCGGAGGCCTTGATCACCCCCTGGTCAAATTCATAAATGCGATCACAGCGGGCAATGGTGCTGAGCCGGTGGGCAATCACCACGGTGGTGCAACGGCGACCAACCATTTCCAAAGCATTGATCACCTCATGTTCCGTGCGGTTATCCAGGGCACTGGTGGCCTCATCGAGCACAAGAAAACGGGAATTACGGAAAAAAGCCCTGGCTAAGGCCAACCGTTGGCGCTGGCCACCGGATAATTGATGGCCATTTTCTCCCACCTGGGTAAGTAAACCAAAGGGCAGATCAGCCACATATTCCTCTAGCTGGGCAGCCTCCAGCGCCTCCCACACCTGGTCATCATCTATGGACTGGGGATCAATGCCAAAGGCAACATTTTCCCGTACACTGGCATCAAGCAATTGAATAAATTGGGGCACTTGGGCACAGTTGGCCTGCCAGGCGGGGATTTCCTCAGGGGTTAACGGGTTTCCATCTAATTCAAAACTGCCTTTTTCGGCCTGCAGTAGGGCAAGCAACAAATGGGCGGTGGTGGTTTTACCGCTGCCGGTGCTGCCCACCAGGGCGATGCGGGCGCCCACCGGTATCGTGATGTTTACACCTTTAAGCACCCAATCTTCGCTATTGGGATATCGATACCAAACATCTCGCAGGCGAATGGAATGAACAGGGAAAACTCCGGCGGCGCTGGGCACCCCAGGGGAAGCCAGGGTGAGCCGTTCAATCGGCAACTCCAGCAGATCTACGGTGTGGCTAATCTGGGGCAACCCACCCCTTAGTTCTGTGAGGGAATGGAACAAATCTTGTAGCGGTGGGGTCAAGCGTTGGGCCGCAATCGCCAGGGCCGAAAGGAAGGGCAGGATCCCTAACACCCGCTGGGGATCCCCATGGATCAGGGCTGGCACCGCGCCAATCACAAAAATCAGCGTTATCCCGAGGGGCTCAATCAACAACCTCGGCACAATCGGCAGCAGACCAGACATCCAGGCATAGCGGCGGGCCCGTTCCCCCGCCTCGGCAAAAGACTCCTGAAAATGCCCCTCAGTACCGGTGAGTTGAATGTCACGGACTGAGGCCAGGGATTCCATCAGCAGATGGGTGGAGCGCACCTCTAGTCGAAGGCTTTGCTGGCGGGCATGGCGCAGGTAAGGGGTTACCAGGGTCGACAAACCCAGGTAAGCCAGCACCACTGTTACCAGCAAAACAAATGCCGATAGACGCCCAATCCAGAGAATCCCAAAAGAAAGCAACAAGATCGAAACTGCAGCACTTATCATGCGCAGCGAAGGACTGATTACGCCAATGGCCGCCTGACGGATGTTATTTAATATTAGGCTTGTCAGCTCAGGAGTATTACGCTTGAGGTGATAACTATAATTCTGACGCAACACCCGAGCATGGATTTCATTGGAGAGATCCCTCCAGATTCTTGCGGTTACTTTTTGCTGAATAAATTGCAGCAACAGCTTGGAAAGCGAAGCCAGCCAAGCCAAAATAATAAATAAGCCAATCAACCAAAGGGTTTGGTCAAGGGGCTTCCCGCCAAACACCCTCACCCCCGGCAGTTGATCGGCCAGGTCGGTGCCCACCAGGGCCCCCACCAGGCGAGCCCCCACGGCCACCAGCGCCAGATCCAAAAGCCCCGGCAGCACCGAGAGGGGCATCAATCGCCCCAGGGCCTTGCGGCGGGCCAAGGGCAGATAGCCGAGTAGCCGCAACAGCTGATCCAGCGTCTGGCTGCGCAGCCGAAACCACCTCAAAAGAGAGGGCCGATCGGGGGAAGAAGCGATCACACCCCGAACCTTATGGCGAGCAAACGCCTCAGAAGCGCTGTCTCAACCGGCTCAGCCGCCGGCCCCAGCGCAGGCGCCAGGTCGCTGGGCTGGCCAAGGGGGAGGCCCCGGCCTGCAGTCGATCCCAGTGTTGATTCACCGCCCCCAGGGCTGAACGCCAGCGCTGTCGCACCGCCGGTTCCGAGTGGTCAACCAGCAAAGTGGCGAGGCGCCCTGGCTCGGGCAGATAAAGCTCTGGGCGAGCCACCGCCGCTTTGATCTGCCCAACATCCTGCTCCAGGCTGCCGCAACCCAGCTGCCAACCCATCACGCCGGGATCAAGGCTGTCGGCCAGGGCATGGTTAAAGCTGCTAAACAACACACAGCCACTGGCCAGGGCCTCCAGGGGGGGTAACCCAAAGCCTTCAGTTACCCCCACTGACCGCCAGTAATCGGCGGAGTCATAGAGATAAACAGTGGCGCTACGAAATAACGCCGCCAGGTCCTCCACCCAGCCGCTCTGCAGTTCCACCCTGAGGCCCCGGGCCCGCAGGGCCGGCACCAGCTCCTGGAGCAGATAGGGACTGCTCTTACGCACCTGCAGCAGCACATCAATGGGGCGCCGCTGCTCTGGGCCAGCCCTAAAGGCCGGATCCAGGGCGTTGGGCACCAATTGCAAAGGCGAGCGGGGGGCGCGATCCCCCCAGTACCCCAGGGTGTTGCGGCTCACCGCCAGCACCGGCACCCCCGGGGGAAGGGCAAAGCCGTAGCCGCTGCTGTGGGCGTGATAGGCCAGCGGTCGCCCCCGCAGGCGCCTTAGCAGCCTGGGCACATCAAAGCCCCAACTCACGATCCAGAGGGCTTGGCCTGGGGCTGGCTCCGCCTGCAGCAGGTCTGGGAGGAAGGGGTAATCAGCTTGCCGTTGGCGGTAGGTGACTAGCTCCACCGCTGGCACGAGGCCCTCACATAGCCGTGCTGACTGCAGTTCCACCTGCAATCCACCACAGCGGAAGCGGGGGCCGGTGCCTGGCACCAGAAAACGAAGGGGGCGCAAGGTCAGGCGGCCACCGCCTCGGTGCTACCGGAGCGCTGGCGCCGGGTAAGGAAACCAAACAACACCTTGCCGATCGCCGCCACCAGGTTGCCCTCCAGCTCCTGGAACATCTTCATATTCAGCCGAAAAGCCTGGTTGGCCTCTTCCACAATGCGATCGGCGGTGGGCTGATCGATGGGCAGGTTGTCGAGGCTGGCGCGGTAGCTGGCTTTGAACGCCTTCTCGTCGGCGATCTCTGGAAACACGTAAAAGTTGAGGCCGTCGTCGCCGGCCATGTTCATGGCCTTCTGGGCAATGGCCTTAAGGATCTGGCCGCCGGAGAGATCGCCCAGGTAGCGGGTGTAGTGGTGACCCACCAGCAGCTCGGGGGCGGTGCGGGCCACCTCATGGATGCGCTCCACGTACTCCAGGGCCCCAGGGGTGGCCTCGATCAGCTTCAGCCAATCGGAGCCGTAGTAATAACTAAGGTCTTGCTCAAGGGCCTGGCGCCGGTTCAACTGTTCAAAGGCAATCGGTGCCAGCACCGGATGCTCCTTGAGCCGGGCGATCTCCTCTTCCATGGCTCCGTAAACGAAGTAGAGATCGGCCACCAGCTTCCGGTAGCTGAGTTTGTCCACTACCCCCTTGAGGAAGCAGCTCACGAAACCGGTATTTTCAGCCATGGTGTGGGACTTCTTAGTCCCTTCACGCAACTGGGTGGCAAGGGCGACAGCCATGGGAACCGGCAGTCAAGCAACAAAGTTCACGGTAAGGGGCTTCTCCGAACCAGCGCCGGTGAAGGTTGCGAAGGGTTACGGAAGCGATTCCGCAGCATCGATAACGCTCCGCCCCGGAAAACTAGGCTCACCTTGCCGAGAACCTGCGGCTTGCGCACCTGATGGCCACCTACGAAAAGCTCACCCCGCCCAGCAACGGCGAAGCAATCCGCTTCGAGAACGGCCTGCCGGTGGTGCCACCGCACCCAATTATTCCCTTCATCCGAGGCGATGGCACCGGGGTGGATATCTGGCCCGCAACCCAGCGGGTGCTGGATGCGGCCGTGGCCAAGGCCTACGGCGGCAGCCGCAAAATTGAATGGTTCAAGGTGTATGCCGGTGACGAGGCCTGCGAGCTCTACGGCACCTACCAGTACCTGCCCCAGGACACGCTCACGGCGATCGAGCAGTACGGCGTGGCCATCAAGGGTCCGCTCACCACCCCGATCGGCGGCGGCATCCGCTCCCTCAATGTGGCCCTGCGCCAGATCTTTGATCTCTATTCCTGCGTGCGCCCCTGTCGCTACTACAGCGGCACCCCCAGCCCCCACAAACGGCCCCAGGACCTGGACGTGGTGGTGTATCGCGAAAACACAGAAGACATTTATATCGGCATCGAGTGGGCCGCCGAGGACCCGATCGGCCAAGCCTTAATCCGCCACCTCAACGAAACGGTGATCCCCGCCAGCCCAAAACTCGGCAAGAAACTGATCCGCGAGGGCTCTGGCATTGGCATCAAGCCGGTGAGCAAGTTCGGCACCCAAAGGCACATCCGCCGGGCAATCCAGCACGCCCTGCGTTTAGAAGGAAAGCGGCGCCACGTGACCCTGGTGCACAAGGGCAACATCATGAAATTCACGGAAGGGGCCTTCCGGGACTGGGGCTACGAACTGGCCACTACGGAGTTCCGGGCCGACTGCATTACCGAAAGGGAAAGCTGGATCCTCGACAACCTGGCCCGCAATCCCGGCCTCTCAATTACTGATAACGCCCGGATGATCGAACCCGGCTACGACAATCTCACCCCCGATAAACGGGCCGGCATCGACGCAGAGGTGGCCGCCGTGCTGGAAACCATCGGCGAAAGCCATGGCAACGGCCAATGGAAAACGATGGTGCTGGTAGACGACCGCATTGCCGACAGCATCTTCCAGCAGATCCAAACCCGGCCCCAGGAATATTCGGTGCTGGCCACCCTCAACCTCAACGGCGATTACATCTCCGATGCCGCCGCCGCCGTGGTGGGCGGCCTCGGCATGGCCCCCGGGGCCAACATCGGCGATAGGGCGGCAATTTTCGAGGCCACCCATGGCACCGCCCCTAAACACGCCGGCCTCGATCGGATCAACCCCGGCTCAGTGATCCTCAGCGCCGTGATGATGCTCGAATACATGGGTTGGCAGGAGGCTGCAGACCTGATCAGCCAGGGGCTCAGTGCTGCCATCGAAAACAGTGAGGTCACCTACGACCTGGCCCGGCTGATGGAACCACCGGTGGAACCGCTGAGCTGCTCCGGCTTTGGCGAGGCGGTGGTGCGGCATTTCGGCGGGTGAATCTCACCGACCCCTGCGTGCACTGTGGTTTCTGCCTGCCCAGCTGTGCCAGCTACCGGGTGCTGGCCACGGAAATGGATTCCCCCCGGGGGCGAATCCATGCCCTTAAGGCGCTGGCCGCAGGGGAGCTGGAGCTGGATGCCACGGTGGCGAGCCATTTCGACAGTTGCCTGGGCTGCTATGCCTGCGTTACCGCCTGCCCCTCCGGGGTGCGCTACGACGAACTGATCGAGGCCCTGAGGCCCCAGCTGCGGGCCCCGGGCCTGCGCAGCCCCTGGCAAACCCAGCTGCGCCAATGGCTGCTAGCCCTGTTGCCCTATCCCCAACGGCTGCGGGCGCTGCTAACGCCGCTGCGGCCCTATGCCGGCAGCGGCCTGCAACGCCTCGCCCGCCGCAGCGGGCTCACGCGCCTGTTGGGGCCCGAGCTGGCGGCGATGGAAAAGTTGCTGCCAGCCCTAAGCGCCGGCGCCTTTGGCCCCGATCCCCAGGGGTTGATCCCCGCCAGCGGCCCGCGCCGGGCCCGGGTGGGCTTGGTGCTGGGCTGTGTGCAGAGGCTGTTTGACCCGGAGGTGAATGCCGCGGCCATCCGGGTGCTCACTGCCAATGGCATCGAGGTGCTAATCCCTCGAAACCAGGGCTGCTGCGGGGCCGTGAGCCACCACCAGGGGGAGGAAGCCCAAACCCAGCAGCTGGCCGAGGCCCTGATCAAAAGCTTTGGGGCCGCCAGTGCCGAACCGCTGGACGCCGTGCTGGTGGCCGCCTCTGGCTGCGGCCACACCCTGAAGGCCTACGGGCGGCTCACGGGCAAAAGCTTCAGCGCCCCGGTGGCCGACATCCAAGAGTTCCTGCACCAGCTGGGGCTGAGCGATGGCTTCCGGGCCGGCCTGAAACCACTCCCCCACGCCGATGGCAGCCTCGCCAGCGCTGGGCAACCGCTGGCCATGGTGTTCCACGACGCCTGCCACATGCTCCACGGCCAGGGGATTGGCCACCAACCCCGGGAGCTGCTAGCCGCCATCCCCCACATCCAGTTGCGGGAGGCGGTGGAAGCGGGGGTGTGTTGCGGCAGCGCCGGGATCTACAACCTGGTGCAACCCCAGGAGGCCGCGGAACTGGGCAGGATCAAGGCCGCCGACCTCAGCAACAGTGGCGCTGAGCTGGTGGTGAGCGCCAACATCGGCTGCAGCCTGCAGATCCGCGAACACCTGGGGCTCCAGGGGCACCCCATGGCGGTGCTCCACCCGATGCAACTGCTGGATTGGAGCTTCAGGGGCATCGCCCCCGCCCGGCAGGGCCAAATCCCCGCTAGCCGAGACCGAGCTTGAGCCCCAGCGACCCAACCCCCAAACCCATGGCCAGTCCCCCCGCCCCCGGCAAGCTGCTGAGCATCCTGGGGCTGGGCTTTGGCCTGGCTGGGGCCGTGGGCGGCACCATCGGCGCCGGATTATTGCGCACCCCCGGGCTGGTGGCGGCCCAACTGGGCAGCCCCAGCCTGGTGATAGCCGCCTGGCTGGTGGGCGGGCTCTACGCCCTGCTGGGGGCCATCTGCGTGGCCGAAATGGGGGCCAGCCTGCCCCTGGCCGGGGGTTGGTATGTGTATGCCCACCGGGCCTTTGGCAATGAGCTGGGCTTCGTGGTGGGCTGGACCGATTGGCTCGGCCACTGCGTGGGGCTGGCCTGGGTGGCGATCACGATCGGTGAATACGGCGCCGCCCTGGTGCCCAGCCTGGGGCTAGGGCCCAAAGCGATCGCCCTGGCTTGCTTGCTGCTGTTCAGCTTGATCCAACTGCTGGGGGTGCGGGCCGGCAGCGGCAGCCAACAGCTGCTGAGCCTGGCCAAGGCGGTGGCCTTTTTGGCCCTGGTGGCGGCCTGTTTCCTTTGGCATGGAAATAATTCGGTCGGCGGCCCAGCGGTTCTGGCCCCAGCTGCAAACTGGTCTGATTGGTCTATGGGGTTTGATGGGCCTGGCCTGGCGATCGCCGGGGTGCTGGCCCTGCAGGCAGTAATCACCACCTATGACGGCTGGGCCAGCCCGATTTATTTCGCCGAAGAATTCAGCGCACCAGCCAGCGACCTGCCGCGCTCACTACTGGGGGGTGTATTGGCAGTAATTGTTATCTATTTGCTGGTGAATCTGGCCCTGCTGCATGTGTTGCCCATGGAGCAATTGGCCAATTCCAAGCTGCCGGTGGGCGATGCCGCCACTGTGATCTTTGGCAGCATTGGCGGTGAACTAATCACTGGGGTGGCGTTAGTTTCGCTGCTGGGCCTAGTGAATACTGCAATCATGGCTGCCCCAAGAATTCTATTTGGCATGGCCCGGGATGGCCTATTTCCTGCCTTTGGCACCCTGGTAAATGCTGGGGGCACCCCCACCTTTGCCCTGCTAATTACCAGCCTCGCCACCATCGCCCTGGTGGCGAGTGGCAGCTTTGAGCGGCTATTGGGAATGGCCTCGATCCTCTATGTGGCCATCTACATGACCGGCATCGCCGCCCAAATAATGCTGCGCCAACGGGAACCGGCATTGCCACGGCCCTTTAGGGCCTGGGGTTATCCCGTTAGCGCTCTGCTCGTTTTAGGCCTCTCGCTCGCCTTCCTGATCGGAGCTGCCTTCAGCGACCCCCTCAACAGCCTGATCGCCCTGGCATTGGTGGCCATCGGCGCCCTTGGCTATCTAATTGCCCGCAGATTTCAACTGGTGCCCGCCTAGGGAAACTGCCTGCCGCCGCTAACAGCTTCCCCCTCCCATAACTCCCAGGCCTGGCGCAGGCCATGGGCATCGCCCAGGTTGCCGGGGAAGGTGACCACTGGCAAATCGCCCGCCAACACCAGCGATAGCCCCGGCAGCAATTGGCCCTGCAGGGCCACCGCCGCCCGGTTGAGGCCCGTGGCCAGCAGGGTGTGGCTGGTGATGCCTCCCTTGCTGATCACATAGCCGAGTTCGGGGGCCAGGGCCCCGGCCAGGCGGGCCATCAAGGCCGCCAGCTCCAAGCCCAGGTGGCGGCGCTCAGCGGCGCTGGCGCACTGATATTCGCCGCGGCTGCTGAATAGCACCGGCGTGCGGCCGGCCGCCAGCTGCCCACGCAAAGCCAGCAAATAACCCTGCTCTAGGGCAGCCAGGGGCCCTTGGGAGCTATCGCGGTCCGCCTGCCCCAAGGCCAGCAGCGGGGCCAGCGGGGCCACCTCCAGCTCCACGCCACCGCAACGGGGCTCCGCCAATAAATACTCCAATTGGGCATCGGCTAGGGGCACATGGGAGCCCACCAGCACCAGGCCCGGCAGCAAACCCTGGGCCCCCGACCGGCGCAATCCCGCCAGCCCAGCCCCATCGAGCGGTTGGGGCGGCAATGGCGCCAGGCCATTGAGCAGGCTGGCGGCCGCTTGAAACAGGAAGCGCCGCGGCTGACCCCAGCGCTCGGCGGCGGCGGGAGCCGTGAGCTCCCGCACCGCCGCCCCGAGGGCCGCCAGCTGCTGCGGCCGCTCGGCATCCACCGCCACGCAGCAATTCCCCTGGAAGCCAGCCAAGCGCTGCCTAAGGGGCTCGCCGCCCAGCTCCAATGCCGCCAGTTCAAGGCGCTCCACCTGCTCAGCGCCGATCCGGCCAGCGGTTTTTTGCTCCACCCAGGCGGGCAAATAACTGGTGCTATAGCCAAAGAGGCCATCGCTGGCGAAGGCACTTTCATGCACCGGCCGCCCGTTGAGCAGGTGCTGCCCCGCCACCGTGGTGCGCCCCCCCGGCAGGAAGGCGGGCGCCAAAAATGTGGCGTCAAAGGGGCCCAACTCGGCGTTGATCACATCCACCTCCAGGGGGAAATGGCCCCGCAGGGTGGAGTCGCCACGGCTCACCAGCCACCAACGGTCGATGGAGCCTGCGGCCTGGGCAGCCGCCAGGGCTGGCTTGAGCGCCCCACAGATCTGCCGCAACCGTTCCGTGGCCGCGGTGGGATCCAGGGCACGGCTGTTGGTGATCAAAAATAAAAACGGCGATGGCTGGGCTAAACCCCAGGCCAGGGTTTCCGCGTCCCAACGCAGCAGCAATGGACAGCCCCAGAGGGTCTGGGAGCCGGTGGGGTCGTCGTCGAAGACGATGATCTTGGGGCTGAACAGCATCTCTCCGGCATGCCAGAGCTGGCACCACTCCTAACGCCTGACCGGGGCGACCTAGCGGAGCAGATCCGCGAATTCCATCGGCAGGCAAGCCCCTGGGTGCCGGCGGGGCTCGGGAATCATTTGCATTGGGGGCCGTCGCTGCCACAACCCAGCCCAGCGCTCAGCTGCGCCAACCTCAACCGGATCATTGAGCATGCGGTGGAGGATTTCACCGTGACCGTGGAGGCGGGGCTACCCCTGGCAGATCTGCAGGCGGCCCTGGCCGAAAAGAACCAATGGCTGGCCATTGACCCACCGCTGGCGGGGGCCAGCAGCATCGGTGGCCTAGTGGCCCGGGGGCTCAGCGGTCGCCTGCGCCACCGCTACCTAAACCTGCGCGACCAGATCATCGGCATTTCCCTGATCCGCGCCGATGGCACTGGTGCCAAGGCCGGCGGCCGGGTGGTTAAAAATGTGGCCGGCTACGACCTGATGCGGCTGTTTTGCGGCAGCTGGGGCAGCCTTGGCCTGATCACCGAACTGAGCCTGCGCACCCAACCGATCCCGCCCCTGCGCCAACTGCTGCGGGCCGAAGGCAGCACCGCTGGCCTACAACAACTGCGCCAACAGCTGCTGCTGCATAGCCCCCTGGCCCTAGAGCTACTGGAGTGGCGCCAAGGGGCTGGATCGGAATCAATCCAGGGCCAAGCTCGAAATCAGGGGCAGCCCTGGCTAGACATTGGCCTGGTGAGCCTCGATGCCGCAGCCCTGGCTGACCAAAAGGAAAAGTTATTGGCCCTGGCGAGTTCCGTACAGGCCGTACAGATCTCAGAAACAGGCCAAAACACCTATCCCGCCACCACTTCTCCAGCCTCCACTTCTCCAGCCTCCACGGAACCGGTAGCCATAAACCACTGGCTGCTGCGCCTAGGCGTGGAACCCCTGCGCGGCCAAGAACTGCTGGGGCGCCCAGAGGCGCGGGGCTGGCAGCTGCGGCTGGGGGCCGCCAGCGGCCTCGGCCTGGCGGAGGCGCCCTTCAGCGCCCAGCCCCCCTACCGGGTGGAGGCCCTGCGCCAGGCCTGCCAAGAGTTAGGGGGCAGCCTCACCGTGCTGCAGGCCCCCCCCGGCAGCGCCATCCCCGCCTGGGGTGATGCCCCAGCCCGGAGCCTGATCGAAGCAGTAAAGCGTCAGTTCGACCCCCTCCAGCAACTGGCCCGGGGTCGCCTACCGGGAGTTGCCCCCCTCCAGAGCGGCCCCACCCGCCAGGCCGTGGGCCCTTAGGAACCGATAGAAGGGCTCGGCCAAGCGCTTGCTGCCAGACACACTGAGGTGATGGGCATCGGCAAATTGCAGGGTGCCATCGGCGCGGCGGTGCTGCACCCGGCCCTGATGCAACAGCTGCCCAGTGGGGTCAAACACATACACATTTGGCAGCCCCACCGTCACCTGCCCCAGGGTCTGGCGCAGGGTGTTTTGCATCTGGGCAGTAACCGTCGCCGGAGGGGAACAGAAGGTACCGCCTTCACGATCGGGCAACAGCGAAGCCCAGCTTTCGCAAACCACCGGCTCCCGGGCCAGGCTTGGCACATCCACCACCAAAAGAAGATTGATGCCTTTAGCGGCCAGTCTCTGGGCAATCCGACGGGTGCTAGCCGCATAGGCCTCGCGCACCTGGGCAGGGGTTAGGCGCCGGTTACCTGCATATACAGGGAAATCATTGGGCCGGCCGCGGCCATCAATCGAGGCCAGCTGCTTGTTAAGCCAGGTGGAAATCAGCACGCTATCGCCAGGTTTCAGCCGTTCCAGGGCGCGCTCGATCTCGCCGGCGGCAAACTGACGACAGGGCTCATAGGGCTTCTTGTCGAAGCTAACGGTGAGCTCCGGGCTGATTAAACAACTGCTCTTGAAGGTGAAGCTGATCGCCTGGCCAGTGCGGTCGGTAACTAGATCAAGCATCGGCAATAGATGGTGGGCATGGGAATCGCCGATCAGGAAGATTTCCCCAGCCCCCGGCCTGGTGGCGGCTTTACTACAGCGCTGGAAATCAGTGCGACTCGTTTTGGTGTAAGGGGTCCAAGTGGCAATCCCACAGCTGGCATCACTGATTCCGGTGCCCGCGATCACTGGCCGTAGCTCAGCGATTTTCTCGGCCTTGGGCACCGGATCGGCGGAACTCCCCTGGAATAGCCGCCCCCGATAGGTATGGCCAAGGCCATCAATCCCTGCCCAGGTGAACCCCAGGGCCGCCACCCCCAGACCCAGCTGCCAGGGCCCCGGCAGGGGATGGCGGCGAACCGGCCGTTCGATAAGAAAGTAGGCGGCGATCGCCAGGCCGAAGCTGAGCCCGGTGGCCAGCAGGTAGAGCCACGGCCGATCGAGGCCGTAGGTCCAGCGCAGGAAGGTGAGTACCGGCCAGTGCCAGAGATACAGGGAATATGACAACAAACCACAGGCCACCAGCAGCCGCTCCAACCAGGGCCAGGGCAGAAAGCGACGGCCATCCCCATGGCCGGCCTGGATGAAAACCAAGGCGGCCAACACTGCCCCCAGGGCGCCAGGGGCGGGAAAGCCCTCCTTCTCCGGCGTCCAAATCAAAGTCGCCAGCAACAGGCCATAGCTCCCCAGCCGCAACCAGCGTCCTGAAGGCCAGGCCCTGGTCAACCCCTGGCGCTGGGCCAGCAGCAACGCCGCCCCCAATGCCAACTCCCAGAAACGGCTGGGCATCAGGAAAAACGCCCAGATCGGCGCCTGGGCGGTCCAGTAAAGGCTCAGGCCCAGGGAGAGTCCGATGGCAGCCAAGAGCAAAGGGAGGGTCCGGCGGCCGCCCCCGAGCCCCAGCAAGGCCAGCAACAAAGGAAAAACTAGATAAAACTGTTCTTCCACCCCCAACGACCAAGTATGGGCAAAGGGGTTGAGGTTGGAATCAAGGCCGAAGTAATCGGTGGCTTTCTCCACGAAATAATTGTTAGACCAGCCGTAGAGCGATTTCACCGCCGAAGTAAGAATCCCCCGGGTCTCCGTGGGGGGGATCAAGAGGGCCACCCCCACGGCCGTGGCCCCCACGGCACAGAGCAAATTGGGAAACAGCCGCCGCAGCCGCCGCAGATAAAAGCCACCTAGGCGCTGCAGTAAAGGTTCCCGCTGGTGGTTCAGCAAAGAACCGCTCACCACATAACCAGAAATGGCAAAGAAAACATCTACCCCGGTGAAACCACCCGGCAGCCAGGCCCCATTCAGGTGATAAATGAACACCGCCAGCACGGCGATGCCCCGCAGGGCATCGATGTCTGGTCGATAGGCCCAGCCTTGGGGCCCGCTGCCTTGGCCCGCAGCAGCACTGGGAGCTGACAAAGTTGCCACCCCATCCGAGGCCACCAATCCGCCCTTACTCACCCCTACCTACGCCCCCTTAAGTGGGGCGAATGTACCAGCAGGATTCTCAGGCGACTCACTTAAGGGGCCAGCGCCGTTACCGCATAACGGCAGTGCAATTCTTGGCTGGCGCCGGGGGCCAGTTCCAGCTTTGCGTCGCCGCTGAGCAGGCTGCGGCGCGGACCGGTCCAGGGTTCCATGCAAACCATCGACCGGGGCGGATCAGTCCAGAACACCGCCAGGTTCCAGGGGCTGCTCAGGTCCATGCTGAGCCGGCGGCCGGCGCCAGCATCCACCAGGGCCACCGACCCCTCGGGGCGCACCAGCAGGTCGATGCCCTGCTCCAGCCGCTGCAACTGCTCGACCGTGGCGGCTGGGGCCATCACCTGGTGGTTTAAGCACTGCTCCGGCATCCCCTCAAATTGCAGGTCCCCCAGGCCCGACACGTTGAAGTAGGGGTGCAGGCCAAAGCTGAAGGGCAGGGGCTGCTCCGCCCGGTTCTGGAGGTTTACCGAGATCTCCAGGGCGCCGGGGGCCAGGCGGTAATCAAGCTGCAGGTGGAAGGCAAAGGGGAAGGCCGCCAAGGTTTCGGGGCTATCGGTTAGTTCGAGGCGCACCCCCCGGCCGTCCCCGAGGGCCTCCAGGCGCCAGGGCAGGGTGCGGGCAAAGCCGTGCTGCTTGAGGGTGGCCATCTGGCCATCGGCTAGGGGCAGCTGGTTATCGGGCAGGTCCCCACAGATCGGGAACAACACCGGCGCCCCGCCCCGGATCGACTGGCTCGGGTCCAGGAAGCGCTGTTCGTCTAGGTAGATGATCTCGGCGCCGTTGCATTGCCAGCCGGTGAGCAACCCACCCCGTTCCGGCACGAACCGCAACTTGTCATTGCCTTCGGGGTCACTGAATAGCCAATGGGGATAGGGAAGCGATTCCTGGCGGAGGGCCATGGGGGTCAACGGCTCAAGGTCGCCAACCATTGCAGCAGCTCTGCATTAACAAGCGCTGGTACCTCGTCATGGGGACAGTGGCCCGCCTCCAGCACCACCTCCGTGGTGGCCGCCGGCGCATGGTGCTGGAACAGGGCCCGGCGGCCGACGGCATTAATCCAAGGGTCGCGGATCCCCCAGAGCAAGAGCAATGGCGACCGCAGCTGGGCAAACAATTCATCCAAGGGTTGACCGCGGGGGATATCAAAGACCGTGCGAAACACCCCAAAGGCGCCGGGGTCTAGGGAGGGCCTACGGATCGCCTCAATCAACCAATCATCCACATTGGTTTTATCGATATACACCTGGCGCAGGGTGCGCCGGATCGTGGAACGCCGCCGCAGGTTTTCAAATAACAGCCGCTGGAGCACGGGGCTCTTAAACAAGGCACCCCCAATGGTTTGGCGGGCGATGGTGCCCCAGCCCTTGGGCGGTTCCTGTTCTGTGCTGAAGGGGCCGGCGGCATTGAGCAGCACCACCCCCGCACAGTGCTCCCCCAGGGCAGCCCCCGCCGCCAGGGCGGCGAAGCCCCCCAGGGAATTACCAGCGATCACCGTGGGGCGGCCCACCCGTTCCTGCACATAGGCAGTTAGTTGATCCCGCCAGAGGCTGCCCCCATAGGTCTCGCCTTCGGGCTTGGCACTGCGGCCAAAACCGAGCAAATCAATGGCATGCACCTCATAGGACTCAGCCAGCACAGGGATGTTGTGGCGCCAATGGTCGGTGGAGGCGCCAAAGCCGTGCACCAACAGCAGGGCCGGCCGCTGGCCCGTGGGATCCCCTTGCCTGGGCCCTTCCTTAAGGCAATGGATCGGATGGCCGTGGAAGCTCCAGCTCTGATTAATCGACATCCGTAGTTGAAGCTGGCTGCAAGGCTGAATCGATGCTAGGGAGCCCAGCCGCCGCCCAGCTGTAACTGAGCCGCAGCAACACCGGCGCCAGGAAAGTGGTGCCGATCACCATCAGCAAAATGCCGGCCTCCAGGGAGGGGGTGAGCAGCTGGGTGGCGCTTCCCAAACCTAAAAAGATCAGGCCCACCTCCCCCCTGGGCATCATCCCTAGGCCCACCACCAGGCGGTTGGTGGGTTGCTCACTCA
The DNA here is from genome assembly GCA_039799245.1 of Cyanobacteriota bacterium. Taxonomy (GTDB): domain Bacteria; phylum Cyanobacteriota; class Cyanobacteriia; order PCC-6307; family Cyanobiaceae; genus Synechococcus_D. Next base: position 82,466 of record JBDLTB010000021.1, read on the forward strand.
AAAAGCTCCAACCGGTAACCACCTTGCCGGCAATCGCCACGGTGAGCAGGAAAGCCGCCACCACCAGGCCACTGCGGTTTGCCGGGTCAAAGGGATTGAGCACCGAGAGATCCATGGCGGTGCCAATGAGCACAAAGAAAATCGTGGCAAACAAAGAAACCAACGGTTTCACAGTTTCCTGAATCGCTTCGGTATGGCGCGACTTACTGAGGATCAGGCCCGCAGCGAAGGCCCCGAGGGCCGCCTCCAAACCGATGGCAGTGGCGGCAAAACAGCACAAACAAAGCACCACGAAGCTAGCCACCACAATTTCGCCAGGGGCCTTGAGCAGATCCACCAAGCGATCAAAGCTGGGGGTCACGGTGCGGCTCAGGCCGATGGCCGCCACCACAAACACCGCCGCCGCCGCCAGCAGCTGCAGGATTGGCGCCCACTGGAAACCATCACCGCTGGCAAGGGCCACCACCACCGCCAGAATCACGATGCCGAGGATGTCGTCGAGCACGGCGGCCCCCAGCACGATCTGCCCTTCCCGGCTGCGCAACATGCCCAGCTCGCCAAAAACATTGGCGGTGATGCCAATGCTGGTGGCGGTCATGGAAGCCCCGGCAAATACCGCCGGAATCAGCTCCACATGGAATAAACCAATCAAACCAAAGGTGCCGAGGGCAAAGGGCAGCAGCACCCCCACCAGGGCCACACCGCTGGCCTGGGCCCCCACGGCAATCAGCTCATCCAGCTCACTCTCCAAACCGGTGAGAAACAACAGGGCATAGAGGCCAATGCTGGCCACCGCCTGCAGAAAGGGATAGGTCTCGGCCGATAGCTGTTGTACCTGCTCTGGACTGATGGAGGCCAACCCACTGAACAGGTGCCCTAGCCAAGGGGCCAAGGCCACGCCGCTTTCGCCTGAAACCACCAGGTGCAGCCCCGACACGCCGATCAGCACCCCCGCCAATAACTCGCCCAGGATTGCGGGCAGCTGCAAACGCACCATCAGCTCCGCCAAAAGCCTGGCGGCCACAAAGATCAGCAGAAAGCGACCGGCCACCATGAGGGTGATCGCCGCCTCCACCCCATGGCTGGTGGCGAGCAGGGAAAGGGTCGGCAAACCAAAATCGCCAAGATGAAGACAAGTATCGCCAGTGGCGGCTTGCAAATGTTTTTACCCGTCCTTGGCATGGGATCGCTACGGTCCGCCCAGCATCAATTGCCCAGGTAGAGCCCCGATGACCCAGCAGCCCAGCTCCACCTCAATCCCCACCCCCAGCAGCTACAACGATCCGGAACGCACCGGCCTCAGTGCCAGCGACCTATTTGCCGGCATCACCGAGCACCTGTTTTTCACCCTGGGCAAGGTTGCTGCCAATGCCAGCCGCCATGACCTTTATATGGCGCTTAGCTATGCGGTGCGCGATCGGCTGATGACCCGCTACCTGGCGGGCATTGAGGCCCTGCGCCAGCAACCCAGCAAAACGGTGGCTTACCTCTCGGCGGAATTCCTGGTGGGTCCCCAGCTGGGCAACAACCTGGTGATGCTGGGGATTGAACAGGCGGCCGCCGAGGCGGTGCAACGCTTCAACGGCACTTTGATTGAAGATCTGTTTGAGGTGGAGGAGGAGCCGGGGCTGGGCAATGGCGGCCTCGGCCGCCTGGCAGCTTGTTATATGGAATCCCTGGCCAGCCTTGAGGTGCCGGCCGTGGGCTACGGCATTCGTTATGAATTTGGAATTTTTGACCAGCTGATCCGCGATGGCTGGCAGGTAGAAATCACCGACAAGTGGCTGAAGGGGGGCTGGCCCTGGGAATTAAGCGATCCTGACCAGGCGGTGTTTGTGGGTTTTGGCGGCCATAGCGAGGGCTACACCGATGAGCACGGCAAATACCGCTCCCGCTGGATTCCAGCCGAATACGCCATCGGCACCCCCCATGACGTGCCGGTGTTGGGCCACAAGGTAAATACCTGCGACCGGCTGAGGCTCTGGCGGGCCACCGCCACCGAAGCCTTTGATTTCTATGCCTTCAACATCGGCGATTACTACGGCGCCGTGGAAGAAAAGGTGGGCTCTGAAACCCTCACCAAGGTGCTTTATCCCAACGATGGCACCGATGAGGGCCGCCGCCTGCGCCTAAAACAACAGCATTTCTTCGTGAGCTGCAGCCTCCAAGACATGCTGCGCAACCTGGAACTGCGTGGCCTACCGATTAGCGAGTTCCCCAACCACTGGGCGGTGCAGCTAAATGACACCCACCCCGCCATTGCCGTGGCGGAATTAATGCGACTGCTAATCGACGATAAGCAACTGGATTGGGATCAAGCCTGGGACATCACTAGTCGCTCCTTGGCTTACACCAACCACACCCTGCTGCCGGAAGCCCTGGAGAAATGGGGGTTGCCGCTATTTGCCAGCCTGCTGCCCCGCCACCTGGAACTTATTTATGAGATCAACCGCCGCTTCCTGAAACAGGTAAGGCTTAAGTACCCCGGCGATGATGCAATTCTGCGCAAACTCTCGATCATTGAAGAGGATGGTCAAAAGGCCGTGCGCATGGCCCACCTGGCCACGGTGGGTTCCCACCATGTAAATGGGGTGGCGCGGTTGCATAGCGACCTGGTGAAGAGCAGCCTGATGCCCGAATTTGCGGCCCTATGGCCTGAGAAATTCACCAATGTCACCAATGGCGTCACCCCCCGCCGCTGGATGGCCCTCAGCAATCCCCAGCTGCGCCACCTCTTGGATGAGTCGATTGGTGAGGGCTGGCTGCACAACTTGGATGAACTCAAAAAATTAGAGCAATACCAAAACGACAGTGCCTTCCTGCAGCGCTGGGATCAAACCCGCCTTGAGGTGAAATGCCAGCTAGCCAGTTACATCCATAAACACACCGGTGTGTTAGTGGATCCCGCTTCCCTGTTTGATGTGCAGGTAAAGCGCATCCATGAATACAAACGTCAACACCTCAATGCCCTGCAGGTAATTGCCCAGTACCTGCGCATCAAAAATGGCAAAGGCGACCACCTTGCCCCGCGCACTGTGATCTTTGGCGGCAAGGCCGCCCCGGGCTATTACATGGCGAAACTAATTATTCGTTTCATCAATGGCATCGCCGAAACAGTAAATTCCGATCCCGCCATGGAGGGTCGCCTGCGGGTGGTATTCCTGCCGGATTACAACGTGAAGCTGGGCCAAAGGGTCTATCCCGCCTCTGACCTTTCCGAACAGATCTCCACCGCTGGCATGGAGGCCTCCGGCACGGGCAACATGAAATTCGCCATGAATGGCGCCCTCACCATCGGCACCTTGGATGGGGCCAATGTGGAAATCCGTGAACAGGTGGGGGCAGATAACTTCTTCCTGTTTGGTCGCACCACCCCGGAAATCGCCGAACTCCACCACAGTGGGTACCGCCCCTGGGAGCAACTGGAACACCTGCCGGAGCTGGCTGAGGCTCTGCACCTGGTGGAACAGGGCTACTTCAGCAATGGCGACACCAACCTATTCCGCCCCTTGGTAGATAACTTGCGCGGCAAAGATCCTTTCTTTGTAATAGCAGACTTCCGGGAATATATGCGGGCCCAAGAGGAAGTGAGCCTGGCCTGGGCAGATCGCAGCCGCTGGAACCGGATGAGCCTGCTCAACAGCGCCCGCACCGGTTATTTCTCCTCAGACCGATCCATTCGCGAGTACTGCGAAAAGATCTGGAAAGCCGAAGCCTTCCCGATCAAAATAAGCGGTTCAACCGGGTCGCTTAAGGCAGATCAGGGGTCTGATGGAGCAGGCGGTTAAGCCGCAGGCGATCGGCATTGAGGGGATCGGGGGCTAGCTCACCAGCTAGCTCCTGGAACTTCTGTTCCACCGCCTCAGGCACCCGCACGTCAAATATGCGCTCCATCAGCACCTCAATCGAGAAGAGATGGGCGTTGATATTTTCCAGATCACCAAGGGCCTGCTGGAGGCTTTCATCCTCGGAGCCCACGGCAGCCTCAGCGCCAGGTCCAGCCGGCAACAGCGGCTGGCCAGCGCCGGCGGCCTCCTGGGTTTTCTGAAGATCCTCTAATACGCGCCCCGCAAGGGTGCGAAAGGACTGCAGGGCAGCCCAATTTAGTTCTTGCTGTTGACGCAAGCTGGGGTTTTCCCGAATCAGACGGTCGTGTTCCCGGTAGAACCGCTGACAGTCAGGGCATTGGCAGGGCTCTTCTGGCACCGCGTTCCCTACGTTCACCAATGCCCATCATGCCATCTTTCAGGCGGCTGCCCAGTCATCCTCTGCTTCCCCTGGCCCCCTACAGGCCGGCAGAGGAATTTCGATGCTGCTCACCACCTGGATCACATCCCGCAGGCGCATGGCATCGGCGAACCAGCCCATGGCCTGTTCCACGTCGCCGCGGCGCTCGGCATCACTGGCCTGATCCTCGTGGGCGTCGGCCATTAGTGCCAACCAGCAGAGGCTGCGGGCCTGCACCACGGATAGGTCCAAGTCAGTGGGTTGACTGTCGGCAATGCGTTCACTCTCTTGCTGCACCAGCAGGCGCAGTCTCAGGTCGTGCAGCTGGGTCATGACTCCCTTGAAGCCACCCCTACGCTAGCGACAGTGGCCAAAATGCAACAGCCCACCACCTGTGGAGGTGGCGCAAGAAGTGAGGCCAGCCGAAACAGGCGATAATTGGGATGAAGCCAGGCGGTCAAGCCGATGCTGCTGAACCTCAAGGAACGGCTCCAATCCCTGCAGATGCTGGTGGGGCTGGCCAAGTTCATCAAGAATCCAGACAGCCTTGGGAGCGTTTTTGCGGTGGCCAGCAGCGTGCAAAACAGCCCGCTGGCCACCCAGATGGGCCGCCACCTGCTGAGCCAACCGGGCATCGAGGCCATGCTGGCCGACCAGTGGCGCCCAGCCCCCATCAACCTGGCTGCCCTCGAGGCCCTGCCGGAGGGCAGCCTCGGCCACACCTACGCCCATCAGTTGAAGGCCCAGGGCCTCACCCCCGATTCCCTAATCGATCCGACGCCGATCACCAACAAACAGGAATTTCTGATGCATCGCCTGCGCGAAACCCACGACATCGTGCATGTGCTCACCGGCTTTGGCGCCGATGGCCCTGGGGAATTGGGCCTTCAGGCTTTCAACTTGGCCCAAAACCGCTCCCCCCTGGCGGCAATGCTGATCTTCGGTGGGATGCTCAAATGCCTGCAAGATGACGGCCCCCTAGAGTCACTGCTCCATGCCCTCAGCCGCGGCTTCGATTTAGGACTTAAGGCCCCCTGTGTGATCAGCTACCGGCTAGAGGATGGCTGGGAACGCCCCCTAAGTGAGTGGCGCCAGGAACTGAAACTAAACGTTCCCAATAACAATTAAGATTAATGCTGACCACATGAAAAAGCAAATAGCCAAAGGTGCTTAACACCATATTATTTTCGCCAAACTGCGACCTAAAGCAAACAAATGCAGACGAGAAAAAAGCAAATTACCTGTTTTCAACTCAATCGCCACAATACCTAAGGCCACATTTAACCTCAACCACGGGCCTCCAACCATGCAAATCAAATTCAATCACAATCATGGCTAAACGCACCCCGATAAAGGCGCAAACAACAATTCACAGCCCAACCCAAACATCAACTCTATAACAAAATTATATCGTTATATTATTGCATTGAATAGCCTGGCAGTGGATGTCTTTGGTTAAACGGGGCTGGCGGGACTCGAACCCACGACCTACGGTTTAGGAAACCGTCGCTCTATCCGGCTGAGCTACAGCCCCTTGGGGGCCATTATTGCCCGCGGCTTACATTCAAAGCTGGAAAGCAGGCGAGGTGGTCGCAATCGGTGCTGCCTGCAGCTGCCGGTTGAGGAAAGTCCGGGCTCCCCAATGGCCAGGCTTGCTGGGTAATGCCCAGTGCGGGTGACCGTGAGGAGAGTGCCACAGAAATACACCGCCGATGGCCGGGGCTTGCCCTGTGCACAGGTAAGGGTGCAAGGGTGCGGTAAGAGCGCACCAGCAGCATCGAGAGGTGCTGGCTAGGTAAACCCCGGCTGGGAGCAAGGCCCAGGAACCATGGTTGGCCATTCACCGGTTCCGATTCAAGTGCGCCGCTCGAGGCCGTCGGTAACGGCGGTCCCAGATAGATGACTACCCCGGGCAGCGGTTCGCCCCTGACCCGGAACAGAACCCGGCTTATGTCCTGCTTTCCCCCCCCCTTAGCCCCCGACCGCAGCAGCGCCCTCAGCGCCTTGCTGGGGCGGCTGGGCCTTAGCCCGCCCCCCCCCCTGCTGGGGCCCATCAATGAGGCCCTGAGCCACACCAGTGCCGGGCTAGCCAAAAACCACGAACGTCTGGAATTCCTCGGTGATGCGGTGCTGCGGCTGGCCTGCGCTGAATTTCTGGAAGACCACTACCCGCACCTAAGCGTTGGGGAGCGCTCCGGCCTGCGCGCCCAATTGGTGAGCGACCGCTGGCTGGGGGAATTAGCGGAAAAAATCGAGCTGGAACCCCTGATCCTGCGGGGCCGTAGCGCCAGCGCCGACCTGGCCGGTAGGGCCACGGTGCGGGCCGAATGCTGTGAAGCCCTGGTGGGGGGCATCTATGAGGCCTGGGGTGGGGCCGAGGGGGGCCTCCAGGTGGTGCGCCTCTGGCTCGACCTCCCCTGGGGGGAAAGCTGTGGGGAACTACTCCGGGATCCGCACCGGCACAACTGGAAATCAGGGCTGCAGGAATGGAGCCAGGGGACCTGGGGGGAACTGCCGCACTACGAAAGCACTGAACAAAACAAAGAGCACGGCAGCCCCCGCCGCTATTTCAGCCAGGTATTTCTCAAGCAAAAGCCCTATGGCGAGGGCTGGGGCGCCTCCCGGCGGGACGCCGAACAGCAGGCGGCCCAGGCGGCCCTTGCCAAACTCAAACCGCCAGTTCGCTGAGGGTTTTCAGGGGGATTGTTACCAGCTTGTCCCAGGTGCCGCCTTCAAACAGCACCGCCGCCCGCTGGCCACTAATGCGCTGCACAAAACCCTGGTAGCCGTTGTAGATCGAAGTGGGGTCTTCCACCCGCACGGAGCTACCTGGAAGGATCATGGGGGCAACGGCCTGCGGGCCCTAAACATTCCAGAAGATTAGCCAGCAATGACCGATGAATTCCTGGTGGTGGGCCAAGTGGTGTCAGCCCAGGGGCTAAAGGGCGAAGTGCGGGTGCTACCTGCCACCGATTTCCCCAGTCGGCTCACGGAAGCTGGGCCCCGCTGGCTGAGGCTGCCCGGCCAGGCGCCGCGCCAGTTGATGCTGCTGGGGGGCCGTCAACTGCCGGGCCGGGATCTGTTTGTGCTGCGCTTTGAAACGATCAGCGATCGCACCGCCGCCGAAGCCCTGGTGCAGCACGAACTGCTGGTGGATGCCGCCGACCGCCCCGAGCTGGAGGAGGGCGAATTCCATGTGCTTGACCTCCAGGGTTTGGAGGTGCGGCTCAGCATTGAAGGCCCCGCCATCGCCACGGTGCTGGACCTGCACCACAGCGGCAACGACCTGCTGGAGATCGAACTCAGCGCCGACGGCCGCCGCTGCCTCGTGCCCTTTGTGGAGGCGATCGTGCCCGAGGTGAATCTGGCCGAGGGCTGGTTGCTGCTTACCCCCCCCAAGGGCCTGCTTGATTAAGGGCTGCCGGTCCAGTCTTGGAACCAGCCCCGGCGCCAGAGCAACCACACCTGGAAACCAGCCACCAGGGCCATGAAGGCCAGGCAAAGCACATAGCCAAAGGGCCACTCCAACTCCGGCATGTTCCAGGGCGACTTATCGGGGTTGAAATTCATCCCGTACACACCGGCAATGAAGGTGAGCGGCACAAAGATGCTGGAAATAATCGTGAGCACCTTCATCACCTGGTTCATGCGATTGCTGATGCTGGCCATATAGCTATCGGTGACGCCATCGCACTGGTGACGTAAGAGTTCGGCGGTTTCGAACAACACATCCACATGGCTCTGCACCTCGCGGAACCCCCGCACCGCCCCCTTATCGAGCAAACGGTGGCTTTGGCGGATCAACACAATTAGCTGACTGCGCAGGGGCCAGATCATGCCCCGCACCTGCCGCAGGTTGGAGCGCACCTCATAGGCCTTGCGTAGCACCTTTGGGGATGGGCGCCGCAGGGCAGCCTCCTCTAATTCATCCAGCTGCTCTGACATGTCCTCCAGCAGGGGCAACACCTCGTCGAGCACCTCATCCACCAGAAAAAACAAGATGTCGTCGATATCTGAGCTGCAGGGCGGCGGCTGTAGCTGTTCCAGCCAATGGGTCAGTTCCGGGAAGGCCACCGGCCTTGGCACCTCCTCAACGGTGAGCAGCACCTGCCGGAGCAACACCAAACCCACCTGTTCACTAATCAAGCGGTTGGCACCACTGCCACTGAGCCGGTGCATCACGATCAAAAGGGCCTGGCCCAGGGAATCCACCCGGGTGCGCTGGGGCGCCTCCACCAGGGGTAAAAACATCGGTTCAGGCACCTCTAGGCGGCTAAGCACCTGCTCCATAAATGAGCGATCAGCAAGCCCCTTGAGCCGCACCCAAAGGGGACAACCCTCCAGCAATAACTGCCCTAGGCCCCCCAGATCAATGTGGTGGCAGTGCTCCACCCCCATGGGCCTGAATACCACCACCGACATGGTTGTGGGGGCAATACCACCATGCACGTACAACTGACCGGGCAGATCCCCCGGCCGCTCCGGCAGGCGCCGGGATTTCAAAACGCCACTGCTGAGCTGCAATCGGCAACCCAAGGGGTTGGAGCCCAGCTGCGACGACAGACCCCGTTCCACAGCAGCGGCACCAGGCGAACGCTCGAACCTTAGGAAGCCCGGTCAAGGGCTTGATACAGGGGCCAAGGCCCACGAACTCGATACGATGCCGCCAACGGCAAAACGAATCCCATGGCTGCCTCGCCCCTGGTGCCGGTAATTCTTTGCGGTGGCACTGGCACGCGCCTTTGGCCCCTATCCCGGGCCAGTTACCCCAAGCAGTATTGGGCCCTGGCGGGGGAGCACACCCTGCTGCAACAAACCCAGGAACGCCTTAGCGGCATCGCAGACCTGCGGCCTCCGCTGCTGATCTGCAACGAGGACCACCGCTTCATCGTGGCCGAACAGATGCGCCAGATCGCCGTGGAGCCGGCAGGGATTCTGCTGGAACCGATCGGCCGTAACACCGCCCCCGCCGTGGCCGTGGCGGCCCTGCAGGCCACCGCCCGCGGGGAAGACCCCCTGCTGCTGGTGCTGGCCGCCGACCATGTGATCCGCGACCCCAGCAACTTTCGCCACACCGTGGAGGCGGGCCGGGCCGCAGCGGAGGCCGGGCGCCTGGTGACCTTTGGCATCGTGCCCACCGCCGCTGAAACCGGCTACGGCTACA
>JBDLTB010000022.1:0-3247 GCA_039799245.1 Cyanobacteriota bacterium
TTACTCGCAGCAGCTCTACCCCTATGGCCCCAACAGGCGCTTGCTGCCCCGGCCCCCCAGCTCCAGTTCAACGGCGGGTTGCGCTTTGATTCCCAGGGGGCCGGCACGCCCAATACCCTGAGTGGCTATGCCTTCCTGCCAATACTAGGCAACGACCGGGGCGACATTTTCTTTGCTGAGTCATATATCAACTGGAACATCGCCAGCGATGGGATAGATAGCAGTATCGGCAGCAGCACACGCCTGGGCTATCGCTGGCTCACTGATAACAAAACCTGGATCTATGGCGTTAACGCCGGCATCGACAACCGTCCCTTCCAGACCCAAAACTTCCTGCAGGCAGGGGTTGGCCTGGAAGCCCTAAGCCCCCAGCTGGAATTTCGGCTCAACGGCTATATCCCCTTCTCCCAATCCAGCAACCTCTACGCCACTGGGTATAACGGCGCCTACGGCCTGGTGAACGATCAGCTCCAACTAAACCGCTCCCGCTGGTTTGGGGTAGCGCTGGGCGGTATTGATGCGGAAGTGGGCACCCCGGTGGCCCGCTGGCAGGGCGGTGACCTGCGCCTTTATGCGGGCTACTACTACCTAGACGGTGACTATGTGAGCGGCAGCTCCGGGGTGCGTGCCAGAGCAGAGCTCCGCCTAGGGGAGAAGCTCAGCGTCGGTGGCACCGTCTCCTACGACGACATTTTCCAGACCCAAGCCACTGGCTATGTGCGCCTGGGCTTTAGTCCCCAGCAAAAACCCATTGGCAACAGCATTAACGAAGCAGAGGAACGCTTCCTTGCCATGCGGGGCCTGCCGGTGGATCGCCAACGGGTGATTCAGGTGGCAAACCAGCAGGTGCGCGACCAGGAAGCAGCCCGCGATCCCCTCACCGGTAAACAATGGTTGGTGCGCTGTGTGGGCCTAAATGCCAGTGCCTACAGCGTGCGCTGCGGCTACGGCGATCTAAGTGCGGCTGTTAATGCCATCGGCGCCCCCGCCGATGTGCTGCTGCTGGCCAATGGCACCAACAGCAACCTCAATGGCTCCACCCTGCGCCTGCCGGCGGGCACGAGCCTCAGCAACGGTGCCAATGCGCCGGTGCTCGCCACCCAAGGCGGCTTTATTCCATTGGCAGCAGTTTTTGGCCCAGGCAATGGTGCGGCTCCGCAACTCAGCAACGGAATCCTCAGCATTGGCAGCAACACCACCATTGCGGGCCTTGGTTTCACCAACAGCTCCATCACCAACTACAGCACCAGAAATGTACTGATTGCAAATAATAACTTTGTTGGTTCCTATACGGATAACCCAGGAGGTGTATCTGCCAATGCCCTACCCAGCATCAACCTAAATGGCGTCAGTGACGTAACTATCCGTGGCAATAGCTTTAATACTCCCCAAGTTGCCAGCTATGCATCGGTTACCGGAGCCGATGGCTTGGCCGTTTGTGGCAACCGCACTAGCGAAACCTCTGCCACCTGCCTCAGTGGCAATGCCATTCGCATCACCAACGGCATTGGCATAAATATTGCTGGAAACAGCATCAGCAATGCCCTTGATGAAGCCATTCGACTAGATAACGCCAATGGCACTGTCAATATACTAAATAATACAATCACAAACACGCGCATGGGGCCAGACACAAATATGCAGGCAGCTATATTCATTCGGCAGAGCTCAGGCACAGCCAAAGTTACTGTCTCTGGAAACAGCGTCACAAGCAATATCCCTGGTAGATATGCAGCGGGCGCCAACGGTGAGCTCGCCTATGACCCAACCAAGAGAAATGTAATTGACCCTCTTGAAATTGGTCTTTGCCGGGGCCGCACATCCTTTGGCAATACAGGGGATCTTTATGGAGATGGCCTATACGGGGATTGCTCTAACGGCCCTGCAACAATGAATATAAACATAACAACCAACAGCCTGATCCCTGGAACAGGTGATGCCAGCAGGCATAATCACGACGGAATAGATTTTAATGTTGGACAAAATGGTGTATTTAACTTTGCCATTGATCACAACTATGTAAATGTACTTATGGGCAACCCCCTAACAACAGACTTCCGTGGCACAGCCATGGTTGTAGGTAGTGTAACCAATAACACATTCGTAGCCCAGAAAGCAGGAAATGCAGGTATTGATTTCTCTGCTTCTAATCAAAATTTACTACCGGGTGGCCAGCGCGGATCAGGCTTGATTAATGTTTCAGCCAATAGCATTACCACCAATGGAGGAATATTAGTGGATATCACCGGCTATGGCTACACAAACGTGGCCGTTCCATACACTATCAACCTGGACATGCCGCTGTCGGATTACACCGTATCAATTGACAACAATCCAAGGGGTACAACTACAACTGGCAATTTCTCAAAATTTACCGTCAATTACACCGGCGGCACTCAAAACTACCCCTTCTAAAATTAACCACAAACATAAGTTAAGACTAATAACTTCTCCGCCTGATGCTGCCCCACCCAAGCCCACTGGCTCTCAAACCCCACTTCCATGGCCACTGATTCAATCAGCTGCCGGTCGGCGGGATTGTCGAGGCTGCTGAGGTGGGCGATGGTGTGTTGTTGTTGCAACTCTGTCATCACCGTCCAGCCGCTCAGAATCCTTTGCTTGTAGCGATCCACATATTCCCCACGGCTTTCGCCCGGTTCCCGGAACACGTCACCCCACAACAGCAAGCCCCCCGGCCGCAAGCGGCGGCGACAACCCTGCAGAAACGTCTGCTTTTGTTCGTCGTTTAAATGATGTACGGCAAAGGCCGTATGGATCAGATCCACAGGCAGACCATCCACCTGGTTTGCCCAAGCCAAAAGATCACCCTGCTCAAATCGGCAGGGGTAAGCCACCGCTCCCAATTCCTGCTCGGCCAATGGCAACACCCCAGCGGTGAGATCAAGGCCCAGCAGTCCGCCCAGGGGCCAGCGTCGGTAATGGCCAGCCATCAAGGCCAAATCCCCACAACCGAGATCCACCAATTCAGGTCCAGGGGCTCCCAGGGGTCTAGCCGCCAGCCATTGATCCACCGCCAGGGCCACCGCCGCCGTGAGCGCCCGGTGTTCCATCAGATCGTTGTCAACGATCGCCCGGTAGCTACCCCACTGCTGCTCAAAAAACTCCATGGCTCCCATAGCACCCTCGCTCAAGCATTCTGGGCTTTCCCCCTAAACCCAGGGCCGCCAGCCATGAGCGAAAACCTCTTTGAGCCCTGGTCCGCCAGCCCCCGGGCCGATCAGATCCT
>JBDLTB010000023.1:0-11440 GCA_039799245.1 Cyanobacteriota bacterium
CCAGGTAGGCGGTGGGGAATAGCAAGAGGCCGGACCAGCCCACAAAAACGAAGCGGTCGCGCTTAAGCCAGTCATCGAGGACGTCGAACCATCCCCGGCCTGCCGGCGCCCGCCCTACAGCAATCGTCATCGGAGAGATGCGCGAGGGAATCCCCGCTGAGAGGTCGGTTACCGCGAGATCGTAACAACGTTTCCCTGGCGACTGAGACAAATGGAAATGGGCTGAAATCCTTTGGCATCAAAGGGTTCTAAGTATTTATTCATAATTGACATTTTCTGCCCTGGCGGCTTTCCGGCAGGATGCCAGCTGTTCTAACTGGGCTCCCCATGGCCAACCCCATTGACCAGCAGGTGCTTGGTTCCCGCCGGCTGTCCAATCTGCTGATGGCAGTGTTGGTGTCTATCGGTGGCCTGGGCTTCCTGCTCACCAGTGCCTCTAGTTATTTCGGCAAAGACCTGTTGCCGGTGGGGCACCCCGCCGCGCTGGTTTGGGTGCCCCAGGGCTTAGTGATGGGCGCCTATGGCATCGCCGCCGTGCTGCTGGCCAGTTATCTCTGGGCCGTTATTGGCATTGATGTGGGGGCCGGCAGTAATTATTTCGACAAGGGGGCAGATGCGATCACAATCCGCCGCCGGGGGTTCCGTCAACAGATCAGTTTCACGATTCCCTGCACTGAGGTGCTTTCGGTGAAGGTGGAGGTTCGTGATGGTCTCAACCCCCGCCGTCGGCTGGCCCTTAAGTTGCGCGGTCGCCGCGATCTGCCCCTTACCCAGGTGGGGGAACCGGTGGCCCTCGCTGAACTCGAACGCAATGGTGCCGAGCTGGCCCGTTATTTAGGGGTGCCCCTGGAGGGCGTATGAACTGCCCCCAATGGTTGGCTCGATTTGCAGGCACCCTTGGCCTGCTGGCGGCCCTAGGGCTTTTGCCTGCTTGCTCGCAGCCCGCCGCCCATAGCGATCTTGGCTGCGGCCAGAGCAACATCCCATGCCTGCAGGGTTCGGCCCGGGTGCTGCTCAGCACCGCCAAGGGCAAGGTGCTGATCGAGCTAGATGGCAAGGATGCCCCGCTGACCGCCGGTAATTTCCTTGATCTGGTGAGGCGCGGCGCCTATACAAACACGGTGTTTCACCGGGTGGTGAAGGATCCCACCCCCTTTGTGGTGCAGGGCGGCGACCCCCAGAGCAGTCAACCGCATGTGCCAGCTAGTCAGTACGGCTCTGGCAATTTTCTAGATCCAGCCAGTGGGGCCCCCCGCTACATCCCCCTAGAGGTGAAATTAAAGACCGAGGCCAGCCCCCGCTACGGCAGCCCCCAGGCCGGCGGCCGGGTTACTGAACAGTTGGCCCTGCCCCACCACCGGGGCTCGGTGGCCATGGCCCGTTCCCAGGATCCAAACTCGGCCAGTGCCCAGTTTTATATCGCCCTCACTGATCTACCGGAACTGGATGGCCGCTATGCCGTTTTTGGCCATGTGATCGAAGGGATGCCCGTGGTTGATCAGATCAACCAGGGGGAAAGGCTCCTGAAGGCAGAGGTGGTGAAGCCCTAGGCCCGCCTTTGGCTCAGGCGGGCACGTGGGAATCGGAGCTGAGCAGTTTCAGCAGTTCTGAATTAACCCCGGAGGCCCGCTGCAGTGCCACCTTGCCGGTGCGGGCGATTTCGAGAATGCCGAAGGGTCGCAGTAGTTGCTCCAGGGCCACGAGCTTGCCGGGGTCGCCCACCACCTCAAGGGTGAGGGCCCCATCGGCCACATCCACCACCTTGGCGCGGAATACCTGCACCAGATCAAACACGGCTCCGCGGGTTTCGCTGTTGGCCTTCACCTTTAGCAGCATTAACTCGCGTTCCACCGCAGGGATTGTGGAGAGGTCGATCACCTCCAACACATTCACTAATTTGAGCAGTTGCTTGGTCATCTGCTCCAACACGCGGTCATCGCCGCCCACCACCATGGTAAGCCGCGAAACACCGCCCTGTTCCGTGGGACCCACGGCCAGACTTTCGATGTTGTAACCGCGCCTGGCAAACAGGCCTGAAATCCGGCTCAAAGCGCCGGATTCATCTTCCACTAACACCGAAAGGGTGTGCTTCATTGCCTCACCAGGGCCCCGCCAAACCTACGCGCCGGTGGGCGGTTGCCGCAGCCAGCGCAGCAGCACCCGGTTGAACTGTTCGGGATCCTCGTCGTGGGGGCAGTGGCCAAGCTCCTCCAGCCATTCCAATTGGCAGAGGCCGGCGGGGGCCCGTTGCAGCACCTGCTGGGCAATGGCAGGGGGCACCAGCCGGTCCTGGCGGCCCCAAAGCAGTAGCAACGGCTGGCTTAGGCGCGGCAGCAGGGCCGGGGCGGTGGCCTGGGCGGGCCGCAGCCCCATGCCGCGCACCATGCCGGCCAGGGCGCGGGCGGCGGTGGGGCGGCTGGCGGGCCGTTGGATTAAGCGGATCAGCTCGGCGTCAATGCGGTGGGGGCGGTGGTAAGCGCTGCCGATGCCCAGCCGTAGCGGCCAGGGTTGGCGCAGCAGGGCCACCAGGGGCCTTAACGGCACTAGCCAAGTGAAGAATTTCACCAGCCAGCGGTGTAGGCGCCGCCGCCAGGGGGCCCGCCGCCGGCGCAGGGGCAGCAGCAGGGTGGGATCCGGCAGCGGGGCAGCCACCAGGGCCTGCACCAGCTCCGGGGCAAATACGGCGGTGGTGAGGGCCACCAGGCCGCCGATGGAATTGCCCACCAGCACCGCCGGGGCCTGCACCACCTCCCGCAGGAAATGTTGCAACTGGCGGCTCCAGAGGCGGTTGTCTAGGGGGATTCCGGGTTGGTCTGACTGGCCAAACCCGAGCAGGTCGATGGCATAAACGCAATAACCGGCTTCGGCCAGGCCCCCGGCGTTCTGGCGCCAATGGCCGCTGGCTGCCCCAAAACCATGGATCAGCACTAGCGCTGGCCCCCCGGCCGGCCCAAGCCGCCGCCAGTGGCAACGCCAACCCTCAAACTGACAGCTGCTGTGTTCCCCCCAGTCGCTGCCGAACGACCGCTGCTCAAGGGGGAGCGTTAGGGGGGGAAAGGGGCGGGTAACAGCAATGCAGGCGAACCTCTCTCACTATTGCGAAGCCGGGGCCTCGGTGGAGCTGGGCTCGGGGTTTTTTCGGGCGGATTCCCGGCCGGCCCGCGACTTTGGCGTGTTGCTGCTGCGCTGGCTGGGCCATGGGGCTGCCCCCTCCCAGCCCCTGACGGTGCTGGATGGGCTGGCCGGTTGCGGCATTCGCAGCCTTCGCTATGGCCTTGAGGCCAGGGCCACGGCGGTTTGGGCCAATGATGCCGATCCAGATCGTCTGCCCCTGCTGCAAAAAAACCTGGCCCCCCTGGGGGCCCAAGGGGTGAGCCTGCATTGCACGGCGCTCACCATTCAGAAACTGTTGGCCCAGCTCTTGCTGGAAGAGCGGCGCTTTGACCTGGTGGATCTCGATGGCTTTGGGGCGGCCACGGCCCTGGTGCCAGCGGCCCTGGAGGCGGTGCGCTTCGGCGGCATTCTTTACCTGGCTAGCACCGATGGCCGTTCCTTCACCGGCCACGACCGCGCCGCGGCGGTGCGGCGGCTCGGGGCAGCGGTGCGGGCCCAACCCTGTAGCTGGGAATTGGCCCTTCGCCTGCAGTTGGGGGCGATCGCCCGGGCGGCCTGGAGCCTGGGGCGTGGGGTGGAGCCCTTGCTCAGTTTCAGTGAGGGCCGCACCTTTCGCACCGCCGTGCGGGTGACCCGTCAGCCTGCCGCCGCTGAGGAGTGGCAGTTGGGCCTCCAGGCCTACTGCCACCGCTGCGGTAACCACTGGGGCCAACCGCTGCTGCGCTGGAAGGGCTTGGGCCCCTGCAGCTGTGGGGCCGCACCGGTGTTGAGCGGACCGCTGTGGCGGGGGCCCCTCCAGGCGCCAGCGTTGTTGCTGGAGGCCCAGGCCCTGGAGGATCCCCAGCGGCCGCTGCTGGCGGCGGCGGCCCAGGGGCTCTGGCGGCGGCTGGGGGCTGATGCCGGCCTGCCGCCGGAGCCCCTGGCCCTGGCCGACCTGGGGCGGCAGCTGGGGGGTGGTCCTCCGCCATTAACGGCCCTGCTGGTTGCCCTGCGCCAGGCCGGTTGGCAGGCCAGCGCCAGTGGGGTGCAACCGCAGCAGTTCCGCTGCGATGCCCCCTGGCCGGAGCTGGTGGCCATCGGGGCCCAGCTCCAGCGCCAGCCCAGTGACCGATAAGCTGCCCTCACTGCGCCTGCTTTCCATGGCTTCGGAGATCTTTGGCATCGCTGCGATCTTCTGGGTACTGATCCCCCTCGGCCTCGCCGCTGGCGCCCTGCTGCTCAAGGTCCAAGGGGACTGAGCTGGCGCGTTAATGGCCCCAGGTCCCTAGGCTCCTCTTCGCTTGAAGGGGCCCATGCAGGTTCTGGTGCTCGGTGGAACGGGAACCCTCGGAAGACAAGTAGCCCGGAGGGCCTTGGATGCTGGCCACCGGGTGCGCTGCCTGGTGCGTTCGCCCCGCAAGGCAGCCTTCCTGCAGGAGTGGGGCTGTGAGCTCACCCGGGGCAATTTGCTTCAGCCAGACTCCCTCGCCTACGCCCTGGAGGGCCAGGAGGCGGTGATTGATGCCGCCACAGCTCGGCCCACCGACAGCGAAAGTGTTTATCGCATCGACTGGGACGGCAAGCTCAATCTCCTTAACGAATGCCGCCGGGCGGGCCTGCAGCGATTCGTGTTTGTATCTCTGCTGGAGGCGGAACGCTTTCGTTCCGTGCCCTTGATGGACATCAAGTACTGCACTGAGCAGTTGCTGGCGGATTCCGAGCTTGATTACACAATCCTGCGCAGCTGTGCCTTCATGCAGGGGGTGATCGGTCAGTTTGCAATCCCTGTGCTGGAGAGCCAAACCGTATGGGTGAGCGGCAGCTCTACGCCGATTGCATATATGAACACCCAAGATTTGGCCCGCTTTGCCGTGGCAGCCCTGGACCGGCCTGAAACCAGCCGTGGCAGTTTCCCTGTGGTTGGTCCTAGGGCCTGGAATAGCGGTGAAGTAGTGCAGTTATGTGAACGCTTCAGCAGCAGGGAAGCCCGGGTGATTCGGGTGCGGCCCCTGTTCATCAAGTTGATGCAGAGTTTTGCCGCCTTTTTTGAGCCCGGCGTAAATGTGGCCGAACGCCTCGCCTTTGCTGATGTAACTGGTGGGGGGTTGAGCCTCGATGCCCCGATGGGGGAAAGCTATGCCGCTTTTGGCCTCGATCCCGCTGAAACCACTGGCCTGGAGGCCTACCTCAAGGAGTACTACAGCGGCATTCTCAAGCGCCTGCGCGAGCTGGAGGCCGACCTCGATAAGGACGCCAAGAAGAAGCTGCCCTTTTAGTTGTCGCTTGGGGGGAACAATGGGCAAAACCAGTTTCCTTTCACCCCATGGCCATTGCCCAGATCAAAAACTTGCAGCGGCGCCTTACAAACCTGGAGCAGGAGGCCACCAGCGAGTTGGACCGTGTCTGTGGCAACAACCTTTGGGCCAGCGTTGGCCCTGATGTAATCGATGCCATCGAGAACCCCGCCGACCGGGCCAGGGCGAACTATTACTACGGCCAACTACAAACCGTGCGCGAGTTGCAAGACGCCCTCGGTTGAACGAATTATTGGTTTATGTACCTAGTAATCGCCCCAGGCGCTGCTCTTCCTCGCCGTTTACCAAGCGCCACTGGCCAGGGGCCAGCCCCTCCAGATCCAGAGGGGGGCCCCCATCCATCAGGTCTAAGGCCACCCTTAGCAGCCTCAGGGTGGGGAAGCCCACCGCAGCGGTCATCCTTCGCACCTGGCGGTTGCGGCCCTCCCGCAGTTCCAGCTCCAACCAGCTGGTGGGCACCGTGAGCCGGTGGCGGATGGGGGGATCCCGTTCCGCCAGCTGGGCCACCGCCGCCGGGGCCAGGGCCCTGGCCCTAGCCGGTCGGGTGGGTCCGTCCTTGAGCACCAGACCTTTGCTCAGCTCCCCTAGGGCCGCTGGGCCCACCTCCCCCTCCACTTGCACCCAGTAGCGCCGCCAGTGGCCCCAGCGGGGATCAGTGAGCCGTTGCTGCAGCTTGCCCTGGGCCGTGAGCAGCAGCAGACCTTCACTGTCGCCATCAAGGCGGCCGGCGGCATAAACCCCAGGCACTGGCACCAGGGGGGCGAGGCAGCCCCAGCGGCTTCCCGGTTCGGGGCTGAACTGGCTCAGCACCCCGTAGGGCTTATGCAGCAGCAGGGTTGGGGGGGCTGGAGCCGCCATCGCCTTAAAATGAATAACAACTGTTGATCTGGCCCCATCCCTGCATGATTGAAACCTCTGGTGTGATTGAGAAAGAGCAGGGGAACGGGTTCTATCTGGTCACTCTGGAGCAACCGGCCGGCCACCAATGCCTTTGTCGAGCCGCCGGCAAGCTCACTAAATTCCGCATCAAATTGCTGGCCGGCGACAAGGTGCTGGTTGAGATCAGCCCCTATGACCTCACCCGCGGTCGGATTACCTACCGGGAACGGAATGCCTCCGCCCCCGGCGGTCGCCCCCCCGGCGGCGGCAACCGCCCCGGCGGCCCCCGTCGCCGTTAGGGCTCTCGGGCTTGGGCCCCTGGCTTACAGGAGCGCTTCGATGGCAGCTTTCACGGTGCTGCGTTGCTGCACCCCGCGCCACTGCTGTTTTAGTTCCTTCCCAAAGAAAAGTTGCACGGTGGGGGTACCAGTAACCCCTGCCTGGCTAGCGATCTCCGGATCGGTTTCCAGGTTGATCTCCACCCCCTGGGCTGCCCCCTCCAATTCGTTTAGTACCCGCTTTAGTTGCGGCTTAAACACGTGGCAGGGGCCGCAGCTGGGGGAGGTGTAAACCACCAGCAACGGCTTGGGGCTGTCGTGGTAAAGCTTGCGCAGGGCGTAGCTGCCCCCCTGCCAAAGGGCATTGGCATCGAAATCGTTTTCCGTGGTGGTGGCCGTTTCCCCTGGTAAGTCCGCCGCCACCGGATCCACCGGCTGGCGAGCCACGGTCACCGCCAGGTTGTGCTCACTGAGCCAACGTTCAGCTGCCAGGGCCGCCTGGCAGCCGCTGGCGGCGGCGGTAATCGCCTGGCGCCATTGGTGGTCGGCCACATCCCCGGCGCCATAGACCCCCCCCAGGCTGGTGGCCGGGGAGCCCGGTTGGGTGAGCAGGTAGCCATTGGCATCAAGGTCCAATTGGCCCCGCAGCAGGCGGGTATTGGGCGTGTGGCCGATGGCATAGAAGAGCCCCTGCACCGCCAGGGTTTCGGCGGCGGCCCCCTCCCCATCGATTAATTGCAGCCCTTCCAGCCAGCCATCGCCGCTAAAGCCGGCGATCTGGCGATTCCAATGCACTGTTATCTGGGGGTTGGCCAATACCCGATCGGCCATGGCCCGGCTGGCCCGTAGTTCCTGGCGGCGCACGATTAGATGCACCTTGCTGCCGTATTTGGTGAGATAAACGGCCTCTTCGCAGGCGGAATCTCCGCCCCCCAGCACCGCCAGCTGCCCATGGCGGAACTGGGGGGTGGCACCGTCACAGATGGCGCAGGCACTGATGCCTTTGTTCCAATAGTTCTCTTCCCCGGCGATCTTTAGCCGATTGGCGCTGGCGCCGGTGGCGATGATTAATGAGTGGGTGCTGATGGTTTGGCCTTCCACCTGCAGCCGATAGGGGCGCTGGGACAGGTCGATGGCTTCAGCATCGGCTTCGATCAGCCGGGTGCCCCAACGCACCGCCTGGGCTTGCATGCGATCCATCAGCTCCGGGCCAAGGATGCCGTCTGGGAAGCCCGGGAAGTTTTCCACATGGGTGGTGGTCATCAGTTGACCACCGGGGATGCCGCCGTCTTGGTAGCCGGTGATCAGCAGTGGGTTCAGGTTGGCCCGGGCGGCGTAGAGCGCTGCGGTGTATCCGGCGGGGCCAGAACCAACCACCACCAGGTTTTCAATGGCACCCGGGGATGCTCCCATGGCAGTCTTAAGCGGAGTGAATATGGATAAGCCTAGCGCCCATGGTTGGCTCCTGTTGCTGGCTTGTTTAGGTATTGCCGGCCTGGGGATACCCACAAAAAAGCCATGGATCCTGATCTAGAACCCATGGCTGGTAGCTATTTGGAATGAAGTTGGACTGGTTTTATTGCCTAGGTCACCCCATCGAGCAGCGAGGGCAGGCTGAGGATCTCCAGATTTGGTTGGGGACAATCCAGTAGCCAGTCGGCAAATTCCGAGGTGAGGGCGTAGCTGCCCTCAAAATCCTCGATGGCCTCCAGCAGCGCAATGCGGCTGGCTAGCCAGGCCAGCGAGCCGTTGCTGCTGGGGTGCAGAGACGATTTGGCGTCCATGGCAACCTCCCGATGGTGTCCACGTTGGTCGGAGCGATTTGCTCCGGTAGGTGGGTTTGGCAGAACGTCGCACTTTTCAATGGGCCGCAATGTAATCACTGTCACCAGATTGACTAATCCAGCACACCCAGCCAGTCAGGGCCTGGGTTCAGAGCCGCTGCATTCCCTCGGGGTAGTAATCCACCTGCAGGGAACGCGGCAGGCTGGGACCCTGTTGTAGGGCTGCCGGTAGCCGCATCCAGGGGTCCACCCGGGGCTGAATTTGGCGTTGGGGCTGGAGTTGGAATTGACTTTGGCTCTGGACCTGGGGTTGGGGTCTGAACAGGGGACTCAAGAGCTCCTGTTGTTTTTGCATAGGCACCACCTCAAGGCGCACTGTTTCAGCCCTGGTGGCAAGGGGGGCCAGGGCCAGTAGAGAGCTGGCGCCAAGGGCCGCTGCGAGGAGAAATCGACTCATGGGCGGAAGGTATCGCCCTGGGCCGGCGATGCAAGGGTGCTGCGTTGGCAAGCCAAAAAAACCTTGGCCGGTGGTGGGGTTTAATCCCAGAGATCCCTTGCTGCGACTAGTCTCGGCTTGGGGTTACTGCTGTTTTTCCTGCCTAGGCCCGCTTGGGATCTGTTGCTGGAATCGGGTGATCGCAGCCCTGGGTTCACTTGCCCGCCCTTGAATGAGAGATATGGGGCTCTTGCCCTCTCGGTCGCCTTGCACTGGTAGCAAAACGGCGAACCACCAAGGCCTCTTCTGCCAAAAGTACCAAGGGGACCAACCAAACAAATTCGTTGTTGAACCACACCAGAAATACCTCCATCAGTGCCAGTAGCAACAGCACGGCAAAGCCCAAGAGCTGGGTTTGAATTGCAATCTCCACTTCCTGTCTAGAGCCACCAGAGAGGACGGGGTGGTTGCGCAAGGAAACGGCAAATAATAATGTTAGTCCATCAAACAGAAATAAGGCCAGCAAAAAACTCACATTCACTTGTTGGCTCAATGTCCAATTAGAAAGAGAGCCTGTTCCATTGCCATAGTAAAGCACAAGTGAAGCCAATTTGGGCATCACAACTATTGTGAGAAGTGCGAAAATTCCAAGCAATAATTGAGGTACAAATAAACATTTGGCCATTAAGACTAGGCGGCGCAACTTGAACCAATACAGCAGTACTGCCACGCCCACCAGTTCAAAGCTAAGAATGGGAAATAGCAAATGCCTCTGATCGTTCATGCCCTCCAGTGCATTTGGCAGGCTTGAAGCCAGCAGGGTAATAGACACAGAAAAAATGCCATCAAACATCGGTAAGATGCTGTCGGCCGAGAGCTGATGATGGGGCAGATTTCGCCAATCAAGACGCCATTGATGATGGGGGGGCTTAGGCATGGCTAGGTGCCTTCAATGCGGGCAAATTCACGGGCAACAGCAAACTCCTCGGCAAGTAATACTAAGGGAACTAGAAAAACATATTGCCGATTGAACCATGGCGTAAAAAGCTCCAGCAGGGCCATGCCAATGAGCAGCGTAAATCCCCAGGACTGAGCAGCTATTACATGCTGCAAAATGCGACGATTGGATTGGCGATTATAGTGCTTGGTTGAAAGGCTCCATGCAAACAACAAACAGATCCCATCAAATAAAAATAAAGCAAGCAGGAAGGCCGTATTGGCCAGCTGTCCCCGCGTCAACACAGACAGTGTGCCCGCCTCCTGCCCATAGAGCAGGACTAGGCTGGCTAGCTTGGGGTAGAGGCAAATGGTGAGCATGGCCTGGGCTAGCAAACCCATCTGCGGCACATGCAAATAGCGGCACAATCCAATTAAACGTCGCAACTTAAACCAATACAGCATTACCACTACGGCACTCACCCCATAGGCCAGCAAGCTCATCAGTAGTAATTGCGTGCCCATGCTGGGATCGACCATGTCGGGCACATTGAAAGCCAATAGCGTTAGCGCTACGGCAAAAATTCCATCAAACAGCGGCAGCACAGCGCTGGCCCGCAAGGTGTGATGGCGAAGGCTGCGATTAAAGGCCATCGATTAAGGCATTTTGCTGCGAAACAGCTGGGAAAGGGTTAGGCCGGCCACCAGTTTGGCGCCCAGGCCCAAGCCAAACAACTGCCAGCTCCAAATGTTGGCCAACAGCAGAAACAGGGCCGTATCCACGGGCGCGCTGAACGCCACCGAAAGCAGCACTCGATCAGCAAAAGGGCGCTGGGTGAGGCTGTAAACCCCCCAATCGATTGTTTCACTCATCAAAAAGGCAGCGGCACTGGCCAGTGCCAGCTGGGGCGTGGCCAGGCGATAGGAGATGGCCGCCGCCACCAGCATCAACACCAGCGTGCCCTGGCCCCAGCTGCGCTGGGTGACATCCCGTAGCACCAACACGCCCCCCACCACCAGCGACCAAAACCAATCCAGTTGGGGGGAAAGGGAAAAGCCCACGTTCACTAGCACCACCGCGCCGATGTAAAGCCCAGCCGCGCTCCAGCGATTGCCTGTCCACGCCATTGGGTGAGGGTACGGGTTGAAATGACGCTCTAAGAGTGCCAAGGGGCAGCATGCAAGTTACCCAATTTGCCGTTGGGAATTTCCAGTTTTTGCCTTGGTGCCTGGGTTTAGCGGCCTACCGAAAATCAACAATGCCAAAAAAAAAACCCCGCTGCCCGGCAGCGGAGTTCAGGGTGACGTGCTCGCGGTGGGCTCCGGGCTCCTTTCTTTCCGCTCCACCATTAAGGACCTCCGGGGAGACAAAACTGTGACTGGATCCGTTCACCCCCTGACCAAATGTGACTGAGCCCCGGTACCCCCAGTAAATACAGGCAATTGGGGACCTTTTAGGTCAATGAAGTCCCCGGCCCCATCGGCCACTGCCCGGTGGTTGGCCCGCCAGGCGCTGGGGGACCCGCCCCCATCTGGCGAATCGGCGCTTTGCGGGGGCCGCAGCAGGTAAGGGGTGCTGAGGCTCCAGTTATGGGCATAGCCCATCAACAGGGGGTCGGCGGGGGCATGGATGTAGGAGGGCAGCCGGGGCACGGGCTCCAGGGCGCTGCGCTCGCCATCCATGCGCACGGCCCGGGTGATCGCCTGGATGAAACGGCT
>JBDLTB010000024.1:0-14749 GCA_039799245.1 Cyanobacteriota bacterium
CGGCGACTGAGTCTCCGGAACGGATTCGCGAATTGATTCTGGCGGGGGCCACCACCTTTCGCCTTAATTTCTCCCACGGCGACCATCAGGAACACGCCCAGCGGGCAGCCACCATCCGCCAGGTGGCCCATCAGCTGGGGGTGCATGTGGGCATCCTTATGGATCTTCAGGGGCCAAAGATCAGGCTGGGGCGCTTTGCCGATGGGCCGATCACCCTGGCCAAGAACGACCTGTTTGCCTTAACCGCCAAAGAGGTGGCCTGCACCCAGAGCATTGCCACCGTTACCTACGACAAACTCGCCGCTGAGATCGAGCCCGGCAGCCGCATCCTCTTGGATGACGGCAAAGTAGAGATGCTGGTCGACTGGATTGACCAGGAGGACCAAACCCTGCACTGCAAAGTGACCGTGGGGGGGGTGCTCAGCAATAACAAAGGGGTGAACTTCCCTGATGCCCTGCTCTCCGTGCGGGCCCTCACTGAAAAGGACCGCATCGACCTGGCCTTCGGCCTCCAGCTTGGGGTGGATTGGGTGGCCCTCAGCTTCGTGCGCAACCCCTCAGACATGGAGGAGATTCGCGAACTGATCCGCAGCCATGGGTTCCACACCCCGGTGATCGCCAAGATTGAGAAATTCGAAGCCATCGACCAGATCGATGCAATCCTGCCCCTCTGTGATGGGGTGATGGTGGCCCGGGGGGACCTGGGGGTGGAAATGGCAGCGGAGGAGGTACCCCTGCTGCAAAAAGAGTTGATCCGCAAGGCCAACTCCATGGGCATTCCGATCATCACGGCCACCCAAATGCTCGACAGCATGGCCACCAACGCCAGGCCCACCCGAGCCGAAGTAAGCGATGTGGCCAATGCCATCCTCGATGGCACCGATGCGGTGATGCTTTCCAACGAAACCGCCGTGGGCCTCTATCCAGTGGAGGCGGTGGAAACCATGGATCGCATTGCCCGGCGGATTGAACAGAACTATCCGAGCCGTTCCCCCGACACTCAACTGGCCAGCACGATCCCCAATGCCATCAGCCAAGCGGTGAGCACCATCGCCAACCAGCTGGATGCGGCGGCAATCCTGCCCCTCACCAAGACTGGGGCCACCGCCCGCAATGTGAGCAAATTCAGGCCCTCCACCCCAATCCTGGCGGTTACCAGCGACGTACAAGTGGCCCGTCAATTGCAATTGGTGTGGGGGGTTAATGCCCTGGTGATCGGCATCCAGGCCTCCACCAGTCGCACCTTCAGCATTGCCATGGGCGTAGCCCAGGAGAAGGGGCTGCTCCAGGAGGGGGACCTTGTGGTGCAAACCGCCGGCACCCTGGCTGGGGTGAGTGGCTCCACCGACCTCGTAAAGGTGGGCATCGTTTCAGCCGTCCTGGGCCGCGGCACCGGCGTAGGTAGCCATTCCGTGAGCGGCAAGGTGCGACTGGCCGAATCTCCCGAGGAGGCCGCCCGCATCGAGCCCGGCGAAATCCTGGTGGTTACCCACACCACTGCCTCCTACCTGGAGGCGATCCGTCGCTCCGGCGGGGTGATCACCGAAGAGGAGGGCAGCCAAAGCCACGCAGCCGTAATTGGCGAACGGCTAGGCATTCCGGTGATTGTTGGCGTGGCCAATGCCACCAGGGACGTGCGCCAGGGGGAAGTGGTCACCCTGGATGTGCGCCATGGTGTAGTCCACCGCGGCACCCATGTCCATGACCACAGCAGTGCCGACAACATTGGTTAATTGGCCATGAATGGTCGCCTGCCCCTTGGCGAGACCGTGGCCATGGCCCTGGGGGCGCTCAGCTCCAATCGGCTGCGTTCGGCCCTAACGATGCTGGGCATTGTGATTGGCAATGCTTCAGTGATCACCCTGGTGGGCGTTGGTAAGGGGGCCCAAAACCTGGCGGAAGGGCAGCTCAGCACCCTCGGAGCCAACGTGCTGTTTGTGGTGCCTGGTAACAACGACACCAGGCGCCGGGGCATTGACACCCCCAAGACCCTGGTGCTGGAAGATGCCCAGGCGATCGCCGAACAGGTGCCCAGCGTTCAGCGGGTGGCCCCCCAGATCACCCTCAGTGAAACCGTGAGGGCCCGGGACCTCAGTGCCAATGCCACGGTTTCAGGAATCACCCCCAGCTTCCTTACGGTGCGCCGTTTCGAGATGGCCCAGGGGCGCTTTATTTCAGAGCAAGATCTGGATGGGGCCCGCAGTGTGGCCGTTTTGGGCCCAGACATTGCCCAACGCCTGCTGCCAGGGGGAAGCCCCCTGGGCAAGGAAGTGCGCATCCGTGACCAGTCTTTTCAAGTGATTGGGATCATGGCCTCCAAGGGGGCATTTCTGGGCCAAAACCAAGATGACGCCGTGTATGTGCCGCTCAGCACCATGGTTAGTCGCCTCAGCGGCCGCGATCCCACCTATGGCACCTCCCTGAGCTTCATCAGTGTTGAAGCCAAGGACGAAGCCTCAATCAGTGCCGCCAAGTTTCAGATGAGCAATTTGTTGCGGTTGCGCCACAAAATCCTGCGGGAGGACGACTTCGCCGTGCGCTCCCAAAAGGATGCCCTTTCGATCGTGGGCTCCATCACCGGTGGTTTAACGCTGATGCTGGGCGCCATTGGCGCCATCTCCCTGTTGGTGGGGGGCATTGGCATCATGAACATCATGCTGGTGTCGGTGAGTGAGCGCACCCAAGAAATTGGCCTGCGTAAGGCCGTGGGGGCCCGCAGCAACGACGTACTGCTGCAATTTCTAGTGGAAGCCCTGGTGGTATCTAGCTTGGGCGGGCTAATTGGCAGTGGCCTTGGGGTGGGGGCGGTGCTGGCGGTGGCGGCCTTCACCCCATTGCCAGCGGCCATTGGCCTGGGCAGTGTGTTGTCAACGGTGTTGTTGTCAGGCTCCATTGGCCTGTTTTTTGGGGTGGTGCCAGCGCGGCGGGCTTCGCAACTGGATCCAATCGTGGCCCTGCGCCGGCTATGACAGTGGAGGTGGCCCTAGCGATGCTGGAGCGCCAGGGCCGCTGGTTGCTGCAGCTGCGGGATGATATTGAAGGCATTGTCTACCCCGGAACCTGGGCCCTATTTGGTGGCCACTTAGAAGCAGCTGAAAGTCCGGAAGTTGCCCTGCGGCGGGAATTGCTTGAGGAAATCAATTGGCAAGCAAGTCACCTGAACTTCTGGTTTGACCATCGCGATCCCCACCGCACCGCATATTTCTTTCGCTCCCAATTAGATGTGCCCTTGGCGGAGCTCACCTTGCTGGAGGGCCAAGACCTGGTGCTCGCGGAGCTGAAGGAAATCCGCAGCGGCAAGGTTTGGAGCCCAAAGTGTGGCGAAAACAGACTCCTGGCCCCATCCCTAAAACTGGCGGTGCTGGCCCTTGAACGGGAATTGGGCCTACCACCAGGGCTTTACTAGCCGCCAATGGTCTCTCAGGGTCTTTACAATCACGAAACATTCTCGGCCTTGGTGGCTGCCATCTCCCTATGAACAACCGCTGGCGCCTCTTGGCCCTGTGGCTCCTGCCCGTGGGTCTTGCCCTGTTTCTGGCTTGGCAGGTGGCCTCCAACGGTGGACCAAACCGGGTGGTAAGTGGCCCCAGCGTTGCCCCGCGCAACAGTGCCGTAGCCCGCATGACCTATGGCCGCTTCCTCGATTACGTGGATGCCGGCCGAGTCACGGCGGTGGATATCTATGACGGCGGTCGCAGTGCCGTGGTGGAAGCGGTGGATCCCGATATCGATAATCGCGTCCAACGGCTGAGGGTTGATCTGCCAGGGCTGGCCCCAGAACTAATTAGCCGGCTCAAGGATCAGGGCATCAGCTTTGATGTGCACCCACCGCGCAGTACACCGCCAGTGCTGGGCTTGCTGGGCAATCTGTTATTTCCTCTACTTTTAATTGGTTCATTAATATTTTTAGCCCGGCGTTCCTCAAACATGCCAGGGGGCCCTGGCCAGGCAATGCAATTTGGCAAAACAAAAGCTCGTTTTGCCATGGAAGCCGAAACTGGAGTCAAATTTGACGATGTGGCTGGGGTAGAGGAAGCCAAGGAAGATCTCCAAGAGGTGGTTACCTTCCTGAAGCAACCGGAACGCTTCACCGCCGTTGGGGCCACCATTCCCCGGGGGGTATTGCTGGTGGGCCCCCCAGGCACCGGCAAAACCCTGCTTGCCAAGGCGATTGCCGGTGAAGCCGGGGTGCCGTTCTTCTCTCTTTCCGGCTCTGAATTTGTTGAAATGTTTGTGGGTGTGGGCGCCAGCCGGGTGCGGGACCTATTCAAACGGGCCAAGGAAAATGCCCCCTGTCTAATTTTTATCGATGAAATTGATGCCGTAGGCCGCCAGCGCGGCGCAGGTATTGGTGGCGGCAACGATGAACGGGAGCAGACCCTGAACCAGTTGCTCACTGAAATGGATGGTTTTGAAGGTAACAACGGAATCATCATCATTGCTGCCACAAACCGGCCTGATGTGCTCGATTCAGCCCTGATGCGCCCGGGCCGCTTTGATCGTCAGGTGAGTGTGGATGCCCCAGATATCAAGGGCAGGTTGTCCATCCTCAAGGTTCATTCCCGCAACAAAAAACTGGCTGAGGATGTCTCCCTTGAGATGATTGCCCGCCGCACCCCTGGTTTCACAGGGGCTGACCTGGCCAACCTGCTGAACGAGGCGGCGATCCTCACGGCAAGGCGCCGCAAGGAAGCCACCGGTCTCTCTGAAATTGACGACGCCGTCGATCGGGTGATTGCCGGCATGGAGGGCACACCCCTCACCGACGGTCGCAGTAAGCGGCTAATCGCCTACCACGAAGTGGGGCATGCCCTCGTGGGCACCCTCGTGACCCAGCATGACCCGGTGCAAAAAGTAACGCTTATCCCCCGCGGCCAGGCCCAGGGACTCACTTGGTTTGCCCCCGATGAAGAGCAGATGTTGGTGAGCAGGGCCCAGCTGAGGGCCAGGATTATGGGGGCCCTAGGGGGGCGAGCCGCCGAAGCGATCGTGTTTGGCCATGGGGAAGTGACCACCGGCGCCGCTGGGGACATCCAGCAGGTGGCCGGCATGGCCCGCCAGATGGTTACCCGCTTCGGCATGAGCGAACTCGGTCCCCTTTCCCTGGAGTCAGGCAACCAAGAGGTATTCCTGGGCCGTGATCTGATGACCCGCAGCGATGTGTCTGATTCGATCACAAATCGCATCGATGGCCAGGTGCGACTGATTGTGGACAGCTGCTACCGGGAAACCGTTGCCCTGCTAGAAGCCCAGCGCCCCTGCATGGATTGCCTAGTTGAATTGCTAATTGAACAGGAAAGCCTGGATGGGGACCGCTTCCGCGAGGTTGTACAAAACTTCACCCCAGTGCCAGAGAAAGATCGCTATTCACCCCTATTACCAGCCAATGCCTGAATTATTCGCCATACTTTGAGCCGTAGCAAATTGTCTGGATGGGTTTGATGGGCAAAGACGCAGACGGTGGCCCCGATCCCATCCCGGAGGGGGTCGAAGGCACAAAGTCACCTTTGGAGGCATTTTCCAGCTATCGAGGCGACGACTGGTCCCCCGAGCGGCTGGCCTTCCATCAGAACCTCGAACAATTCGCCGACCGGGTGGGCCTAATCGTGGGTCTTCAAGCCAACGGGAAAATTAGCCAGGAGCGGGCCTACGACGAAATCCGCCAGATATGGAAGCAACTCCGAGATAGCCATGGCGAGCTACTGCCCTAGGGAGGATACCCCCCCTGGCTAATTGACCTCTAAATAAAGATTTAAACAGCGTGGATTGGTCGCTGGTCGATCACCTTATCGATCAAGCCGTAGGCCGCCGCTTCCAGCGGTGACATAAAGAAATCCCGGTCAGTGTCCTTCTGGATGCGCTCTAGGGGTTGATGGGTGCGACTGGCTAACTCCTCATTCAGCCTTCTTTTTAGGAAAAGAATTTCGTCGGCCTGAATCCGAATATCACTGGCCTGGCCGCGGGCGCCGCCCAGGGGTTGGTGGATCATGATGCGGGAATGCTGCAAGCTGCTGCGTTTTCCTTGGGCCCCGGCCGCCAGTAGAAAAGCCCCCATGCTGGCGGCTAGGCCCACACATACGGTTTGCACATCGGGTTTTACGTGCTGCATGGTGTCGAAGATGCCTAGGCCGTCGTAGACCGACCCCCCAGGGGAATTGATGTAGAGAAAGATGTCCTTCTCAGGGTCCTCCGCCTCCAAAAACAACAGCTGGGCAACGATCCGATTGGCAGATTCTGAGGTAACGGGCTCCCCCAAGAAAATGATCCGTTCGCGCAACAGCCGCGAATAAATGTCGAAGGCCCTTTCCCCCCGGCCTGAATCCTCGATAACGATGGGGATCATGGGTTGCAATGGCTCTTGGCCGGATCCTACTGACGAAACCGTCGCGCCTGAGCGCTAAGGTCTGCCCTGGCAGAGGACCATTCGGTGAGCATTAGCCAGACCGTGGCGGACAGCAAGCGCCGCTTCTACAACGCCTATCCCCGCGTAATCCCGGGCCTTTACCGGCGGGTGGTGGATGAGCTGCTGGTGGAGCTGCATCTGCTGTCGTGCCAGCAAGGGTTTCGTGCCGATGCCCTGTTTGCCCTGGGGCTCACCCAGGTGTTCGACAATTTCAGCGTCGGCTTTGAACCGATCGAACGCCGCGAGCAACTATTCAGCGCCCTCTGCGCAGCCGCTGATTTATCCGCCCCAGAGCTTCGCCAGCAGGCCCAGCAACTGCGTTCCAGCCTTGCCCCCCATGGGGAGGCTGAAATTCGCCAGTGGCTAGAGCACAAGGGCGAAGGGGCCCCCGCAGTGCTGGCCAGCGTTCTTCAGGAAGCCGGCCGCAGCGACTTCCATTATTCCCGGCACCATGCGGTGGGCCTAATTGCCGCCCTGCAGGATCTGGCCGGCGCCGATGACCAGGATCCAGAGGCCCTGCGACTGCGGGCCAGGGAAGTGGGTGAACTAATCGGGCTCCAGCAGGAGAAGCTGGAAAAAGATATGGGTCTCTATGCCAGCAATCTCGAGAAGATGGCCCAGGCCGTACAGATGATGGAGGAAACCGTGGCCGCCGAGCGGCGCCGCCGCGAACGCAAGCTGCACCCGGAAGCCGCTCAGGGGGCTGCAGGGGAAGCCCCAGGGCCCACAGCTGGTTTTGAGGCTGAAATTGAATCCCAAGAGAGCAAACCGCTCACCTGAGCAGAAGCGCCCCCGGCCAAGGGCTGCCACACCGCCTGGAAACCAGCCGCCTGGCGGAGGGCCAGGGGAAAACTTTGGGGTAGTAGCTGATTTTCTGCGAGGGCCCTGGGCTGGGCGCTTAGGCGCAGGCCAAGGCCAGCCGCCAAGGGTTGCAAAGGCCGCTGGGCCTCCCGATCGCCAGGTCCTTTGACCTGGGGGGAGCCCCCCAGCACAAGCAGGAGATCCCCGGAGGACAGGCGCTGCCAACCGGCCTGGACCTGGCCGCTGGCATTTAGGAGCCTGAAAACGCCGCCCTGCTGCTCTATGCGCAGATCCTTAGGGAGCCCCTTGGCCACCCCCTGGAGCAACGCCTCAAGGGCCGGCGACTGGCCTGAACGGCCCCGGAGGCGCAACCACAGGCTGGCCCTATAGGGGTCAGTGCCGAGGTTGGGGCGTAGGGCCAACCGGAAAGGGGTGCTTAAAAGGGCCCGTTCTTGGGCCCGATTGAGCCCATAACGCTGTTGCAGCATGGGCCTCAAGCCGGGGCTTGCCAGCAAACTATCCAGCAGCGGCGCCAGGCCGCGACCCTCGAGCTGCAACAGAACCCCAGCGGGCAAGGGCAAAGGTTCCAGGGTCGGTACTTGGCCAGCCGGTTGGGCCATTAGGGGCGATTCCGCCGTGGTCTCCCCCCACCAATGCTGGCCCTTTAAGCGCAGGCAACCCTCCTGAAAAGGCTGCAGCAGAGGGGCCCAGGAAGCAGCAATTGTCCCCAGGGCCTGGCTACGCCAATAGACCGCTGGATCGGGGCCCTCCAGGGCGCCACAGGCCAGGCGGCCCAGGCGCCGATGGCTGCCCTGCAACTGCCCCTGGATGGTTTGGCGGCTAAGGGGATCAGCGCTAACAACGAAATAGGGACCCCACTGAAAACCATTGGCCACGCCCTGGGGCCGACGGCTAGGGCGAAAAACCAAAAATGGGGCCCCATCGGCATGGACCCCCCAGAACTGCCACCAGGGGCCCGATCCCTCCCGCCAAAGCTTGGCCGCCAATGGGGCAGGCAGGCGCTGGCGCCAGAGTTGTGGCACGGGCCGCTGGGGATCCACCGGGAGGCTTTGCACCAGGGAAGCCTGCTGCAGTAGCAAACGCAGATCCCCTGGCAGCGGGGGCTTGGCACTGCGCCAAAGCAGCAGAGCCCCCACCAGAGGCAGCAGGGCCACGGCAATGCTGCAGCTAAACGGAGGAAGCCGCAGGGCGCGGGCCATGGAAAGCCTCAGGGGCGGCGCTTGCGGGGGTGCACCGCAGGCGCAGTGCGGCGGCGGCGGTCACGCCATTCCACCGCCGATAAATAAACCACCCCACCACTTACGAACAACAGCAACAGGGCAGCCACTGAAGCCAGTAGGGCATTAAGGGGGAGATCCGTGAGCGAAAAATCCGTAAGAGTCAGCTGCGCCAAGGGATCAGAAATTGATCGAATTGTCACCGTTGCGGCCCCACACCACCATGGCGATCGAAAAAGTGAAAGTGGCGGCCAGGGCAGCCCATCCCAGGGTGATCAGCACAGTGAGAGTTCAATTGCTGCAACTTTAACCAAGCCGCCTACCGGTGCCGCAAAATGGATTCCATTCGTGAAGGGCCGGTGGCCAGCAGCACCCCCCAACTCAGCCCCTCAGGCACCAGGCTGCTGGAACGCAGCCCCTACCCGAACTTCAAAGTGGTAGTGCTCAATGATGAGGTGAATACGTTTAAGCATGTGGTGGATTGCCTGGTGAAATACATCCCCGCCATGAACCCTGATAGGGCCTGGAACCTGGCCCAGCAGGTGGACCAGCAGGGCAGTGCTGTCGTTTGGACAGGTCCCCAGGAACAGGCGGAGCTCTATCACATGCAACTGGGGGGCGAAGGGCTCACCATGGCCCCATTGGAACGCGCCTGAGGAGAAACCCGTGGGACGGGTGGTGATTACCCACAGCACCTACCTGGAGGGCTTGATCCCCAAGTTGAAGGCCCTGGCCCTTGATGAGGCGATTGAAACGGTCACCCCAGCGGTGATTTGCCGGGTAAAGGGGCGCTGTGAAGGGCTACGGCTACGGGTATCTACGCAAATCAGCGGCGGCCACAAATTGGTGGCCCGCCGGGGCAGCAGTGCCCAGGAGGTGTTTGTAGTTACCAGGTTGAGCCGGCCCGAATTGGAAAAACGGCTCCAGGAATTGGCTTGATAGGGGTGGACCGCCAGGCCGTGGTGCCCTCAGTCTTCGACCTGGATTAACCAGAAGAGGGGGGAAAGCGGGGCTTCATTTCCGACTACGGGGTCGGCCTACGTCACCATCGCGACACCCCCCTCATGTCGAAAAGGGAGTCAGATCAGAACACTGGAAAGGGCAGACACCAACAGAGCAGTCCCCGTTGAATTTAGGGCTTTACTAAGGGATTCGGCCAAATCGCCCGCACCTCTGCCAAGCGTTGCATCGCCTCCTGGCGGCGCAACTCCGCCGTTAAGCCTTGCAACACCAGGGTTACATGGCCAAGTTTGCGGCCCGGCCGAGCCTGGGCCTTGCCGTACCAATGCAGATGGGCCCCCGCTAATTGCTGCAATTGGGCCTGCTCCGCCGCATAGTTTTGATCTGATTCCTCAAAGCCCAGCAGGTTCACCATCAGGGCCCCGGGCAACCTGAGGCCCGGATCGCCGAAGGGTTGATCGGCAAGGGCATTGAGTTGCTGACTGAATTGGCTGGTATGGCAGGCCTCAATCGTGAAATGGCCGGAATTGTGGGTGCGGGGGGCAATTTCATTTACTAGCAAACCCGTGGGGCTGAGGAAAAACTCAATGGCCAGCACCCCCACGTAGTTGAGGGCTGTGACCAAGGAAACGGCCATGGAGCGGGCCCGGGCCTGTACCGCGTGGCTCACCTGGGCCGGCGCCAGCACCCAGTCGCACACCTGGTGGCGCTGGTGGGTTTCCACCAGCGGGAAAAGACTGATCTGTCCTTGGGAATTGCGGGCTACCACCACGGCTAGCTCCTGCTCAAAGGGCACCAGCTCCTCGAGGATCCATTGGTGGTAATCCACCCGACTCAGCAATGCCTCCAGGCAGGCCCTGGTGGTAAGCCGTTCGGTGCCGCGGCCGTCGTATCCCCCACAGATGGCCTTTGCCATGAGCGGCAAGGACAGATCAGGCGGCAAAACGCCCCCAGCCCGCACCACCGTGGCCAGCTCACACCAGCGGGGACTTGGCAGATTTAACCGTTTTAAAAGCTGCCGCTGCTTACGTTTATCCACCAACTGGGCCAGTACGGCCGCCGCTGGCTGAAAGCACACCCCCTGGGCCTCCAACCGCTCCAGGCTGGCCAAATCCACCCATTCATTTTCAAAGCCGATGCGGGAACAGCGCTGGGC
Source organism: Cyanobacteriota bacterium (assembly GCA_039799245.1). Lineage (GTDB taxonomy): Bacteria > Cyanobacteriota > Cyanobacteriia > PCC-6307 > Cyanobiaceae > Synechococcus_D. Next base: position 10,559 of record JBDLTB010000024.1, read on the forward strand.
CAGGAGTGCGGTGGCATCCCCATCGCCGGAGGCGCCAATCACCACCCCTGCCGCTAGGGCCACCGCTGGATCCGAGGCATCACTGGCCTGCAGGTGCAGTTCGATGCCCATGGCCTGGGCCGCCTCAGCCAACATCACAGCCAGCTGGCCGCTGCCAACGATCCCCAGCCGCTCCAAATTAGCTAGCCCTTCAATCCTCCAATTTAGGCAGGGCACTGCCCTTGAAAAGTTGTTGCAAGAGGCTCAGCAGCAACACCACCAGGAACAGGGCTAAACCCGCCGTACAGGCATAGCTGATCTCCAATTCCTGGAAAGCCAAGTCGTACACGTAATAAACGACGGTGCGGGTGGCATCAGCCGGGCCCCCCTGGGTCATCAGAAACACCTCCTCAAATACTTTGGTGGCGGCAATGGCGGAGATCACCGCCACCAGGCCCACGTAGGGGCGCAGCAGCGGCAGGGTGATGTCTAGGTGCTGGCGCCAACCGCGGCTGCCATCCAGTTCGGCGGCCTCATACAGGTCCTTTGAGATGCCCTGGAGGCCCCCCAAAAAGATCACCATGTAGTAACCAAGCCCTTTCCAAAGGGTCACAAGCATCACCGCCGGCAGGGCTAGGCGCGGATCAGTGAGGAAGCCAATGGGTTGAAAACCACTGCCCAGCAAGGCCTGGCCCCAGCCATTGATCAGGCCGTTTTCGGCGTAGAGCCAGCGGAAGGCGATGGCAGCCACCACGATCGACACCAGCACTGGCGTGTAAAAAGCAGCGCGAAACCAATGGACCCCCGGCAGGGAGCGATTCACCAACACTGCCAAGGCCAAGGAGCCGAGCACGATCGGCGGCACCACCCCCACTAGATAAATAAAGGTGGTACCCAACACCCGCAGAAACATCGGATCGGCCAGCAAGCGCCGCAGATTTGCCAGGCCGATGAACTGCAGCGGTTCCCTTAGGTCAAGACCGGTTTGGGTAAAGCTGATCAGCAGCGCCATCAGGGCTGGCAGCAGCACCGTGAGCAGCACTAGCGCCAGCGCCGGCGCCACAAATAACCAGGGCACCAACGGCGATCGGCCCATCGAAGCCTCCAGAGCTTTCGCAACATTGTGAGCCAAAGGGGCCATACATTCAGAAGCTGAAAGTGCTGTGCATTTACCCATGGCCATAGACAGCCCCACGGCACTGCATACCGTTGCCGTGGACCTGGGGGCCGCCAGTTATCCAATCCTGATCGGCCGCGGCGGCTTAGCTGAGCTAGGGGAACGGCTGCTGGAGCGGGGCTTTAAACGCAACACCCGACTATTGCTGGTCAGCAATGCCGATGTGGCGGGCCCCTATGGCCCTGGGCTGGAACGCTCTTTACATCAGGCCGGTTTCCTGGTGGAAAGCCTGGTGATTCCCGCTGGTGAAGCCGAGAAAACCCCTGCCAGCATTGCCCTAATCCACGATGCGGCCTACGCCCACCAGCTGGAGCGCGGCTCCTTGATCGTGGCCCTTGGGGGCGGAGTGGTGGGCGATATGGCTGGCTTTGCCGCCGCCACCTGGCTGCGGGGCATCGCCGTGGCCCAGGTACCCACCACCCTCTTGGCCATGGTGGATGCCGCCATCGGCGGCAAAACCGGCGTAAACCATTCCGGCGGCAAAAATCTGATCGGTGCCTTCCACCAACCGCGGCTGGTGCTGGTGGACCCAGACACCCTGGCCACCCTGCCGGAGCGCGAATTCCGCGCTGGCCTGGCGGAGGTAATCAAGTACGGGGTGATTGGTGATCCTGTGCTGTTTGAAGCCCTGGAAGCCAAGGGGGAACTCCACAGCCTGGGGGCGGTGGGGCCCAATCTGCTGTTGCAAATCCTGAAGCGATCCGCCTCGGCCAAGGCCAGGGTGGTGGCCGCCGACGAACGGGAGGGCAACCTGAGGGCCATTCTTAATTACGGCCACACCCTCGGCCATGTGGTTGAAACCCTCAGCGGTTACAGCCAATTTCTGCATGGGGAAGCCGTGGCCATTGGCATGGCCGCCGCCGGTTGGCTGAGCCTGGAGCTAGGCCTTTGGACCAGGGCTGACCATGAACGCCAACTGCAACTAATCCGGCAGGCGGGCCTGCCCATTGCCTCCCCCAGCTTTGCTGCCGAAGCCGTGCAGCAATGCCTTCTGCGTGACAAAAAAGTACGCGATGGCCGGGTGCGCTTTGTGTTGCCCACTGGCATCGGCGCCGTGGTTATCCGTGACGATGTGGCCATTGGGGCGGCCATTGAAGCCCTCAGGGCCACCAGCCAGGGCAATTAAGTTCCCCCCTATCCCCTGGGAAGCAAGGGGCAGCAGGTGTGGCCAGCAACATCCACCAAAAGCCCCCAAGCAGGTGGGGGTCCACCAAGCGCAACAGTTCCTCGCGGCGGGCCAAGCGCTGGGGAAGATCCAGGGGGCCTGGGGTCGAAAGGGCGGAGATTTCCGCCGCCAAACCCAATTGCAGCAGCACCTCCCCCTGGAGACTGGCGCCCCGCCATTGCCAACCTGCCGGGGCTGCCGCCTGTTCCAGGTGGGTAGTGCAGCCATGGGCCGTGATATCCCACAGGCCCGGATCGTTGAGCAATTGCTGGGAGCTGAGCTGGCCGCGGTGGGCCAACAGGGTGCCGCCATCCCGCTGGGGGCTGTAGTAACGGCTGGCGGGATGGCCGTAATCAATGGCCAGGAGCCACCCCTGGCTTAAGCCCTGGCGCACCTGGGCCAGCCAGGGGGCAAGGCTGGGGCACCACTCACTGGTCCAGCCCTCGGGCCTACCGCCCCCATCGGCGGGCAAGCCAAGACCAGCGAGCACCGCGAGGGTCTCGGCCCCCAGGGGGGCGCCAGGGGCCCAGCCGACGCTGCCATCGGCAGCAAGGGCCACCTCTAGGCAATGCCAATGGCCCTGGTGCCAGAGGAAGCGCTCCACCGGCAGGGCATCGATTAATTCATGGGCCAGCACCAGGCCAGGGCAGGGCGCTGCGGCCAAGGCCGCCGCCGGGGACCAGCGGTGGGGCAGGGCCAGGGGGGCGAGGCGCTGCCGTTGGCGGTCCCGCAGGGGGCCACTGGATTCCACCAGCACCAATTCCAACCTCTGCAGCCAGGGGGGATCCAGCTGCTGCAGCCCTTCCCCCAGCTGGGCGGCCAGCTGGCCCTCCCCAGGCCCCCACTCAATCAGGCGGATCGGTCCCTCCCTGGTGGCGGCCAGGGCAGCCAGTAAAGGCGTTACCTGCCGCAACAACAATTCGCCGAAGGCGGACCCCAAGCTGGGGGAGGTAACGAAATCGCCCTGGGGGCCAAAGCGCACCCGGCCACTGCCATAAAAGCCATGGTTTGGGTCGTTGAGCAGCCAATCCATAACCGCAGCAAAGCCGGCGCGGCCCCCCTGCCCTGCTAGCCGTTGTCGCAACCAATCCATTGCAGCAGCCACAGCCTGGGTCAGACATCAATAACAATGACTTTTAACCTGTTGGCCAGCCATGGCTCGTTTCCTGCTTTCGCTGCTAGTGGGCCTCTGGGGGCTTGGGATCTTGCTACAACCGGCCCCGGCCCTGGCCTACGACAACCCCGACCTCTTGCCCGATCACCCCACCCCAGTGATCGACCTAGCCAAAGCGCTCACAGACAGCCAGCGCAAGGGCTTAGAGGAGCAGCTGAATCAGTTTGAAGCAAGCAGTGGTTGGAAGCTGCGGGTGCTTACCCAATACGACCGCACCCCTGGCCAAGCCGTGAAGCAGTACTGGGACCTGGATGAACGCAGCCTGCTGCTGGTGGCAGACCCCCGGGGGGGGAATTTACTCAATTTCAATGTGGGTGATGCCCTGTTTGCCCTGATGCCCCGCACCTACTGGGTGGAGCTACAAACCCGCTACGGCAACCAGTACTACGTGGCTGAGCATGGGGAAGACGGGGCCATCGTTGGGGCGCTCGGGGCCGTGCGTGGTTGCCTAGAGCAGGGGGGATGCCAAGTGGTGCCGGGATTGCCCCAGGAACAGTGGCTACTCACCCTAAGCACTTCGGTGCTTGGGGGACTTGTGGCCGGCTTTGCCTCCTACCCCCGCAAACAAGGGGTATTAATCGCCTGGCCCTGGCTGCTGCTGATGTCGCCCCTTTGGATAATTTTGTTTGGGGTGCTCGGCCTTGGGCCAGTGATCACCCGCACCGCTGAACCGTTGCCACTGGTGGGCAATGTTGT
>JBDLTB010000025.1:0-12852 GCA_039799245.1 Cyanobacteriota bacterium
CTCAGGATGGGCGATATCCCCAGTTGTTTCCGCTACATCCTCTGGAATCGAGAAACAAACAGTTTGGAAGTCATCCCCTGAGATGGCGGGTCCAGGAGGCCGCTGAAAAGGCATGGCCTTCAGCTTGGGCCAAGGCCACCACCGCATCAATGCTGTCGGCAGCATCAACCTTTGCCTTTAATTCGGGGCTAGTGCCCACCTTGACCATGAAGGCATTGAGTTGGGATTTCGACATCGTTATCGCTTGTAGTCAACCCACTCATAGTCGGGATTTCTGGAATTACTAGCCTCCAGCTATGGCGGATTGCCGCCCCGGGCCCCCCTGGCTCAGCTCCTCTGATTTGCCTCCAGAGTTGAGCAGGTGCAGCTATGGCCGTGGCGAGCTCTGAGCTTTTGGTGGTGCCCTTCGAGCAGGTGGGCCTCAGCGATATTGGCCAAGTGGGAGGTAAAAACGCCTCCTTGGGCGAAATGATCCAGTCACTGGCCGCCGAGGGGGTGCGCGTGCCCGCTGGTTTTGCCACCACCGCAGCGGCCTATCGCCAGCTGCTAGCCGCCAATGGTCTCGAGGCCCCCCTGGGCCAGCTGCTCGGTTCGTTGGATGTAAATGACCTGGCCCAGTTGCAGGCGGCAGGCCAGCGGGCCCGCCAGCTGCTCTTGGGGGCCCGCCTTCCCTTGGGTTTGGAGCTGGCGATCCTCACGGCCTATCGCCAGCTGGGGGCGCCTGCGGTGGCGGTGCGTTCCAGTGCCACCGCCGAGGATTTGCCCGATGCCAGCTTTGCCGGTCAGCAGGAAAGCTTCCTGAACATTGAAGGGGAGGCGGCGCTGCTGCAGGCCTGCCGCCGTTGTTATGCCTCCCTGTTTACCGATCGGGCGATTTCCTATCGGCAGCACAACGGTTTTGACCATCTCGAGGTGGCGCTTTCAATTGGTGTGCAGTTGATGGTGCGGGCTGATCTCGCTGCGGCCGGGGTGATGTTCAGCATCGACACGGAAACGGGTTTCCGCGATGCGGTGTTGCTTACGGCGGCCTATGGGCTGGGGGAAAATGTGGTGCAGGGGGCGGTTAATCCCGATGAATGGTTGGTTTTCAAGCCCACCCTCCAGCAGGGCTATGCACCGATCCTGAGCAAACGGCTGGGCAGTAAAGCGCTCCGCATGGTTTATGCGGAGCCCGACGCCAATGAATTGGGCCGCAGCGGGGTGGCTAATTGCCAGGTGCCAGGGGCTGAGCGGGATTGTTTTGCCCTAACTGATGGGGAAGTACTCTCCCTGGCCCGTTGGGCCTGTGCCATTGAGGCCCATTACAGCGCCCGGCGTGGGGTTCCCACCCCCATGGATATCGAATGGGCCAAGGACGGCATTAGTGGCCAGCTGTTTATCCTCCAGGCCCGGCCGGAAACGGTGCAATCCCGCAAAGAGGTGGCGGTGTTGCGCAGTTGGCACCTGGAGCCCCACCAGGCGGAATGTTTGATCAGTGGTCGGGCGATTGGGGCCTCGGTGAGCAGTGGTGTGGCCCGGGTGATCGGCGATCCCTCGGAGATCGGCCGCTTTCGCCAGGGGGATTTGCTGATTACCGAGCGCACGGATCCCGACTGGGAACCAATCCTAAAAAAGGCGAGCGGGGTGATCACAGACCAGGGGGGACGCACCTGCCATGCGGCGATCATTGCCCGCGAGATGGGAATCACAGCGATCGTGGGCACCGGCGAGGCCACCCGGGTAATTGCCGATGGCAGCCCAATCACCGCCAGCTGCTGTGAAGGCGATGTGGGCCATGTGTACCGAGGCGAGCTGCCCTTTCGGCTGGAGGAGCAGGCCCTCGGGGATTTGCCTGCCACCCGCACCAAGATCCTGCTCAATGTGGGCAACCCGGAGGAGGCCTTCAACCTGGCGGCGATTCCCTGCGATGGGGTGGGCCTGGCCCGGCTGGAATTCATCATTGCCAATCACATCAAGGTGCACCCTTTGGCGCTGCTGCAGCCGGAGCGGGTGGCCCTGGAGAGTGAACGCCAGGCGATCGCTGCCCTTAGCCGTGGCTATAAACATCCAGCTGATTACTACGTGGATCTGCTGGCCCAGGGCATGGGAAGGATTGCGGCGGCCTTTTATCCCCGGCCGGTGATTTTGCGCTTTTCAGATTTCAAGAGCAACGAATACGCCCATTTATTGGGGGGGGCCGCCTTTGAACCCCAGGAGGAAAACCCGATGCTGGGTTGGCGGGGGGCCTCCCGCTACTGCTCGCCGAGTTTCCGCGAGGCCTTTGCACTCGAATGCCAGGCGCTGCTGCGGGTGCGCCAAAGCATGGGCTTGTTGAATGTGATCCCGATGGTGCCCTTCTGCCGTACACCGGAGGAGGGGGATCGGGTGCTGGCGGAGATGGCGGCCAGTGGCTTGGTGCGCGGTGAGAACGGTTTGCAGGTGTATGTGATGTGTGAACTGCCCAGCAATGTGATCGGAGCAGAGGCCTTTGCTGAACGTTTTGATGGCTTTTCCATCGGTTCCAATGACCTCACCCAGCTCACCCTCGGGCTTGATCGGGATTCAGCCCTGGTGGCTGATTTGTTTGACGAGCGTCATCCCACCGTGAAGGAGATGATCCGCCTGGCCATTCGCACGGCTAAACGCTGTGGCCGCAAGATTGGTCTCTGTGGCCAGGCCCCCAGCGACTATCCAGAATTCGCCCGTTTTCTGGTGGAGGAGGGGATCGATTCGATCAGCCTTAACCCCGATGTCGCCATTGCCACACGGCTGGTGATTGCCGCATTTGAGGGGTGAGTTAGCCCTGGGTGGGCTGCTCAAACTCAGCAGATTCTCGGCAGCAACTCGCCACTGGGCGGTAGCAGTAGGCGTTCGGTGCCGAACTCCGTGCGCAGCAGCACCCGGCCCGGCCCCTGGCGCACCTCACCAATGTGGCGTCCCCCCAGCGGTGCCAGCAGGGCCAGGGCCCGCCCCAGGTGCTGGGGGGGCAGCACCGCCACAAATCGACCTTCATTGGCCAGGTGCAGGGGGTCGAAACCGAGTAGTTCGCAGCTGCGGGCCACCGCCTCCAGCACCGGCACTTGCTTGTTTTCGACCGTAATTTCCAGCCCCCGGGCCTGGGCCAACTCCTGCAGGGCACTGGCCAGGCCGCCGCGGGTGAGATCCCTTAGGCAGTGGAGCTGCACCTGGGCCGCCAGCAGTTGCTCCACCAGGGGCCAGAGCGGCGCACAGTCGCTGGCCACCGGTGGCTGTAGATCAAGGCCATGGCGGGCCGCCATGATCGCCAGCCCATGGCGACCCAGGTCGCCACTCACCAGGATTTGATCCCCCGCCTGGATCGCCAGGGGATCAATGGCATTAGCCGCTTCCACCACGCCGATGCCGCTGGTGGTGATGAAGATGCCGTCGCCTTTCCCCCGTTCCACCACCTTGGTGTCGCCGGTGCGGATCGCCACGCCACAGCTCCGGGCGCTGGCTGCCATCGAGGCCACCAGCCGGCGCAACAGCTCCAGGGGTAGGCCCTCCTCCAGGATCAGCGCCACGCTGAGGTGCAGTGGCCTGGCGCCGGCCATGGCCAGGTCGTTGGCGGTGCCGGTGATCGCCAGGGTGCCGATGTCTCCCCCGCAGAATTCCAGCGGCTGCACCACATAGCTGTCGGTGCTGAAGGCGAGCAAGCCCGGCGGCCGTTCGAGCCGGGCGGCGTCGTGCAGCACCTGGGTGGGGTCGTTGTAGAGACAACGCAACTCCCGGTCGATGAGTTGTTGCATCAGGGTGCCGCCGCCCCCGTGGGCCAGTTGGATGCAGGCGTTCATGGGCGGTAGTGGTGGTAGGCGGCGCAGGCCCCCTCCGACGACACCATCGGCGCCCCCAGGGGGTGTTCCGGCCGGCAACCCTTGCCAAAGGCCGGGCAATCGACGGGATTTTTCTGACCCTGCAGGATCAGGCCGCTGATGCAGGGGTTGTCTGACTCCCCCTTGCTGGCTGGCCCCAGTTGAAAGCGGCGGCGGGCATCTAGTTGGTGGTAGGGGGGCCTGAGGGCGAGGCCACTGGCGGGCAGTGCCCCCAGCCCCCGCCAGGTTTGCGGCGCCAGCTCAAACACCTGCTCCACCAGGGCCTGGGCGGTGGGGTTGCCGCCATCACGCACCACTCTTTTGTAGGCGTTCAGCACCCGGGGGGTGCCCGCCTCCAGCAGTTGCACACAGTGCAACAGGCCCTGCATTAGTTCGAGCGGTTCAAAACCAGTTACCACCACCGGCAGTTGATGGTGATGCACCAGCAGCTCCAGCTCGCTGATTCCCATCACGCTGCACACATGGCCGGCGGCGAGGAAGCCCTGCACCTGGTTGCCCGGGGCCGTGATAATCGCCTCCATCGCTGGCGGTACGCGCACATGGGCCAGCAGCAGCGAGAGGTTGCTGATTTTGAGGGCGAGGGCCTGGCGGGCCAGCAGGGCGGTGGCCGGGGCGGTGGTTTCAAAACCCACCGCCAGAAACACCACCTGGCGCTGGGGATGGGCCTGGGCAATGGCGAGGGCCTGTAGGGGAGAGGTGAGTAACCGCACGTCGCCGCCGGCCGCCCGTTGTTGGAGCAGATCCCCCCCGGCGGGATCACTGCCTGGCACCCGCAACATGTCGCCGTAGGAGCAGAGGGTTAGCCCTGGCCGCGTGGCCAGCTCCAGGGCGGCATCGATGGTGGCCGCTGGTGTTACACACACCGGACAGCCCGGCCCGTGGATCAGCCGCAGCCCCGGCGGTAGTAATTGATCCAGCCCCGAGCGCACGATGGCGTGGGTTTGGCCGCCGCATACCTCCATCAGGGTCCAGGGCTGGCTCACCGTGGCGGCTAGCTGTTGGGCCAGGCGGGCCATGGCTGTGCTCATGGCTGTGCCCACGGCAGGGGCCCCCTGGTTTCTGCTTCCGCTTCTTGGTCCTCTCCCACCAGGCTGAGGGCAATGCCCACATGCACGATCACCCGATCCCCCACCTGGGCCTCCGGCAGGCAGGCCAGGCTCACCTGCTGCCGCACCCCCCCGAAATCCACCTGGGCGATCCGCCAGAGGGGATCCTCAGCATCGCTGTCGCCCCCTGGGGGCTGGTGATCGATGCTGAGAATCCGTCCTGGCACCGCCACACACATGGCCTTAAGCCCCCAGCGGCATGGTTGCTGGCTTGGTTATAGACAGGGCTCGGCGGGCAGCTGCCACCTGGCCCAGGGCGAGGCCCCCATCGTTACAGGGCACGGCCTCGGGCCAAAAGGGCTCCAGCCCCCGCTGGCGCAGGGCCGTGACCGTGCCCTCCAGCAGCAGACGGTTTTGAAAACAGCCCCCGCTGAGTAACACCCGTTGGCAGCCCTGTTGCAGGGCCAGTTCTTGGCAGGCCCTGGCGATTCCCTCCGCTAGCCCCCGCTGGAAGCGGCCGGCGCATTGCCCGATGGCAACTTCGGCGGCGCAGTCGTTTAGCAATGCTGTGAGCAGCGGTTGCCAATCCAGCCAGCTCAGCTCCCCCTGGGGCCGCAGCGGCCAGGGGTAGGCCCCAGGCCCGTGGCTGGCGGCCCCCTCCACCCGCAGGCCCCCCTCGCCTTCGTAGCTGAGCTGTTGCACCAGCCCCAGCAAGGAAGCCACCGCATCAAATAAGCGGCCCAGGCTGGAACTGGGCGGACTATGGCAACCGCTGGCCAGGGCCTGCAGCAGTAGCGCCAGGTCATCGGCTTGGAAGGCGGCGAGGCTGCGCCAGGCGCCGGGATGCTGGAGTGCCTGGGGGCCAGCGGCACTGAGTAACCCCAGGGCGGCCCGGCGCGGTTCCCGTTGGGCGGCGGAGCCCCCCGGTAGCGGGAAGGGGCGGCAGCAGGCGAGACGCCTATGGCCATCGGCGCCGATGTAGAAAATTTCCCCCCCCCAGAGTCCACCGGCTTCGCCGTAGCCCAGGCCATCGCAGGCCACTGCCAGGGCCGGCGCTTCAATGCCGTGTTCCAGCATTACGGCTAGGGCATGGGCCAGGTGATGGGGCACCTGGGGCTGGGGCCAGGGCTGGCGCGATAGGGCCATGGCCAGTTGGTGGCTGCGGTAGCCGGGGTGGCTATCGCAGGCCAGGCTGGCCAGCTGGCACCGGTGGCGTTCGATCAGGGCGTCGATGCCCCTGCCCAGCCGTTCGTCTGTGCTGGGATCGGCCAGGTCCCCCAGCTGGGGGGCCAGCCAGAGCCGCCCGGCGAGGGCCAAGGCCGGAGCGCACTTAAGGTCGCCCCCCAGGGCCAACACGCCGGCGCCTGGGGCGATCGCCAGGGCCTCGGGGGCATAGCCCCGGGCGCGGCGCAGCAGGGCGGGACGGCCGTCGATTATGTGCAGCACTGAATCGTCTAGGGGCCTGGCGATCAGACGGTTGTGGTAGAGGAAGCCATCGGCGATCTCCGCTAGCCGTTGGTGGGCCTCCTCGGGGTTGGTGCAGAGCGGTTCACCGCTGGGGTTGCCGCTGGTGGCCACCAGCGGCCTACCAAAGCCTTCCACCAGCAGTTGATGCAGGGGGGAGGCCGGCAGCATTAAGCCCAGGTAGGCACTGCCGGGGGCCACGCCGCCGAAGGTTTCCCCAGGGGCCGGCCGGCGCCGTAGCAGCACGATCGGCGCGGCACTGCAGCGCAGCTGTTGCTCTTCGGCGGGGTTTATCCAGCAGCTGCTGGCCAGCCAGGCGGGGGCGGCGGCCAGCAGGGCAAAGGGTTTAGCGGGGCGGCCCTTGCGTTGGCGCAGCCTTGCCACAGCTTTGGCCTCGCCGGCATCCACCAGCAGCTGGAACCCCCCCACCCCCTGGAGGGCGAGGATCCCGCCGCCCTGGAGCAGTGCCAGCGCCTGCTCGATCGGCTCCCCCTGGTTTTTCTTGGTCTGGCCCCTGAACTCAAGTTGGGGCCCACAGCTGGGGCAGCCGATCGTTTCGGCATGGAAACGGCGATCGCTGGGAGCTTCGAATTCCTGGCGACAGGCCGGGCAGAGGGGAAAGCTGGCCAAGCTGGTGTGGGCCCGGCCATAGGGCTCGGCGGTGGCGATGCTGTAGCGGGGCCCGCAGGCGCTGCAGCTGATGAACGGGTAGCCATAGCGGCGGTTGGTTGGGTCGCGGAGTTCCGCCAAGCAGCGGTCACAGGGGGCGAGGTCAGCCACCAGGGCGGGGGCCACTAGCCCCACCCCCAGCGCTACCCCAGCTGCCGGGCTGCTGCGAATTAGCACCGCCGGCACCTGGTCCTTTGCCTGGTTCTTGGGCTGGAGAGCCTGGAAAGGCCCCCACTGGGGTTCCAGGCTCTCCAGCCGGGCGGGGGCTGGTAATTCGCTGCTCATACGTTGCAGAAACAGCTCCAGGTTCTGGCGCTCCCCGTTGAGCTCGATGGCCACGGCCCCGGCCACGTTTTCCAGCCAACCGTGGAGCCCTAGGGCGGTGGCGAGCCGTTGGACCCAGGGGCGAAAACCCACCCCCTGCACCACCCCGCGGCACTGCAACTGCAGCTGGGCTTTCAACGGCCTCGCCCTTGCTGGAGCAGGGCATAGAGCTGATCCATGCCGGCGCCGGTTTTGGCAGACAGCTCCAGCACCGGGGCGGCCGGTGCCACCTGCCTGAGATGGCGGTGGGCAAGGCCATGGTCAAACTCCACGGCGCTGGCCAGGTCAATCTTGCTGATCACCACCAGATCGGCAGATTGAAACATCGAGGGGTATTTGAGCGGCTTGTCTTCCCCTTCAGTCACGGAGAGCATCACCAGCCGCAGGCTTTCGCCCAGGTCATAGGCGGCCGGACAAACCAGGTTGCCGACGTTCTCAATCACCAGCAGTTCGAGCCGTTGGAGCTGTAGTTCGCCCAGGGCCCGTTGCACCATGGCCGCCTCCAGGTGACAGGCCTGGCCGGTGGTGATCTGGATGGCCTCCACCCCGGCCCGGCGGAGCCGTTGGGCGTCGTTGTCGGTGGCGAGATCACCCACCACCACTGCCAGGGGATGCTGGGGGGCCCAGTCCTTGGCCAGCCGTTCCAGCAGGGCGGTTTTGCCTGACCCCGGGGAGGAGAGCAGGTTGACCACGGTGAGGCCGCTGCTGGCAAAGCGTTGGCGGTTTTGCTGGGCCAGTTCGTTGTTTCTGGCCAGCAGGTTTAGCCCCAGCTCCAGGTGGGTATGGCCGTGCTTGGGGTTTTGGGGCTGGCCGCAGTGGCAGTCGACGCACATCTCAGCTCAGCTCCAGTGAGGTGAGTTGCAGTTCGCGGCCCTGGCGTAGCTCGCGGCTGATCGCCCCACAGCTGGGACAGAGGCCCAGGTAATCCTCGGCCCCGAAGGGCTGGGCGCAGGGGGCGCAAAACCATTCCGCCGGCAGCGTTTCAACCTCAAGACGGGCGCCAGCTGCAATCGTGTTTGCCATCAACACCTCAAAGGCGAAGTTGAGGGCCTCCGGCTCCACGCCGGCCAGGCTGCCGATGCGCAGCCGCACCGCTTCAATCCGGTTCGCCCCATGGCTCTGGGCCTGCTGGAGCGCCAACTCGCGGATTGTTTCCATCAGGCTCAGTTCGTGCATGGGGGGTATGGGTGTAGCCATTGCCGCAGTAAGCGTTCGGCCTCCGGCAATTGGGCCAGGAGGGCAGCGGAAAAACCCTCCCCCAGCTCCATGCTGCTGGCGGGCACCAGTAGTTGATGGGCGATCGGTTGGGCGCCATAGAGGGCGGAGCTGAGGGCCAAGAGCTGTAGGGGGCTGAGTTGATGGCTGAAGGCCGGCACCTGGCCATCGGGCTGGAGCCGTTGCAGCTGGGGGGTGGCCCCCGCTTGGGGCCCAGCATCGATAAACAGCACCCGGCTGGCGGCGGCCAATTCCGGGGCCAGTTCTGGGGTGAGCTGGGCCACGGTCCGCACGGGCGCCCGGGAGATTTTTTTAGCGAGGGCGGCCAGGTGCAAGCCAACGCCGTCATCCCCGCGCAGGCTGTTGCCGAAGCCGATCACCAAGGCTTGCTCCATCAGCGGTAACGCTCAGTGAGCAGCTCACCAGCGGCGTTTAGCAGTTGCACATGCAGGGGCATCGCACCTGCTGCATGGGTGGAACAGGAGAGACAGGGGTCAAAGCAGCGGATCCCCGCCTCCACCCGGTTGAGGAGCGCCTCGGGGATGCTGGCGTTGGCGCCCACGGGGCCGGGGATGTATTCCTTGGCGATCTGGGCCACGGTGCGGTTCATCGCCAGGTTGTTTTGGCCGGTGGCGATGATCAGATTCACCCGGTCGATCAGGCCATTGGCATCCACCCGGTAGTGGTGAAACAGGGTGCCGCGGGGGGCTTCACTCACACCCACCGCCTCCAATTGGTTGAGGTGGGCCCGGGCCCTAATCCTGGGGGAATGGGTTTCAGGATCGTTGAGCAGAGCCTCGATGCCCTCCAAACAAGCAACGATTTCCACCAACCGTGCCTGGTGATAGGCGAAGGAGGAGTTAGCAATTGCCCCACAGCGCTGGCGCATGTCTGCCAGTTCTTTGTCGGCCCAGGGGCTGCCGATGTGGCTGCAAACGTTTAGGCGGGCCAGGGGCCCCACCCGATACATGCCGGCGGGATAGCCGAGCGGTTTGTAGTAGGGAAATTTCAGGTATGACCAGGGCTCCACCGCTTCGCCGATGTAGCTGTGGTAGTCGTCTTCCCTGAGGCCATCGGCTACCACCTGGCCAGTGCTATCCACAAAGCGCAGCAGCCCTTCGTAGTGCTCCCATTGGCCATCACTACCCACCAGGCCCATAAACAAACTGGGGAAATCACCAAATACCCGTTGTTCCCTTTCGAGGGGGCCATCCAACAGTTTTTTGTAGAGATCAAGGGCAAGGGCCACGGTGGCTTTGGCCTCCGGTAGCCGTTCCCGGATCCAGGCCTCTGCTTCGGTGCTGAGCGCTGTACGAACGCCGCCAGGTACGGCCCAGGCGGCATTAATCTTCCTCCCCCCCAGTAATTCCAAAATCTGCTGGCCAAATTGACGCAGGCGGATGCCGGCCCGGGCCAGGTCTGGGTTGGCTGCCATCAGGCCAAAAATGTTGCGGCGGGCTGGATCGCTTTCCCAGCCCAGCAAAAAATCCGGACTGCTCAGGTAAAAAAACGAGAGCGCATGGGATTGGCAGATCTGGGCCAGGTTGAGCATGCGCCGCAGATTTACCGCCGCCGCTGGAATCTGCACCGCCAGCAACTTATCTCCGGTCTTCGCGGCCGCCAGCAGATGGCTCACCGGGCAGATGCCACAGATGCGGGCGGTGATGCCCGCCATCTCGGTGTATGGGTGGCCTTCGCAGAATTTTTCGAAGCCGCGATACTCCACCACATGGAAGCGGGCATCGCTTAGGTACCCCTGCCCATCCAGGTGCAGGCTGATCTTGGCGTGGCCCTCGATGCGGGTCACCGGATCGATCAGAACGGTGCGAGTCATGGGGGGCAGTGACGGAGAGGAGCTGGGGGGTGTGCACGCGGTTTCTCTGCCCATCGAGATTCTCTGCCCATCGAGATTCTCTGATGGCGTTATCCCACTAACCAAAGCGCAACATGGCTGTGCCTTCCATCAGGGGCTTTTCACCCACCAGCAACGGGGCAATCGCCATGCGAATCCGCTCGGCTGACGGCGGACAGCCGGGCAGGTAGAGATCTACGGGGATCACCTGATGCAGGGGCAGCACCTTGGGCAGCAATTCCGGCACGATGCCGGGCCCATGGGGGTATTGGCCCCCCTGGTCTGCCAGCTCCAGATAACTCCGATCCAGCACCGCTTCGGGGCCCACCAATAGGTTGCGTAGCCCCGGCACATTGGCCGATATGGCGCAGTCACCGAAGGAGATCACCATGGCGGTGCGCTGGCGTAACAGCAGCGCCAAGGCCAGGTTGTCTTCGTTGGCCACGGCCCCCTCCACAAGGCACACATCCACCGCCTCGGGGTAGAGCTTGGCGTCGCTAGCGACGGGTGAATACACCACGTCTACTTTTTCCGCCAGGTCAAACAGAAACTCATCAAGATCTAGGAAAGACATATGGCAGCCGGAGCAACCGGCCAGCCACACGGTGGCAAAGCGCAGTTTGCGGGGGATGCTGGAGCTCATGGGTGGTGCCACTGGTGCTGCTCGCGGGCCAGGCGCAAGCGCTGGGCCCGTTCCGCATGGGGATGTTTTTCGGCGGTGGTGTCTTCTTTGTGGAAAATGGCGCCGGTGGGACACACATCCACGCATTTGCCGCAGGAGGTGCAGCTTTCTACCTCTCCCCAGGGTTGGTTGAGCCCGGCCACGATGCGGCACTGAGCACCGCGATTGGCCACATCCCACACATGGGCCCCCTCGATCTCATCACAAACGCGCACGCAGCGACTGCAGAGAATGCAGCGGTTGTGGTCAATGGCGAAGAGCTGGTGGGAGGCATCCACCGGTCGCTGGGGGTACTGGTAGGGAAAGCGGGAATGGTCCATTCCTACGGCCACCGCCACGTTCTGTAGTTCGCAGGAGCCATTGGCTACGCAAAAGGCACACACATGGTTGCCTTCGGCAAAAAACAACTCCACGGCCATGCGGCGTAGCTGCTGGAGCTGTTCGCTGTCGGTTTTTACCACCATTCCTTCGTTGGCTTCCGTGCTGCAGGCGGGCTGCAATTTTTGACTGCCTTCGATTTCCACCAGGCAGAGGCGACAGGCGGCGATTGGGTTGAGGCCATCTAGGTGGCAAAGCACCGGCACCTGGGCCCCGGCCTGGCGGGTGGCGATCAACACGCTTGAACCCGCTGGTACTGCTAGATCCATGCCATTGACCCGCAGGGTGATCACGCCCATGGCTGGGACCCCGCTGGCGCCAGTGGGCCAGCAGTTTTGTATTCCTGGCGAAAGTATTTGAGGGTGCTGAGTACGGGGTTGGGGGCCCCCTGGCCGAGGCCACAGAGGCTGGTGGCTTTAACCATCAGGCAGAGCTGTTCCAGTTGTTCCAGGTCGCTGGCCTGGGCGCTGCCCGCCACAAATTTGCCGAGTAGTTGTTCGAGTTGCACGGTGCCAGCCCGGCAGGGTAGGCATTTCCCGCAGCTCTCGGCCACGTTGAAGCCCATGAAATGGCGTGCCAGCGCTGGCATCGCCATCGAGCCATCAATAACGATCATGCCGCCGGAGCCCATCATCGAGCCCAAAGCCAGCAGGCTTTCGTAGTCCACCGGCGTGTCGAGGAGGGCGGCTGGAATACAGCCACCGGAGGGACCACCGGTTTGGACCGCCTTCACCCCGGCGCCATTGGGAACCCCTCCCCCCATGGTTTCCACCACCGTGCGCAGGCTTGTGCCCATGGGCACCTCCACCAGCCCGGTGTTAACCACGGCCCCTGAGAGGGCAAAAACCTTGGTGCCCTTGCTGTGGTCTGTGCCGATGGCGGCATACCAGTCGGCCCCTTGCCGCAGGATTGCCGGCACTGCGGCAAGGGTTTCCACGTTGTTGATCAGGGTGGGGGCCCCCCAGAGCCCCTTCTGGGCCGGAAAGGGTGGCCGGGGGCGGGGGGTGCCGCGGCCCCCTTGGATTGATTGCAGTAGTGCGGTTTCCTCACCGCATACATAGGCCCCGGCCCCCACACGAACATCGATGCGCAGGTTGAACTGGCTGGCAAAGATGCCCACCCCCAGGATCTGGCGTTGGCGCGCTTGCTTGAGGGCTAGCCGTAGGCGTTCGATCGCCAGGGGGTATTCCGCCCGCACGTAGATAAAACCGCGATCGGCCCCCACGGCATAGGCGGCAATCGCCAAACCTTCCAGCAGGCGATGGGGATCCCCTTCCAGCACGCTGCGGTCCATGAAGGCGCCGGGGTCGCCTTCGTCGGCATTGCACACCACAAAGCGGGGACCTGGCGGTTGGAGGGCAACGGTGTCCCACTTCAGGCCGGTGGGATAGC
>JBDLTB010000026.1:0-82065 GCA_039799245.1 Cyanobacteriota bacterium
AAGAGAGGTGGGAGAAATTAGCAGCAAAACTAGCGGAGGCATTATTAGCTAAGGTAGTTTCATCTACAGTTAATACTGGTAGGTTTGCTGTTGTGATGTCTAGGCGGGCTGTTGGTCCATCGTCTTGTATTGAGAAGAATCCAGCCCCCAGATTAACCGCAACTGATTTGCTATCACCATCGGAATCTATAACGGTTTGAACTATTTGCAGATCAGCGGGATTTTCAAGCAGTAGTGTTGCTTCCTCGTCAAAGCTCTTGCCTGAAAGCGGATGCCAGATGGCTTGTAATTGATTGAAGGTAACTATGCTGTCGCTTGTATTAATTGTGATTGCGAAGTAGTTGACGCCATCGGCGGAGCCAGTTATTATGTTGCCAGCTTGATTTAGCAGTATTTGTGAGCCTTGGCCATAACCATCTCCATCGCTACTTGAACTGTCGCCAGTTTGTAGCGCATATAATCCAGAGCTAATATTATTTCCACTTAATCCCAATGCATAGCTGCTACTGCCAGGGCCATCTGCCCCGTAGCCAGTTTGGATGCCTGCTAAATTTGTGTCCACATCAAATAGCGCCGCCAAACTAATGCTGGCTACCTCTAAGCCTGTCGGAGCTTGATTGGTTTCGTCTGGGCTGGCAGTGTCTGTTCCCAGGGGGCGAGTTTCATCAAGAATTAATTTTCCTATGTCCCCTTGGCTAGCTTGCACATATGGTTCTGCATCTATGATCAAGATTCCACCACTGGCTGTGGCCCCATTGCCAGCACTGTCTACTACGGATACATTAAGTGGAATACTTGCATCATTGCCATTTATATTTGGATTGCTAGAGGTTGAATTATTTACTGGCGTATTTAGAATAAAGGCATAGCTAATTACGCCAGTGCTGCTGCTGAATCCTGTGAGGATAAGCGTACCCTCTTGGCTGTTGTCGCCGTCACCCGCTTCGAGGGCAATTTGGTAGAAGGGGTCGAGCGCATTTATGCTTTGGAGCTCGCTAAGTGTATATGTTTTTCCGGCAATAGTTACTGAGCTTATGTCTTGAATTCCATCTGGGTCACTTATAGTTATGATTCCCTTGGTGCTCGCTAGCTCCACAAAGCTGCTAGCTTCTAAGCCAAGCTCTGCAACAGTTCCAGGCCCCAGGTCAATGCTCGGATCTGCCCTGAGCTGGTCATTGGTGACTTCCGTTGGTGTTGGTGCTGGTGTAATGCTTATGCTAGGAGGTGAATTTGTTGCTTCTGTTGGCACTGTCTCCGTGGCCACTGTTGTAACTAATCCTGCTGCCACGGGCGCAATACCTGTGGCTTCTGGGTTTCCAGCAACCAGCCCAGCAGCGGCACCATTGCGACCATCAATGGGAACTACGCCAGTGGTACCTAACAGCGCTGCCGGCAAGCCCGCTACCAGCAGTCCTCCCCCACCACCTCCGGACTCGTAGTTGCTGATTGGTGGCTTTTCGCTGGCAATGGCTGCGGTGGCGCCAATTGCGCCAATGGGCCCCAGCGGTGCTGCGGCTGGCGCGAAGTTGTAGTTTGGTAGTTCTACCGGAGTTTCACCTGGGGGCAGAGGATTGCTGCCCACCTGATCGTGCACGGTGGGGCTACCAAGAATTGTTTCGTCCTTGCGGTCGTTGGGGTTTCCCACCAACGGTTCGCTGCCTAATGGATTTACGGCTGACGGATCAGTGGCATCTGGTCCAGCTAGAAAGGATGAGGTCATAGTTTGTTCTTCTTTAATTTAAAAGTAATCCAATTGGCTTAGTAAATAGCCATCAATTTTCAGCTAATCTGCCTCAGTTTTGCTCTAGATCTACTGAATTATGCCCTGGTAAACGGCCTCTGTTGCTTTTGTTGGCTAAGGTGTAAACCTTTATATTGACTCGCGGAAGGCGTTGTTCATCGTTCGTGTAAAGGGCTGGAATATATAGCGTAAAACACTGCGTTGTGGCCCTTGGATATCTGCTACTAACGGCATACCAACTTGCACCGGTAGTTTGTTGTTGTTAATTTCCATGTACTGCCTTTGTAGCTGTATGCGTGCCTTGTAGTAGTAGCGGCGATCATCAGGATCTTGCACCGTTGAAGGGGAGATGCTCATTACACTTCCAGGTACAGCGCCATAGATTGTGGAGTCAAATGGTTGAAGTTTTACTTCTACTTTTTGGCCTTTCCTTACAAAGCCAATGTCCCTTGAGGGTATGCGTGCTTCAGCAATTAGCGTTGTATTTACTGGTACCACTGAGGCAACTACCGCCCCTGGGGCGATTACGCCGCCAGGAGCTTTATAGCGAAGATCACTGATACGTCCATCTACAGGTGCCACAATGCTGGTCCGTTCCAGTTGGTTGCGAACCTTTTTTATATTTTCATTAATTACTGCCTCTTCGCTTACAGACGCGGCAATCTGCGAGTTTTCCTCTAGGCGAAGGCCTGATTTAAGACTTCTTAGTTTTGCTTCTGCTTCGCTTCGAAGTCGTAAGGATATCTGACGATCCCCCTGTAGTTCTGCTAATTTAGTATTTAAGGAGGCTAGTTGCTGTCTGGCATTTACGAGGCTCAACCTTGATCCAGCCCCACTGCTGGTTAGTTGGCGGTACATTTCTACCTGTTCCTTAGAGAGCGCCCTTTCCAGCTGAAATTTGCGTTCCTGTTGGTCAAATCTACTGATTTCAGCTGTTTTTTGTGCTACCTGTGCGTCTACAGCTGCAATTTGATCTTTGGCATTATTCAGTCGAGTAGTTAGCAAATTTTGCTGGGCTTGTTGAACTTCTGTTGTGGTTTTGCCTATGGTAGTTTCCCCTGCTAGTGATGCCCGCAACTGCTTTTGTTGGCTTTCTAGATTTCCCAGTTGTTGCTGCATCGCCTTGTATTCGCTCTCCAGTAGATTGGGTCTTAGTTGCAGTAGGAGTTGGCCTCTGCGCACTTGGTCACCGTCCTGCACTAATACCTTCTCCACGAGCCCACCCTCAAGATGTTGGACTACATTCACTTGGCCTTCAGGCATAACCTCCCCGGAGGCATGTACCACTTGGTTGATCGGTGTCAGAGCTGCCCATGGGATAAATACCACTACGGCCCCTGCCAGGCAATAAAGGCTCAGCCGTAGATATTTATTTTCTGGTTTTTCCTCTAGCTCCAATGCTTGACTTAGTCGCTTACGCCCCATCAGGCTATGTTCGTCATTGATTACTGCCAGGCCATTTTGAGGGTGGGAGTTGCTGGTTATTATTTTGTGGGAGTTCATGGTTGTGCTTGATTGTGAGTGGTTAATTCTGTGATTGCTTTATTGCTTTATTGCTTTATTGCTTTGCTTTTACTTGTATGTACTTTTCCTTGTGTCATCGCACCTCCATAGGTAAGGTCGGCTGCATGCGTGCTTGCAGTTCCTTGCCTGTTCCTTCAAAAACACTTATTCCCTTGTCTAGAATGCAGAGTCGATCAACTATTCCAAGGATCAATTTATTTTCAGTGGCAATGATCACGCAGCGATCCTTTCCAGTTATGCTGCTACTCCGAAGCCTGGGGATTAAGGCGAGTAATCTTTCAAATTCTTCTGGATTCAATCCTTGACTGATGTCGTCTATCAATAGGATTGCGGCATCTTTAATCATAGCCTGGGCCAATAGTATTAATTTTCGTGTGCCTATTGATAGTGTATGCAGTAGTTCCTCGTCTAGCAGGGTGAATATCCCGTTAGGAAGTCTTTCTATTCGCTCTTTAAGACCTAGCTCGGTGCAAATCTCAGCTACTTGGGCTTCTGTGGCATCAGCATTTAGGGCAGTAAGGTTAGACCAGATGCTGCCGGGTAGCAACTCTGTTGTGTCAGCCATGTAACTAATGTTTCTTTGTAATAGCTCTGTGTTGTATTGGCGATAGTCCTTGCCGTCAAATATTATTGTCCCGTTTCCTACGGGATAAAGTTGATCTATCACCTTTAATGTTGTGCTTTTGCCACAACCTGCTGGGCCTGTAATTGCCAGGATCTGCCCAGGACTTGCTGACAGCGATATCCGGGTGAGCGCTAACGCTTGGTCGTTGCCTAGCTTTAGCGCAACGGCATTCAGGCTTAGGTTTCCCCGCATCCGGAGGTTTAGATTTTCTGCTCCTTGCTGGTTTGTGCTGCGTAGTTTGAGGAAGCTGTCGATCTGCTGATATTGGCCCGCCATGCTGCTGTAGCGCAGTAGGGCATTCATTAGTTGCTGGAATGGGCTAAAGATTCGCCACACAAAAAACATGGAGGCGATTAAGTTACCCATTATTGCGGGATTTGCTGGATTCATGAAGGCTAACCAAGCCCCAACCCCAAGGGTCAACACTCCGCCCAGTTGGGCTGTGGTGTTAACAATTACCTGTAGTCTGCCCACCTGACGGTTGAGGGTGAGGCCGCTGGCACTGCTCTCAGCTGATAGCCCGCGTAATTTTTGCAGCCACACCCATTCTAGGTGGCTGGTTTTTAATTCAAGAAATCTATTTACAAGTTCTTGTTGAGCTTGGCCAATGCCTAATCCGCTGGCTTGATTGATTTCCAGGGCCCCTGCATAGTACTGAGACAGCACTACAACTATGCTTCCGCTGATTAGCATTAATGCAATGGGTACGATTACTAGCCAGCCAGATATTATTGCCACTGCACCTAGGTAGATCACTATGAATGGAAAATCTAAGCAGGCTAGGGCTAGTGGACCCTGGAGGTAGCCCAGTAGATTGTCTAAATTTCTCATTCGATTGTATAGACCACTGCGGCCTAGATTTTCCACCTGTCTATAATCTAGTGAAAATAGTTTTTCCACCAAGCCAATACCTAGCAGTGCTTCGATTCTTCCGGAGAGCAGGGCCAGTTGGCTTGCTCGCCATTGGCGCATGATTGTGTCTAGCCCGAACAGGGCCAGCACCCCAATGAATATCCAGCTTGTGGATACAATGCTATTGCTTGGAATTGATATGTTGTATATTGCTCTTATGTAGAAAGGTAGTGCCAGTGCAAGTAATGCCAATCCAAAGCTTATTCCATAAAGCAAGCTAATTCTTTTTGTGAATCGGTAGGCAATCTGTTTAAGTACTGGCACTCTCCCATTCGTTTGGCGCTCTTGTAGAAGCATTACCTTGCCGCCGCAGGTTACTGTTTCTATGGCTTGGCGACCTTTGCCATGGCTTGCCATTACATTGCCATCACTATTGATGTATAGCATATATGGTTTGTTTTCTGGACTTACATAGATGGCAGGTAATAGTTGCGCATTTAATCTATTCCAATTTGGTAGAGTTTCCAGCCAACTGCCATAGCCAAGATGGAGGAGCAGGTTGCGGGCATCTACTAGGTCCATGCGGCGAGGATCATGGCCGATCAGTTCAAATAATTCCTCCGCTGGTCCAGTCCAGTGCAATTGCTGTAGTAACAGTCGCAGGCAGAAGGCCATGGGCGCGTCGCTGCTAAGGCTTATGTCACGAATTAAGGCATGGCGGCTTGTCATTACTTCACCTCCTGGGGAATACTTGGTAGTTCGACTACGCTATCTACAAGGGTTTGTAATATTGATCCGGCTCCAGAGATTAATACCGTTGTACGGCCTTTGCTGCGTTCTAGCATTTTTGTTAGTCCATTGATGAAGTCTTTGCCGTAGGTGCACTGGCTGAGGTCCAAGAGCACTAGCTGGGGAGTCGCTGCCAGTCCGCGAACCAGCTGGAATAGCTGCAAACTGTCCTTGGAGAGCCCTGATGAACCATTGTTCCCTAGGGGGGTCTCATAGCCCATGGGTAGAGAGCGAACTTTTTCTTCTGTGCCGATCAGCACTGACCAGAAAAGTGCCCGGCTGCGAAGTCGGTTGGGCTGAAATCTTGTTATGTTATCTAGTAAACTGCCTTCAAAGAAATGCTGAGCAGGATCTATGTATATTATTTTCTGACGTAAATTCTCCCTTTGGTAGTTCATGATTGGCTTCGCGTTTAACTCCAGCTCTATGTCATTGTCTATCTGAATTAGATTTAAAAATAATCGCCTGCCTTGACCGCTGCCACTTTTGTCTCTCAGTAAGATTGCTGATCCTGGATTTATGGGCCCTAGGGATTTTCCAGCAATCTTGATTTCTACGGGTCTGGATGTTTCTAGTTTTTCATTTCCCCCGGGAGCCTCTGCCGGTAATGCCATCAACTGAGCCAGTTCCTGGCGGGCGTGACTTAGCCGGCGGTAACTACTCCACAGTCCAAGGCCCTCCTGCCAGGGCTGTAGAATTTTGCCACCTAGCAAGAGACAGGCCGCCAGGGCTCCCACCAGCAACTGTCCTTGGATTACTAGAAATGCCCCCCAAGTTACTAGCGATGCCAGGGTTATTTGACCCATCAAGTACCCAAATGCCTGGTATTGTCCGGTGAGTACATTATTTTTTATGCGTTGCCTGGCCAGTTGTTCCTGGCGATCCTGGTTGCCTACCAGAAAGAACCTTGCTAAGCCATTGGCTTTTATTTTATCTACGGCTGCCATTAGTTGTGATTGATAGTTTATCCTTTCTAGTTCCAAGCGATCACGGCGTTTGCTGAAGATTTCAAAACTGCGGGCGTAGTGTAGGGCCCTTAGGAAATAGATGCTAATTGCCCCTAGGGCGATAAGCCCAAGGCTTCCACCAATTAAGAACAAAACTACCACAAATATCAATGAGAACACCAGGTCGATGGCTGTTGTTACTGCCTGTAGGGCACTTTCGTCCCTGAGTAAATTTATACTGTTGAAGCGTTCTAGGTGGCTGCTTGGACTTGTTTTTAATACATCTTTTAGGTGTAACTCTGTAAAGTGGGTGAGGGCTTCTAGTCGCTTGCGATGTTCAATGCGCGCTCCATCGCCACCGGTTAGCTCCAGTCGAATGGCTTTTAACCAGCCGGCGATAATAAGCAGGATAACTACCCCCACTGTTAGTATTGCTAGGCTTTCAGTTGAGCCACTGGGTAGTACTGATGTGTATACCAGGTTTATGTATAGTGGAGCTGCTAGCTCAATAATGTTTATAAGTATCGATGCAATTAGTATTGGCGTAAGCTGGTATTGTAGCCAGTCAACTCGCCCCAGTTTCCTGAATATTGAATGATCCCAGAATTCCCGTAGTAGCGCTTTGGTTCTAGTGGATTTGTGTTTTAGTCCATCCATCAGGCTGGTCAGGAGTTCTCCTGGGGTGCCCAGCGGCAGCCCATGATTGATTTCAGCTTCCCGGAGGTGTCTCACCCTTTCCCTTGCTTGTTCTATATCTTTACTCATACCCATCCACGCCAGAAATGCTGTGCTCCCATCTGAATATGCCTCCTATTTGCGTCACCACTGCCGCTTTAGCGGCAGTTCACCTGGTTGCGGCCGTTTCTTTTGGCTTCATACATGGCGGCATCGGCCCGATCCACCAATTCATCTACGCTTTCTTCATCCCTCCCAAGGGTCAAGCCGATGCTCATGCTCGTGTTGATCAACCCTACGGTGGTGTGAATGGGTTTGGCTACGGCTTCCATTAGTTTGTGGGCCAGCCTTTGGGCATTGGCTTCGTCCTGGACCCCTTCCAGGAAGACCAGCAATTCATCGCCGCCTATGCGAGCCGCCAGGTCGCCAGTGCGTAGGCAGGCCTGGATTCGTTTTGCTACGGCGCAAAGCACTTCATCCCCAGTCCTGTGGCTGTAGGTATCATTAATCAATTTGAAATTGTCTAGATCACAGAACAGTAGGGCTGATCTTGTCCCCGTTCGCCGTAGTTGATTTTTAATGCGTCTTATGTTTTCAAAGGCCGTGGTTCGATTGATAAGGCCAGTGAGTGAATCTGTATTGGCAAGTAGTTTTAGCCCCTCTTCATTGTGCTTGCTAGGACTTATGTCTTGGTGGGTGCCTATTAGTCTTGTTGGCTTGCCTTGGGGGCTCCATGCCACAATTTTTCCCTGGTCATGGATCCAACGGTAGCTGCCATCTTTGTGCTGCATTCGATAGTTTATGTCTATGGTTTCTTTTTCTTTGTCCCATAGCTTCTGTATTTCTGTTAGTACTTTTTGTTTGTCTTCGTGGTGGATCCGCTCCGACCATTCCTTGGGGCTATTGCTCCATTCTTCTGGTCCATGGCCCAGGTTTTGCACATATCCATTTGAGTAATAAACTTCATTATTTTCGTGGTCATTATCGTACAGGCCTAGGCTTGCTGATTCATTGATATATTCCCACTGTTTTAGCATTTGATCTTTTTGTTTGCTCTTGCCGTTTATCTGCTGCTGGTGGGACAGCTCGACTGGGGGCTTAGAAGGCATTTGGCTTGGCTCCTTTTTTCTAGCCCCAATTCTATTTGCTAGGCTTTCCGCAAATCTTTGTACCACCATTGCCATGGATCGCGCCACTGGTTTGCAGGCGGTTCACTATGGGCAGGGTAGTCTTTTTGCCTCAAGAAATTTTACTAATCCTGCTTCTTTTGTGACTCAATTTGCTTCTCTTTGCAGCTGCTTGCTGTAAATCCACCGCTGAGTTGTCTTTTTCGTCTTGTCTTGTTTGATGATAGCGGGGGTATTTTTATTTGTTTTATGGCCGAAGGAGATTCCCGGGACTGGGAACGGAACGAGGAACTCGACAGGGAGCAGTTCTGGTCCATGCTTTCCCAGCAGGAGGCCTCTTGCCGTATGTGGTTTTTAGCAGGCTATCTGCGCGGTCAGGCCGATAGGGCCCAGCTCGACTGCTCAGCGGATCCCTTGGCTGACTACCCGTTTATGTCCGACACTATTTTTTAGCTCCATGGGCATGCTCAGGGCGGCTAGGCCTAGGGCAACTAGGGCTGCGGTGGCGCTGATTGCTAAGGCTGAGCCTGAAAGGCTTTCTAGGCCTAAAAGTTTTCGTAGGGGGGCGAGGCTTTCCACTAGCAGCCATAGCCCTAGGCCCAGCCCAGCCCCTGTGGCGGCATTCCAGCTGTTGGCTGAGCGGTTCAGCCACACCAAACCACCACTGCAGAGCAGTAAAACGGCGAATAGTTGGCTGCGTTTTTGTTCTAGGGGCACCTGCGGCCATAGCGCCAACACCAATAGCACCAGGCTCAGCGCTACCCCTTGGCCCAGGGCCCGCCGCCAGGTGGCCCGATCAAATAGTGGCGCTTCCGGGGGCCTGGGCCCCTGTTGCATCAGCCCTGGCCTGGCTGGTTCTGCTTCAAACACCACGGTGCAGGCCGGATCAATCACCAGATGGAGCACAGCAATGTGCACCGGCAGCAGCAACAGGCCAAGCCCTGGCCACAACAGGGGCAGCAGGCTGAGGGCGGCGATTGGTAGATGAATCGCCAGGGTGTAGGCGAGGCCCCGGTGCAGGTTTGCATCTATGCGGCGCCCCAGGGCCAGGGCCTGCACCAGGTCGGCGAAATTGTCGTTAAGTAACACCAGATCGGCTGCCTCCCGCGCCACGGCACAACCGCGTTTACCCATGGCCACGCCAATGTCTGCCGCCTTGAGGGCGGCAGCGTCGTTCACCCCATCGCCAGTCATCGCCACCACCTCCCCAGCCGCCTGCAGTGCTCGCACCAATTGCAATTTCTGATCCGGCAGCACCCGGGCAAATACAGATACCTGCTGCACTTTCGCCGCCAGGGCCGGCCCCCCTAAGCCCATTAGTTCACTGCCACAAACCACCTCGCCGGCGGGCAACCCCGCCTGGGTGGCGATGGAGCGGGCGGTCACCGGACCATCGCCGGTGATCATTACCACTCGCACCCCGGCCGCCCGGGCGCTGGCGATGGCGGCGGGCACATCGGGCCGCAGGGGATCGGCGAGGCCGATGAGGCCCAGCGGTTGAAATAGAAAACTGTGGAGATCTTCTGGGGGTTCGCCATCGCCCAGCCCTTGGGGACTTTCGTGCAGGGGTAGGCCCCCTAGGCCCTGGGCCACCGCCAGCACCCGCAGCCCCTGGCCGGCGAGGTAATCGCTGGCGGCCCTTAGGGCCTGGGCCCGGCGCGGCTCGAGGTGGCAAAGGTCGCTGATTGCTTCGGGGGCCCCTTTGGCGGCCAGGTGACGCTGGCCCTGGGGATCACTCCAAAGCCGAGACATGGCTAGCAATTTGGCGTCTAAGGGGTAGTCGTGGGCCAGGGGCCAGTCGGGATGCAGGTGTTCGCTGCCTTGGAGTTCGCCTAGGGCGAGCTTGCGAATCGCCTGCTCCATGGCGTCTACGGGATCGCGGCGACTGGCCAGCACCGCTAGCTCTAGTAGCTGGTGAAAGGGTTCATC
Source organism: Cyanobacteriota bacterium (assembly GCA_039799245.1). Taxonomy (GTDB): domain Bacteria; phylum Cyanobacteriota; class Cyanobacteriia; order PCC-6307; family Cyanobiaceae; genus Synechococcus_D. Next base: position 10,210 of record JBDLTB010000026.1, read on the forward strand.
CAGGGGTTGGTCAACCTGCCAGTGGCATTGGTCGGGCCAGGTGAGCAGTTGTTGCACCGCCATTTGGTTTTGGGTGAGGGTGCCGGTTTTGTCCACCGCTAAAACGGTGGCGCTACCAAGGCTTTCCACCGCCGCGGGCCAACGGGCGAGCACGCCAATCTTTGCCAGCCGCAGGGCCCCCAGGGCCAGAAACAGGGCAAGCACCACTGGGATTTCGTTTGGCAGTAGGGCTAGAGCCAGGGCGAGGGCGGCCAGCAGGGCTTCGGCCCAATGGCCACTGAGTAGCCCCTGGGCCACGGCCAGGGCAGCACAGAGGGCCAGGGCGGCGATGCTGAGCTGACCGGTGATTCGTCGGGTTTGGCGCTGCAACCGGGTGGGCGGTGGCTGCACGGTGGCCAAGTTTTTACCGAGCTTCCCCAGCTGGGTATCAGGGCCCACGGCCACCACGCTGGCCCAGCCACGGCCACTGGTTACTAAGGATCCGGCCAGCAACAGTTCCCCAGGTAAGTCTTTGCCCACCGGCAAAGACTCACCGGTAAGCAGTGACTCATCCAGTTGTAGCCCTAAACCCTCGGTAAATTCGGCATCAGCTGCGAGGCGATCGCCCTCCTCCAGCCGCAATAAATCAGCAATTAGTAGTTGATCGGCGGTGAGTTCGAGGTCTTGGTCGCCGCGCCGCACATGGGACCGGGGGGTGGAGAGCCGGGCCAGCTCCGCCAGGGCGCGGTTACTGCGCTGTTGTTGGCCAGCATCCAGCAGGCTGATGCCCAGCACGAAACCCAGCAGCACTATGCCGTCGGTGGGGTCGCCGATCAACAGATAGATCAGGGCGCAACCAAGCAGTAGCAGATTGGTGGGTTCGAATAAGGCCATGGGGCGGGCTAATTTCTAAGGGCAGTACATAAATTTTCCGCTACATAACTTTTTGGCCTGGCAGCTTTCAGCTGGTTGCTTTCAACGGGCAGCTACTAATCAATGGGGTGAATTGATTAATTGGGTATGATGGGGCCGCTTTGGTGGCCAAAGCTTGCGCCCCCTGGCCCTAATGAAAATGACTATGGTCAGAAGACCATGGTTAGATTTATTAGAGACTTGGGTCTGACAGGTTCCACTGCCAACTTGGCAGCGGCACCCCGCCAAGTAGAGAAAATTGGCCATTGGGCAATCCAGCGGGGGCTTTAACAGTCTTGTCAGGTAAGGCCGCCCTGGATTGGTCCCATTAGCGTCGGATATGAACCTTTCCCCCACCGCTCCCTATTGGAGTTGGCCCCTGGCCCAGTTGTGCGAGCAGCTGCAGCTGGCCGGCCCTAGCCCTGGTTCGGGGCTGAGCAGCACCGCGGCGGCAGAGAGGCTCAGTCAGTTTGGTGCCAATAGCCTTGGCAGCCGCCAGGACAGGGGCGATTGGTGGCTGTTGCTGCGTCAGTTCAATAGTCCGATCATTTTGATCCTGTTGGCGGCGGCATTACTTTCCTTTGCCCTTGATTCGCCCATTGATGGGCTGATCATTTTGGCGATCGTTTTACTGAGTGGCTTGCTGGGGTTTTGGCAGGAGCGGGGCGCTGCCCGGGCGGTGCAACAGCTGTTGAAAACAGTGGCGCTGGAATGTCGGGTGTTGCGGGATGGGGTTGAAATTAATTTGCCCTTACCGCAGTTAGTGCCTGGGGATGTGGTGCTGCTGGCGGCCGGTGCAGGCATCCCCGCCGATTGCCGGTTGCTGGAGGAACGGGACCTCTGCCTCGATGAGGCGGCCCTCAGTGGTGAGAGCTTTCCGGTGGCCAAATCATTGGCGCCGGTGGCGGCCTCCAGCCCCCTGGCTAAACGCAGCAATGTGTTGCACCTGGGTAGCCATGTGGTTAGCGGCACGGGCTTGGCCTTGGTGGTGCACACCGGGGCTGCCACCAGCTACGGGGCGATTGCTGCCCACCTGCGCCTGCGCCGGGAGGAAACCGAGTTTGAAAGGGGGGTGCGGCGGTTTGGTTATCTGCTGCTGGAAGTTACCCTAACTTTGATTGTAACGATCTTTGCTTTCAATGTTTATTTAGATCGGCCGGTGGCGGATTCCTTTCTTTTTGCCCTGGCCCTGGGGGTGGGGCTCACCCCCCAATTGTTACCGGCAATCATCAGCGTTAACTTGGCGCGAGGGGCAAAGAATATGGCCCGCCGCCGGGTGATTGTGAAACGGCTGGCGGCGATTGAGAATTTTGGCAGTATGGATGTGCTTTGTGCCGATAAAACTGGCACGCTTACTGAGGGGCGGGCGGAGTTGCACCAGGCCCTCGCCGCCGATGGTGGCCCCAGTGAAAAAGTGTTGTTTTATGCGGCGGTAAATGCAGGCTTTGAAACTGGCTTTAATAATCCCATTGATCTGGCCCTGCGCTCCCTGGGGCAAAATCTGGAGGGTTGGCGCAAACTTGATGAATTGCCCTTTGATTTTACCCGTAAACGCCAGAGTATTTTGGCGCTGGCGCCGGGGGCCAGCGAGCCGCTGCTGATCACCAAGGGGGCCCTGGCAAAGGTGCTGGAGGTGTGCCACCAGGCGCAACTGGCCAGCGGTGAATTGGTGCCCTTGGCGCAGCTCCAAAGCAGCATTGAGCACAGCCACCAAAGTTTTAGTGACCAGGGCTATCGATTGCTGGGGGTGGCCACCAAGGCTTGCCCCCTGGCTGCCGCTAGGCCTGGTTTGGATCGCCAAAGTGAACAGAACCTCACCTTTATGGGCTTGCTGGCCCTCAGCGACCCGCTCAAGCCGGCCATTGATGCCACCGTGCGCGAATTGGCCGGCATGGGGGTGCGCTTGAAATTGATCACCGGCGATAACGCCCGGGTGGCCGCTCGGATTGGGTTGGAGGCGGGCCTTGCCAATCCCCAGGTAATCAGTGGCTCTGAGCTGTTGAAGTTAAGCGATGATGCCCTGCCCCTGCGGGCCCAGCAATGCGACATCTTTGCGGAGGTGGAGCCAAACCAAAAGGAACGTTTGATCCGGGCCCTGCGGCGGGCGGGCCATGTGGTGGGTTATATCGGTGATGGCATCAATGATGCCCCGGCCATGCATGCCGCCGATGTGAGTATTTCGGTGCAGGGGGCTGTGGATGTGGCCAAGGAGGCGGCCGATATTGTGCTGTTGGAGCCAGATCTGGGGGTTTTGGCCGCTGGAATCCGCGAAGGCCGCCGTACCTTTGCCAATACGCTCAAGTATGTATTCATGGCCAGTAGTGCTAATTTTGGCAATATGTTTTCGATGGCAGGCGCCTCATTGTTGCTGCCGTTTTTGCCCCTATTACCTAAGCAGATTTTGCTCACTAATCTGCTCACAGACCTGCCGGAGATGACGATCGCCACCGATCGGGTGGATGCCGATTGGATTGAGCAACCCCGTCGCTGGAGTATCCCTTTTATTCGGCGCTTTATGTTGATGTTTGGCCTGGTGAGTTCAGTGTTTGACTACCTCACTTTTGCGGTGTTGTTGTGGGTATTGCACTGTGATGCCGCCCACTTCCGTACCGGTTGGTTCATTGAATCGGTGGTGTCTGCCGCTTCGATTGTGCTGGTGGTGCGCACCCGTGGACCCTTGTTGCGCAGTGCTCCCTCCTGGCCGTTGCTGCTGGCCACCCTGGCGGTGGTAGGGGTAACCCTGCTGCTGCCCTGGACGCCCCTGGGTGCTTTATTTGGTTTTGTGCCGTTGCCGCCAATATTTCTACTGCTGCTGGCCATGATTTTGTTGGCTTACATCGCTGCTGCGGAGGCGATGAAGAAGCATTTTTATCGGGACCTGGGGGTTAGCGCCAGAAGCTAATTGGCCGAGGCTATCTGCCGCTTATTAGCATCATTTAGTGGCGCCCTGGCTGCGCTAAGGCTGCTTAGATTTGAGCATACAAGTCTGGGTTCTGGACAATGCAATCCAGCCTCAGTGAATCAAACCCCAAGCCTGGCCCTGAGTGCTACCGGCTGGAGAAGGCCCCCACTGGAATCAAAGGTTTTGATGAAATTAGTGGTGGTGGGCTGCCTCGGGGCCGCTGCACCCTGGTGAGCGGAGCCGCAGGTAGTGGCAAAACAATTTTTGGCCTGGAATTTTTGGTGCAAGGGGCCACCACCTATGCAGAACCAGGGGTGTTGATGTGTTTTGAGGAATCAAGCCTCAATCTTAGCCAAGATGTGAGCAGCCTTGGTTTTAATCTGCCGGAGCTGGTGCGTAATAAGCAGCTGGTGATTGAGTCTTGCCGAATCAACCCGGCTGAGGTGGTTACGGTTGGCGACTTTGACCTGGAAGGCTTATTTCTGAGGCTGGAGCAGGCCATCGAAGCCGTGGGTGCCAAGCGGGTGGTGCTAGATCCGATTGAAACTTTACTGGCCACCTATGGCAATACACCAACCATGCGCGGCGAGTTGCTCCGCCTTTTTGACTGGCTGAATGAACGGGGGCTCACCTCAGTGGTAATTGGTGAAAGGGGTCGCCAGGGGGAGCTAACTCGCTTTGGGGTGGAGGAATATGTATCTGATTGCGTGATCATGCTTGATCAACGGGTTGAAAATGAGATCAGTACCAGGCGGTTGCGGTTGGTTAAATATCGTGGTTCTGCCCACGGCACCAATGAATTTCCATTCACCATCTCCAGTAGGGGTTTTATTGTGCTGCCGATTACGGCGGTAAAGCTCGTTTACAGCGCTGGCAAGGAAAGAATATCCACTGGCTTGCCCCAGCTTGATCAGATGCTTGGTGGTGGTTTGTATCGTCATTCCAGCGTGCTGATTTCTGGTCATACCGGCACCGGTAAAACAACTTTAATCGCTAACTTCCTCTGTGAGGCGGCCCGCCGCGGAGAGCGATCTCTATTTGTTTCCTCTGAGGAATCACCCGAGCAGCTGGTGCGGGATATGGCCTCGGTGGCCATTGACTTGCAGCATTGGATCGATGTGGGGTTATTGAAGATCTGGGCGGAAAGAACCACCAGCCAAGGCATGGAGGAACGGCTGGCGCGCATGGAGAATTTAATCGAAGAGTTTCAACCGCTCCTGGTGGGTTTGGATACCATAGGCAGCCTTGGCCAAGTGGGGCAAGATCCTGCTGTTAATGCCACGGTGGTACGCACCATTGATCTGCTTAGAAGCCGTGGCATCACCGCCGTGTTGACCGTACTTACCCATGCTGATGTGGAAAAGGGAGATGTGGTAGGTGTCTCGGCAATTATTGATACTTGGCTGTTGGTTAAAAATCTGGAGACCGATGGCGAGCGCAATCGTCTGCTTTATATTGTTAAATCCCGTGGTAGCAATCATTCAAACCAGGTGCGTGAGTTTCGGCTCACCAGCCAGGGGCCAGAATTGGTGGATGTGGTGATTGGCCCTCAGGGGGTAATCACTGGTTCTTCGCGATTGATCTTCGAAGATAAGCAAAAACGTTTAGCCCTTTCTAGCCTTAATGAAATGAAGCGAAAGCATCGCTCATTGCAAAGGCATCGATTGGAGATTGAGTCGCAGATTGAACTCTTGCGCAGTCAATTCCAGGAGGATAGTGATGAACTGGAGCTAATCACCCTTGAGGAGGAGAGTGCCGTTGAGATCGAGGCAAGCCTTGGCTTGCTTCGATCTCAACATCGAGGTGAAATCCAATGAGCACAACTGATCAATCAGGTATTGGGCCTGGCAAGGGCACTGAGTTTGCTGATCTGAAGCTAGGCTCCGATGCCAATCAGAGCTATGTGCTAACTCTGTATATCAGTGGTGTTTCCCCCCGCTCGAGCGCTGCCTTGATCACAATCCAGCGAATTTGTGATCAGGAACTGAGTGGTAGAGTAGAGCTTAATGTGGTGGATATTCGGCTCCACCCTGAAGCTTTGGTTGAGGATCGCATTCTTGCAATCCCCACCCTAATTAAACGACTGCCGCCCCCCCTCCGCCAGATTATTGGTGACCTGGCCAATGAGCAGCGGGTGCGGGTTGCACTGGATCTTTTGCCCATGGGCCATGGCCAGCCAGACAGATGACTTATGAATGATGTTTCTTCTGAATTAGAGGCCACAGAACTGCAGCTGTTACGCGCCGAGCTGGCAGATCTCCAGGAGCTGGTGCGGGCGATCACCAGCGGTGATGTGGATGCAGTGGTGGTGGGTGCCGCCGGAGAAACCCAGCTCTATAGCAGCGCCACCGCTGATCGCCCTTATCGCTTGATTGTGGAGGAGATGGGCGAAGGGGCGGCAATGATTTCGGCCAGTGGCCTGATTTTGTATGTAAATAGACGTCTGGCCCAGTTACTTGATTGTCAGATCGAAGCCCTGGTGGGCACTGCCAGCAGTGAGTTGGTTGACCCTGGCCAGCAACCGCTGCTGCAGCACTTGCTTTCATTGCCCCCTGGGGAAAACCACAGCGAGCTTTTTCAGCTAAGGCGTGTTGATGGCAGTGGTTTAGCAGTGCTGGCCACCGTAAGCACCCTGGAAACGCCAGAGGGTTTGCTGCGTTGTTTGATCGTGGCTGATCTCACGGCAATGCATCGGGCTGAGCAGGCCCTGGTTAATTCAGAACTGAGCTATCGGATGTTGGCCATGAATGCCCAAGACGGCATCTTGATCCTGGAATGGGGCAGCGGTCAAATCACCATGGCTAACCCCTACATTGGCCAGGTGCTGGGCTGGGCCCCTGAGGAGCTCCTTGGCAAGCAGCTTTGGGAGATCGGCGCCTTTGTTGATAAGCAGAAGGCGATTGATATTTATGCAGAACTCCAGACCCAGGGTTACGTCCGTTACGAAGACCTACCCCTCCAGGCCGCCGATGGCAGCCTCAAGGAAGTGGAGTTTGTGAGCAACGTGTACCTGGTGGGTGATCAGAAGGTGATCCAGTGCAACATCCGCGACATCTCGGACCGCAAGCAGGCCGAGCGCCTGGCCCAGCAACGGCAGGCTGAGCTGCTGCAGAGCATGCAGGAAATGGTGCAATCCCTGGTGGCCCTCAGTGAAACCCGTGATCCCTATACCGCCGGTCACCAGGCCCGGGTGGCGAATTTGGCAACTGCCATTGCCACTGAGATGGGTTTAGATGACCAGCAGGTTGAAGGGATCAGGATCACCGCCCTGATCCATGACATCGGCAAGTTTGCGATACCCGCCGAAATCCTCACCAAACCCACCGCCCTAAAGCCCCAGGAATATGACCTGCTGCGTACCCATGTGCAGGAGGGTTTTGACGTTATCAAGCAAATCAGTTTCCCCTGGCCCGTGGCGGAAATGTTGCTCCATCACCACGAACGGTTGGATGGCAGTGGCTATCCCAACCAGCTGAAGGGGGAACAGATCAGCCTTGGGGGGAGGATTCTGGCGGTGGCAGATACGGTGGAGGCCATGGCCACCGATCGGCCCTATCGCTTCTCCCTGGGTTTAGAGGCGGCGCTGGCTTGCATTGAAGCGGGCAAGGGCAGGCTTTATGACCCCCGGGCCGTGGATGCTTGTCTTTTACTGTTTCGCGAGAAGAGCCACAATTTGATGGCCGTTGCTCCCCTGCGGCCCATGGCTAGCTTTGCCGCCCCTCACCTCACTCCGGCACTTGTTAGTTCAGGAACTGATGTGAATAGCACTGGGGGCAAAAAGAAAGACCCGATCGCTGATGCGTCGGGCCTCACCATCGAGGGCACAGAGCGCCCCTGAAACGAAATCAACAAAGCGCTGGGCCTGCACCGGTTCCAGTTGGGAAAGATCCACCACCACAGCGCTGTGGGCCTGCAATGCCACCACGGCCAGCTCCGTCTCCAGATCGCTCAGGGGACGGAGCACAAGGATGTCGTGACCGTAGGGGGCGGAGAAGGGTGTCAGGGGGCTAAAAGCCAGGGATCAATCTTCCCCATCTTCGTCGCTACCGCCCACGGGCACAAGCCTGATTTGCTTGCGGCCGAGCTTAATTTCAAACTCATCGCCGGGTTGCAGATTCAGCATGGCGGTATAGGCCTTGCCGATCAGCAGGTTGCCGTTGCCCTGCACGGTGGCGGTGTAGCTCAGCTTGCGGCCACCTTTGCCAACGCTGGTGCCACCAATCTCAACGCCCTTGGCTTCCAAGAGCGCCTCATAGAAGGCGGTGAAGTTCAGGCGATCGCTACCGTCTTTTTTGCTGCTCACGTAGCCGCAAGCTTTAACCAAGTCAGACTTGGAACCGTCGCTGAATTCCTTGACCTTGGCAAGGAGGTCTTGTCCGGTGAGCATGCTTCTGGAAGAAAGATTCGCTTTAATGTATCACTAGATCCCCCGCTGTCTAGGTCAACAGCATCTGAAACCCTGGGGGGCTCTCAAAATTACAGCGTCTCTTTCAACGCAAAGCGCACCGGCCCGTTTAGAACGCAGTCATGAAGCAACCTACGTTTGCAAGCCTGCGATGACCCTGCCTGGGCTGCTCCTCTCGGTTTTGATTTTGTTTGCTCTGTTGCTGAGCCGTTACCTATTGGTGGCTGGGGGGTCCTACTGGATTCTTTGCTCCAGGCCTAACCATGGCGTTCCAGGTGCTGCGATCAAACGCGACATCTCCTTGTCTGTGGGGGCTACGGCCGTATTTGCCCTGGCCGCAGCCTTAATCCTGTTGGCTCAAGACCATGGTTTTACCCGCATCTATTCAGATCTTCAACGCCATGGTCTCTGGTATCCCTTCCTTAGCTACGGGGCGGTGTTGCTGATCCAAGACAGCTATTTTTATTTCCTGCATCGCTTGTTTCACCACCGGCGTCTCTATCGCCCCTGCCATAGGGGCCATCACCTCAGCCGTAGGCCCACCCCCTGGACCTCCTTTGCCTTCGACCTGCCGGAAGCCTTTGCCCAAGCCCTATTTCTGGCGGTGATCGTTTTTGTGATCCCCCTGCATTTGGTAACCCTGCTGGCGATCGGCATCACCATGACCGTGTGGGCCGTGGTCAATCATCTGGGGTTGGAGTGTTTACCGCCAACTTTCCCCCACCATTGGATGGGCCGTTGGTTCATTGGTCCCGCCCACCATTCTCTGCATCACCTCAATCCCCAGCGGAATTTCGGTTTGTATTTCACCTTCTGGGATCAGCTACTCGGCAGTGAGGACCCCGCCTTTAGATCGCTTGTACCTCCTGGCCGGCGGCTCTGATCGGCCGGCGATGGGGCAGGTTGCCGAAGTGTTCGCGGGCCAGGGCCAATATTTCGCCATCGGTGAGTCCATCATCATTGAGACTTTCGATGCCAACTATGCGATCGAGCAGTTCGTGATGGTGGTTTTCTAGGTAGTGCAGCAACACTTGGCGCATGTCGCTTTCGCCGCTGCCATGGCCCAAAAGCAACACCGCATCTGCCTTGGCCATGGCGGCAGTGATTTGGGCCAGGTAAGCGTTGTCCCGGGGGGCGCGCTGGCCAGCGATATCCCGGTCGTGGCGGTGGCTGAGGTTTTCGCCACTGCCCCAGAGGCCATGGGGGCGCAGGCTCGCCTGTTCCACTTCTTCGCCATCAAGGCTATAAATATCAGTTTGGTGATGGTTCAGGTGCAGTACCAGTCGATGGCTCTGGTCCCCCCGCACCGTGGCTGGCTCCCCCTCGGGATGGGCTGGGGTGATGCCAGCTTCCACTAAAAAATGACGCACGCGCATCACCGCTTCACTATCCAGGTCTGGATGGTGGCCGCCACCGCTATGAATCCAGGTTTCAGCACCTTGGGCTAAGCGGATTTGCAGGCGGCTGTCACTCAGTTTTGTAATTTCTGCCCCCAGCTGGCGAAACAGGGCTTCTACCTTGGAGGCCCGCACCCCGTGCTGGAGCGGATGGGAAAACAAAGCCCCCAGGGTTTTTTGGTGGTGACGGTTCATTGGTTCCCCTGGATAGGCATATCCCTCTGTAGCTAGAAATGGGAAACTGCACGGGCCCAGGGGTGATGCTGCAACGCCGATGAATAAACCCAGCAGTGGTCGCCCCGCTGAGCGGCGTCATTCTGATCAGCACCACCATGATCGCCACCACGGCGAACGTCATAACAGCCATCGGGTTGGTTGGTTACGGGCGGCGGTGTTGGGGGCCAATGACGGCACGATTTCCGTGGCCAGCCTGGTGGTGGGCATCGCCGCCTCCGGGGCTTCGGTAAACAACATCATGTTGTCTGGCTTGGCGGCCACCGTGGCCGGGGCGGTTTCGATGGCGGCGGGGGAATTTGTTTCCGTGCAGTCTCAGGTTGATACCGAGCGGGCTGATCTTGCTAAGGAACGCCATGAATTGTCCACTGATCCCCAAGGGGAACTGGCTGAATTAGCCCTGATCTATCGCCACCGGGGCCTGGATCCCCACCTGGCCCACCAGGTGGCGGCACAACTCACTGCCCACGATGCCCTGGGGGCCCATGCCCGCGATGAACTGGGCATCACCGAAACCCTGCGGGCCCGGCCGATCCAGGCGGCCTTTACTTCGGCCCTTTGTTTTTTGGTGGGGGCCCTGGTGCCCTTACTCACGATTGCGGTGGCCCCCAAGAGGTCGATTACTGAGATTGTGACCTGTACTGCCCTTGGGGCCCTGGTGCTGCTGGGGGGCCTCTCCGCCTATGCCGGTGGCGCCTCAATCAAACGCGGCGCCCTGCGTATGTTGTTTTGGGGCGCCCTAGCCATGGGACTCACCGCATTGGTGGGCCGCAGTTTTGGGGCGGCGGTATAGAGCAGAATTAAATACCCAAGCCCCGTGGCGGTGGCGTAATGCTGGCATTTGCTCTCGCAACTTTTTTGGTGGCGCCAGTTTTGGCGGCTCCCCCAGGGCCAGTTGTTCCCCTGCCGGCGGAGCTAAAAGGGCTGTGTAAGCTCACTAAGGAATTCAAGGGGGAGGCCCCCTCGGAAATCATTGAGAAAAAATATGCCGAACGCTATGAATTTGCCCTGAAGGCCGTTGATTGCCGAGACGATGGCTTTTGCTACCAGCTCTGGGGTAAAAACTGCAAGCACTAAAGCTGAAAAATGTGAGCTTGCACCTTAATGGGCAGTTTGGCGATACTGCTTGCGTTTCATAAATGATGAGATACGAGATTTTTCGAGGATCGCGTAAAACATATTTAAAGCCTCGCCCCGCTGGGGCTAGGTTTGAGTTGGGGATGGGTTGCCTCAGATTCGAACTGAGGACCGATCGGTTAAGAGCCGACTGCTCTACCGCTGAGCTAGCAACCCCCAAGAACCCTTTTTAGCCGAGTGCCCCCACCTCTGGCAAGCCCTGGGGTCCAAATTTTTGCTACCAAACGGTTTTTTCGGCTTTTTTCGGGGTTTGTGTTTTATTTTTTAGGGAACTTTCCAGAAGATAGGCGGCAAGGTTACTGATTGAACGACCCTGCTCTTCGCTGGCTGTGAGCAACATTTCATAGGTCGAACTGGGAATCGTTATCGAAATGCGCTTGGGTGATTTGAACTCCATTGATTTTGCTTGTGAATTGACGATGGCTGTGGCGGTAGGTTGGCCGCTGACTGAAGATGATATGGGAAAGCGCATGATTTAGTTGGCCAGCCAACTGGCCAGGGGATTCGAAATACTTTTCAACTGCTTAATTTCACTTTAGGTCTATGCCCCTGGATTTCAAGCTTAAAGCTAACATCTCCGTGCCCAAGGGCCCCGGGGGGGGTGGGGGGGGGCGGGGGGATGGCTGATTATGCAAGATTTGCATAATTTTCAGCCTGAAAGCCTTATCTGCAAAGAATCTCCATGAAGTTTTGTCACCTTGAGGCCTGTGAAGATGGGGGCTTTTTGGTTGAAAATCCCCTGAGAATTGGGGGGATGGTGTCCCTGGCGACATCTCCCTGTCCCCCGTCTGTGGTTCCCATGACCCTCGTTCAAGCCCCTGCCCTAGGCATTGATCGTTTCGCCAACGACCGCCATAGGGAGAATTGGAGTGCAGCCTCAGCCCAAGACCGCGATTCCATCCTCCGGGCGATTTATCAGCAGGTGCTGGGTCAGCAATACGTGATGGATAGCGAGCGGCTTGGGGCCGCTGAGTCTTTGTTTCGCACTGGATACCTGAATGTGCGGGAATTTGTGCGCACCCTCGCCAAAAGTGGCCTGTATCGGGCTCGTTTCTTTGAAAATTGCAATCCCTATCGCTTTATTGAGCTGAATCACAAGCACCTGCTCGGTCGCGCCCCCCATAACAAGGCCGAGATGCTTGATCATTTCACTACCCTGCAGGATCAGGGCTATGACGCTGAGATTGATTCCTACATAGATAGCAATGAATATCAGAATCGCTTCGGCTCAGATGTGGTGCCTTATCTGCATGGCTGGGATTACTCCAAGGGCCTGCAGGGACAACAGTTCTCCTGGCTGATGCAGTTGGCCCGGGGGGCAGCTGCATCAGTTAAGGGTGATGGCGCCGGTAATCAATTCAAGCTGGGTCAGGCCCTGCACCAAAACCGTGCCATAGCCGTATCAGGCATCCTTCCGCGTTTTTCTGGCACTTCCTACTTCAAGGCATGCCAGAGCAGTGGTTCGGACCTCTACGCCGGTGCTGATTTTCGCAGCGGCCGAGCCGATAGCAGCCCCATCCAGCAAGGGCGGAACCATGCCTTGGTGGGGGCCCAGCGGGGTCGCGTGGCGATCATCACCGTATCTGCCCTCTGCAGCATTGATGTTTGCCGCAGCAGCGACTATGTGATGCGTGTGCCCCTAAATCGGATGAATCAAGCCCTGGAGCGCATTGCCAAGCTCGGCGGTGTGGTGCTCAATGTGGCGGTGCGCTGATCTAGTCCAGGGGCTGGGGGCCCCGTTTAGGGGCCTTTGCCGTGGTTTCTACCTTTAGTAGAAGTCACCGGGCCATCCACCCCAGCCGCCCCAGCCAAAGCCATCGAAGTCTGGGTCTGTGCCCCAATCGGGCGCTTCCCAGGAAACTGCTTGCTTGGCTGGACCAGCTGGTCCGGTCAAGGTATCCACCGTTAAGGCTGGGGTGATAACAGTGGCGCAAGGGCAAATGCAGGAGCCATTGCTGGCTAAGTAGCCCACGGTTGGTTGTGCGCAGGAGCAACCGCAGGCCTGGGCTAAGCCAGGGGCTGGCCCAGTGAAAAGCGTAAATAAACTGAGGCCAATGCCCATGGCAGCACTAAAGCAAAAGCCAGCAGGCGAATTCGAGATTTTTTCCATGGGTTAATTATGGCGCTGCAGGCTTTGCAGCGCCCCAGGGTTTCCGTGATCGGTGGCTCAGTTATTGCTGTAAATAACGAACTCGATGATGTCACCATCCTTGAGGGCATTACTGATGGCCTTCCGGGCTGCCACCCGTTCGATGCGGGCATCAAGCACCCCTAGGGCTTTCTTGGCATCTACGCCTTTGCCCAGGGTGGCCACCACATCACTGGGGCTCAGTTTGCCGATGGCAATCACCGGCTGAGATTTCACAGTGCCACCGATCAGATTATTGGTGAGATTGATTATCCCTATGGGGCTGGCGGTGCCGGTGGCCAGGGCCAAGTTAGTGAGGCGGGCTGCAATGGTGGAGCAGCGGAGTTCCACCGGATAGCCCTTGATATCAGCGCTAACCAGGGCAATGGGCACGGCATTTGAGCCCTCTAGGGGAGCCGCCTTCACCGAACTTGAGGCGGTGCCCCCCTCAGGGGCAGGCATGGTGCCAAGGCCGATTACGTAGGCCGGGGCGCTGGAGGGGCCTGCCTTCAGGCATTGAAAACCATAGATCTTTGCCTGGGCTTGGCTGGGACTGCCAAGGGCGGAGGTGCTTGCCAGCAGGCCGGCGCCAATGGCAATAAGGGTTTTGAAGTTGTCCATTGGTTTGAAGCAGGCCATTTTTTAACAATGATAGTGGTTTGCATGGGGCTCAGGTTTTAACGAGGCTTAGGTTTTGCCAAGGTATGAAATTTTAGAAGGCTCAGGTTTTGCCACGGTTTGAAATATTAGAAGGCTCAGGTTTTGGCAAGACTTGTGGTTGGCAATATGCTTAGTTTTCAAAGTTAACCTCACCTGTAGCATTTTGGTGGGCTTGGCATGGGGGATATATTTCATTGCTGCTACCTCGTGGGCACTGTTTAATGGTGCTGGCATGATATAAGTGAATTTCTAGATTTTGCTGGCGGATTGTTGGCTAATTGCGGTGGTCTAATTATGGTAGTTTTATGGCCACAACTTTCCAGGTCAGTAGTTGATGGCGATTCATTGTGATACCCATGGGTCGCTTGCTGCTGGGGTCTAGTAATTGAAGATTAAATTGCTCCAAATTCTCGTAGCCAAATTTAATTGTTTTTAGCTGCTCAACGGCGGCAGAAATATTATTGTTGCGATCAGAATTTTGAATGTCTGCCAACTGTTTTTGCAGTCCTTCAGGGCTTAGTACCTCGTCTATTTTATGGTTTACCACTGGGCTGGCAATGGCCGTGCCAAGGCCAGCAATGCTGGAGGAGAAGAAGTTTCTACCCCCTAGGGATTTTTCGAATACATTGTTAACCCTTGCCCTGACCTGGGGCTTGAGACTACTCCTCAGGGCGGCAAAATCAACCCTGGCCTCTATCTCTTTTGTGTTGCGTTGGCTTGTTGCTTGGTATAATTGATAAAGGCTAATTAAGGGGGCGAAATAAATGTATCCACCTAGGCCCCCTAGGAAAAAGCAGGAAATTGCCAGGCAGGTTCTTTTTCTCAAGGCTAATTAGCTGTGTTGATTTAAGATGAGTTAATTTAAAGGAAGCCTCCGGGGCGGGAGCGATTATTGGAGAGTGACAAATTGACGGTATTTACTCCACTGGCTTTGGCGATAGGGGTTTTGCCTTGGCTACCGGTGGCTTTGCCTTGACTGGGTATGGCTATCGTATTGAAGGCTAAGGACCAGCGTTCCCCCTCCCCCCGAAATGGGGCAACGGAATGGGGCTGCCAGGCGGGGAACACGTAGAAGTCACCGGGCACTGGTAATACATATTTCGTCATACCCGTGCGGAAACTTTGGATGTGCCATTCCTCCGGGCCATGGAAACACAGTTGACCATCAAAGCTTTGGTTGTTGATCTGTGGCGGCACCTTTAAAAATAAAACCCCAGAGAAACTTCCCCCGTGGGTATGGGTGGGGTTGTAGTCCCCTGCCTTCTGCACATTTAGCCAGATATCTATCATTTGTAGCCCATAACGCCCAGGCGTCCAGGGCCCTCGCCCCTGGGGGGGCTGTTGATCAATCACATGGCGGATCCAGCGTTCACAGGCCGGCAGCAGTACCGAACGACCGAGGTCATCCACCCCGGGGAATTCAGGCCCCAGTTCCCTTTGCCAGCTCAATTGGCCAGCCAATTTGGCCGAGGCATCGGCAGTTTTCTCTGGGGCCTGCATCACCTGCTCGGCCATAGCTTGCAATTGCCCTAATTGCCCTTGCTCCAGTTGGCCCTTGAGCAGGTAACGGGGAAATAGGCTCAGAACCTCCATGGGGCCTTGGGACTTGGTTTGGGTTTGTTCACTTTGAATTGCTGGTAGCTCAAAAATTTTTAATTATCTCTTTTTAGGTTGATTTCGGCAATGCTCTGCTCCAGTTGTTTTATTCTTTGTTTAGGGGAGCCAATTAACTCTATTAGTTTGGGACCATCGTGCTCGCTTATCAAATCAAAGCGTCCATCGCGATAAATCTGCTTGAAGATTGTGTCAACCTCGTCGCGGTAGCTATGGTCTACGGGCCTGATGCCATCCTCTTCCATGGCCACGGGCCATTGCTGCGATTTGGGTACGAAGGCGAGAATGTCTAGGTGGTCTAGGCATTCCTTTGCCGCAGGAACCATAGACTCAACAAAGGCAGTGTCAATGTCTGTGCTGGCTTGGTTGGCTGTGTATTGAGAATAGGCTATGTAATCCACTGGGCAGCGGTCAAAGATAACTTGATCCGTAGGCTTTGAGTAGCGATGGATTCTGCTTATATTGTAATAAATTTGAATGCCATTGTGTAGCCGTGTTGACAATTCTCGGAATTTTATTTCATAGGGGCCGTGGAGGCTAAGGGCCCGATAGGGCTCCTCCTCCCTTATGTAGTGAGGATGGGTTTCAACCCACTGGTTAACCACCGTTGATTTGCCGAGGGAATGGGATCCAGATACAGCAATGCGCACTTACGTCTTTACGGGTGGTTGGCGGGCTTGGCCTGGGCAAAGGTGGGGAAGCCGGCTAACGGATTTGAACCGATGGCCTTCGCTTTACAAAAGCGCTGCTCTACCGCTGAGCTAAGCCGGCACCCAACTACTTTACTGCTGTGACTGCAGCCACCAGGCCACCAGGGCAGTTCTGTTTCTGGTGCGGCTGCGCCTCAACAGGGCCTCCACGTGGGTTTCCACCGTGCGCACCGAGAGTTGTAGCTGGTGGGCCACCTCCCGGTTGCTCCAGCCCAGCAGCAGGTAGGCAAGTACGCCCCGCTGGGCGTTGGTGAAGCGCTCTGGTTCCAAGGGCAGCGGGGCCTGGGGCCCCCACCAAACAGACCCTCAGGATTCCCCGCTGGCCAAGGTTTGTAGCGCCGTGTCTTTAACCCGCCGGATGGGCAGGTTGGCCACCAAGGCAGTGGTGCGTTCCTCGGTTTCGAGGCTTACATCACCCCCCTCGAGGTCGAGCTCCACGTATTTGCTCACCACCTCGAGAATTTCCTTGCGCATTCTCTGCAGTAATTCAGGGTTGAGGTCACTGCGGTCATGGGCGAGCACCAGCTGGAGCCGATGTTTTGCGGTGGGGGCGCTGGCCTGCTGGCGGCCCAGCAAACGATCAATCAGGTCTCGCAAAGTCATCGGCTCAGAAGATTTTTGTTTGCAGCAGCTGGCGCACCTTGGCCCGCAGCCCCCTGTTGAGCTGGGTGGGGTCTGGTAAGGGAATCGTTTCCCCCTGCAAACGCCTGGCGATATGGCGATAGGCCACTGCCGCCGGAGATTTGCCGCCATTGAGGGTGAGCGGCTCCCCGCGGTTGGTGCTCACAATCACCTGCTCGTCCTCCAGCACCAAGCCCAGCAGGGGTAAGGCAAGGATGTCGGTGACGTCAGACACCCCCAGCATTTCTTGGTTGGCCATCATCTTGGGCCGCACCCGGTTAAGCACCAGCTGAATTGGCTCGATATTTCGGGTATTGAGTAGGCCGACCACCCGGTCGGCATCCCGCACCGCCGATACCTCCGGGGTGGTAACTACAATCGCCTCTGAGGCGGCGGCGGCGGCGTTCTTGAAGCCGTCTTCTATGCCGGCGGGAGCATCGATCAACACCACATCGAAGTGGGGTTTGATTAGCTCCACAATTTTTTGCATGTCCTCGGGCTTCAGCCACTCGAGCATGCGGGGGTTGCCTGCGGGCAACAGGGCCAGGTTTGGCTCCTGCTTGTGCTTCACCATCGCCTGCTCCAGGCGGCAGCTGCCGGCTAGCACCTCCTGGGCGGTGTAAACGATCCGGTTTTCCAGGCCCAACAGCAGATCAAGGTTGCGTAGGCCGAAGTCGGCATCCAGCACGGCGGTGCGCACCCCTAGGGCGGCCAGGGCAATGCCCAGGTTGGCGGTGAGGGTGGTTTTACCCACGCCCCCCTTGCCGGAACAGATCAGGATCGTGCGCGGGGGGGAAGCGGTCACGGAAACAGGAACACCGGCGGGTACGGCCGATGGGATCGGTTTCGGAAAGTTACAGCGGCGCCGCCTTGGCCGGTGCATTCTGGGTATTAGCGCAACGAATCGAAGCCCCCATGACCACCGGTATAACCAGCCTTGGCCACCACCAGCGCCTGCTGGTGATGCCCGATGACGGCGCTGAGGCGGTGGTCGCATTGATCGACCAAGCCAGCAATGAACTGCGCTTGAAGCAATTCAAGCTGCAGTCGGAAGCGATCGAGGCAGCCCTGCTGCGGGCCAAGGAGCGGGGGGTGCGGGTGCGGGTGATGCTCAACCCCCACACCTCCGGGGGCGACCGTTGGAACGATGAGGCCTATGGCCGGCTCCAGGGCTGGGGCATGGAGGTGGCCTGGACCAGTGAATCCTTCCCGGTGACCCACGAGAAGTCGATCGTGATCGACAACAACTCCGCCCTAATTGCCACTTTTAACCTCTCCGATAAGTACTTCACTGAAACCCGGGATTACGGGGTGGTTACCTACGCCCAGGCGGCGGTGGATCAGGTGATCGCCGGCTTTGAAGCAGATTGGCAGCGCTCATTTTTTGCCCCAGATCTCACGGTGGGTTTGGTATGGAGCAGTGCCCACAGCCGCGGCCAGATGGCGCGGATTATGGATAGCGCTGAGCGCACCCTCTGGGTGCAGCACCCCAAATTTGTAGATGCGGTAATTCTTGAGCGCTTGATCGCCGCCCGGGAGCGGGGGGTGAAGGTGCGGGTGCTCTGTGGCGGCAAGCACGGCATCTCCGATTGGGACATCTACGACACCTTCTCCAGCCTGCGGGTGCTGGAGCGCTTCGGGGTAAAAGTGCGCCGCCAGAAGCACCTTAAATTGCACGCCAAGTTGATCCTTGTGGATGGCAGGGCTGCCCAGATTGGTTCAATGAATATCGACCGCAGCGCCTTTGATTTGCGCCGGGAATTGGGCATTGAAACCGATGCCCCTGAAGTGGTAGCCCGCTGTGTGGAGCTGTTCAGCTACGACTGGCAACAGGCCGAGAAATACCACGCCCCAGATCCCCTTGATCCAACGCTGCACGAGGAGGGTGAGCTCGCCCCAGACCCCCATTTCATCCACGATTAATGACCGCTGCACCCCAGGGGCCAGCCCCCAGCCGCCGCCAGTTATTTTTCGGGATGTTGCAGGTGGCCCTCTCCGCCTTTGGGGGTGGCCTGTCCGCCTGGAGCCAGCGGATTGTGGTGGAACAGCGGCGCTGGATGAGCAACGAATCGTTCCTCACCGGCCTCACCGTGGCCCGCCTATTTCCGGGGCCAAATCAGATAAATATGGCGGTTTATATCGGTGCTTACTTTCGGGGCTTGCCGGGGGCAATGGCAGCGATCGCCGGCATGTTGTTGCTGCCCTTCAGCCTGTTGATGTTGGTGGGTTTTGTTTATTTCCAGTTCCATGCCCTGCCCGCCGTTGATCGGGTGCTTACTGGGGTGGTGGCTGCCGCCGCCGGCATGGCCCTATCCATGGGTTTCAAGATCCTCGATGAATACTGGAAAGATCCGCTGGCTTTGCTGTTGGCGGCCCTCACTTTTATTGGCTTGCAATTCCTCCATCTTCAGCTAATTCCAGTGGTCTTGGTGGGTGGCCCAATCGCCATGGCCCTCTATTGGCCGCGCCCGGCCAAACCAAAGCCATGAGCGGTTTAGATACATTCCTCCAGGTGATCTGGACTTTTCTGCGCCTGTCGTTGTTTTCCCTGGGGGGTGGCAACACGCTGCTGCAGGAATATCACCACCTGGCGGTGGATAAATTCCATTGGATCAGCAATAGCCAGTTTGCTGATCTGTATGCCTTGGCGGAGGCGGCGCCGGGGCCCAGTTCAATGATTGTGGGCCTGCTGGGTTTGGGGGCCGGCTGGCCCCATGGGCCGATCTGGGGCCTGGGCACCGGGGTGGCGGCTGAAATTGCCGTGTTGCTGCCCTCCACCCTGGTGATGGTGATGGCGGCCTTGAGTTGGAGTCAACTAAAGGATGCGCCGATCCGGGTGGCTTTTGAGCGGGGCCTGGGGCCAATCACCTTGGGGATTTTGTTTTCTGTGGGGGTCACGGTGCTGCGCACCGCTGACCACCACCTGCAGGCCTATCTGGTGTCTTTGCTGGTGTGTGCCCTGATGTTATTTACCCGCATCTCGCCGCTTTATTTCATGGTGGTGGCAGGGCTCTTGGGGGCCGTGGGCATCATCCAGCGTTGAGGGCTCGCCCCAGCTGGGCGGGGCTAATCCTTATTTCACCCCCCACCAGTTCCGCCTGTTCGGTGAGGCCTTCGGGGGGTAGATCCTCCGGCCCGCGGGCCACGGCATCGGCGATCCGTAATTGCAGCGGCCGCAACTGGAGCGCCACAATCCGGGCGGCGCCATTGCCCCGGCAGCCGGCGTGGGCGATGCCCCGCAGCCGCCCCCACACCAACACGTCGCCGCTGGCAGTTACCCGGGCGCCTGGGTTCACGTCCCCCAGCACCAGCACGGCCCCTTCCACCTCCAGGTGTTCCCCCGCCCGCAGGGTGCCGCGCTGCACCTGCAGGGGTCGGTTGCCTGGGGGCTCCGGGCTGGGGGCCCCGGGGGTTTCCGCCTGCACGGGCCAGGCGCGGGCCGTGGCTGCCACCAGGGTGCTGGGGTTTTGGCTGATTAGTTTTTGCAACTGCAGATTTCTTTGCTGGAAAAGCCGTTCCAGGGCGGCCAGGTCCCGCTGGGTGAGGGGCCAATCGCGGCTCCATAGCTCCAGGGGCCCTGGGGGTCCCTCGGCCCCGAGGCCATGGCGGGCGATCTCCAGGGGTGAATGGTCGGCGTTGTTGCAGGCGCCGAGGTCTAGCCGGTGGGGCCAGCCGCTGGCTGGTGCTGCATCAAAGCGGGCGACCATGGGGGCGGCTCAGCACCGGCCAAGCTAGGGCCCTCCGGGCAAAGCAAATGGCACCCCCCGCCGCCACAGTGTTTTGTGATTTCGACGGCACGATTACCGCTGAAGACACCTTTGATGCGGTGGCCGCCGCCGTGGTGCCCCAGGTGTGGTGGCCCCTAAAGGAACGCCTGTTCAATTTCGAGCTGAATTTGCGCGATGCCATGGCCAGCCTCGCCTCGGCCCTCAGCCCCGCAGACCTGGCGGCGATGGTGGAACACATGGGGGAATTTGAGCCAAGGCCTGGTTTTTTGCCATTTCTCGATGCCTTAGACGCCGCCGGTTTGCCCTTTGTGTTGGTGTCTGGGGGGCTGGTGCCCCTGGTGGAAAAGGTGTTGGGCCCCCACCGCCATCGCCTGGAGCAGCTGGTGGCGGCCACGGTGCAGCCCCACCCCAACCCCGACCAGGGTCTTGAGTTTCACTCCCCCTTCCGCAGCAGCGAGGAGCTGGTGGCCAAGGCTGAGGTGATGGAGCGCTATGGCCAGGGCCTGCGGGTGGTGATTGGTGATTCGATCACCGACCTGCGCATGGCCGAGGCGGCTGATTTGGTGTTTGCCCGGGCCCCGCTCTGCGATTGGCTTGACCAGCGCGGCATCGCCTACCACCGCTGGGATGATTTCGATGATGTGGCGGCCGTGCTCAGGGCTGAGGGGCTGCTGCCGGCAGTTGCTGCCTGAGCTGCTGGCGCACCTCGCGGGGGTGCAGCACCCAGGCCAATTCCTGGGCCTGGCTAAGACTTGCCACCAGCGGTGACACCTGCTCCAGAGCCTGGAGTTGCTCGCCATTCCAAAGCCGCAGGCCGCCCACGTAGGGGCGATAGCCGCGGCTGCGCCGTTCCCGTAGGCCGCAGCAGAGGGCTGGGTCCATGCCCTGGGCCCGGGCCAGCCGTTGGGCCAGGGCGAGGGCCTCCAGCCGTTGGCCGCTGTTGAGCTGACGCACGTCGGTGGCCTGGAGCAGGTTGCGTTCCAGCAGCCGTTGGCTCAGCTCCTGCAGGGGGGCTGGGCCCTCCTCCCGCCAGCGCAGCAGGTGATAACCGGTGCGCAGATCGTCGTTGGCCAGGTATTCGCTGCTGCTGAGCTCTTCGGTGTGCCAGAGCCAGCGGGCCAGCACCGGATCAGCAAATAGCTGGCCGGGGCCCAGGCGCCGGGCCTGGCTAACGATTTGATCGAGTAGCCAATTGCAAACGATGTTGAGCCGGTGGTTGTACACGCTGCCGTACATCAGGCTGCGCACCACCAGGTAATGCTCCACCGCCGTGCGGCCGCGGGGGTGCAGGGCCAGCTGGCCATCGGGGGCCAGGGTGAGGGCGCCGATCAGTCGATCGAGGTCTAGCTGGCCATAGGCGGTGCCGGTGCTGTAGCTATCGCGGCGCAGGTAATCGAGCCGGTCACAGTCGAGTTGGCTGCTCACCAGGGCGGCGATCGCCGGGTGGGGCGCCTGGCCCTTTTCCAGCAGCAGGGCCACCGCCTCGGCCGTGCCAGGGGCATAGGCCTCCAGGGGGCCGTGCAGGTCTGGCCGTTCCCGGATTAGCCGCGCCGACCAAGCCTCATGGCGCAGGCCAAACATCTCCTCCCCCGAATGGCTCAAGGGCCCATGGCCCACGTCATGGAGCAGGGCGGCCCCGTAGAGCAGCCCCCGGTGGGCCGCCAGCTCCGGCGCCTGCCTTTCCAGGTGGCCGAGGGCGCGGCGGGCCAGGTGCAACACCCCAAGCGAATGGGTGAAACGGCTGGATTCAGCCCCGTGGAAGGTGAGGAAGGCGGGCCCCAGCTGGCGAATGCGCCGCAGCCGTTGGAAGGCGGGTGCATCGATCAGCGCCATCGCCATCGCCTCGGCCGGCTCGGCGTTGTCGAGCACGATTTCTCCGTGCAGGGGGTCGTGGTAGGTGCGACGGGTCATCAGCTCAGTTGTTGAACGAGCCGTTCGGCGGCGGCCTTCAGCCAGGGGTCCTCGTCGCTGCCCAGGGCGCTGCCGCTGGGCTCAGGGCCCCCTAGCTGGATATCTGGGCTAAGGCCCTGGCCCTGGATCGGGTGCCCCCCTGGGGTGAGGTAGCGGGCCACCGTTACCGCCAGCCCACTGCCATCCCCCAGGGGCAACAGCGTTTGAATTTCACCCTTACCAAAGGTGGCGGCCCCCAGCAGGGGGGAGCGGCCGTTGTCTTGGAGGGCCCCCGCCAGGATTTCGCTGGCGCTGGCCGTGCCGCCGTTCACCAATGTGAGCATCGGGCCCTCATAGAGGCGTTCGCTGTTCGACTGGCGCCGTTCGTTGATGCCATTGCGGTTTTCGGTTTCCATGATCACCTCGCCGGCCAGCAGGTCATCGGCCACCGCCAGGCCAGCGCTGACCAACCCGCCGGAGTTATTGCGCAGGTCCAGCACCAGCGCCTCGATGCCCTTGGCCTTGAGGTCGGCTAGGGCCTCTTGCACCTCCTCCGGCACCGGTTCGCTGAATTGGGTGATCCGCAGGTAGCCCAGGGTGTGCTCCCCCAGCCGCAGCCGGCGGCTGCGCACCGGCCGCAGGTCCACGGCCCGGCGTTCCAGGTCGAGGCTGCGCTGCTCGCCAGCAGGGCTAATTATTTCCAGGTGCACGCTGCTGCCGGGGCTGCCCCGCAGCAGGGCGGCGCTGCCCTCAAGGCCCAGGCTGCTGCTGGGCTGGCCGTTGATGCTCACCAGGGTGGTGCCATCGCCAATGCCGGCCTCCGCGGCGGGGGAATCCTCCAGGGGGGCGATCACCACCACCTGGCCACCGGCCTGTTGGAGTCCCAGCTGCAGGCCCACCCCGGTGACGCTGCCCTTGGTGGTGGCCTCCAGCTGGCCGTAGGCAGAGGGCCGTAGCAGCCGGGTGTAGGGGTCGTGCAGGGGTTCGAGCATGGTGTCGATGGCGGCGTAGGCCTCGCTGCGGTTGCGGATTTGCCCCTCCAGGGCCTTTTGACGCAGCCTTCGCCAGGGCACCTCCCCAAAGCTGGGATCCACATAGCTTTCGTTTACCAGTCGCCACACTTCCACCACCAGGGCCTGGTCATCGCTGAGGGCTAGGGCCGGGGGTAAACCCCAGGCCCCCAGGGCCAGGGGCAGGCAGAGCACCGCCGTAAGCAGGGTTCGCCAGGGGCGGGGCAGGGTCACAGTTGGTTCCTTCTTTATCAGTAGAATCTCGTCACCCCACCCTCGCGGGCAACCCACCTCCGCTGCATGGCGAATTCTTCCCCGGTCTACGACTGGTTCCAGGAACGGCTGGAGATCCAGGACATCGTTGACGATGTGTCTTCTAAGTACGTGCCGCCCCACGTCAATATTTTTTATTGCCTTGGGGGTATCACCCTTGTGTGCTTCCTGATCCAGTTCGCCACTGGGTTTGCGATGACCTTTTATTACAAGCCCACGGTGGTGGAGGCCTACACCTCCGTTCAGTATCTGATGACCAGCGTCAGCTTCGGCTGGTTGATCCGCTCGGTGCACCGTTGGAGCGCCAGCATGATGGTGCTGATGTTGATCTTGCACGTGTTCCGCGTGTATCTAACCGGCGGTTTCAAGCGCCCCCGGGAGCTCACCTGGGTAACCGGTGTGACCATGGCTGTGATCACCGTTGCCTTTGGGGTTACGGGCTATTCCCTCCCCTGGGATCAGGTGGGTTACTGGGCCGTGAAGATCGTTTCTGGGGTGCCGGCGGCGGTGCCGGTGGTGGGCGATTTCATGGTGGAACTGTTGCGTGGTGGTGAGAGTGTTGGCCAATCCACCCTCACCCGCTTCTACAGCCTGCATACCTTCGTGTTGCCCTGGTTGCTAGCAGTATTCATGCTTACTCACTTCCTGATGATTCGTAAGCAAGGTATTTCCGGACCGCTTTAAGCCCTTAAGTCTCCCCCTCACCTTTACCCCTTCGGCCATGCATATTCTCAAGGCGCCCGATCTTTCCAACCCCAAGCTGCGGGCCAAGCTGGCCAAGGGCATGGGCCACAACTATTACGGCGAGCCCGCCTGGCCCAACGATCTGCTTTACATCTTTCCAGTGGTGATCCTCGGCACCATCGCCTGCATTGTTGCCCTGGCGGTGTTGGATCCGGCCATGCTCGGTGACAAGGCTGACCCCTTTGCCACCCCCCTGGAAATCCTGCCCGAGTGGTACCTCTATCCGGTGTTCCAGATCCTCCGGGTGGTGCCAAATAAATTGCTGGGCATCGCCCTGCAAACGATGATTCCCCTGGGGCTCATGTTGGTGCCCTTCATTGAGAGCTTTAACAAATTCCAAAACCCCT
This sequence comes from Cyanobacteriota bacterium, assembly GCA_039799245.1. GTDB lineage: Bacteria > Cyanobacteriota > Cyanobacteriia > PCC-6307 > Cyanobiaceae > Synechococcus_D. The sequence continues at coordinate 34,901 of JBDLTB010000026.1, forward strand.
TCCGTCGTCCGGTGGCGATGGTGGTATTTCTGTTTGGCACAGTGTTCACCATTTATCTGGGCATTGGTGCTTGCCTGCCCATTGATAAGTCCCTTACCCTGGGGCTGTTTTGAGCCCGTGGCCTGGGGCCAACCAGCCCTAGGGTCGCCAATCTTTTCTGCGTTCGGGCCCGCCATAGGCGGGCTTTTTTTTGCTTGAAAGTTCCAGGGGGCCAGCTTCATCTAGGTCGAGCAGGGCCACATCCTCCGGCGCCTTGCGCAGGAAATGGTGCAAGAGTAAAAAACCAACGATGGTCCAGGTTTGATGGGTGCGGGCCTGCTGGCCCACCCAGGTGCCGGTGGGCCCATCAAAATATTCCGCCCATTGTTGTTTCGGTAATTGGTTGAGCTGCTGCCAGTAGCACTCCTCCAGCATCGTGCGCGTTTGGCCCAGTAGCAGCACATCATCATTGGGATAGGTGTGCATGTGCATCAGCACAGCGGCGGCCAGGGGCCAGAGCAGGCTCGGCCAATGGCCACCGTTGTGGTAACTCCAGGGCCAGTTTTTGCGGTCCATGCCGGTTTTATTGATCCATTCCTCCCGTTCCATGGGCGGGTGACAGATGCGCATGGGCATTTCCGCCATCAGGTCTTGGCGGTTATGGATTACCAAGCGAAACAGGGCCCTTTGTTGGGGTCCTGTGAGCAAACCAAATAGGGAGCCCAGGGAATTGCCAAGGCTGTAAAAACGAAAATCCGGCCGGCCCGTGCGCATGTTGCCAATCAGATAGCCCCCGCGATTTTCCAGCCATTCCTGTAACCAATGGGGGATCACCTCCGGCTGCACATTGAATTCATTTTGGGATTGAGCTTCGCCGTATTGTTCGGTGGGCCGCCGCCGAAGCACCTGCATGGTTTTGCTGGTTACCCAATAGTGCTTAAGCAAAAATACCCGCAGGTCGCGGATCCAGGTGCGGGTAAGTTTAAGCCGTTGTTGATTTACATCTTCCCCTTGGGGATTGGCTTGCGTCAGTTCCATTAAACGGCAGCAACTCTTAAGGCTGCCAAACAGCAGGGTTTCCACCTCCAACGGGGCGCCCCACACATCCATGGGGCGATCAATCATGAAGGCGCAATCCGGCACAAATAGCACCGGGGTGCCATCAAAGTTGGGGCGGAGTACCAGATCAAGTAGCAGCTGAACCCCCTGTTGCACCGGCGCACTGGCCCCATAGGCCCTATCACCACTGGCGCGCACATACATCCAGCAGAGCACTGGCCACCAAAGGCTGGCATCCACGGAGCTGATGCGCCCGATGGAGCGTTGGCCATAGTCGGCCACAATCTTTCCCTCTTCTTCCACAAAACTGGCGGGGAATACGCCGCGGGTGCGATAGGAGCGACTTTGTAGTTCGAGGCAAAGATCAAGGAAATGGCGAACCAGTTCAAAGCGTCCCTGCAGCAGCAGGTAAACCATTACCGGCACGTTGTCCCGCAGGAAGATTTCTTTGTAGTTGAGCGATGAGTTGTGCAGCTTGCTCTCCAGGGCTGCCATGGACCCAGCCAGGTGGCCCCGCACGCTTACCAACGTTTGTTCGAATAGGGCCTCCGCTGCGGCCACCACCCGATGTTCCCCGGAGTTCGGGCGCGTGCGTCGTTCCACGGAGCGGATGAATCCCATGGAAAACAGCAGCAACCTGCAAGCTAGGCAGCTAATTCGAGGGCGCCAGGGCCTCAAAACTTTCCAGCACAGGCCAGGGCCCCAGCAACTGTTCAGGATTACCTGGTCTTTGGCTGCCACAAACCTGGAAGCCGGCGGCGGCGGCGGCGTTTAGCTCAGCGGCCACGTCACTGATAAATAACAGCTCTGCGGCGGGGGTAACCAGGGCCTGCGCCAATCTTTCGTAGCTGTGGCTCTCCCGTTTCGGCCCGAGGCGGGTGTCAAACCAGCCACTAAACAGGCTGCGCAGGTCGCCTTCGCTGCTGTGGCCATAGAGCAATTGTTGGGCAGCCACCGAGCCACTGGAATACACCGCCAGCAGTAATCCCTGGCTGTGCCAGCGCCGCAGGGCCGGCACCACATCACTAAATAAGCGGGCCTGGAGGGCCCCCTCCGCATAGCCCTGCCGCCAGAGCCGCCCTTGTAAATCCTTGAGGGGGGTGAATTTGCGGTCTTGGTCGATCAACCACTGCAGGTAAGCCACCAGCTCCCTGGGGGCAGCGCCATCGCTTTCGCTAACCATGGCCTGCCTTACCTCCGCCAGCAGGGGCGCCAGCTCGGGGTCCTGGCCGTGCTCGGCCAGGTAGGCGGGCAGGGCCCGGCGGGCGTAGGGGAACAGTTCGCCGCTTACGAAATCCACGGGACAGGTGGTGCCTTCGATGTCGAGCACCACGCCTTTGATTTGTTTAAAGCTCACGGTCATGGCTTTTCTTTGGTTTTTCCTGGTGCTGGCGCCAGCCCCTCCAGCAGCAGCTGGCGCCAGCGTTGTTCCAGCAGAAATTCGAGGATCTCCAAATGGCGTTTCGCCCGGGCCAGGTCTTCTCCCCAGGCATAGAGCCCATGGCCGGCAATCAGGATCCCCTGGGGCGCCTGGGGTAACAGCGGCGCGGCGGCGGCACTGAGCCGGGCCAGGTCTTGGTCATTGGCTAGCACCGGCAGGGTCACCTGGCTGGCATGGCTGTGGATGCCCTCCAACCCCTTGAGCATTTCCAGGCCCTCCAATTTGAGGCCCCCCTGGGGCAGGGCCCACTGGGATAGCAGCGTGCCGGCCTGGGAATGGGTGTGCAGCACCGCTCCGGCGCCACAGCGGCCAATGATTTCCAGGTGCAGCAGCGTTTCGGCACTGGCCTTGCCGCTGCCGGCCAGCACGCTGCCGTTGGCGGCCACTTCGATTAGTTGCTGGGGGGTAACACTGCCCTTATCCACCCCACTGGGGGCCATCAGCAGCCGCAGGGGCTCGCGGCTGAGCACACAGCTGAAATTGCCGCCGGTGCCGTCACACCAGCCCCGTTGATGGATCTGGGCCATCACCCCCAGCAACTCAGTTTTCATAGTTGGCAGGTGGGGCACCAGTGGCTGCTGCGGCCCCCTAGTTTCTCCCGGCGCAGGGGGGTGCCGCAGCGGCGGCAGGGTTCACCGCCGCGGCGATATACCCAGGCCACCCCGCCGTAATTGCCATTGCTGCCGGTGAGGTCGCGGAAGTCGCTAAAGCTGGTGCCGCCAGCGCCGATGCTGGTTTCCAGCACCTCTAATAGGCATTGCCGCAATTTTTCCAGCTGGACGCCACTGAGCTGGCCGCTGGGGGTTTGGGGGCGGATGCCGGCCATGAATAGCGATTCATCCGCGTAGATATTGCCCACCCCCGCCACCAGGGACTGATCTAGCAGGGCATTTTTGATCGGCCGCAGGGACCCCTTAAGTTTCTGGCGCAGGTGCTGGCTGCTGAATTGTTCGCCAAAGGGTTCCGGTCCCAGCCGTTTCAGGCCAGTTATCACTGTTTCCGTTGCAATGCCGGGGGGCACCCACCACAGTTCCCCGAAGGAACGCAGGTCCACAAACCGCAGTTCCCTGGCAGCGCCCTCGGCGTTTACCCCATGGAAACGTACCCGGGTGTGGGCACAGGGGGGCCGTTCCGCCGCCGCCAACCACTGGAACTGGCCGGTCATGCGCAGGTGGGCCCCCAGTTCGCCGCTGGGGCTGCCGTTGCGGGTGAGGCCACAGATCAGATATTTGCCGCGGCGGCGCCAGGGGCCCAAGGCACTGCCGCCTAGGGCCGCCATAAAACCCGCGCTATCGCCGCGGGGGGCGGCAACGGCGCGGCTGCGGAGCACTTCCACCTGCCCCACACAAAAACGGCCCACCTGCTGCTCAAGGCCGCGGCGGACCGTTTCAACCTCCGGAAGTTCAGGCACCCGCCTCAGGCGGGGTCGAGCTCGACTTCGGCGAAGTTGTTGGTGTTGATGCCACCATCTACCCCGGAGTAACCGTTGTAGTTGACCTTCTCAAAGCGCACCACCACTGGGTAGCGGATGCCTGAGGTGTCTACGGAGGCCACAGTGCCCACTTCGTTGAACCAGTAAGACTCAGGACGCTTGATGCGTACCTTGTCGCCGCGGGAAATCGCCATCGCTGGGCTGGAACAGGTCTTTCGCCATGAAATTACCGCCAGTTGGCCATCGCTGGCGCTGTCCCGTCATGATTCGTCGCGGCCCCCTTTGATCTGATTTCTCCTTGACCGCTGCCAACCCCCTGGAACCCCCGGTGCTGCACCTCGAACTGCCAGATCCCGAGCAGGACGACCTCAGCAGCCTCGAGTTCCATGCCCGTTTGGAACAGGCCTGGGAGCTGTGTGATCGCTTTGACCTGCAAACCGAGATCTGGCGCGGGCGCATCCTCGGGGCGGTGCGCGACCGGGAGAAGCGCGGTGGCGAGGGTCGGGGGGCAGGCTTTTTGCAGTGGTTAAGGGAGCGGGAGATCAGCAAGACCCGGGCCTACGGCCTGATTCAGTTGGCTGAATCCGCCGACAGCCTTGTGGGGGAAGGCTTGCTGGCTGAAACCAGCGTCAACAACTTTTCCAAGCGCGCCTTCCTGGAAACCTCCCAGGCGGACCCGGAGGTGCAACAGATGATCAGCGAGGCCGCCAACGAAGGTCAGCAGATCACCCGCAAGCAGGTGCGGCGGCTCACCGATGAATTCACCGCGGCCACCAGCCCGTTGCTGCCAGACGAAATCCGCGAACGTACCCAGCAAAACCTGTTGCCCCCCAAGGTGGTGGCCCCCCTGGTGCGCGAATTGGCGCGGCTGCCGGAAGCCCAGCAGGAGGACTTGCGCCGGGTGCTGCGCGAGGAACCTGAATTGGAACGGGTCAAGGATGTGACCCTCACGGCCCGTTGGCTCACCAAGGCCGCCGAAGCCGGCCTGGCCGTGCGAGCCCTTCAGCATGAATCGATCGACCTGGAGAAGGCGATGCAGGAGGCCCAACGCCTTGATGTGTTGGGTTTGGTGGCCGATGTGGTGGGCCAGGCCCAACAGCTGGAGCAGGCGGTGCTCAAGCTCCACACCAGCTGGCGACGGTTGGGGGGCCTGCACGAAAGGCTGTGGCTGGAAAGCGGCAGCAGCACCCCTTATCTGCGCAGCTTGCTGCAGGGGCTGGAGTCGCTCAGTGGCACCAACCTGCGGGTTTCCCTGGGGGAGTTGGCGGGCGGTAAAAGCCTGCGGATTCAGCTGGTGGAAGAGGCCGCCGACCAATTGGCGCCGCCGCCGATGCCCCTGGCGGTGTAACCCCGTTGCCGGTAGGGTCCGCCGGTGAAGGATCACCTCCAGGCTGCCCTCAGCAGCCATTTCGGCTACGACGGCTTTCGCCCCGGCCAGCGGCCGGTGGTGGAGGCCCTGCTGGAGGGCAGGGATTGCCTGGCGGTGTTGCCCACTGGGGCTGGTAAATCGCTTTGCTACCAATTGCCGGCCCTGGTGCGCCAGGGGTTGGTGCTAGTGATTTCCCCCCTGGTGGCCCTGATGCAAGACCAGGTGGCCCAGCTGCAGCGCCGCGGCATTGCCGCCGCCTGTTTGCATGGGGGCCTAGCCCCTGGCGAGGGGCGCCAGCTGCGCCAACGGCTCCAAAATGCTGAGTTGCGCCTGTTGTATCTCGCCCCCGAGCGGCTGCAGGGGGAGGCGAGCCGCAGCCTGATTGAAGAACTAATTGACCAGGGGCAGCTGGTGGCCTTGGCGGTGGATGAGGCCCATTGCATCAGTGCCTGGGGCCATGATTTCCGGCCCGATTACCGGCGCCTGGGCCAGTTGCGCCGCCTTTGTCCGGGGGTGCCGCTGGTGGCCCTCAGTGCCACGGCGCCCCCCCGGGTGCGGGCAGACATCATCCGCCTGCTGGAGCTGCGCCGCCCCCTGGTGCAGGTGCGGTCCGCCCAGCGGCCAAACCTCAGCTACCGCATGCTTTTGCGGCCCGCCGACCCCCTGCCCCTGGTGTTGGAGCAGATCCAGGCGGCCCGGGGGGCGGTGCTGATCTATAGCCGCACCCGCCGGGCGGTGGAACGCTGGGCCGCCCTGTTGCGGGGGGCCGGGCTGCCGGCCCTGGCTTACCACGCCGGCATGGATGCCGAGAGCCGCCTGCTGGCCCTGCAGCAGTTCCAAGCGGAGCCCCAGCCGGTGCTGGTGGCCACCGTGGCCTTTGGCATGGGGGTGGATCGCCCCGATGTGGGCCTGGTGTTGCACCTGGAGCTGCCGGGTAGTCCGGAGGGCTACCTGCAGGAATCAGGGCGGGCCGGCCGCGATGGCTTGCCGGCCCAGGTGTTGCTGCTCTATGGCGATGCCGATCGCCGCAGCCTGGCCTGGGCGATCCGCGCCGCCAAAGACCCCGAGGCCAAGTTGCGCAGCCGCCAGGCGCAACTGCAGCTGCGCCTGATCGAATCGGTGGCGGAGGGGCCGATTTGCCGGCAACAGGCCCTACTCCTGGCGGTGGGGGAAATTGCCGAGCCCTGTGGCCATTGCGACCGATGCCTTAAGCCACCGGCAAGGATCGATGGGGCGGCCGCGGCGGGGCCGCTGCTGGGGGCCCTGGCGGCGGCCCCCAAGGGCCTCGACAGCAGCGACCTGGCCGAAGAGCTGGCCACAGAGGCCGAACCGGCGCCCCTCTGGCGTTGGCGCCTGCGGCGGCTGGTGGAGGCGGAGCTGCTGGCCGACGATGACTGCGGCCAACGGCTCTGGATCACCGCCGCCGGAGAGGCTTGGCTGCGCTGCCCAAGGCCCCTGCGCTGGCCCGAGCCCCCCTGGCCTGGGGATCAACTCTTCTGCAACGAGGCATCGCGGCAAACGGCGCCCACCAGTTCTTTCTCAAAGTCCTGGGAGGGCACATCCCAGGTTTTCCAGGCCCCGGCGGGACCGGTCACATTGAGCTTCTTGGCACCGCAATTCACGGCCACATAGAGGGGCTGCCCCTCCTTATTGATGCTGGGGGCCACCAGGCTGCCGGCCATGGTGCGCCAGTTGTTCCAATCCACCTGCAGGGGGCCGTAGTGGCGCCAATCGGGGCTGCCGGATTTCTTGGCCACCGCCGCGGGAGCTGCTGCCGGGGCCGCCGCTGGAGTTGCCGCTGGGGCTGCGGCCGGGGTGGCCGCCGCAGCTGCTGCCGGAGTCGCCTTGACCATGGGGGCCGCGGTGGGAGTTGCTTTGACCACGGGGGCTGCCGCAGGGGTTGAACTAGGGGTGCTGCCAGTGGCTAGGGGTTTAGTGCCGGGGGGCAGCTTCAGGCTGGTGCCCCATTTCACCTTGTTGGGGTCTTCGATGCCGTTGAGGCTGATGAGGGTGGCCAGGGGGATGCCATAGAGCCGGGCAATGGCACTGAGGGTTTCCTTCTGCTGCACCACATGCACTGGTTCCTGGGCCCGCAGGGGCAGGGCAGCAAACAGCAGCAGGAGGGCGAGCAGGGGGGCACGCATGGCTGAATAAAGGGGCTAATGAAGGCACCTTAAGGAGCTGGGCTGGATTCGCCAGCCCCTCAGCCCAGCAAACGCCGCAGCATCTTTAGGCGGTCCCCATAGGGGGCATAGCGCCAGGGCAGATCCAGGGCGAAGGGCCTCTGCACCACCGCCCGCAGGTTGGAAAGGCCGTCGAAACCACTTTGGCCGTGGTACCTACCGAGGCCGCTGGCCCCCACCCCGCCGAAGGGCAAGCCCGGCAGCCCCGCCTGCATAACCACATCGTTGAAACAAACTCCGCCCGATTGGCTGGAGCGCAGCACTTGGGCGCGGGCGGCTTCGCTGCGGCTAAATAAATAAATGGCGAGGGGGGCGGGGCGCCCCCGGATGAAATCCAGGGCGGCCCCCAGGTGGGCCACCTCCAGCAGCGGTAGCACCGGCCCGAAAATTTCCTCCTGCATCAAGGGCTGGTCCGGTTCCCCCCGCACCAGGGTGGGGGCCAGATAGCGGCTGTCCCGGTGGCGTTCGCCGCCCTTGAGGATCTCCACCCCCGCCAGCAGCCGATCAAGCCGGTCGAACTGCTGGGGGCTCACCAGGCGGCCGAAGTCGGGGGATTGGCGCGGGTCGGGGCCAAAAAAACGATCGATCGCCGCCCCGAGGGCCCGCTCCAGCGGTTGCCTTAGCCCTGGTGTTACCAGCACATAGTCGGGGGCCACACAGGTTTGGCCAGCATTGAGGAAGCGGCCCCAGGCGATCCGATTGGCGCTGGTTTCCAGGTCGGCATCGTCGAGCACGATGCAGGGGCTCTTGCCCCCCAGCTCCAGGGTCACCGGGATCAGCTGGCGGGCGGCGGCGGCCATCACCCGCTTGCCGGTGCTGGTGCCGCCGGTGAAAAAGATGTGGTCAAAGGGTTGCTCCAGCAGCGCTTCGGCCACGGCAACCCCCCCCTGCTCCACGGCCACCACCTCCGGCTCGAAGTGCTGGGCCACGGCGGTGGCGATCACGGCCGCCACATGGGGGGTGTGCTCCGACGGCTTAAGCACCGCGGTGTTACCCGCCGCCAGGGCTGCCACCAGGGGTTGCAGCGTTAACAGGAAGGGATAGTTCCAGGGGCCGAGGATCAGCACGCAGCCCAGCGGTTCCGGCTGTACCCAGGCCCGGCCGGGTTGTTGCACCAGGGGCACCGGCACCGGCCGCGGCGCCAGCCAGCGCCGCAGTTGGCGGCGGCAGAGGGCTAGCTCTTGCGACACCCCAGCGATTTCGAAAAAAGCCTCCACCGCCGGCTTGCCCAGGTCTGTGGCCAGGGCCTCCAGCAGGGGCTGTTCCACCTGCTTCAGCAAGGCCCCTAGGCGCTGCAGTTGCCCCTGGCGCCAGGCCAGCGATCGGCTATGGCCCTGGTGCACGAGGGCGCGCATCGGCGCAAGGGCAACCATTGATTGGTTCACGGTGACCCCCATGCTGGCGGGGCCGGCCTAGTCTCCGGGCACTTTTGTGTGTTGGCTGGTGCGGTCCTTTTCCAGAACCCCCGCGGCCCTGTTGCTGGGCCTGCTGTTTGGCCTGGGTGGCTGCGCCAGTGACCAAGGCCCGGGGCCTGGCAGCGGTCGCCTGGCGGCGATCAGGGCCCGGGGCAGCCTCACCTGTGGGGTAGACGGCAAGTTGCCTGGTTTCAGCTACCAGGCCAGCGATGGCAAGTACGTGGGCATGGATGTGGATGTGTGCCGGGCCCTGGCGGCGGCCATGTTCAACGATCCCAACAAAGTGGAGTACCGCGAACTCACCTCCAGTGAGCGGTTCACGGCCCTGGCCAGCGGTGAGGTGGACGTCTTGTCTCTCAACACCACTCGCACCCTCAGCCGTGATGCCACCGGTGGTAACGGCCTCGAATTTGCCCCCACTATCTATTACGACGGCCAGGGGGTGATGGTGCCCGTGGCCAGTGGCATCACCAGCCTTAAGCAATTGGCCGGTAAAACCATTTGTACTGAGAACGGCACCACCACCGAGCTAAACCTGGCCGATCGTTTCCGGGAGCAGGGAATTCCCTACACACCGGTGAAATATCAAACCGGTGATCAAACCTATGCGGCCTATCTCCAGGGCCGTTGTGCGGCAGTAACCAGTGATCGCTCCCAGTTGGCGGCCAAGAAAACTAGCTTCCCTGATCCGGCGGCCCACACTTTGCTGCCGGATGTGCTCAGCAAGGAACCGCTGGGTCCAGTGACTGTGAACAATGATTCAGGCCTGGGTGATGCCCTGCGCTGGGTGGTGTTTGCCAGCATGCAGGCGGAAGAATCGGGTATCACTTCTAAAAACATCAAGGAGAAGTTGGCCTTTGCTAAGGCCAATCCAAACCAGGCCGACCTGCGCCGGTTCCTCGGGGTTGAGGGGGATCTGGGCCAGCAATTGGGCCTATCGGCAGACTTTGTGCCCCGGATTATTGCCAGCGTTGGTAATTACGGCGAGATCTACAGCCGCAATGTGGGTTCAGAGTCCAAGTTGAAGCTAGACCGGGGCCTCAACCGTTCCTATAAGGACGGTGGCTTGATCTACTCACCCCCCTTCCGTTGACAGCCCTTCCCTGGTGGCGCGACAGCCGCAAGCTTGGCTGGTTAGTGCAGGCGGCCGTGGGCCTGGGGCTGCTGCTGGTGGTGGCCCTGCTGCTCAGCAACCTCGAGCAAAACCTCACCAGGGCTGGGCTGCGCCTAACCCTGGGTTGGTTAAACCAGCCCGCCGGCTTTGACATCGCCGAAACCCTGCTGCCCTACAAGGCCAGCGACAGCTATGGCCGGGCCCTGGCGGCGGGGCTGGTAAATACCCTGCGGGTGGTGGGCATCGGCCTGGTGCTATCCACGGCCCTAGGGGTGGTGGCGGGGGCGGCCAGCTTCAGCACCAATCCGCTGCTGCGGGGCCTTAGCCGCACCTATGTGGAGGTGGTACGCAATATTCCGCTGCTGCTGCAGCTGGTGTTTTGGTATTTCGCGGTGTTTCTCACGCTGCCGCCGGCTAACCAAGCCGTGCAGTTGCCGGGCCTGCAGCTGGCCAAGAGCGGCGTTTATCTGCTGGGGGCCCGGCTGGTGAATGGCGAGCTGGTGGGCGGTTGGCGCCTTTCCCTAGAGCTAGCCGCCTTACTCACGGGCCTGGTGATCTATTCGGCGGCCTTTATCGCCGAGGTGGTGCGCGGGGGCATCGCTTCGGTGCCGAGGGGCCAGTGGGAGGCGGCGGAGTCGTTGGGTTTAAAGCCCCTGGCCACCCTGCGGCTGGTGGTGCTGCCCCAGGCCCTGCGGGTGATCGTGCCCGGGCTGAATAGTCAATACATATCCCTGGCCAAGAATTCCTCCCTGGCGGTGGCGATTGGTTATCCAGACCTCTACGCCGTGGCTGAAACCACGCTCAACCAAACCGGCCGCGGCATTGAGGTGTTTCTGTTGTTGATGGTGGTTTATTTGGGCTTGGATCTCTGCATCTCCCTACTGATGAATGGGGTGGAGCGGCTTGTGCACCTGAAAGACCGATGAGCCGCCTTTCCCTCCAGCTCTGGCGCCGCCAGTTGTTTGGCAGCGTCCCCGACACGGTGTTGAGCTTGGGTCTCGGTTCCCTGTTGGCCTGGGCGGCCTGGGGGTTTCTGCATTGGGCCTTTGGCCAGGCCCAGTGGTTGGTGGTGCGGGCCAATGCCGCCACCCTCGCCATTGGCCGTTATCCGGAAGCGCAGGAATGGCGGCTCTGGCTGTTGCTCGGCATGTTGGTGAGCCTTACGGGTTTGAGCTGGGGGCTGCTGCGGGGCCGCGGGGGAGCTGCGGCCCCTGGCTGGCCCCTGAACGACCGCATCGCCGCCGCCCTGCTGGGCCTTTTGACCCTGGGGCTACCGCCCCTATTGGCCTTTGGCGCCATCAATCAAGGGCGTTTGCTCTGCCTGTGGGGCCTGCTGTTGTTGTTGCGCACTTTGGCTGGCCGTTGGGCTAACCATCGCTGGGCCCAAAGGTTGGCCCAAGGCTGGCCCCTGGTGTGGGCCGGGGCCTATCTGCTGGGGCTTTGGCTGATCGGCGGAGGCCTTGGCCTTACGCCGGTGCGTCCCAGCGATTGGGGGGGGCTGCTATTCACTCTGTTAATTACCAGCCTCACCTTGCTGCTGGCCTTGCCTTTAGGGGTGCTGCTGGCCCTAGGGCGGCGCAGTGAGCTGCCTTTGCTGCGCTGGGTATCGGTGGCCTACATCGAGGTGATCCGCGGGGCTCCGTTGATCACCCTGCTATTCCTCGGCCAAAACCTGGTGGGTTTCCTCCTGCCCGGGGGGCTGGCCCCGGATCGGGTGTGGCGGGCGGCGGCGGTGCTCACCGGCTTTGCGGCGGCCTACGGGGCCGAGGCCGTGCGCGGCGGCCTTAATGCCGTGCCCAGGGGCCAGCTGGAGGCATCGCGCTCCCTGGGCCTTTCCACCGCCCAAACCCTGGCCCTGGTGGTGCTGCCCCAGGCCCTCAAGGTGGCCCTGCCAGCCCTGGTGGGCCAATGCATCGCCCTGTTGCAAGACACCACCTTGCTGTCGATCATTGGCCTGTTTGATCTCTTGGGCATTGCCCGCAGCGTGCTGGCCAACCCCGATTGGTTAGGCCGCTACGCCGAGGTTTATCTCGTGCTGGCGGTGCTCTACTGGGGCTCCTGTGCGGCCCTCTCCCTGGGGAGTCGCGCCCTGGAACAACGTTTGTCGTCTAACAACCTTCGCCCCTCCCACCGATGACATCCAATCAGCTGATGATCGAAGCCCGGGGGGTTAACAAGTGGTACCCCAATGGCTTTCAGGCACTGAGGGGGGCCGATCTGGAGGTGCGGCGCGGTGAGAAGGTGGTAATCATGGGCCCCTCGGGCTCGGGCAAAAGCACTTTCCTGCGCACCTTTAATGCCCTGGAGGATTTCCAGGAGGGCAGCATTGTTGTTGATGGCATGGCCCTGAATAATGACCTGCGCAACATCGATGCGATCCGCCGGGAGGTGGGGATGGTGTTCCAGCAATTCAATCTTTTCCCCCACCTATCGGTGCTCGACAACCTCTTGTTGGCGCCAGTTTGGGTACGCAAACGGCCGCGGGCGGAGGTGCGGGAGCAGGCTTTGGCCCTGCTGGAGCGGGTGGGCATTGGTCCCCAGGCCGATAAGTTCCCCGGTCAGTTGAGTGGCGGCCAGCAGCAACGGGTGGCCATTGCTAGGGCCCTTTGCATGGAACCGCGAATCATGCTTTTCGATGAGCCCACCAGTGCCCTCGATCCCGAGAAGGTGCGCGAAGTGCTGGATGTGATGCGTCAGCTGGCCTTTGATGGCATGACCATGGTGGTGGTCACCCATGAGGTGGGCTTTGCCCGGGAAGTGGCCGATCGGGTGGTGTTGATGGATGAGGGGGAGGTGGTGGAGGTGGCACCGCCCCAGCAATTCTTTAACAACCCTGGGCACGAACGCACCCGTCGCTTTCTCGCCCAGATTCTTTGAGTCAACTGCCTAATTATGCAGATAATGCATATTCAGCCATGGTTGGCCTGTTGAAAGGCATTTTTGCAGCGGAATTGGATTAAAAACCGCGGGTAGCCCTATTCGCAGGTCGCTTGATAAGCCTGGAAGAGCTGGAAGCCCTCGATTACTTGCTCTGGCTACGCACGGGGGATGGCGCCTCTAGGGCTCTCAGCAAAAGTCAGAGCACCATTAGTCGCCAATCGCGGGAGGCGTTGGTGGCGTTTGATTTAAAAATCCAAAGGCAGGAAGGGGAATGGCAGCTCAATGGCCCCATGGATCTGCTGCCCCTGGAGCGGGAGCTGCATCAGCTCTATCGCTTCCACCGGGCCGGCACGCTGCGGCTAGAGGCGGCCTACTGGTGGCGCCAGGCCCTAGATCCCGCCCCTGGGGGTTGGTGCATCGGCGTTATGGACCATGTGGGCATCCAGCGGCCCCAGGAATTGTTGCGCCAGCGGATCATTGATGCCTGGCTCTATGCCGCCCCAGACCTGCCGCCCAGCGACGATCCTGAATTACAGGTGTTTTGCCTTTCCGCCATGCCCCTGCAGTTGGTGGCGGCCCCTGATCACCCCCTGGCGGGGGAGAGCAGGATTTCTTTCCAGGATGTGGCGCGCTTTCCCACCCTGGCCTTGCCTTCAGGGGTGATTCCCCAGTCGGAACAGTTGCTGAGGCAACTGGGTTTGTGGACCACGCCCATGCGCATGCGTTGCTACGACGAAGCCTCCTGGGAGGGTAAGTGCAGTGATGGCTTAACCATCACCTACGGCCATGGCCTCTCATTGCAATTGCAATCCCAGCTCAGTTGTTTGGACCTATCGCTGGATTTCCCCACCGGCGATGCCCTGGTGGTCCGCCGGGATGTGGCCTCCCATGGGGCCATTGAGTTGCTGCTGCTCGAATTGCGAAAACGCCTAACGGCGGTGGCCTTGGCCCAGCCCAGTTTTCAGCTGCTCTGAGCCATATCGGCCCAAGGCTCCTGCATCATGGGCCGATCGGGATGGTTATTGATGGCTTTGCAGCGCTACCTCCGTTATTTGCTCTTCCCCCTGGGCTGCTGTGCCGCTGGGCTGGCGGTGGTGCTGGGTTTGCAGGGGGTGGGGGCGGCCTGGATCACCCTGGTGCTGCTCCTGCTGGAGGTGTCGCTTTCCTTTGACAACGCTGTGGTTAATGCCCGGGTGCTCGACAAGCTCACCCCAGGTCAACAGCGCTTCTTTCTCACCTGGGGTTTGGTAATCCCGGTGTTTGGCGTGCGTTTTGTGGGCCCCTTGGCCTTGGTATGCCTGGCCGGTGGGGTGGGCATTGGGGAGGCCCTCGATGCGGCCCTGCACCATCCGCAGCATTACAAGGAACTGCTGGACCTGGCCGAACCGCGGATCTTGGCCTTTGGCGGCATGTTCCTGTTGATGGTGTTTTTGCGGTACTTCTTTGATGAGGCCAAAACCTTGCATTGGCTCAAGCCTTTGGAGCGGCGCCTGAGTGCCGCCGGTCGGGTGGAGGCCCTGGAGGTGGCAGTCGCATTGATAATCCTGCTGCTGTTAGTGGGATCTATTCCAAACGGCCTGCGCGGCGAAGTGATGATCAGCGGTGTAATCGGTTTGGTGCTGCAACTGCTCAGTACCTCCCTGGCCCAGGCCTTTGGCACCGAGGAAGAAGCCGCCGGTCGTTTGGCTGCCGGAGGTGGTTTTGCCAGTTTGGTTTACCTGGAGTTGCTGGATGCCTCCTTCAGCCTTGATGGCACCATTGGCGCCTTTGCTATCACCCAAAATCTCGGCTTGATCCTCACAGGCCTGGGCCTGGGGGCCCTGTTTATCCGATCACTCACCTTGATGCTCAGCCGTGAGAAGGCCCTAGACAAATTGGTGTATCTGGAGCATGGCGCCCACTACGCTATTGGCGCCTTGGGTTTATTGATGTTGGCGGGGATTCTGCTGCAACGTTGGCATCTGCATGTGCCCGAATGGCTGAGTGGTTTGATCGGTGTGGTGTTACTTAGTTATGCCCTGTTTGATTCCCTGCGCCAGAGCAAGCGGGCGGCTTGATCTAGGCAGTGGATCAGTGGCGACTGGTTTGCCAGCCTGGGGTATGTGGGCGTGGGCAAATTGCGGAGATCGAAAATCGGCTTGCCCGATGTCAATTAATTAGGCAAAGTTGACTCAGGTTGGCTGGCCTGGTGATCGAATTTTTCAATCAGGGCAGAGATCTTTCTTTCTTAATTAGCTGTATTAAGCAAGCCCTTGACGAGAATTGAACTCGTGACCTCTCCCTTACCAAGGGAGTGCTCTACCGCTGAGCTACAAGGGCATGTGGAAGGTGGGCCGGGTTGGATTTGAACCAACGTAGGCAGAGCCAGCGGATTTACAGTCCGCCCCCATTAACCACTCGGGCACCGACCCGAACCACATCCCAAGAACTTACCAGCCGAGGGGCCGGTTTCTGGCCCCGGCGGTGGGCGCCCCTACGATCGACCTAAGCCTCCCCTTAACCATGCGGATCCTGGTGGTCCATGGCCCAAACCTCAACCTGCTGGGCAGCCGCGAGCCAGGCCTCTATGGCAGCGACACCCTGGCGGCCATCGATGCCGAATTGGCCCAGCGGGCCCAGGGGCTCGGGGCCAGCCTTAGCAGCTTTCAGAGCAACCACGAGGGGGCCCTGGTGGACCGGATCCAGCAGGCCCGTGGGCAAGTGGACGGCATCCTGATCAATGCCGGCGCCTACACCCACAGCTCCATTGCCCTGCGCGATGCCCTGCTGGCGGTGGACTTGCCCTTTGTGGAGCTGCACCTCAGCAACGTCCATGGCCGCGAGGCCTTCCGCCACCACTCCTACCTGGCAGACAAAGCGGTGGGGGTGATCTGTGGTTTCGGTCCGACCAGTTACTACCTGGCCCTGGAGGGAATGTCGGCCCACCTCAAGGCCAGGGGTCTGTGAACCGCACCGCTGTTACGGCAATCCGTTGGTTGGCGGCCCCCAGCTCCGGGGCCTGGCTGCAGCAGGCCATTGCCAATCCCGCCGAACTGTTAATCGACCACGCCCATTGCGAACGCAAGGCCGCCGGCGCCGCCCTGCAATTGATGTTTCGGTATCCGTCTAGCGAAGACCTGGCGGCGGTGCTTAGCCCCCTGGCCCAGGAGGAACTCGAACATTTCGATCGGGTGCTGGCCCTGCTCCAGCGCCGCGGCATTGCCCTACGGCCCCTGCCGGCGCCCCCCTACGGCGCTGGACTCACCAAGGAAATTCGCCGGGAGGAACCGCTGCGGCAATTGGATACCTTCCTGGTGGCGGGCCTGATCGAAGCCCGCAGCCATGAGCGCATGGCCCTGCTGGCGGACCACAGCCCCGATCCTGAATTACGCCAGCTCTATGGCGATCTGCTCGCCAGCGAAGCCCGTCATTTCGGTTTGTATTGGCTTCTTTGCGAAAGCCGCTGGCCGCGGCCGGTGCTGGTGGAACGGCTGGAGCAATTGGCGGCGCTGGAGGCAAAATTGTTGGAAAACCTATGGCCGGAGCCAAGATTTCATAGTTAGGCCCCTGCTGTAGCCCCTGAGCCCATGCGTCCCCCTGCCCTGCTTGCCAGCCTGCTGATCGGGGCCACCCTGCTGCCATCGGCCCCAGGGGCCTGGGCCCAGGAAGTTAATGCGCCCGCCGCTAATGCCCCAGGCGCTAATCCCGCCGCAGGCCTGGTGCTCTTCCCCGACCGCTACCGCGCCGTGATCGGCAACCCCCCGGCCGCCGGCAGCCGCGAGGAGGCCGATGACCTGGCGATCCTGCGCTGGAACCAACGCAGCCGTTACCCGGAAGGGGTGGTGCACAGCTGGCGTTTTCTTTACCGCAACCTCAGCAGCTTTGATGCGGCGGTGGGCTCTGATCTCTCCAAGACTTCACCCACGCTTTTCACAGGACTGCCCTCGTTCCTTAAGGCCATTGATGGGCTGAAGGATCAACTCAAGGACGCCGCGGCCCGCCCGCGGCCCTACGTGAGCCACCAGGAGTTCCAGCCCTGCCTGCCGCTGGAATCCACCTGGTCGTACCCCAGTGGCCATGCCACCTGGTACGCGGCCACAGCCCAGCTGTTGGCGGATCTGTTGCCGGAACGGCGGGAGCGGCTGCTGCAGGTGGGCCTGCAGGGGGGCTACGCCCGTTCCTACTGCGGGGTGCACTACCCCAGTGATGTGTTGGCCAGCCAGCGGTTGGCGGCCGCGGTGGCTAAAGACGTGATTGCCTCCCCCCAGTGGCAGAGCTTTAAGGGGCAGGTGCAGCCCGAAGTTCAGAAACTGTTGGTGGCCCCCCCCGCCGGCTTGCCGTTGCTCACCGATTGAACGGCGCTGGGGCCTAGGGCTCCAGCAGGGGAAAGCGGCTGGCGATTTGGTCGCCGGTGAACTGGGCCACCCAGCCTTCGCTGTTATTGAAGAAGCGCAGGGCGGTGAATTGGGGTTTTGCCCCCATGTCAAACCAGTGGCGGGTGCCGGCGGGCACGCTGATCCAGTCGTTGCGTTCGCACAGCACCTGCAGCACCTCTTCCGATTCAGCCGCATGGATGCAGAAGAGGCCCCGGCCTTCCACAAAGAAACGCACCTCGTCCTCGGCGTGGATGTGT
Organism: Cyanobacteriota bacterium; assembly: GCA_039799245.1. Classification (GTDB taxonomy): domain Bacteria; phylum Cyanobacteriota; class Cyanobacteriia; order PCC-6307; family Cyanobiaceae; genus Synechococcus_D. The sequence continues at coordinate 52,385 of JBDLTB010000026.1, forward strand.
TCCGCCAGAAACTTTTGGCGCAGGGCCCCGCGCTCGGGATGGTCGGCGTGGAGGCTGATCGCATCTACGGTGCCGTAGCCCCCTTCCGCCTGCACCCGGGCGATCTCTGGGGCGTAAGTGGCCAGGATCTCGGCCGCCGCGGTGCCCGCCCCCAGGGGTGCGCGGGTGGCCCAGCGTTCAAAGCGCAGGCCCCGCTGGGCCAGTTCCGAGGCGATCAGCTCCGGGTCGGTGGTTTGCAGGCTGGGCAGCGGTTCTGCGCCGCCTTTGACCGGTTGATCGCTGTAAATGCAGAGTCGGCTCACGCTGGCTGGCTGGGCTGCGCTTCAGCCTAGAAAGGGGCCCCGGCCTTTTCCAGTTTTGACCGCTACCCCCACCGCTGGCCTCACCCTGGTGGGGGTGGGCCCCGGGGACCCGGAATTTCTCACGGTGGCCGGCCTAAGGGCCCTGGAGGCCGCCACGGTGCTGGCCTATCCGGTGGCGCGGCCAGGGGCGGAGGGCATGGCCGCCCGCATCGCTGAGCCTTGGATCCAGCCCCAGCAGCGGCGGTTGCCCTTGGTTTTTCCGATGGTGGCGGCGGCGGCACCGCGGCTCGAGGCCTGGGCGGCGGCCGCTGATCTGGTGGCGCAGCAGGTGGCGGCGGGGGAGCGGGTGGTGTTCCTCTGTGAGGGGGATGTGTCTTTGTTTGCCAGTGCCAGCTACCTGCTGTTGGCCCTGCGCCGGCGCCATCCCGCCTGCGCCGTGCGCCTGATCCCTGGGATCACCGCCGTGGCCGCCGCCGCCGCCGCTGGGGCCTGGCCCCTGGCCCTGCAGCAGGAGCAGCTATTGATTAGCCCCACCCCAAACACCCCTGGGGAGCTGGCCCAGCTGCTGGCGGCCGCGGCCGCCACGGGCCAGCAGCTGGCGCTTTTGAAGCTGGGCCAGCGTTGGCGCTGGGTGCGGCCCCTGCTGGCCGACCGGGGCCTGCTGGCTTCGAGCTTCGTGGCCGAACGGGTGGGCTGGCCAGAGCAACGGCTGTTGCCCGCCGCTGAGCTCGCCGCCAGCGAACTGCCCTATTTCTCCCTGCTGCTGGTGCGGCTGGGTTGGCCGGCGGTGCTGCCTTGAGCTTGGAGGCTCCGCTGCGCCCCCCGTAGCAGTTCTTTAGTGCCGGCGGCATCGGCGCAACGCATCAAGGAGTGGCGCAGCTGCGGCGCGCCGGGGAAGCCCTGGCAGGTCCAGCCCAGATGTTTACGGGCGATTAGGAGCCCATGGTCGCCGCGCTCCTGCAGCAACATTTCCAGGTGTTCCTCGGCCAGGTGCAAGCGGCCGAGCGCATCGGGTTCCCCCGGGTCGGGGCGGCCGGCGAGCACTGCCTGCATCCGCCCCACCATCCAGGGGGCCCCCATGCTGGCGCGGCCCACCATCACCCCAGCGGCGCCGGTGATGGCTAGGCAGCGCTGGGCGGCGGCGGGGCTATTGATGTCGCCGTTGGCGATTACCGGAATCCTTAGGGCCTGCCGCACCTGGGCGATCGCCTCCCAATTGGCCTCGCCCTTGAAGCCCTGCTCCCGGGTGCGGCCGTGCAGGGTGAGCGCCTGGGCCCCGGCGTTTTGCAGTAGCTGGGCAAAGCCCACCGGATCGGAGGAGTTGTTGCACCAACCCAGCCGGGTTTTCACGGTCACCGGCACGCTCACGGCGGCGGCCACGGCCCCCACGATTTGGGCCGCCAGCTCGGGGCTGCGGATCAGGGCACTGCCCCCACCTTTTTTGGCGATCTTGGCCACGGGGCAACCCATATTGATGTCGATCACCACGGCGCCGCTGGCCTCGGCCCGCCGGGCCGCCTCCGCCATCGCCGCCGGCCGGTGGTCAAACAGTTGCACCCCTACCGGCCCTTTCTCCTGGGCCAGTTCCTCGATTTTGAAACGGCCGTGGCCCAGCTCCAGGCTGGTGGCATTAACCATTTCCGTAAACAGCAGGGCCTCAGGGGCCCAGCGGCGCACCAACTGGCGAAAGATGCGATCACTCACGCCCGCCAGGGGCGATTGCAAAACCAGGGCTGGGCTCATAACCGGCACCTTGGCTGGCTTGGCTGCCCTGGGGAGAACAAGTTCAGTGCCACCATTCGTAGGGGAGCCTTATCCGTTTTATTCATGCTGCCCGGCGCCAGAAAGATTTTAAGAAGCCCGTTGCGAGCCCTGGCCTGCGGGGTTGGGGCCGTGATTATCAGCATCGCCCTGGCGCCCCCGCTGGCGGCCCAGCCCCTGCAGGTGATTCTGCTGCGCCATGGGGATAAGGACCTCAACCGTAAGGATTACAACCTCTCCCCCAAGGGATTCCTGCGGGCCATGGCCCTGGGGCGCCTGCTGCCCGCCTGTTTCGGGCCGGTGGAGCGCATCGGCACCTTTGAGTTAAATACCAGCAACCAGCAGAACGCCCGCAGTTATCAAACGGCGGTGCCCCTGGCCGTAGCCACCGGCGTGCCGATTCAGATCTTCTGGGGTTCCCGCCAGGATTCCACCTTGGCCGCCCGCCAACTGCTGGCGGATCCCGCCTTTGCGGGGCGCTCGGTGGTGTTGTTTTGGGAGCACCAACGGCTGCCCCTGCTGGCCCAGGCCCTGGGTTGGCCAGGGCTGACAGCGATTGATGACAATGACTTTGATCAAATGTTTCTGCTGCGTTTCAACGCAGACAACCCTGGCCGCCCCCAGGGGCAGCTGTTGAGCCAAAGCCGGTTGTTTGAGAGCGCCTGCTACCGCAATGGCATATCCCCCCTACCGCCAACGCCCCTGCCATGACTGATCAGTGCCCCGGGCCGATCAGCGATGGGCTGCTCTGGGAAATTCTCAACGACAAGCTCGAGGATCGACAGGTGTGCCAGTTGATCTGGGAGCGGCTCGGCTATGTGCCCGCTGGCGAGTTGCCCTGGCCGGCGGGTCCCCATACCCCAGGCCCCTGGCGAGACGCCTATCCCACCGCCCCCGATTTCATTGCGGAGCGCCCCCCCACCGTGATGCTCACCCGCTCGATTCCGGCGGCCCACAAGCAACTGCTTAAGCAAGAGCTGGGCTTCAAGGGCTATCAGGTGGGGGAGCTGGTGCCGCGTCGCACCCGGCGGGCCACGGCGGTTAGTTGGCTATTGGCCTGGCGGCGGCAGGGTGGTGAATGCTTGGTCACCGCCGCTGATTAGAGTTGAATCGTCACCGGGGTGCCGGGGTTAACCCGTTGGTAGAGCCATTGGGCTTGCTTGGTGGCCATGCGCACACAGCCATGGCTGCGGGGCACGCCAAAGGCCTCCCCGGCGGCCTCCTGCCAGGGGGCCCCATGCAAACAAATCATGCCGCCGTCAAGGCAAAGGGCCCAGGGCACCCCAGGGGCCACGTAGTCCCGGCCCCGCATGGTCACCGTTTCGTGCTTGGACTGCACCTGGCTGCTGAAGGTGGGGGTGGGCGTGCCAGCTTTGCCGGAACTCACCGCAATGGCGCGCACCAGTTCGGCACCGTTGTAGGCGTAGAGCTTTTGGTCGGAAAGGTCGACCACGATGCTGGTGATTAGATCAAACATCGCCAGGGCGCCGATGGGCGCAGGCAACTGCCCAAGGGCTAGCAATAAAAGGCCCGGCCCCTCGGCAAACAGAGCTAATCTCTTTGGCTTGATTAAGCCTTTTAAAGGAAAAATAAACAGCTCAGGAAATAGCTCAAAACTTCACGCTGGTGCCAAAACCAAGCACCATGGCATCCGCCAGGCTTGAGCTGCCATTGGGCCGCACCGACCATTGCACAAATGGATAGAGATCTAGCCAACGATTGAGGGCGATGTGATAACCACCCTCCAGAAAAACCGTGGAGGTTTTTACTGGGCCGGGGTTGTAGGGGGAGTAGGCGCCGTAGGCGATCGAGGCGACCAGGGCATCGTTGTCGCGGCCGGGAATCAGGCCCGTATAGTTGAGCCCGGTATGGAAATAAAGGGGGAATTGATTGTTTTCCTCGGGGGCGAGCATCAGCATGTTGAAGCTGGAGAGTCCCTGGATTTCGCTGCCGGGTTTGGCATTCCCCTCGCGGCTCAGTTGCTGATCCAGCTGCAGGTAGGCACCGGTTTGCAGCCCGTAGTTGGCATTGCTTTTAGCGGCGGATCTACTGGTCACGTTGTTGTAGCTGTAGCCCCCCAGGGTGATGCGGCCGGGTAGGCGACCGTGGTCTAGCTGGGGCCGCAGGCTGAATTCCACCATGGCCATCAGGCTGTTCTGGTTGCTATTCACATCCCCTTCAAACCAGAGGCCGTGGTTGCTGGAGGCCGTGGCCGTGGGATAGGCCATGAATAGCCCAGCTTTTAAGGCCAGGGAGGGGTCTGGGTTTAGTTGGGCCATGGCGCCCCAGGTGCTGAGGCTGCTGGAGAAGGGGATGTTGCCGCCGATCCCCTTGGCGCTATTCACCGCATTGTTGAGGAATTTGTCGCTTAGGGGTTGCAGGGCAAATTCATAGCGGGGCTGCACCCAGCCCCCCTTTAGCCAGAGCAGGTTGGGGCTGCCGCTGCCGAGGGAATCACTGAATTCGGCATTGGCCTGCAGGAAGCGCCAACCGGTGCCTGAGGCCCAGTTGGAGGGATCAAACATGCTGTTGCCAGCCACATAGGTGTTGGGGTCGGCATAGAGACTCGGTTCCCGCCAACGGCCCTGCAGGTTGAACTTCAGCTTTTGCAGGGTCGGGATCTGTAGCAGTCGGCCGGCATTGAGGCTGAGGTTCAGTTGGCCGCCATCGTCCCAGGGGCTGGCCGCTCCACCGGCCGAGTTTTGGATGCCGAATAGGGCGCCGTAGTACTTCCCGCCCAGCTCCAGGCCCTCAGCTTTGAGGCCCTTCAGCGGCCCCGCCCCCGGGGCAAGCAAACCTTCCCCTTCCCACCATTCCGCCAGGCTCGGGTATGCGCCGGGCTGCTCCTCGGCCGCCAGTGCCGGGGTCAGGGGGATCAAGCCAGTGGTCAGAAGCAACAGGCAGAGCAGGCTTCCCATCGCTGGAACCGCATTTAAATTGCTCTGGTTGTAGGAAATTGTGTTTAAGGCTTACCTGTAGGGTCATAAGAACGGAATAGATAAGGAGAGGAGCCGTGGCTCTGCCGGTGGTGGCCATCATCGGGCGGCCCAATGTGGGCAAGTCCACGCTGGTGAACAGGCTTTGCCGCAGTCGAGAGGCGATCGTTCACGATGAGCCCGGCATGACCAGGGACCGTACCTACCAGGAGGGCTACTGGGGGGATCGCACTTTCAAGGTGGTGGATACGGGCGGTCTCGTCTTCGACGACGACAGCGAATACCTGCCGGAAATCCGCGAGCAGGCCCGGCTGGCCATGGCCGAGGCCTCGGTGGCCCTGGTGATCGTGGACGGCCAGCAGGGCATCACCGCCGCCGATGAAACCATCGCCGAATGGTTGCGGAGCCAGGCTTGCCCGGTGCTGCTGGCGGTGAATAAGTGTGAGTCCCCCGACCAGGGGCTATCGATGGCGGCCGAGTTTTGGGGCCTCGGCCTGGGGGAACCCCACGCGATCTCGGCGATCCACGGGGCTGGCACCGGCGATCTGCTCGATAAGGTGCTCACCTTTCTGCCCCCCAGCCTCGGCGATGAGGCCACGGAGGAGCCGATTCAACTGGCGATTATTGGTAGGCCAAATGTAGGTAAATCAAGCTTGCTCAATGCGATCTGTGGCGAGAATCGTTCGATAGTCAGTCCGATCCGGGGCACCACCCGTGACACCATCGACACGACGATCGAACGGGAGGGAAAGCCCTGGAAACTGCTTGATACCGCTGGGATTCGCCGCCGCCGCAGCGTTAGCTACGGCCCTGAGTTTTTTGGCATCAACCGCAGCTTTAAGGCGATCGAACGCAGTGATGTGTGTGTGCTGGTGATTGACGCCGAGGAGGGCGTTACCGAGCAGGACCAACGGCTGGCGGGCCGCATCGAAGAGGACGGCCGCGCCTGCGTGGTGGTGGTTAACAAATGGGACTTGATCGAGAAAGACAGCCATACCCTGCCAGCCATGGAAAAACATTTGCGCTCCAAGCTCTATTTCCTTGAATGGGCGCCGATGTTGTTTATCTCGGCCCTCAAGGGCCAGCGGGTGGAGCGCATCTTCCCCCTGGCGGCCCTGGCGGTGGAGCAACACCGGCGCCGGGTGTCCACCTCCGTGGTCAACGAAGTGCTGCAGGAGGCGCTCAGCTGGCGCAGTCCGCCCACCACCCGCGGTGGCCGCCAGGGGCGCCTTTATTACGGCACCCAGGTGGCGGTGCGGCCCCCGAGTTTCACCCTGTTTGTGAACGAACCGAAGCTGTTTGGCGACACCTACCGCCGTTATGTGGAACGGCAGATCAGGGAGGGCCTGGGTTTCGAAGGCTCCCCGGTGCGTTTGTTCTGGCGGGGTAAACAGGAAAGGGATGCGGAGAAGGAACAGGCCAGGGCTGCAAATCGCTGATGGACTGGCTGCGTCAGCTGCCGATTGGCCAATACGTGGCTGGGGAAGGCGGCTGGTTGCGCCGGCTGGATCCCCGGCTCAAATTTGCCTGGACCCTGGCATTTTTGCTTACGCCGGTGCTGGCTGGGCCCAGCTGGCGCCTGGGATTAGTCGCTTTATTGCTGCTGGTTACCCTTGCCAGTGGCCTGCCCCTGCGGCTCTGGCGCCGCAGCCTCCCCGGGCTGCTCGCCCTCAGCCTTTGTGTGGGGCTGCTGGCGGCCCTGCTGCCGAGCCCCCAGGAACGGCCCCTGCCGGTGCAAAGGCCCCCCCAGGAGCTTTCGGTGGCGCCCCTGCCGGTGGGCCCCCGTTGGCTACTGCTGAAGGCCGGTCCCCTGCGGGTCACCCGCCGATCGGCGGAGCTAGGGGTTAATAGCGCCACCCTGTTATTCACAGTTATCCACAGCGCCAACCTGCTGTTGGTGAGCACCCCGGCGGAGGAATTGGCCTGGGCCATCAGTGCCCTATTGCAACCCTTGGCCCGGCTGGGCCTGCCCGTGGATCGACTTGGTTTTGAGTTGTTACTAGCCCTGCGCTTTTTACCCCTGGCCCAGGAGGAGTTCCAGAACCTGTTGCGGTCCCTGGCCACCCGGGCGGTGAACCTGCGCCAGCTGGGTTGGAAGGGGTCGCTGGGTTTGGTGCTTGCCGTGGGGGAACGGCTGCTGGCCAATGTGCTGCTGCGGGCGGAGCAGGGGGCTGAGGCGTTATTGGCCAGGGGCGGCAGCTGGCGGGCCCCCCGGGAGCTGCGGCTGCCCCCGCACCCGGCGGTCTGGTTGGATAGGGCCGGTTGTTTTGTGTTGCTGCTACTGCTGGCCCTACGGCTGCGGTTCGGTGGCGTTTAAGCCGATTCCTTGGGAGAAGCCCCCGGTGAGCGCTGAGAGATATCTGAATCACCCCAGCTTTGGTTTGCTCTACCGGGTGTGCCCGGCGGGGGAGGCCCAGGAGGTGTACGCCACGCTTTATGCCCAGCGCATGTTTTTCCGGGTCACCCACCAACCGCGGGGGGCCAATTTTGACGCAATGCCCCTGCTGGATGCCCGCTTCCTGGCCGAACAGAATTTGATGCGGGAACGGCGGCAGCAGTCCGTTGATTTGGCGATGTGGCAGAAGTTATTTGATCTCACCTTTATTTGACTTCGCCTTGATTTGATTGCATCTTTGGGTGAATTGTTAGGCCTGCGTTTGCTCCTTTGCCCTGGCGGCCATGGACTCCCCCCTGGTTGAGCGACTGCATTTGTTGCGTCAGCGGCTGCCGCCGGCGGTGCAATTACTGGCGGTGAGTAAGGGGCGGCCGGCGGCCGAGATCCGAGAGCTCTACGCAGCTGGCCAGCGCAGTTTTGGCGAAAATCGCTTGCAGGAAGCCCAGGCCAAGCAGCTGGAGCTGCAGGATTTATTTGATCTCGATTGGCATTTCATTGGTCGCATCCAGGCCAATAAGGTGCGGCCCCTGCTGGCCTGTTTCGGCACCTTCCATGGGGTAGATAGCGCTGCCCTGGCGGAAAGGATCAGCCGGATTGCCCAAGAGGAGGGCCATGGGCCGCGGCTTTATGCCCAGGTGAAACTGCTGCCAGACCCCACTAAAACCGGTTTTGACCCCCGGGAGCTGCGGCGCCTCTGGCCCCAGCTCAGGGCCCTGCCGGCGCTCAGCTGGCTCGGGGTGATGCTGATGCCGCCCTTTGGTCTGGGGCCCCAAGCCCTGGGGGCCCTCTACGGGCAGGCCTGCCAGTTGGGCACCGAGCTGGGCTTGCCAGGCCGTTCCATGGGCATGAGTGGCGACTGGCCCCTGGCCGTGGCCGGCGGCAGCACCCTGGTGCGGATCGGCGGCGGCCTGTTTAACCAGGCCCAAAACCCAAATAAAATCCCAGCAACCTGTGACTGAAAGGTTGCAGCGGTCGCTTCTGGACGCTATCTAGGAGCATCACGTCATGAGAGGTCTAGACGGTGTCGTTGTTTTCACGTCTGAAATCGGTGGTCACAGGCGATGACTACCTTGACCGTGACTACGATGACGACCTGGAATACGACGAGCCCGCCGAACCCGCAGACTCCAGCTTTGGCCGCGGCGGCGCCCTCGCCCCAATCGGTCAATTTGAAATGGGTGACAGCTTTGTGGGCTCCAACGTGATTGGGATGCCCGGCATTTCTTCAGCTGCGGCGGAGGTGATCGTGATGGAACCCCGCAGTTTCGATGAAATGCCCAAGGCGATCCAGGCCCTGCGCGAGCGCAAAACCATCATCCTCAACCTCACGATGATGGAACCAGACCAGGCCCAGCGGGCTGTGGATTTCGTGGCCGGTGGCACCTTTGCCATTGATGGCCACCAGGAGCGGGTGGGTGAAAGCATTTTCCTGTTCGCCCCCAGCTGTGTGACGGTGACCACCGCCAGTTCCGAGGAATCCGCTTCCCCCAGCGTGATGAGCCGAGACACCAGCGCCGACCAACCGGCCGCCCCCAGCCCCGCCTGGGGTCGCCAGGATGTCATCAGCGGCTGAGCTATCCCTTGGGGTGATCGGCCTGGGTCGCCTGGCCCAGGCCCTAGTGCAGCCCCTCCTAGAGGCCGGTGAGCTCACCCCAGCCCAGCTCCAGGCCTGTGTGGCCAGTGCCGCCTCGGCGGCTCAGCTGGCCGAGCGTTTTGGCATCGCCGTGGGGCTTGATCCCCGCCCCGCCCTAGGGGCGGATTTTTTGTTGCTGGCGATTAAGCCCCAGCAATTAGATGCTTTTTTGAGCCAGGTGGCCCCCCTAGGGCCCCCCGCCCCCCGGGCCCATGGGGGGCCGCCCCTGCTGATTTCTGTGTTGGCCGGGGTGCGGCTAGAGCGTTTGCAGGCCAGTTTCCCTGGCTGGCGGGTGGTGCGTGCCGTGCCCAACACGCCGGCTTTAGTGCGCCAGGGCTTGGTGGGTCTTGCCTATGGGGAGGCGGTGGGTCCCAGCCAGCGCCAACAGGTGCAGCGTTGGTTTGGCCAGGTGGGCGAGGTGTTTGAACTGCCGGAAAGCCAGTTGGATGGCTTCCTGGCCCTCACCTCCTCCGGGCCGGCCTTTGCGGCCCTGGTGGTGGAGGCCCTGGCCGATGGGGCGGTGGCCGCCGGCTTGCCCAGGGCCCTGGCTACCCCCCTGGCCCGAAAGATGTTGAGCGGCAGCATGGCCCTGATGGAGCAGCAGGGGCTGCACCCGGGCCAACTAAAAGACATGGTGAGCAGCCCTGGGGGCACCACCATTGCTGGCCTGCGGGTGCTGGAGCAGGCGGGCCTGAGGTCCGCCCTGATCGAAGCGGTGCTCAGCGCCTCGGAACGCAGTCGCGCCTTGGGCTAAGCGCAGCCCTCAGCCCCTTGCCCTTAGCTCAGCTTTTGCTGCCGATGCGGGGTTCAGTGCCCGCCAGCAGCCGTTGCAGGTTTGTGCGGTGGCGCCAAATCACCAGCAACCCCGCCAGCAGCCCCAGGGCCAGGTAGGCGGGCGGGGCCCCGGCGGCGAGCATCAGCAAGGGCAAGCTGAAGGCCGCCCCGAGGCTGGCCAGCGACACGATTCGGCTAAAGCTGAATAGGGCCAGAAAGATGCCAAAGCAGGCCAAGCCCACGGCCGGCACCAGCCCCAGCAGCATGCCAAGACCCGTAGCCACCGCTTTACCCCCCTTGCCCCCCAGCCACAGGGGCCAGCTGTGGCCAGCTAGGGCCCCTAGGCCAGCGGCCACCACCCAGCCATGGGCAGCACTGTCCAGCAGGGCCTTGGCCAGCAGCACGGCGGCGGTGCCCTTGAGCACATCCACCAGAAACACCACCAGGGCCGGGCCTTTGCCCACCTGGCGCAGCACGTTTGTGGCGCCGGTGGAACCGGAACCCAGCTGGCGCAGGTCGATGCCGGCACACCAGCGGCCCGCCAGGTAGCCGCTGGGGATGGAGCCGAGCAGATAGGCGGCCAGCAGCACTAGCCCTGGCAGGGCGGGGCCGATCAGGGGGGTGGTCACAGCAGCTCCTCTTCAAAGGCGAGTTCCTGGGCATCGGCGGCAAACACCAGCCAGAGCGGGAATTGCAGGATGGGAATCGCTACGGAGAGTTCCGCCGCATCCAGCACGATGAAGGGCAATTCCCCCCTTTCCTCGAGGCGGTCGGCCCGTTCCACCAGGGCATCGGCCCGTTCAAAAAGCACCACCCCACTGTTGGGCCCGAAATCCTCCCGGGTGAGCCCAAGGCAATCCTGCAGCCCCCGCCGCCATTCCCCCAGCCGTTCCGGTTGGCCCGCCAGCACCAGGGTTTGAAAGCGGTCGCCGTAGAGCTCGCCCAGCACGCTGATGGCGGCGGCGGTTACCAGCACGTTGCGACTGCGGCTGCCGCCACTGGGTTGGGCGCCGCGGCCCCCCTGCTCCAGGAACCAGGTTTGAAGCACCGCCACGGTGGTGTCATCAAGGCTGCGGCGCAGCTGCCACGGTTCGGCATAGAAGTCGGGGCTATCGCGGTAGCGGGCCAGGCGCTCGGCAATCAATGGCGCTTCATGGCTAAACAGGCCATTGGCCACGCTGGGGGCTATCTCCCCAGGGGCCGCCGCGGCGCCGCTGGCCTGCTGGTCTAGGGGGGAGGGCTGCACCGCCAGGGTTTCTGGCACCAGTTGCAGCTGTTCTGCGCTTTGGGCCAGCCCCTGCAGGGCGCCATTCAGGTAGTCCTGGAAGGCCTTGACCCGTCGACTGACGCCATCGGCCTGGCCAACGAAATGGCTATCGATTTCTTTTTGCAGTTGCAGGCGGCGCGCTTCCAGGCTGGTGATCTCGGCTTCCAGGTCCTGGCGCTTTTGTTGCAGCTCCTGGAGGGCCAGCTGCTGCCAAGGCTCATCCACAGCGCAATCGGGGGCTGGGGGCAGTGTGACACCGCCAGGGTCAAGGGGGCTCAAATGTATTTCAAGATACAAAGTATCCCCCCTTGGTGGGCCCAGGTCGGAGTCAACTCGGGTATGAACAAGGTTGCAAATTCGTTGGCTGGGCCCATGAACCAGGGGGTATCTCTACCGATGCAGCGGTTGATCCGTAGGCGGTTGAGTAAGGCCCTTGGGGGCCAGGTGCAGTTGGTGAGTGCCCAGCAGGGCCTTGGTATTGCCAACTTGAACGGCTACTGCGTGGGGGCCGGGCAGTTGTGGCACTTCCGTTTTATTCGGGCTGGGAAGGAACTTCGTCTCCAGCCCCATTTGCAACTTCAGCGCTGGGAACGGGTGCCGCTGGCCTGTTGAGCTGGGGATCCAGGCGCTGGTTCAGTTCCCTGGCCAGGGCAGTGGCATCAAAAAGCATCGGCAGGAAATGGATGCTGTGTACCTCGCGGAAATAGAAAAGCACTGGCACTGGCGGCCAAAACACTCGCCAGCCCAGCCAATCGCCATAGGGGAAGCTACGGATTTCCACCCCCTGGCGCAGCACCACCAGGGCCTCTGGCTCAAAGCGCAGGCGCAACAGCGCCGTTTGCAGCAACAGAAATAAGCCAAACAAACCCAGGCCTGCGGCCCCTGGCCACCACACCAGCAGCAGTCCGGCTGCCAGGGCCAGCAGCCCCAGGGCCAGCCAGGGGCGGGGGGCAATGGTTACCGCCGGTAGCGCTGGGGGGATTGGTTCAGCCATGGGAGAGTTCAGCCGTAGGGCAGTTGGGGAGATGCCTTGGGGCTTGCCAGTGTATTTAACCAGGGGGCTGTGTTGAATCAGCTGCTCCTGCGGTGATGAAAACGACCGAGCACAAGGGCAATTAAAATCGCCACATATAGTTGCCCCCATAGGGTAATAGTTAGGGCCCCAGCCTGTCCCAGGAGGGACTGTTCATTCACTACGTCGCTGCCTAGGGAGGTGAGATAACCGAAGGCGGCGATGGTGAGCATGGCCCTGGGGTCTGTACCTGCGGTCATGCTGGTGAATGCGGAGGGCTGAAGGGAGTAGAGGGTATTTAGTAGTACTCCCCCCAGGAGCCCCAATAGTAAATATCCGCCACCGGCTCCCATTATTACTGAAGTGGTAACAAACGGTTCTCTAATCAGAGCTTTCACCAGCCGAATTATGAGGAGACCAAAAAAGATTAACCATAGGCAGAAGTGAATTACGGAAAATCCTGGATGTCTGGTTATTTCTAGCCCTGCATAGTGGAGTCCAAAAAGGTTATCTCGACTGACAATGCAAAGTGTCTCTGCCAGCATTGTGGCAATGCCAAACAGGTAGAGGAGTCGCTTTCCCTTTTTTATGTTTGAAAAGCGACTCATAAATACCAGCACATATGCCATTAGAAGTAAGCCGCTGAGGCTTGCGATCAGTGGAAAGGCCGGCCATAGGGGTATCATCCAAATAATTATTAGTTCCACTGCCATTAGGTAGCGATAGGCCAGGTGACGGCTACGAATCCGATGAAAATCCCAACGCCTTTTGTTCATCCCCTGGGGCAGCGATAAGATCTGGCCACAGTAAAGCCATTAAAGGGAGCTGTCCTGGGGATGCGACTCATCCTGATCAGCGCCGACGATCCGTTGCAGGCGAAGCAATTGGCCATGGCGGCCTCCCGTCGCCATGGGGGCGCGCTGGCCCTAGATCTCAGTGGTGAATCACTGTTACCTGGGCCCCATGCCTTTAATGCCTTGGCAGCCTTGGAGCAGCGTTGGCCCCCCCTGTTGCAGCAACTAGGGCCCTGGCTAGAGCTTCTCCAGCTTGGCAACCTTGAAGCCCATCAGTTGCCGCTATTGCCAGGCCTTGACGAGGTGCTGCGCACCTTGTTTCTGCTGGATCATCTCCAGGCAGCCCCAGGTCCAGCCCTGGTGCTGCTGCTGCCGCCACCGGCCCATGCCCAGCGGTTTCTGCTGGGGCTGGTGGGGGCTCCGGAGTTGTTGAATCAGCTTTATGAGCCCCTGGTGGGGCGGCTTGGCCAGCTGAAGGAGAGTCTTAGCCATCTGGATGCCTTGCTAAATCTGCGGCTGCCAGACAGCTCAGGCCTACGGCTACCAGAGTTAATTCGTCAGCAACTGGAGCAGTTGAGTGAGCTGCTGCTTGATTCGGATCAGTGTGAATTGCTGCTGGCCTTAGGAGCTAACCAAGGGGAGGGCCAGCTGCTTAGCCAACGCATCTGTGGCTTCTATCTCTGTGGAGTGCAATTGAGTCGACTTTGGTTAAACGGCCCGATTGAGCCTGGGGCCCTCCAGCAATTACAACAGCAATGGCAACCAGCCCAGCTGCTGCATACCCCCCAAGTCGCTGGCCTCAGTGGTGCTGGGGAAGCATGGCTGAACTTGCCTTGGGTCGGAGAGGCCAATCTTATTTGCCACAGCGATCCCGATGGCACCGTGGTGTTTAGCGTATTACTTCCGGGAATATCTAAAGAGCAACTGCAGGTACAACGGGTTGGCTCGGCGCTGCAGCTGCGGGTGGGATCCCTACGACGGAGCTATCCCTTACCTGAGGCTTGCTTGCGGCTTTCCCCCTCGGGGGCCCGGGTGGCGGGACGTCGATTGGAGGTTCGTTTCCGTTGAGCTTTCCAGCCCAACTTGTGCTCCTGGCGCAGGTGGTTAAAGGTTTGTAGGTTGTTGAGTTCCACTAGTACTAGGGGCACGTCTGCCAGTAGTACCGCCAGTAGGGGATCGAGCAGTAAAAGCACGCTTAGTAATAGTGCCGCTGAGTGGGGCAAAAGCACTAGGTAGAAGTTTTGGCGATTATTGGCGCCAATATCTTTGGCAACTGCCACACAGTCCACGAGTCGATCAAGCCGTTTAGCTGGCACCACGATGTCGGCCATCTCTATGGGTAAGGCAAAGGTGCCATCACTCACGGCAATGCCAATATCGGCCGCCGCAAAGGCTCCGCTATCCATTAATGATGAACCTAGGTAGGCAATTGGCCCCTCCTGGCGATCAAAGTCGCGGATTAGTTCCAGGCGCTGGGCCAGATCCACTGAGGGATGGATGGACTGCGGCGGCAGTTCCAGTTGCCTGGCGATGCTGTCCAGGGTGTCCCCATGCCAGGTGCTCACCAAATGCAGCCCCCAGCCGTTACGTCTCAGGCGCCGCAGGCTGCGTAGTACCTCCCGATCCAGTTGATCCTGATACAGCAGGCCACCTACTACTTCGCCTTCCACTAATACAAATAACCAGTGCAGCCCCTGGGTTTGCCCCATGCTGCCAGGTCTATTAATTCCCAACTTGCCCAGTAGGGCCCCACCGCCCAAGTGCACCCGCTTACCCCCCACCACCCCCTGGAGTCCACAACCCCCAAAGGGCTGCAGCTGTTCGACCTGCCGGGGTTCAAGATCCCGTTCTTGTAACACCGCCTGTAAGGGATAAAGAGGTATCGCCTCTGGATGCATAAACCGCCGGAAGCCCGCCACCAGTTCGATCAAGGCCTCGGCGTTGTGGTCGGCATCAAGGCTGCGAATTTCCAGCACTGATCGATTGATGCCGTAGCAAATAGCGCCTTCACTAATAACTAGGGTGCGACATTTAGCCAAGCGATCCAGCACGACCCCCCGGCGTAGGATCACCCCCCAACCTAAACACAATTGCCGCGCCCCCCGGTAAGCAATCGAGGCACTTAATTGCCAGTCATTTATTGGGTCAAACTGCATCAAACCTGCCGCCGCATGGGGGCGGCCTAAGCCCAGGGCCAGCAGCCCTCCGCCCAGCACCATTGGTAGCAGTTGCCGGTGCAAGCTGCGGGCCCGCTGTATCCCCCAGGGGGCGGGCTGTTGTTCATTTAAGTGGAGTAATTCTTGATAAATTGGCTGCTCTGCTAGGGACTTGTTGAGCTTGAATATCACCTCCCCTTGAATTAACTCCACCCCCAATGGCAATGGTTGAAACGCCCGCACGGGTATCAGGGCGGTTTCCCCATCTAGTAGACGCTTGCTCACCAGTGCTTCGCCGCTAACCACATAGCCATCTAGGGGCACCAAGTCCCCCTGGCGCAGTTGAATGCGGTCACCAACCTTCAATTCATTTAGCTGTCGTTCACACTTTTCGGGGGGGGCAAGTCGAAATCGACTGTGCTCCTGCCAACGGCGCAATTCCTGGCAGAGATCCTCCCCATAGCTATCTCCTTGATTGAGCTCCCCTTGGAGCAGTTTGTTGCCGTTTTCCAAGGCCAATTCCGTGGCCAGGCCCCCCAGTTCTCCGCGGGCAATCAGGGTGGTGAACCACACCAGGTCGAGGGACTCGGTGGGCAATGCACCTTTTTTTAGTTCTTTCCCCAAGCCCAGGAGCAGCGGCAAGAGCAGAGGTGGAAGTATCAAAAGTCCTAGGGGCAGCAGCCAAACCTCTGCCAAAAGCAACTGCCCCATTAGCAGCATCGCCGCCAGGAGTAGCCTGAAAAATGAGGCCCGGGCTGGTGGGGGCAGTGCCACTGCCGGCAGGAGCTGCTCAGATTTTTCTGCCTGGGCTTGATCCAGCAGCACTTCCACTGCCTTACGGCGCCAGGGAATCAACTGCCCATGTTCTAAAAGCAGGCTGCCCGCCTGCAGATTTATCCGTAGGTGAGCTACCTCTGGGTGATCAGCAACCACTAATTGCAGGTTGGCTCGGCAGGTTTTGTTTTCTCGTAATTGCTTACTTACTAAGCGCAGCCGGCCTGGCAGCGCCGATCGAACTGTCCATCTATCTCCACTATTTGGACAGATCAGTTGATCACCAACCTGGAGAATTTGGTTCATCGCCGGTTTTGGCGCAAGGCCAGGGCTAGAAGGAAAAAAGGTGTGCCTGGCATCACCGGCAACGCCCACCCCAGGATGGCAAGCACCATTAACCAGTGCATTAAGCCATCACGCCAACTGGGGGTCTGCTCAAGGGGTTCCCTGAGTAACTGCTCAACGGTTGCCCCCAGGCCAGGTTCCAGTGGTTCCCTGCCATCGCCTAATACCAAGCCCTGGCCCAGCCCCCAAAGTCTTAGGGGCAATGTGGGCCATTGGCTTGTTAGTTGGGCCTGCAGACCCAGGGCCTGGGGCAGAGGTAACGGCGGCTTAAAACGCAACCTAAGGCGTCCGGGCAAACTATGGACCACCTCTATTTGGGTCATCCCTGGGGGGAGAGTGATTCTTCCAGGTGAAAGAAACGCTCAATGGGTTCATAACGCCAGGCCAATTGCTGGGGATCTTGGCGGGCGGTCCAGCTGCTGAAATCAGGTTTATGGCGCTTTGCCACCAACTGTTGGCTGCTCACCCCAAGGCGCTGGGCCAATGCCCTGAGGTTGAGCGGTTCTTGGCTTTTGCTGGGGGCAGGGGCAGCAGGGGGATTATCAGGGAGATTGCTGGGCTCTGCTGCCGCCAGCGATGGGCCATGGGCTTGAACGCTGCCATGGCGGAGCGGCCTTAGGGCATTGAGGGCTGCAATGATGCAACTGCCGTTGTTGATCAGAATCGCTAACAGGGCTGGAATCGGCAGGAAGACGCCAATCACCAGGGCCGTGAGGTTAGGTACAGCTACCAATAGAATGTTTTGACGCACCACTGCAAAGCTGAATCGGGCCAGTTCGTAAGCTTCTAATAATTGACTGATTTGACCGCCTCCAAGCACGATCTCCGCCGTTTCTCTGGCCATGTCACTGCCATGGCGAAAAGAAACAGCTACATCGGCATAGGCCAAGGCGGCTGAATCGTTTATGCCATCGCCCACAAAGGCGACGCGATGCCCCTCTGCTTTTAGGCGACGGACCACCTCAGCCTTGATGTCTGGTAAGGCCTCGGCATGGATCTGGGATCGACTCAACCCCAGTTGACCCCCCACCTGAAGGGCCACGGCCTCGGCGTCACCGGTGAGTAGGTGGCTACTGATGCCGCGTTGTTTTAATGCTTCTAATAATTCGATCGCATCAGGGCGCAATTGATCTGCCACGTAAAGTACCCCCGCCAGGCGGCCATCCACCGCCACCATGATTGGGGTGGCTATACGTAGCTCTGGCTTGCGACTCAAGGGGGGGGGATCAATGCCCTCTTCCCTCAGTAAGCGTCGGTTGCCCACCAGAACGCGACGGCCCTCCTGCTGGGCGCATACCCCGCGGCCGATTTCACAGCGCCAATCCTGCACCGGCAGCATGGCCAGGCCCTGCCCCTGGGCCGCTGCGGTGATAGCCAAGGCGATGGGATGGTTTAGGCCCTGTTCAGCACTGGCGGCCAGCTGCAACAGATCATCGGCGTTATATCGAGCATCAAGTATCTCTATGTGCAGCAAAGCCGGTTCCCCAGTGGTGAGGGTGCCGGTTTTGTCAAACACCACCACATCAACCTCTGCCAAGGCCTCAAGGGCCCGGCCACTGCGTATCAAGATGCCCCGCGACGCAGCCCCATTTAGGGAGGCCAGGATTGCCGTGGGTACCGATACCCGTAGGCCGGTGCCTAGGTCAAGCATTAGCAGCGAGGCGGCCTGGCTGAGGCTGCCCCAGAGCCCGAAGGTGAGCAACGACAATCCGAGGGTGGGCAACACAAAACGATCAGCCACCTGGGCGGCGTAATTGCCTACCCGGCTATCGCACACAGGGGCATCCTGCAGTAGCTGGGCAATTTGCCCGGCCCGGGTGTCGTCACCGATGGCGGTGGTGGCGATTTCGAGGGATCCCTCCAACAACACAGACGATGCCAATACTTCGTCGCCTGTCTCCACAAACCTTGGCACTGATTCGCCGGTGAGGCTGCGCACATCCAAGCTGGATTGACCCATCAAAACGGTGCCATCCACTGGCACCTGATCGCCGGCAAATATCAGCACTACATCTCCCTTCTGCACATCTGCCAGCTCCAGAGTCAGGATGTCTGGGCCCCGCCGCAGGGTCACTTGGCGGTGCATGTCTGCCTTGAGGGAGCGGGTGGAGGCGTGGGCGATGCGGGCGGTGGCATCACGGATTGATTCACCTCCTTCGATCATGGTGAGCATCAAGGCCGGGCCAAAGAAGAAGCCCTCAATGCTGTGCAACACCACGGCTAGGGCATCAAGCACATCCACGTTGAGCCGGCGATGGCGCACCAAACTGGTCCCCGCCCGCCCAAAACAGCGTCCCCCAGCCAGCAGCACCAGTAAGAAAAGTGGGGCAAGCGGCAGCTCTAGGGGTATCGCTAGCAGAGTTGCCCCCAGAGCCAGCAGCGGCAGCCTTAGGCGGGGGGGTAGCAGATCCAGGCGTGTACGGGCCAGGGCCGCCGCAATTTCATCCTGGGTGCCGTCGGCAATTAACGTTGGCAGCTCCCCGGGGTGGGGCCCAGCTGAGGTGCATGGCGGCGTAGAAACAGCCTTGGAAAGCTGATAAAAAGCATGTTCCTGTTGGATCTGCCATGCCGTTGGGTCCACCCCTGGCCCTAGGCAGACCACAAGCGAGCAACTCAAATTATTGAAACGGTGCTTTTGTACACCTTCCCAATCGTTAAATAACTGGGGGAGATATTTAACCCAAGCCCTGTCCACGGAAAAACGAAATCTTTGACCACAGCTATGGAGTAAAACCATAGGAATTGGTTGGTCAATGATAGCTTGATTAGGGTGATCTCTTTTGGCCACAATCTGTTCGGCTGAGTAAATCTCAGTTAAATAGTTCCCAGATGTATAATTCTCAGATGTATAATGCTTTGCAAGCTTTGTAAGATTCTTGTCAGCCTTCAACAGTTACCTCTGTGACTGTCTTAACCGCAGTTCCATTTTTTGAGGCGGCCGCCCGTTCTTGCACAAGATCAGCCCGGGCTTCAGCCACCAGATCGTTAAAAGACTCGCCAATTTCGGAAACATTATGAACCATAGAATGGGTAACTTCGGATACTTTGTCGGCCACTACCACCCCCACCTTGAGGCCCCGCTTGGTGAGATCCCTGCCGGTTTCAGCCATGCTCCGGGATAACTTGCTGCCGCCGGTAACAGCGGACACAGCTGGGGCAAGGGCCATAAGACCAGCGCCAATGCCGAAGGCAACTAGCATTTCGAGCTCGAACATGCGCTCATTCACTGCAGGTTGCGGCAAATATCGCATGGCAGGGCTAATGATTGGTTAACTCGCCTTGCTTCGCCCTGGAACCCATTGGAGTGCTGCGCCTGCGCCATTGGCTCCCTGGTCGCCTGCGGTTGCAGTTGACCAGGGGCGACATCCACGGGGCCGAGCGGTTGGCCCTTGGGCTTGGGGCCCAGTGGCATCCCCTTAGCGGCTCCATGGTGTTGTCCCAACCCCCGAGCCTGGGCCGTTTGGCCGAGGAGCTAGAGCAACTGGGTTGGTGGTTGGAAGCCCCCAGCCCCTCCAGCCCCCCTCCGGAGGCAAATCGCCCCTGGGAGCAGATCACCCTGGAGGTGGGGGCCAGCCTGATGGGGGCATCCCTCGGGGAACCGCTGGGCCGTTGGCTGGGGGCCAGTCTGGCCGGTCCCCCTGGGGCCGCCGCTGGCTCCTTTCTTGGCTTGGTGCTGGGGGCTGTGCTGGCCACGGAAAGCCTCGATCAGCAAAGAAACCGTGGGGAGATTGCTGGTGAACTCAGCCAGGTGAAAACCCGGGTCGGTGGCAGGGTGGCCGGCCGCCTGGGGGAGGAGGCCGGTGCTTTGGCGGGGCTTCGAATTGGTGGCCTACTGGGCGGACCGCTGGGGGCCAGTGCAGGGGCTTTGGTGGGCACCTTGTTGGTGGGTCAGCTGGGGGAAGACGCCGCCCTGCATCGCACCCAGCAATGGCGCCATCCATGGCAATGGCTTCGCCATACCGGCAGCTCCGCCGCCGGGGAAGCCGCCAGTCAAAGCATCTTTGGCCTGGTTGGGGGGGTGCTTCTGAGTGGCCCGGGCCGTAAGGCCGGGGAACGCTTGGGGCTCTACCTGGGGCGCCGCGTTGACTGGCAAAGGTTGGCACCTATGGCTTCCTGATCCTTATGATGCATTTACCTGATCCTTATGATGCATTTATTAGTAAGTTGGCTACAACCGAAAAGATTAGCGAGTAAAATAGAAAAGAGGCCAATGATTGTAGCATCACTGTCCTCCGCATTCGTGACGATTCGATGCTCACATCGCTCATGGCAAATGTAAGGGCTACCGTGCTGGAAATATAAAGAAAGTCGCTGAATTCTGGCTCATCACTGCCGGGGAAAATTAATTCCTGGGGGCCCTTGTTATTGTCCGTTGGCATGTCTTGGGGCTCCAGGGGGTTGCCCCGGAAGAAAATCTTGGCGTAGTAGGTGGCAAAGGCCAGTTGTAACTCTAGCCAGCAGAGCATGACTCCTAAAAAATAGAATGAGAGATGAAAAGCTCTCCACTCTGATTTTGCCTGAGAAAGGTCGTGCATTGATAGACTCAGGTATAATATGCTGATGCCAATCATTAGAATTGCTCGCTTAAGTAGACGCCCCCGTTTTAATTCTGCCGCTTCAAATAGGGCCCGTGTTGAAGTGGTTGTGAGTCCCAGGCTGAATGGCAGGGTTAGGCAGAGATCCACTGTCATTGCAACAGCAACTGCTCCGGCAAGAAAATTACTATGATTTAAGGCTGCCAGTAATACGCTGGCCCCAGCACCCAAGATGATTCCCCGTTGTTGGCGGCGGGGCTCAAAAAAAGGAGAGTTTTGATATGCCCTTTGGGAACTAAGACTGGTCATTGATCCCCCGTGATCGACTCTCGTGATAACGAAATAATCCGCCAGGCTGACCGTTGCCCTGGGCGGTCCTGGCGGCGAAAGCGAATCCCGTAGCGATCGAAATAGGCCCCTTGGTCATCTTGGTCCCGGGCTACCACCCGCCGCAGCCCCAGCAATGGGGCTAGTTCACCAGATTCCAGCCAGAGGCCCCTGTCTGCACATAGCAGTAATAACTCCAGGCGTTCCCGCAATAGCCTCACCTGGGCAAATTGACCGGCCTCTGACCATTGGGGCCCAGCCTGGGCCCCCGCGGGCTCTAGTTCCAGCACGGTGAGCGCCCCCCCATCGGAATCTTTGGGGTAGTGGCTACGCAGTTGATCCACTTGATCAACACTTAGATAGGTGCGCAGTCCTTTATGAAGCGGTTCAATGCGATGCTGTCGCAGTAAAAGTAGTAACTCGGCCCGTTCCAGGCCCAGCTCCGCTTCGAGCTGCCGCAACGACACTAGATCCGTGGAATCAGCCATGGTGATCACTCCAAAGGAATCAGTTCTGTCCCCCGATCGGGGCTGGAGGGAGTCCCACGACCCAACTGGCGATAGAGCCCATCCCTCCAGCTGAATAGACCTTCAAAATCTGGCCGGTTAGCAATGGCACCCACGCCGCGGGATGATAGTTGTAGGCCAGCTCCGGCGGGAAAACGCAGCAGATAGAGCTGGGCAGCCACTGCAATATCAGCGAGGCTGGGTTTCTCCCCTATTAGATAGGGTTGCACCCTGAGCAGCGCCGAAAGTTGTTCTAGGGCCGCAATTAATTCCTGGCTTTTAGCTTCTAATAGCTGGTTAACACCACCTATCCAGCCGAGGGGTAGCGCTCCAGCCAAGGTCTTGACTGGCAGAGGTGTGTTGTCTGGCAGCAGGGCTGTTCGCAATTGTCGGTCTGTTGCTGCCGTTTGCGCCAAAGCCAGCTGGGCAGCCGCCGCCAGGGTGGTATCTGCCCAATCTTCCAAGAGCAGCACCTGGGCGCGCTGGCCTGGATCCGCTGGTAATAGCGGAGGTTGCGGCTGGCTTGTCTCCAGGTGCAGGGCAATCGCACTGGAATCGCCCACCCATGTGTGGCCATCCTCTAGGACCGGCACCTGTCGGTGCCCAGATTGGCGAAATAAATCCCACTGGCCTAGGCCTGGCGTTACCTCCACCGTGGTGTAGGCCAGGCCCTTGGCGGCAAGCACAAGACGCACCTTCTCACAGTGGGACGAGTGGCGGAATTGATAGAGCCGCATGCCTTTGCCCAAGCCGAATCAAACCATGATGCTGGATCCTAAGGATTAAGGTTCAGGGAAAAGCCGACCGCTAGGGTCGGTCCCTGGAAGATTTTAGGCTTAATTGAATCTAATTTGTAAAAATAACAAATTTCCGAGCAACAATTGTGAAGGGCATTTGATATTCATTATTGAAAGGTCCCACGAAGAATTGCCTATCCCGCCCCTGCTAGTTAAGGGCAAGTTGGCACCTGCACTTCTCGTGTTTCGAGATTGGTGAGATTCGAGATTCTTTGAGATGCCCTGTATTAATTGTTAATTTAGCGCTAATTAAGTATTATATAAATTTTAAGTAGTTGTTATGCATGAGCTGTTTTAATTATAGTTAAATTAATTTAAGTAAAATTACTTATGGGGTTTAGTTGCAAATTTAGCCATAGAGTAATTGGGTGAGAACTACGTCAGTGAGAGAGATTACCACCAGGGTCATAACCACGGCCCCGGTGGTGCTAGTGCCCACTTCCTTGGGGCCGCCCCGGGTGGTGAGCCCCCATCCGCAGGCCAAGATTGCGATCTCCAGGCCAAATACCGTCGCTTTCAACAGCATTGAGGGCACATCACTGGGTTGCATCCAGGTGCGTACCGAAGTCCAAAACACGTTGGGCGGAATCCGATAGAGGGCGGTGCTGCTCAGCTGGCCTGACCAGATCCCCACGGTGAAAAAAAGTAAGCACTGCACCGGTGCCATCACCAGTAGGGCCAGCACCCGGGGCACCACCAGATACTCCACGGGATCGGTGCGGAGCATCGTGATCGCATCGATCTGTTCCGTCACCTTCATCGTGCCCAGGGAGGCGGCATAGGCGGTGGCCACCTTGCCCGTGAGCAGGGTGGCGGTAAGTAGTGGCGCGATTTCGCGCGAGAGTCCCAGGGCGAGGATGCCGCCCACGGTGGAGGCGGCCCCCTGTTTGGTGAGTTCAGCGGCCACCTGGATGTTGAACACCGTGCCGGCGGCCAGGCCGGTGATCATCACCACGAGGAAGGTGGAGGGGCCGGCCTCCATCAGGTTGTCGGTTAGTTCCGAGAGATTCACCTTGCCCCTGGCCACAGCGGCCAAGGCCTGGCCACCGATCAGGGCACTGCTACCCAGGCGCGTTAGCCAGCGGGGGGCTTTCACGGCAGCACCCCATGGCTGTGAACCCGCCGCGGCCAGCGTCGCACCACCAGCAGCCCTAAAATCACCATCACTGCTGGAATCACGCCCATGCAAAGCCGAATCGTGGTTAGGGCTGAATCCGGTTGCACCATGCCGGCGGCCGCCCGGTAGCCACTCAAGCTGAGGCCATTACCAAGCATAAACACACTAAAACCAATGCCGATTTTCTGAATAATTACCATCCAGGCGGTGTAGAGCCCCGCTGGTTTATCCGGGTCAGCATCGATCGCATCCGGCAGCAGCGACCAGGGGATCAAATAAGCGGTGGCCGCCCCCAGCCCCACCCCCATGATCGTGAGCACCAGCAGAACCAGCGCCACGCCATTGCCGAAGGAGCCAAACGGGGGCAGGGCCCCGTTGAGGGGCCTTAGCACCATCGCCACCAGGCAGGAACCAACCCAAATCAGCGAGCCACAACGCAGGGCTGGAATCCGGCCCCAGCGACTACTTATCCAGCTCCACAGTTGTAAACCCGCCAGGGCACTGAGTTGAAAGGGCACCAGGATCCAGGTGCTCCAGCTTTCGGGCAGGTGCATCACGACCGTGAGGTAAAGCAGGGCCACGGGCTGCATCAACTGCAGGGCGCACCAGAGCAGCAGGTAAAGGCCCAGCACCTGGAGGAAACGGCTGTTGCGGGCAATGCGCAGTAGTTGTTGGGCCAGCGGTTCCGGCTTATTGCTGGGGTGTTGGCAATTGATCGCAAAGGGTTTTAGTCCCCAGGCACAGATCAAAGTGCCGCAGGCAATCATCAAGCCGCTGATAATCCCCATGCGCTGGTAGCCGGCGGCACCACCACCATTGATCAGCCAGGCGGCCATCACGATGCCTGTTAGGCCCGCCAGGATTGAGCCCGTGAAGCGGGCGGCATTGAGCCGGGTGCGTTGGTCTACATCGCTAGTGAGCTCCGCCGCCAGGGCCGAGTAGGGCAGGTTTACGCAGGTGTAGGTGGTTTGGGTGAGGAAAGCGATAAACACCAGAAAGCCGAATTTCATCCATATCCCCCCCGGTGGCACCCACCAGGTGGCCATCACAGCGAGGCCCAGGGGGATCGCCCCCCAGATAATCCAGGGCAGCCTTGGGCCGAGCCGGTGCTTGGTGTGGTCGCTGAGGAAGCCCACAAAGGGATCATTCACCCCATCCCAGATCTTCAGCACCATCAGCACTGAGCCGGCCATCCAGGGGGGCAGCCCCACCACGGAAGTGAAGAACACAAATAGGTAGAAACCCATCTGGGTGGCGGCCATGCCCGTGCCGGCATCGCCGATGCCGTAGCTCCAGAGCAGTCGGCGTTGGGTGGGGCTTGTCAAATGAAGCGGTTCAGGCGGCGCCCATCATGCTGCACAATGTTCAGGTCTATGGCTTCTGAGCCACTGCTCCGAGCCCAGGGCCGCGGCCAAAAACTGCGGGCGTAGTTTAGTGGTAAAACCTCAGCCTTCCAAGCTGATGATGCGGGTTCGATTCCCGCCGCCCGCTTGATTTTCTCAGAGTTTCAACGGAATATCCGCAGCCACCAGCAACATCAGGCTGCGGCTTTCCATGGGCGCCGAGGGGGGCCGCCAGAGGGGGGGCTCTTCGGGCAGGTCGTCGCCGGGGGGCAGGCCGGTGTCAATTACCCGGCGCCAGCCGCTGGCACTTTTGGGAATATCAAAGTGAAGCGCTTTGAAGTAGGCATTCAGCCCGCACCAGAGCTTTGGAGCCTGGTCTTCGCCGGACAGGCTCCAGGCAAAGCAATGGGACCAGCTGGCCCAATCTGGTTTATTGAGTTCCACCCCGTGCCAAATCGGTTCAAATGGTTTCGCAGGATTGATTAGCGGTTGTAGTTGTTGACGCAGCCGCAGCAGCCTTTGCATAAATAGCCGGAGGGCGTCTGAGTCGGCATCCCCCTGCCAGGCCATCCAGCCGAGGGGATTGTCTTGGCACCAGCTGTTGTTGTTGCCCCCCTGGCTGCGGTGCACCTCATCGCCCATCAACAGCATCGGTACCCCGGGGGAAAGCAACAGGGTGGAAAGCATGTTGCGCATTTGCCGTTGGCGCAGGGTGTTAATTGCCTTATCGGTACAAGGTCCCTCCACCCCATGGTTCCAGCTGTTGTTGTGGGAGTCACCGTCGCGGTTGTCTTCACCGTTGGCGAGGTTGTGCTTGTCGTTGTAACTAACTAAATCGTTGAGGGTGAAGCCGTCGTGGGCGGTAATGAAGTTGATGGTGCGTCCAGGTTTGGCTGGGATGCCGCCAAATAAATTCGGACTACCGCTTAGGCCTTCCGCCAGGTTCCAGGCGGTGCTTTCATCCCCTTTCCAGAAGCGCCGCAGGTCATCGCGGTAACGGCCATTCCAGGTGCCCACCCGTTTGGCCGGGAAATCAGCTAGCCGATAGAGGCCACCACAATCCCAGGGTTCACTCACCAATTTGAGGTCGGCCAGCTCCGGGTCGGCCTCCATTGATTCGTAGAGGGGTGGGTGGTCTAGGGGGGTGAGGTCTTGGCCGCGGGTGAGGGCGGCCCCCAGGTCGAAGCGGAAACCATCAACGCCAAGCTCCAGGGCCCAGCAACGCATCGATTCCAGAATCAGGTGCCGCACCAACGGGTCATTGGCGGCAATGCTGTTGCCACAGCCAGAAACGTCCTGGTATTTGCCGTCCTCGGCCTGGAGGTAGTAGTTGCGGTCGGCGAAACCGCGCCAGCTGAGGGTGGGGCCAGCGCCGTGGCCCTCGGCGGTGTGGTTATAAACCACATCAATGATCACCTCGAGGCCTGCGGCATGGCAGGCCTGCACCAGGGCCCGCAGTTGCTGGCGGCCCTGGAGCGGGTCATCGCCAGCCACGTAACCCGGGTGGGGGGCAAACCAACTGAGCGGGCTGTAGCCCCAGTAGTTGAGCCGCCCAGCGGGGGCATCGTGGGGATCAAAGGCCATCGAGGGCAACAGCTCGATGCTGGTGACCCCAAGGCTGCTGAGGTAGGGCAGGGCATCGATCAAGCCCAGGAAGCTGCCCCGGTGTTCCGCTGCCGCCGGGCTGTGGTCCCCCTTGGTGAAGCCGGCCGGATGCAGCTCATAGATCACCGTGTTGCGCCAGCTGTGGCGGGGCCGCGGAAAGCGTTCGAAATCAAAGCGATCCCTTTCGGTTACTACCGCCTTCAGGCAGCAGGCAGTGTTGGGCTGGTCGCCGGTGGCCGCCTCGCGGCTGTAAACGTTCCAGCCGGTGATGGCCCGGGCGCAGGGGTCGAGCAACACCTTGGCGGGGTTGAAGCCGTGGTTTCCCCGGCCCAGGGGTCCAAATACCCGATAGCCGTAGCAACAGCCGAGGCCCAAGCCCTCAACGGCCGTATGCCAATAGTCGCCGCTGCGGTTTTGTTCCCCGAGGCTGATGGTGCGGCTTGGCTCGGCAGCATCGCCGTGGTCAAAAATCAGCAGCTCCACCTTGGTGGCCAGGGGGGCAGCCACGCAGAAATTCACGCCCCCTGGGATCTGGCTGCTGCCCAGGGGCCAGGGGCGGCCGCTGCCAAAGACCATTAGTTTTTGCCCTTTTGCGCCTGACCGTAATCAGGCAATGGCCTGAAATGGGAGGAATGACGATTCAGTCACTTTTTCCTGGCCTTTGGGTTTTCCCCCCCAGCCGCGATAGCGCCGGGGGTAGTGCCTGGCTGTTGCACTCGTCGGCCGGCCGTTCGGTGCTGGTGGATGTGCCATTGCTTAAGGATGATCACCTCGCTTTTCTCCAGGCCCAACCCCCGGGATTGATTGTGCTCACCCATCGCCAGGGCCATGGCCGCTGTCGGCGCCTGCAACAGCAGCTGGGTTGGCCGGTGCTTGTGCAGGAGCAAGAGGCCTACCTGCTGCCCACCCTGGAGAAACGCCAGGTTTTTGGCGAGAGTTTTGAGCTTGAGCCTGGCCTGCGCTTGCTCTGGACGCCGGGCCCCAGCCCTGGCTCCTGCGTGCTGCATTGGGCCCAAGCTGGCCGCGATGTGCTGTTCTGCGGACGGTTGCTCTGGCCCCAGCGCCAGGGAGGGGTGAAATTGCAGCGGACGGAAGCCACCTTCCATTGGCCCCGCCAAAAGCGCAGCTTTGCCCAGCTTTTGGCCTGGTTGCCCGGGGGATCACCCGCTGAGATCGCTTGCGCCGCAGGGCTTGGCGCCGTTGGTGGTGGCAAGATGGTGGGGGATGGGGCGGCGGCCCTGGCCGGGGCTAAAGCGTCACTTGAAGCGCCCTGATCGGGCAAAACCATTGCAATTGCTGGAATGTGTGGTTGCGTCCATCGGCGCTGTTCCATACGATTGGCGCGTTCCTCTCCACGGTGGGCGGGACTTTCCATGCCCGTTCAGCATTCCGCTGGCTCGAGATTCCCGATTACCTCCCCATGAACAAAGCTGATCTGGTCAACCTGGTGGCTGCTCGCACCGAGCTCACCAAAACCGATGTGTCCCAGGTGGTCGACGCCGCCATCGAAACCATCATTGATTCCGTTGTCGAAGGCAAGAAGGTTTCTATCCTTGGTTTTGGTTCCTTTGAATCCCGCGAGCGTTCCGCCCGCCAGGGTTTGAACCCCAAAACCGGTGAAAAAATTGCCATCCCCGCCAAGAAGGTGCCTGCTTTCACCGCCGGCAAGATGTTCAAGGACCGCGTTCAAGGCTGATTAAGCCCCTGACCGGCATTAGCCCTTGTTGAATCAGTTACTGGAAGCGCTCCCTGCCCATACGCGGGGGGTGCTTTTCGCTGCCCAGGGCCAGCGCCCCCAGCGCCCCCGGGGTCGTTATGCCCCCAGTCCCAGCGGCCCCTTGCATTTGGGCAACCTACGCACGGCCCTGCTGTCGTGGCTCCAGGCCCGGCGGGAGGGCGGTGAGTGGCTGCTGCGGATCGACGACCTAGATACCCCCCGCAATCGAGCCGGAGCTGAGCAGGGGGCCCTGGCAGATTTGCAATGGCTGGGGTTGGCTTGGGATGGCCCGTTGCTGCGCCAGAGCGAGCGCCGTGGGCTGTACAACACCGTGCTTTCGGCCCTGCGCCGCACCGGTTTTCTTTACCCCTGCCGTTGTAGCCGCCGGCTGCTGGCGGATCTTTCGGCTCCCCATGGGGCCTGGCAGGTATATCCAGGCAGCTGTCGCCAGGCGGGCCACGGTTGGGGGCCCGAGGCCGGGCGTTTGCCCAGCTGGCGCTTGCGGCTGCCGGCGGCGCCAATTGGTTGGCGGGAGTTGGGCCCAGGGCCCCACCAGTTGGCTGGTGCCAGCCAGGTGGGGGATGTGGTGCTGCGGCGGGCCGATGGCTTTATTGCCTATCACCTGGCCACCGCCGTAGATGAGCTCTGGCTGGGCATCAGCACCGTGGTGCGGGGCGAAGACCTGTGGCAATCCACCGGTCCCCAGGTGGCCCTTATGCAGCTGTTGGGCCAGGCCCCGCCCAGCTACTGGCACGTGCCCCTGGTGCGCGATGGCCAGGGGCAACGGCTGGCCAAGCGGGCTGGGGCCACGGGGCTGGCAGGCTGGCGGGAGCGGGGTTTAGGCGCCGCCGAGCTGGTGGGCCAATGGGCAACGGAACTGGGTTGGTTGCCGCCAGGTTCTGTACTTAGTGCCCAGGAGTTACTTCAGGAAATTTTTAGGAAGCGGCCCGGATAGCAGTTCTTAAGGAAGGTTGCTGGTTTAGGTGCTCAAAGTCTGACCAAAATAAATGCAGTAACTAGGGCCTTACCCATGGCTAACCCGTCCACCGATAGGTCCCAGGCAGAAGCCCAGGTCCAATGCCACAGTTGCGGTGGTGCCGGTGTGTTGCGGCTTGGCAGTGATCACTACCGCACCTGCCTGCACTGCTTGGCCAAGGGGGTGGTGCCTGCCCCCCTGGAAACCATGGGTATTAACAGGTTGGCCCGGCAGCATTTGCTCAGCGCTTCTGTTTCGAGCGCCAAATAAAGAAGGCGGCGGTGGCCACCACTGCCGCTAGGGGGATTGCGCTAAGAAGCAGCAGAATGACGGCGGTCCAATCGGTGTACATCGAGTGCGGAAGAACGGACTAAGCGTCATGATTATCGGCCTAGGCCTGGTGCTTAGTTCCGCGGTCCCAGTGGCCGCTGGTCTGGTGTTTGACAACTGCAGTACCGCTGCCGATGGCAGTGTCACCTGCGACACCCAGCCCACGGGCAACACGGCCACCGATGCCATTGATGCCCAATACGGCCTGATGGATGAGGCCAGTCCAGGCTGGAATGAATTCATGCCCTACGAAGGCTTTGACGACGACTTCGGTGGCAA
>JBDLTB010000027.1:0-35304 GCA_039799245.1 Cyanobacteriota bacterium
CCATTGAATGCGCCGGACGACTCCAGGGCCCTCACCACCAACATCATTCCGAAAAGCAGGGCAATGGTGCCGCCGCCGCTAGTGAGGCTGGCCACCGCCTGGGGGGGGCTAAGGATGCCCAGCAACAGCATTGCCGTGGCCCCCAACAGGGCAGCAATGCTCAAGTGGGTCCACTCCAGAGCTGTGGCCAGGAGCACCAGCACAAAGATGCCGAGGGCAAGCAACAAGGGGCCTAACGCTCTGAGAGGTGAAACTGATCTTGTCGTGGCTGCTGGGTTATCGGCTAAGGCACAGTTGGTAGATGGGTTTCTCAGGCCACACCGCCCGCAAGCGTTTTGGACAGCACTGGCTGAAGGACGCCAGGGTGCTGGATCAGATTGCAGCGGCCGCTGATCTCCAGCCTGGGGACACATTGCTTGAAATCGGGCCGGGGCGGGGGGCGCTTACCGAGCGCTTGCTAAACAGCCCGATTGAAAAGCTCCATGCCGTGGAGTTAGACCGCGACCTGGTGGTGGGTTTGCGGCAACAGTTCGCCAGGGACGGGCGCTTTGTGTTGCTGGAGGGTGATGCCCTGGCCCTTGCGCTGCCGCCGGCGGCAAAGGTGGTGGCAAATATCCCTTACAACATCACAGGGCCTTTGCTGGAGCGGCTGCTGGGGCGCCTGGATCGTCCCAACAGCCATCGCTACGAGCGGCTGGTGTTGCTTGTGCAGAAGGAGGTGGCCGACCGCATAAGCGCCCCTGCGGGCCATAGCTGTTTCAGTGGCCTCAGTGTGCGAATGCAGCTCCAGGCCGAATGTGAATTGATCTGTAGCGTGCCCCCCCGCTGTTTTCAGCCGCCCCCGAAGGTGATGTCTGAGGTGATTTGTTTGAAGCCCCGGGCGGAGAGCCTTGAGCCTGAATTAGCCAAGAAGTTGGAAAGCCTGCTTAAGCGCTGCTTTGGTGCCCGCCGCAAGATGTTGCGCAACACCTTGGCAGGCTTGATGCCCCTAGGGGAACTCGAACCTTGGGCCCATGGCGCCGGCGTGCGCCTTGACCAGCGGCCCCAGGAATTGGCGCCGGAACGCTGGCTAGCTTTGGCAACTGGATTGCCCCCATCCCCTTGAGCCCGCTGACGCTCCTAGCCCCCGCCAAGCTCAACCTGCACCTGGAGGTGCTGGGCGAGCGGGGCGATGGCTTCCACGAATTGGCGATGTTGATGCAGAGCATCGACCTCTGCGATCAACTGCACCTAGACGTTGCGGCCCCGGGCCAATTGCAGCTGGAATGCTCAGATCCGAGCTTGCCGCTCGATGGCAGCAACTTGATCATCAAGGCTGCCGAGCTCTTACGTCAGTTTGTGGTTAGGCCGGAGCTGGGGGCCAGGATCCAGCTGGAAAAACGGATCCCTATTGGGGCGGGGCTGGCCGGTGGCTCCAGTGATGGGGCCACTGCCCTGCTGGGCTTGAGCGAATTTTGGGGCTTGGAGCTCACCGCCCCTGAGCTCCATGGCTTGGCGGCAGCCCTGGGCTCCGATGTGGCCT
The DNA here is from genome assembly GCA_039799245.1 of Cyanobacteriota bacterium. GTDB lineage: Bacteria > Cyanobacteriota > Cyanobacteriia > PCC-6307 > Cyanobiaceae > Synechococcus_D. The sequence goes on from JBDLTB010000027.1 coordinate 1,523, forward strand.
TCTGCCTGGCCGGTGGCAGCCAGCTCTGCTTCGGTAGGGGCGAACGGCTGGAACCCCTGGTGGGCGCTCCAGCCCTGGGGGTGTTGCTGCTCAAGCACCCTGCCGTGAATGTGTCCACCCCCTGGGCCTATGGCCGCTGTCGGGAGTTGCGCGGAGACTTTTACCTAAAGGCTGAGGTTGATTTCGAAAGCCGGCGCCAGAGCCTGCGCCAGGGGCCCCTGGTGCAGGCTCTGCTGCAAAGCGAAGCCAACGGCGAGCAGTGGGGCCTGCCGAGGTTGCGCAATGACCTCCAGGCCCTGGTGGCGGCGGAAAAAGAATCCGTGCAGGCGGGGCTCCAGCTGCTGCAGGGGGCGGCCGGAGCCTTGGCCTGGGCCATGAGTGGTTCAGGCCCCAGCCTGTTTGCCCTGTTTGCCGATCGCAGTGCCGCCGCCGCCGCCCAGCAGCAGTTGCAGTCCAGCCTCGAGGAGAATGGCTTCGAGAGCTGGGTTTGTTCATTCCTGCCTCCCCGCCCCCCCCATGGTTGAGACCAGCCCCCGCCCGGACTCCGCCCCCCGGCCGCTCAGCTATCTGGGGGGGGGGCTCACCAGTGGCCTGTTTTGTGCCTTGGCGGTATTTACGACCCTGCGGTTACTGGAGTACTACGCAAACCATCCCCCCCACTACACCCAACCAGTGGCCCAGTCGATTGCCACTGCCTTCAAAACCCTGTTGGTGGGTAGTGCCAGCCTGGCCTGCTTCAGTTTTGGTCTAACGACGCTGGGTTTGTTGCTGCTTTGCCTGCGCGACCTGCTGCCAGGCCGGAGGGCACCCCAGGGTTGAGCCCTGGGCCTGGCTTCCAGAAACTGATAAGTTGACCCCTTGCCGGATCCAGCCGGCCAGCCGCCCTGCGCCTGATTTCGTGGCCGAAACTCTTTTGTTTAATGCCTTGCGGGAAGCCATCGATGAGGAGATGGCCCTAGACCCCCTTGTTTGCGTGATGGGGGAGGACGTGGGCCAATACGGCGGTTCCTACAAGGTCACCAAGGATTTGTATGAAAAATATGGCGAACTGAGGGTGCTGGATACGCCGATTGCTGAGAACAGTTTTACCGGCATGGCCGTGGGCGCTGCGATGACGGGCCTCCGGCCGATTGTGGAAGGCATGAACATGGGCTTTCTGCTGCTGGCTTTCAACCAGATCTCCAACAACATGGGGATGCTGAGATACACCAGTGGTGGCAATTTCACAATTCCTACCGTGGTGCGTGGCCCCGGCGGGGTGGGCCGTCAGTTGGGCGCCGAACACAGCCAGCGCTTGGAGGCCTATTTCCATGCCGTTCCTGGCATCAAGATTGTTGCTTGCAGTACTCCCACCAATGCCAAGGGCCTGATGAAGGCGGCAATTAGAGACAACAACCCAGTTTTGTTTTTTGAGCATGTGCTGCTTTATAACTTAAGCGAGGAGATCCCCACTGGGGAATACACCTGTGCCCTTGACAGGGCTGAATTGGTGCGTGAGGGCAAAGATATAACCCTGATTACCTATTCAAGGATGCGTCACCATTGCCAGGCAGCGGTTAAGCAGCTGGTGGACCAGGGCTATGACCCTGAGCTGATTGATCTAATCAGCCTTAAGCCCTTTGACATGGAAACTATTAGCCGCTCGATTGCTAAAACCCATCGGGTGGTGATCGTGGAGGAGTGCATGAAAACCGGTGGCATCGCCGCTGAATTAATTGCCCTGATAACTGAGCAATGCTTCGACGAACTTGACGCAGCGCCAGTTCGGCTTTCTAGCCAAGACATCCCCACCCCCTACAACGGTAAATTGGAAAATCTAACGATTATTCAACCCCACCAGATTGTTGAAGCTGTTCAAGCCTTGGTGCAACTATGACCCGCCCCCAAGGTTGGCTGGCTTTGATCCTGGCCTTGGCGATCGGAAGTTTTTTGGTGTTGCGCACCCTGCCCCTATCCCTTGGCCTTGACCTGCGCGGCGGGAGTCAGTTGACCCTATTGATCAAGCCGGCTGGCCGCATTACCCAGGTGGACAGCAAGCAGCTCGAAGCTGTCAAGGAGGTTTTGGAACGGCGGGTTAACGGGCTTGGCGTTTCAGAGGCCACCGTTACCACCTCCGGCAATGACCGGATTGTGGTGCAACTGCCAGGGGTGCAGGATCCCCGCCGGGCCGCTGGGGTCCTTGGCACCACTGCCATGCTCGAATTCCGGGCCCAGAAGGCTGGCACCGACCAGGAGATGACCGGCCTACTGCGCCTCAAGCGCCTGATCGAAGCCAAGCTCAATCAACTCCAGGGCAAAGCCAAAGCAGCCGATGGCAAGCCCGCCCCAGATGTGAGCGGTCCCCTGGCAGAAACCCTCAAATCGCTGGGTTTAGAGGCCCCCCAAGGGGCAAACGAACAGCAACAGTTGGATCTAATCCTCCAAGACACCAATCGTCGCATTGCTGGCCTATTTGATCCCCCCCTGCTCACCGGCAGCCATCTCATTGATGCTGGTCGGGTGCAGCAACCAAATAGTCCTAATTGGGAGGTAACCCTGCGTTTCGACCGGGAGGGAGGTGACCAGTTTGCTTCGCTCACCAAGTCAATCGCCGGCAGCAGCAGATTGTTGGGGATCATGCTTGATGGCCGCTCCATCAGTGAAGCCAGCGTTGGACCCCAATTCGCCACCGCAGGGATAACGGGCGGAGCCGCAAGTATCACCGGCGGCTTTAGTGCTGACCAGGCCCGCGACCTGGAGGTGCAGCTGCGCGGTGGGGCCTTGCCCCTGCCAGTGGAAATCATTGAAAACCGCAGTGTTGGTCCCACCCTGGGGGCTGAGAATGTGCGCAACAGCCTGCTGGCGGCCCTGGTGGGCATTGCCCTGGTGGGGATATTTATGGTGGTGCTCTATCGCTTGCCCGGTTTTGTGGCCGTTTTGGCCTTGGGCCTCTATGCCCTCTTCAACCTGGCGATGTATGCCCTAATTCCAGTAACCCTTACCCTGCCGGGAATTGCTGGATTCATCCTATCGGTGGGCATGGCAGTGGATGCCAACATTTTGATCTTTGAACGTACCAAAGAGGAGTTATTAGATGGAAATACACTTTTCCGTTCGGTGGATGTGGGGTTCACCCGGGCCTTCTCATCAATTTTTGATGGCCACTTCACCACACTTATCAGCTGTGTTGCCCTCGGTTGGCTGGGCAGCGGCCTGGTGCGGGGCTTCGCCATAACCTTGGCGGTGGGGGTGCTGATGAGCATGTTCACCGCCCTTACCTGCACTCGCACCCTGCTGCGTCTGCTGCTCAGCTATCCAGCCCTGCGTCGACCCGGGCTCTTCCTGGCTGCCCCCACCCAACCATGACCTCCTCCACCGGCGCCCTGCTGCGGGAACCGCGCTTTCGCATTACCCGCTACCGCCGCATTTGTCTAAGTATCACAGGAATTCTAGTATTTCTAAGCCTTTTAGGCTTATTTCTTTCCTGGTTATCTCCCCTGCATTCGCCCCTTAAACCAGGGCTTGATTTCACCGGTGGCACCTCAATACAGGTGGAACGCCTATGTGAAAATAAATGTACTGATCTCAATGTTGATAGCCTCCGCAAGGCCCTAACCGAACCAGCGGTGGTGCAGCTGCTCGATGAAGGCAGAGCCATTAGTTTACGTACTGCTGCCCTTAGCCCAGCTAAAAGTGGCGAAGTGGTGGAAGCACTAAATAAAATTGCTGGCCCCCTTAAACAGGAGGGCACCCAAATCAATACGATTGGGCCGCTTTTGGGTGAGCAGTTACTGCGTAGCAGCCTATTGGCGCTGGTGGTGAGCTTTGTGGGGGTTGCCCTTTACATCTCAGCCCGCTATGCCCGCCTCTATGCCGCCATGGCTTTGGTTTGCTTAGCCCATGATGTGCTGTTGACTTCTGGATTATTTGCCTGGTTAGGGCTTCTGGCTGGGGTAGAAGTGGATAGTTTGTTTGCGGTGGCCCTGCTTACCCTGGCCGGTTATTCCGTTAATGACACCGTGGTAGTTTTTGACCGGATCCGGGAGCAACAGCAGGTGTTGCCCAATCTAACCGTAGAAGATCAGGTGGATCGGGCGGTGGCCGGTACTCTCACCCGCTCTATTTACACCACCATCTGCACGGAGTTGCCGATTTTGGCCCTGCTGCTCTTTGGTGGTGAAAGCTTGCACTGGTTTGCGGTTGCTCTCTTTGTGGGGGTTGCCATAGGTGGTTGGTCAAGTATTGGCGTTATCCCGCCTTTGTTGCCATTGTTTGGAGGTAAGTTGCCCCAGAAGATTAGTCCTTCAGTTGCGGTAAACCCGTGAAGGTATCGCGGAGCTTAGTACTGCTGTTAGCGGTATTGGCGCTTCTTGAGTTAAGAACTGAGATCACTTTGCTAATTCAAAGTTTTACCTGGACCGGTCTTTTCTTCGCCATTGGGAGCCATAGGCTAGCCGCATTGATTTTGTTGCTTAGTCCCTGGGCTTTCGTGGGCCCATCGAGGCCCTCAAGGTCCAGCGGTCCATAATTTCCTTCACAAATATTTCCTCTAGCAACACTTGAAGCACCACAACAAACGGCAAGGCCAGTAGTACCCCAGGCAAGCCTAGTAGTGCCCCCAGGCTCAATTGGGCCATCAGGGCCACAGTAGGCAAAAGGTTAACCGTGCGTTTTAGCAGCAGCGGAGTGAGTAAGAAGGCTTCGCTATTTTGTAGTATCAGTCGTAGTACTATCACCTGCAAGCTGAGTAACGGCGATATCAGAAGAGCTACAGCTGCTGGCACCAGTGTGGCGACGCTGGGTCCAATCGTAGGTACAAAAGTAAGTAGCCCGCAAATTAGGCCGCTAAGTAGGGCCAGGGGCACCTTTAGCCAGGCAAGCCCAGCCCAGGTAAGTAAAAAAACAATTACAGCAGATATTGTCATTCCGGCCAGCCAGCCGCCTAGGGCCTCGCGGCATTCGGCCAATAGGCGACGGCAATGTTGCCGATAAAATCGTGGGGTGGCAGCAATCAGTAGCCTTGTATGACTGAAGGGATCTAGACAAAGCAACACTGCCAGCAGGGCCATTAATAAGATCAGGGCGGAGATGTTTGCGGCACCACCAGCCATCCCCAACAGCTGGCTGCCCAGGGGTTGCAATGTTTCCAGGTTGGAGAGATTGCTTATGGAATTTTGAAAGTCATTTAGACCTTTTATTTGGCCGCTCAGTAGTACCAGCCTCTGCAGCAGCACCGGTACCAGCTGAGTAAGCGTTTTGGCCTGTTCAACCAGTTCTGGAAGCAGCAAATAACCCAACACCGTGGCCATTCCACCAAAGGCCAGCAGCACTAGGGCTAGGGCCAGCGGTCGCCGTAGCCCTAGCCATTGCTTGAGCAGTTGCACCGGCACATCGAGGGCGACCGCGAGCACCACGGCTCCAAACAACACCAAGAGCACCCAGCGCAATTCCCAGGCCAATACCGCCAGCACCAGCAGGGCCAGGCTGCCCAGCAAAGCCGGCCAACTAATGGCGGAGTTGCTAACTCTCATGGCCAGCGGGGACGTTTCCAGCCATCGAGCAGATCATGGATCAGCAGCTCTCTAAAAATCACCTGTAAACAAACGGCGAGGGGCAGCGCCAGCAGCAGACCCACCGGACCAAAAATAACTGTAAAAATTACCTGGGCTGCCAGGGTTAAACCCGGCAAAAGTTTCAGTTGGTGATGCATCACCGAAGGGGTGATTACATAGCTCTCCAGGTTCTGGATCACCACATAAAGCAGCAATACCGCCAATGGTTTCCATGGGTTCTCCAGTAGGGCCACGGCCATCGGAAATACCGTGCCAAGGGTGGGGCCCACGTTGGGAATCACGTTAAGTAGCCCTGCTAGCAGGGCATTGGCCATGGTTAGTTTCACCCCCAGCAGGCTGAGGCCAATGAATGCCAGCAGCGAGACACATACCGAACTGATCAGCACGCCCACCATCCAACTGCTGAGGGCTTGCCCACAGAGTTCGAGTACCTGGCGGCAGCGGCGCCTGGAAAAGGAAGGCAGCAGCGAAATTGCCACCTCTCGATAGCTGTGGGGCTGGGCGCTAAACATCACCGCCACGGCAAGCACAAATAACAGATGCAGAAAGCCGCCGCTGAGGTTGCCGGCTAAGCCCAGCAATTGCCCCAGGCCCCGGCCCACCCCCCAGTCGGAAGGCTGGGTAACCGATTGCAGCCAGCCCTCCGGCAATTCACTTTGGCCATAGAGCATCCGGCTGATCCGGTGCAAGCTGCCACTGGCCAACTGCCCCAAGGTGGCTGCCGCCTGGGGTAACTGGCGAACTAACTCTGCGAACTGCTGCACAAAGGGGGGAACAAGTACCGCAACCAGCACCAGCACCAGCCCAAGCACTAGGCCTAGGCCCAGCAGCAAGGCCTGCCAGCGTCTCCAGCCGAGGCGGTTCTTCAAGGTCCCCACCAAACTGGAGAGGGCCACGGCCAGAACGATTGAGCCAAACAGCTCAATCAACACCTCCCTTAGGTTCCAAAGCAGGGCGCCTGCGGCGAGTAATGCGGCAAAAGCGCACCACTGGGCAAATTTCATGGGCTGATCAGCTTTGGCTGAAACCAAGTTCATGACTGGCGGCATAGCGCTCGGCAAAACGCATGAAGCGTTCGAATTCGGCCAAACTCTTCCAGGTATAGGTCGCTTCCAGGGCGCTGGCTTTGCCGTTTACAAAACGGGCATTAACTGAGCGGGTTACCAGCTCGCCCTCTTCATCCAGCAAGAACATGCCGGTGATGTCCCCAAGGGTTTCCGGGGCCAAGGCCACGGGTTCCTCAAAAACAAACAGGGCCTGGCCGGTGATGCCGTCCCTGGATCTGGTTAGGCGAATATCGGGAACAACTGTTTCATCAACGCCACGGAAAAACTGGATGGCTGCTCCCACGGGTGCCCCTTAAAGCGGAAAGCTTAGGCATAGCTGGGCCCCTGGAAGTAGCAGCTAGCGGTCGCCCGCTGCGATACTGGCCACTGGCCTGTCTAGTTACGTTGTCTGGTCCCAGTCCATCCACCGCCGCCGGTGCCCCCCCAGGGGGGGCTTTGGAACCAAAGGAACTGCTGGAACGCTTCCTGGCCGGTTCAAACCGGCAGCGGCAACGGGAATGGCCTCAGCTTCAGCAGCTCGGCCCAGCGCTTTTCGAGCCGCTTTGGCAGCTCTTATCAAGCCAAGAGCGCCAAGCCAGTAATTGGGCCGTTGGTTTGCTTTTGCAATGGCTTGCCCAGGATCCGCAGCAATTGCAACTACTAGAAAGCCGTTGGCCCGGCGGTTGGTTGCCTAATCCTGGTTCTGGGATTCCCTCCTATGGAGAGCTGCAGAGGGCTCTCCTGTTGAGTCAGTTGGAGGAAGCAGATCGTCTCACCAGCGCCTTTTTGCGTCAGCTGGCTGGAAACGCAGCAGAGCGGCGGGGCTATGTCTACTACAGCGAAGTGGCGGCAATTCCCCGCCTTGACCTTGGCCACCTGGATGATTTGTGGTGGTTTTATTCCGGGGGTCGCTACGGCTTTCGGGTGCAACGGCGCCTGCTGGAGCAGTGCGGTGGCCGGTGGGAGGATCTCTGGGGCCGCTTGGGCTGGAAGGCAGCAGGCATCTGGACCAGATACCCCCGCTCCTTCAACTGGACCCTGGAGGCCCCTGAGGGGCATCTGCCCCTGGTGAATCAATTAAGGGGGGTGCGCTTGCTGGATGCATTGCTCAAGCATCCAGCCATAGACCGGCCGACGCCGGATCGATAGGATCGAAATATCAACCGGCAACTTACCCATGGGTCAAGGGCTGGGGCTTTCAACCAGGTGGTGTTGGTGTGATTTCATCAGCCCCTCCACCCTGCAGCTGCAACCGTTGATCGAGTTGCTCATGGAGCCGGTGCCGAGCCCCGCACGGGATCTGTTGCACCTGGGTCTCCAGGAAGCCTTAGTAAATGCCGTTCGCCACGGCAACGGCGGTGATCCCCAAAAACCGCTGCGCATTCGCCGCATCCTTTGCCCCCGTTGGTTTGTGTGGCAGGTCCAAGACCAGGGGTTGGGGGTGCCCCACCGCCACCGGCGCGGAAAGCTGCCTGGGGATCTGGAGGCGCCCAGTGGCCGGGGTTTGTTTCTGATTCACCAATGTTTCGACGATGTGCGTTGGAGCCGACGGGGCAATCGGCTGCAGCTGGCAAAGCGCCGCTAGCGCTTGGGGCGACTGGGGCAGCCGGGATCATGTTGTTGGCGTTGCAACCAGCGCAGGGCGCTGGCCAGCAAGGCCTCGGCTTCACCACTGCTGGGATCACTCAGTAGCTGCACCATGGCGGCAGCTAGCTGTTCGGCAGCGCGCCGCTCCCTTTGGTTTTTGAGCTCATGCCACTGACGTTCGGGAATGCTGAGCAGCCCATGCAGCTCCCGGGCCTTGGCCAGTGCAGCGGTTGGTAGCGGATCCATGGCAGCTAGGGCATAGCTGCTTCATTGTGTCCTTCAGTTGGCAGTAGGGGGCCAGTTGGCAAGTAAGTACAAGCCCCTGCATTGGTTGCATCACCTATCCACGGTGCTGTTGATCTGCCGGGGAGAGGCTAAGCAGGGCAAGCAAAGCAAAAAAAGATCCCTCGCCCAGCGCCGGGCCATACAGCGCCAAAGGTTGGCCCACCAGTTGCTGGAGGCCCAGGATTGGTGGTCAGTGGGCGGGGATGGCCGGTTTTGGCGGGCCCTGCGGTGGGGCGGTGGCGGGTTCCTAGTGGCCCAAGCCCTGCATCACTTCCTGCCTCGGGGTTAGGGAGGGGAGCAGTTGCTGGGAGCGACGCAGGAGATCGGCCTGAAGTTCCAATTCCTCGCCTTGGTCGCCATCGATCACGGTTTGGAGCAGTTGCTGGGGGCCCCGCTTCCAGGCATTGTGCAGGGAGTGGCGCAAACGATCTTCCGCCAACACCAAACGATCAGCAGCATCCCTAGGGCTTTCGCCAGTCAAGATCTCTGCTTTAAGGCAAACACCAAAGCCGTAGGCCTCTATGACGGGACGACCACCCAGCAAAACTGTTTGGAAGGTCCAGCCCTCAAGCCAGCGCACCCGAAAGGGGTTGATCATCAGATGCCAATGGCGTTAAGCCATTTCAGCCGATACCCCATGTTTTTACAAGTTTCTTCCCTTTTCTGTTTACTTTTGAAAACCAAATTTGCCTAGCTGCCCTCGGCGGCCATGGGCTTGCGGGCGCTCCATACCCTTGTCATGAAGTGGGACTGGCCGTGGATGGATGCGAATCCAGCCTCACCAAGCCTTGCGGGAATGTTGTCTGAGATGTAATCGCGGTAGTAGGGCTCATGGAAGAGCCGCCGGAAATTTTCCATGGCGCCGCTGAATTGCGGCGAATCAGCCAGTTGCACGGAGTCGGCCAGCACCAGCACTCCCCCCGGCTCCAGCACCCGGAAGGCTTCTTTCAGACAGGCCTGCCGGGCCGCCCCCGGCAGTTCATGGAGTAAAAACACGCAGGTAACCGCCTGCATCGAGCCATCGGCAAAGGGCAGCGCCTCGGCATTTGCTTGTAACAATTGCGGTAATTCGCCGGGCAGCTGACCGAGCCAGCGGCTCGCCTGGCGCAGATAGGCAGAGGATAGATCGATGCCTAGTAATTGAGCATTGGGTAAGGCCCCTCGCAATTGCCTCAGGGTGCGGCCTGTGCCGGTGGCCAGGTCCAGGATGCGGGGGGGCTGGGCTTGGGCCCGTTGGGGCAAGGCAGTGAGCAGGGGCTGCAGCAGCCGTCGCCGCATGGCATCGGCGGTGCCGTTGAAGAGGATCTCCACCTGAAGGTCGTACAGCTCAGCGGAGCGATCACTCAGGTAGCCATCCGTTTGATGGTGGAAGTTTTGAAGGTAGTAGTCGGGAAACTGTCCAGGATTCACGTCCCTTGGCAGGTCTCGCACATCCCGGCGACTGCGGCGACCCCAGATGGCCGGCTGATCCAGCCACACCAAGGGATAACGCAAAAACCAATCCAGCCAAGGACCATCAAAAACCAGCTGGCTGGGGTAAAGGCCTTGCTCTGCCTCGCGCCAGTCGAGCGCCAGCAGGCTCTCCATGCTCTGGCGCAACTCGGCAATCACTGCTGGCGCCAGGGGCACCACGTGGGCCTTGGCCTCGGGGGCCAGCCAGGCCATTAGACGACTGCTTATTTCCTTGTGGGCTAGCCCCGCCAAGCTCCTGCCCTGTTGCAGGGTTTGATATGCCAGCTGGCCAAGGGGATCGCTCATGGGGGCCCAGGGGATCCCACCATTTCAACGGATCCTGGGGGCCAACGTGACTAAAGTCGCCAGTTCCTCAAGCCATGGGCAATGGAACGGTTCAAGGAAATATTTCGCAGTATTGGCAATTTGAAGTTGCTCGGTGAAATTGCCCGCAGCGGTGGCGAACTCAGTTCGATTGCTGATCTTGTTGACAATTTTCTTGATTCTCCCCAGATGGAGCAATGCCTGGCCCGGTTCCGGGCCCTGCCAGGGGGAGCTGAACTCATGGATATTCGATACCCACCGCTTAACCCCCAGTTGGAGCGCTTGGAGAAGTTACCCGTCGGTAGCCTCGGCCACACCTACGCAGCGATGATCCGCAGCCTCAACTACGACGCCGACTTTTTTCGGCCTAGGCCGATTGAGAGCGAGGCCCAGTGGCTCACCCAACGGATTGCCACCACCCACGACATTCACCATGTGGTCTCTGGCTTCGGCACCAGCCGTTTCGGTGAGAGTGGCGTATTGGCGATAACTGCCACGCAAGTGGGATTTCCAGCCTATGTGCTGCTCAACAATGCGGCACTAATGGCCGGCTTTCGGCTAGATATCCAGAACTTTAAGCAGCTCAGCGCCGCCATCAACCGGGGGGTAAGCATGGGCCTTGAAGCCGCCCCCCTCTGTGTTCAACCCTGGGAAGAGCATTGGGATTGGCCGGTGTCCCAATGGCGCGAATACCTGGGGCTAAAGATTTCTGCGGAAGCTGAATCCTATGGTCTGAAGCTCGCTCTGTAGTTTTTAATACTTGTTATTTAGCCATAGGCGGGGCAAGGCCCGCTAGGGCTGCCCCCAAAGGGGCCCTGGTATCAGGCGTCGTAGTACATGGTGAATTCGTGGGGATGGGGTCGCTGACGCAGTTGCTGTACCTCCTCATATTTCAGGGAAATCCAATTGCTGAGGAAGTCCTCAGTGAATACTCCTCCGGCTAGCAGATAGTCCTTGTCCCTATCAAGGGCTTCCAGGGCGCCATTTAGCGAAGAAGGCACCGTGGAAATGCGGCCCAGCTCTTCGGCTGAAAGTTCAAACAGATCGACATCGGTGCCATCGCCGGGATCGATTTGATTACAGATTCCATCTAGGCCAGCCATCAACATGGCGCTAAAGGCCAGGTAGGGGTTTGCCAGGGCATCGCCGGAGCGGAATTCCAGGCGCTTTGCCTTGGGATTGGGGCCAGTTAAAGGAATGCGCACGGCCGCCGAACGGTTGCCCTGGGAATAAACAAGATTTACCGGTGCTTCAAAGCCCGGCACCAGCCGTTTGTAGCTGTTGGTGGTGGGGTTGGTAAAGGCAAGGAAGGAAGGGGCGTGCTTTAGTAACCCGCCGATGTACCAACGGGCCGTTTGGGAGAGATTTGCGTAGGTACCTTCGCCAAAGAAGAGTGGTTGCCCCCCCTTCCAAAGGCTCTGGTGCACATGCATACCGCTGCCATTATCGGCAAAGACCGGTTTTGGCATGAAGGTGGCCGTGCGTCCGTACTTTTTAGCTACATTGCGAACAACGTATTTGTAAATCATTACGTTGTCGGCGGCAGTGAGCAGTTCTGCAAACTTCATGCCTAGCTCATGTTGGGCGGTGGCCACCTCATGGTGCTGCTTCTCTATGGGTACCCCCAGGGAGCCCATGGTCAGCAACATTTCGCTGCGCATGTCCTGCAGGGTGTCGTTGGGGGCAACCGGGAAATAGCCCTCCTTTAGTTGCACCTTGTAGGCCAGGTTGCCGCCCTCCTCCAGGCGTGCGGTATTCCAAGGGGCTTCCACCGAATCCACGCTGTAGAAACTGCTCCCGGAGCCGGAGCTGTAACGCACATCGTCAAAAACAAAAAATTCCGGTTCTGGGCCGAAAAAGGCGGTATCAGCCAGGCCAGTGGAGGCGAGGTGATTAAGCGCCCTCTGGGCCAGGGCCCTAGGGCAACGACCGTAGGGCTGGCCACTGCGAGGTTCCCGAATGGAACAAATCAAGCTAAGGGTTTTATGGCGATAAAAAGGATCAATCCAGGCGGTGTTGGCATCGGGAACCATTGCCATATCTGATTCATTAATTGTCTTCCAGCCCCGAATAGAGGAGCCGTCAAAGGCCAACCCCTCGGTGAAGGATTGCTCATCCAGTAGGTCTGCACATACGGTGAGATGCTGCCATTTTCCGTGCAGATCAGTGAACTTCAGGTCAATGAGTTCAATGCCCTCATCCTTTATCCGGCGCAGGATGTGTTGGGGGGCAAGGGCCATGGAACTGACTCGAACAATTGATTGGTTTGGGGAAGGTACGGAGCCCAGGGGCGCCAACCTGTAGCAATTGTTACTTTTTGCCCGCGGGGGCGGCGACCCTGCCGCTCAGGTAACCGTTTCTGTCAGATCCATGGAATCCCAGCCGTTTCAAGGGATTGCCGGCATTTCTGGTGCTAGTTTCCGGCCACTGATATCGGTGTCATGCAGGACGCGATCACAGGTCTAATAGGCAGTTACGACCAAAAGGGCCGTTACCTCGACCGCTCCGCCATGGACCGCCTAGGGGCTTACTTCGGCGAAGCTGAAACCCGTTTGGCGGCCGTGACCACCATCAACCGGGAGGCCGCTGAAATCGTGCGGGAAGGCAGCCAGCGCCTCTGGCTAGCTGATCCGGAATTGTTGTTGCCAGGGGGCAATGCCTACACCACTAGGCGTTTGGCCGCTTGCCTGCGGGACATGGATTATTTCCTTCGTTACATCTCCTATGCCCTAGTGGCAGGGGATTGGCGGATGCTTGATGAAAGGGTTCTGAATGGCCTTGATGACACCTATAAATCCTTAGGAGTTCCCACCGGTGCCACCGCCCGGGGCATCCTGCTGATGGCGGATGTGCTCACCGAGCAGCTGGCGGCCCAAGGGGTGAGCAACCTTTCAATTGTGCGCGAACCCTTCGAATATCTGGCCCGGGGCCTAGCTGAGATCAGTATTACCGGCGGCTGAGCTAACCCCTACCTAAGGGTTTGGCAATTGGTAAGCCTCTTCCCTGGGGCCACGGGGGCGAAACACTCCCCTGCATAATCTTCTTCATTACTTTCCTGCGGCGCGTGACCCTTTCTTCGCTCTCCCCCGTCCTTGAGACCGTGAGCGAGGCCCACCGCCTGCGGCTTGAGCCGATCTCCACCCCTGAGCGGCTGCTGCTCGGCCCAGGGCCCTCTAATGCCCATCCAACTGTGCTTCAGGCCCTTGCCCGGCCCCCTTTGGGCCACCTGGATCCCCTTTACCTCGAATTGATGAACGAGGTTCAGGAAATGCTGCGCTACGCCTGGCAAACCGATAATCGGATCACGATTCCAGTGAGTGGCACCGGCAGTGCTGCCATGGAAGCCACGATTGCCAACAGCATCGAAGCTGGCGAGAGTGTTGTGGTTGGGGTGATTGGTTATTTCGGTCAGCGCTTGGTCGACATGGCCGGCCGCTACGGCGCAGATTTGCACGTTGTTGAGGCCCCCTGGGGGGAGGCCCTCAGCCTTGGGGCGATTGCCCAGGCCCTGGAGCAACACAAACCAACGGTGTTAGCCCTGGTCCATGCGGAAACCTCCACCGGTGTCTGCCAGCCCCTGGAGGGCATTGGTGACCTCTGTCGCCAGCACAACTGCTTGCTGCTGCTTGACACGGTTACTTCCCTTGGGGCAGTACCGCTCAAGCTGGATGAATGGCAAGTGGATCTGGCTTATAGCTGCAGCCAAAAGGGGCTCAGTTGTCCCCCAGGCCTTGGCCCCTTCACCATGGGCCCTAGGGCTGAAGAAAAATTAGATAGCCGCAAAAGCAAGGTACCGAACTGGTATTTAGATATGTCTGGCTTGAAGTCTTACTGGGGTAACGACCGCACCTACCACCACACGGCCCCTGTGAACATGAACTTTGGCCTGCGGGAGGCCCTGAGGCTGCTCTGCGAGGAGGGCATCGAAAACGCTTGGGCCCGCCACCGTCGCAATAGCGAGAGGCTCTGGGCGGGCCTGGAAGCCCAAGGGCTGGAATTACATGTGCCCCTCGAGCTGCGCCTCCCCACCCTCACCACCGTCCGGATTCCCCAGGGGGTTGATGGTCGTGCCTTTGCCCTGCACCTGCTCAACAAGCACGGGGTCGAAATCGGCGGCGGCCTTGGCGTCCTGGCTGGTCAGGTGTGGCGGGTGGGCCTAATGGGCACCAACAGCACCCCCGCCAACGTGGATCGGCTCCTCAATCTGCTGGAGCTGGAATTGCCTGCCTTCCGGAACACAGCTGCTGCTGCTTAATACGTTTTTGTTGAAACCACCGCTGCAACTGCAGGCGGCAGGCCTCCTCCTTGACCCCAGCCACCACTTCCATCCGATGGTGGGCCGTGGGCGAGAGGCTCAAGTCAAGGCAGCTGCCCAGGGCCCCCCGTTTGGGGTCCCTGGCGCCGTAGACCACCCGGCCCATGCGGGCCTGCACCAAGGCCCCAGCGCACATGGGACAGGGTTCCAGGGTCACCAGCAGGGTGTGCCCGTTGAAGCGCCAGTCTTGGCGCAGGCGGGCTGCCTGGGCCAGGGCCTGGAGTTCCCCATGGCCGAAGGGATCTTGGCTGGCTTCACGGCGGTTACTGCCCCAACCGATTGCCCGGCCGTTGGGGTCAACCACAACGGCCGCCACGGGTACCTCCCCCCGCTCACCGGCCTGGGCCGCCAGGCGCAGCAGCCGTTCCATCCAGAACTCGTCGGGGTTATCCATCAGTGGTGAGAATGGCTGATCAACGGTTGCCTGACTTGGTTGCCCCCGTTAAAGCTTTTGGCCCAGGGGGATTGCCCCTGTTCCCCTCCCCCCAGGGCCTTGATCCTGGTTTGCAGGATTTTTTAGATGGGGCCAGCCAGTTGCTCTGCCAATGGCTGGGCGATAGCCATTTGCACGGTCCCAGACCCGGCTTGAGTTTGCAACCCAGTGCGGAACCAGGCCAGGACGGTAAGGAAGCGGTGGCATTGCTGGCAGACCTGCAGCAGCTCATGGCCGGTGGCTTTAGACCCAACCATCCCGGCGCCTTGGCCCACCTCGATCCCCCGCCCCTGAGCGTTTCGATTGCCGCTGATCTGATTGCTGCCGGCATGAATAACAACCTGCTGGCGGAGGAGTTATCCCCCTCCCTAAGCCGGTTGGAACGGGGCTTGTGCGCTTGGCTGGCCCAAACCTTGGGCCTAGGGGCCGGGGCCTCAGGGGTGCCCGCCAGTGGGGGCAGCCTCAGCAATCTGATGGCATTGGTTTGTGCCCGGCGGGCCGCAGGTCTCCAGGGCCGCAGCGATGCGGTGGTGATCACTGGCGCTGCCTCCCATGTGTCCTTAGAAAAAGCCCTAGGGGTGATGGGGCTCCCTCCGGAATCCCTCTGGCGTTTGCCCTTAGATCCCCAGGGCCGTCTGCAGGCGGAAGCGGTAGCCGCTGCCCTGGGGCGCTGTCGTCAGCGGGGAGTGCCGGTGATTGCCGTGGTGGCCACCGCCGGCAGCACCGTGCAGGGGTTGGTGGATCCCCTCGAGGAGCTGGCTGCCGTCTGTGGCACTGAGGGGGTATGGCTGCATGTGGATGGGGCGATCGGGGCGGTATGTGGCCTGGTGGACTCCCAGCGCTGGCGGGTGCGGGGCATTGGTGCTGCCGATTCGGTAACCCTCAATCCCCAAAAACTCTTAGGCGTGAGTAAGCCCTCCTCGCTGCTGTTGTTGCGCAATCCCCAGCACCTGCAAGACAGCTTTGGCACCGGTTTGCCTTACATGGAGCCCGCCCACGCCGGGGCCCATGGGGGCGAACTCGGCCTGCAGGGCACCCGCGGGGCCGAGGTGTTGAAGCTTTGGCTCAGCCTGCAGCACCTGGGCCTTGAAGGCATTGCCACGCTGCTGGAGGGGGCCTTCCAGCGGGCTGAGGGGCTGCGCCAAAGGCTTGCCCCCCTACCGGTGGCGCTGTTGCCCGGCGATCTGCATTTGGTGAGCTTTGCCAACCAGGGGCCTGACCAGGGCTGGCGCGATGGTTGTCACCGCCGATTGCTGCAGGGGGGCTTCTGGCTTTCGAAACCTGATGTGGCCGGGCAACCGTTGCTCAAGGCGGTGTTAGGCAATCCCTTCACCACGGATCAGCACCTAGACCAACTGGCATCCTTGGTGCAGCAGAGCTGCATGGGGACAACAAAGTGAGCAATGCCAAGCCCCGCGGCCGCTGGGTGGCGATCATTACCGGGGCCCTTTCGGTGGCGATTGCCCTGGCTTACCTACTGATGGTGCTGCTGCTGGACCGTCAGGGTCCGCTGCTGCCGCCCCCCGCCGAGGCCCTTGGTGGGGCGGTAATTGCCGATCCTTCCGTTTCAGTGGTTCCACCACCCGGGCCAGGGCTGTCTCCAGGAAGCGCCTGAGGTCCAGGTCGCGCCTTTGCAGGTCGAAGTGTTTACGCACCACATCCCCCATGCCGCCATCGCCCCAATCCTGTTGTTGGCTGAAATAGGTAATGAAACTGCGGCCGGCCAGGCGGGTGAGCCAAGCGGCAGTTATGGCTTGCACTGCTTTTGAGACAAGCAAAGCCGGCAAATTGACGCTGAGGGCGCTGGCAATCAGTCCAGCCCCCCCTTTCACCACCCCGAGGCTGGCCAGGGTGCGCCCCAGGGAGAGGGCTAGCTGTTGCCCCTGGTCGCGGCTCATGGCTACCCCATAAACCTGGCCGATTTCCACCACCATCTGGGCATTCACTGCAGCGGTGCCCAGGAGATCAAGCCCCGGCAGGGGGGTGACGGCGATTACGCCAGCGCCTATCCAGCTGTAGCGCTCAACGATGGCCTGGGCCTCCCGTTCCCGCTGTTCAGTAAGCAGTTGTTGGGAGGCCTCAGCCAAACGGCTGCTCTGCAGAAGAATGTTGTCGGCCAGCAGTTCTTCCCCCTCCTCCCGCAGCACGGTCGCCAGCCTTTGCAAAAGCCGTTCGATTTCTGGCTGGGGTTGTAGCGGCCGCTGGCCTGGCCTGGGGATCGACTGGGGCTGGGAGCTGGCGGTGACCACATCGATTGGTTCCACTAAGCCCTCACAGCGGCGCCGCAACTGCTGCACCAACCGCAGTTCTTCGGTTTCGCCGCGCAGGTCACACTTGTTAAGCACCAACACCAGGCGTTTTCCCAGCTGGGCCAGGGCCTTCACAACGCTGAACTCACTGGCGCGAAGGTCGCCATCCACCACAAACAGCAGCAGATCCCCCTGCACCGCCTCCTGCCGAGCCTCCTGTTCCCGCTCCAGCCCCCCCTCGCCGGCCTCGAGGATGCCCGGGGTGTCCCTCAGTTGGATTGATCGCTGCAGGCCCTGGAGCCGCAGGCGGTAGCTGTGGCTGCGGTTGGTGGAACCCATGGCGGCCCCCACGGTTCCCACTTGATCGTTGAGCAGGGCCCTGATCAAAGATGTTTTGCCGCTGGAGCCACTGCCAAACACCACCACGATTAAATCGCCCCGCTGGAGCGATTCCTCCACCTGGCGTCGCTGGTGCTCTAGGGCCTGGCGGGCCACGGCATCACGAATGCCGCTGAGCTGATGGTCTATGGCCGCCAGGTTTTGGCGGGCGGCCTCCTGGCGGTTGCCGGGGGCCTGGGGGCTGAGTTTGGGCCCACGGCCTTGGCCCCGGCCTTTTAGCCAAGGCAACAGCAGGGGATAAAGGGCTAGCCCCAGGGCGCCCACCAGCAACAACAGCGTTGGCGCCACTAGCCAGGAGGGCAGCCAATAACTCAGCTGCCAAAGCACGCTGCTGATCGCCTGCAGCACCATCGAAAAAACGATGATTCCCAGCAGCAGGCCTGCGATCAGCAGCCAAAGCCGAGGGATCTTCATCGCTTCGCTTCGGCGTTGGTGCTGCCGCGGCCAGCACTGCGAATGATGTCGCCCCAAAGCTGGGCGGCCAAACCACTGGTGCCGCCGCTGGGGCTGCTGTCGTCGTTGCCCAGCCAGATGCCCATGACCCAATGGCGACTGGGTTCGTAGCCAATAAACAGCAGGTCGCGGCCCTCGTTGGTGGTGCCGGTTTTGCCCCATTCTTGGCCCCCTAAGGAGGCGGCCGTGCCGGTGCCCCCCTGCACCACCCCCCGCAACAGTCCCTGCATTAGCCGGGCCTGGCCGGGGGGAATCACCCGCCGGCCACTGGTGGCGGTGCGGCTCGGTTGGCGGCAATTTTTGGCGGCATTGGCACAGGGTTCCGCATCGGTGAGCCGTCGGATCGTGGTGGGGGCCATCCAGAGCCCATCGTTGGCGATGGCCCCATAGGCGGCGGTCATTTCCATAAGCCGCGTTTCGCTCTGCCCCAACACCAGCCCTGGCACCGCCGCCAGGGGGGTTGTGATGCCCAGATCACGGGCCTTCTTCACCACCGCCTCCAGTCCATAACGGCGCCCCAAGCGCAGGGCGGCGGTGTTGCTACTAATGGCCAGGGCCTGGCTAAGGCTGAGCGAACCGCCACAGCCGCTGGTGAAACTCTGGCCGCCCCAATCCACCGGGTTACAGCTCACAGGATCCCAGGGTTTCAGGCCCCTTTCCAGGGCCACCAGGTAGGTCATCAGCTTGAAGGTGCTGCCCGGTTGGCGCAGGGCCTGGGTGGCGCGGTTGAACTGGCTGGTGTTGTAATCCTTGCCCCCCACCAGGCTCAGCACCCCCCCCGTGCGGCTATCAAGCACCACCACGGCCCCCTGCTGCACCCCCCAACCGTTCTCCTGGCGCAGGTATTCCCGCAACTTGGTTTCAACCACCTCCTGGAGCACCGGATCCAGGTGGGTTTCCACAAGGAAATTTCCCTCCGCCGCCACCTCTGGCCCCAGCAGATTTTCCAAATCCCGCTGCACCTGGTCGGTATAAAAAGGCGCCGGTCGCCGTTCTTTGCCACCACAGGCCTTGGCGTCAAGCAGCACCGGGGTTCGCCTGGCCCGGCGGGCATCGTCAGGGGAAAGTCTGCCCTCGTCTGCCATTTTCGTGAGCACTCCATTGCGGGCGCTGAGCGCCTCCCGGGGGAAGGCACAGGGGTCATGGCCGTTGGGGGAGGGGAGTAGGCCCACCAGCAGGGCCGCCTGTTCGAGGCTTATGTCCCGGGCCGACCTTCGGAAGAAATGCTGGGCGGCATCCTCAAAGCCCCAGCCCACCCCCAGGTAAACCCGGTTGAGATAACTAAGCAGCAGATCGCGTTTGCTGAAGCGGGCCTCCAGCTGCAGCGCCACCAGTAGCTCTCGCCATTTGCGGCCCAGGGTTTCCCCCTGGCCCACTTGCTCGGGATAAAGGCTGCGGGCCAGCTGTTGGGTGAGGGTGCTGCCGCCCTCCAAGACCCTGCCCCCCAACAGGTTGGTTACCAAGGCGCGGCTGGTACCGATCGGATCAATGCCAGGGTGCCACCAGAAACGGGTGTCTTCACTGGATAACAGTGCCTTTACCAAGGCTGGCGAGAAATCCGCTAACCCCTGGTTTTCCCGATGGCCATCACTGGTAACACTGGAAAGTGGCTTATTACTGCGGTCATAGAGGGCCAGGGGGCCCCGCACGGTGGCCAAACTGCCCCGCACCGGCACCTGCAGGCTCCCCCAGGCCAACAGCAACAAACCAAAACCCGCCAGGCCGAGGCCGGCGACACTGGCCTGGTGGCTAATTAGCCTTAGCCAGGGAAGGCGCCTGGTTTGGCGGAACTCCAGCTCCGGCAGCTCTGCTTCCTTGCTGGGCCCAAGCCGCACCCGATCGCCAGGTCTTAATTCAAGGGAACGCAGCTTGTGTCCCTGCCAGGAGAGACCGTTGGTGGAGCCGTTATCAGTGAGCAACCAGTGGCGTCCTCGTTTTTCCAGCAGCGCATGGCGTTTGCTCACGGCCCCGTGGCTGATCACTACCTCCCCATCGGGATCACGGCCAATCCTGTAAACCTGGCCATAAAGGGGAATGCGTTGGGATTCGAGCCCCTGTTGATGCACCCAGAGTTCTGCGGCCTCCATCAGCGCCGCCTCAGGCTGTCTAAAACCAGGCTGATCACCGCCAAGTTGATCGCTACATCGGCCAGGTTGAACACCGGGAAGGAAATCGGCACCAGTTCAAGAAAATCAACTACCGCCCCCAGGCGCCAGCGGTCTAGCCCATTGCCGAGGGTGCCCCCCAGCAACCAGCCAGCGGCCAGCAGCCAGCCAAGTCGCCAGGTGGGGCCGGCGCGCCAAAGCCAGGCCAGCAGCGCCACCGCCACCCCCAAGCTGATCACCCCCAACCAGCTGGCCCCCTGGGGGAAAAGGCTGAAGGCGGCACCGTTATTCCATACCAGCCGCAGGTTCAACAGTCCCGGTAGCAGCGGCTTAACAACTCCAGGGGCTAATCCCTGGAGAACAGCCAGTTTTGTTAATTGATCGAGCAGCAGCACCCCAAGGGCGAGGCCCAGGCTGAGGCGGCGGGGGTGGGTAAGGGCTGTCAACGGTTGATTAGCAATAACGGCCTCAGCAAGCGGGCCAAAACTGCAACTACACAGCAGAGCAGTAGTTGGCCAGGCAGGGGCAACAGGCTGTAGGTGAGGGCCAATTGAGCCAGGCTTTCCCCCCAACGGTGGGCGAGGCTGCCAAGGGCCAGGTTGATCAGCCCACATAGCTGAATTGTGACCAAGCCCAACACCGCTGAGCCGGCGAGGCGATCCAGGCGGCCCATGCCCTCCTGCTGGCTTAGGCGACCGCAGAGCCAGGCCGCCGGGATGAAACCAGCGAGATAGCCAAAGGAGGGTTGCTGCAGATAGGCCAGCCCCCCGCCGTCCTGAAACACGGGCAGCACCGCCATGCCAAGGCTGAGGTATGCCACCGCCGCTAACATCCCCGAACGGGGACCGCAGACCAGGGCCGTGAGCAGCAGCGCCGGCACCTGGGCGGTAATCGGCAATTCCCTAAAATCAAGGCCCCGCTGGACATCCCACCAGGGCAGTGCCGGTTGCAACAGGCCACCGGTGAGGATGAGCAGCAGGCCCACGAGGGCCCCCCACCAGTTCAACAAGGCGCGCAAGCTTCCGGCCCCTTCGGTTGCCGCCATCCTGCACCAACTCCCCAAGGGCAACAACGGTGAACCAAAACCCAGAAGCACTTTCCGAGCCAGAACCCGAGCCAGAGGTGGTGCAAAAACCGGCCTCGCCCCTGGCACCCCAGTGCCCCGTTGGGGCCCTGGTGCAGCTCAAGGAAGCCCAGCCCTATCTCAAAACCGCTGCAGCCATGCCGATGTTGCGCCCCGGTGATCTAGTGGCAGCAGGGGAACAGGGGGAAGTGGTGGCCCTCCTGCCCCTGGAGCAGCGGGCAGTGCGATTCCGCAGGGGTCAGTTTCTGTTGCCAATTACAGCGCTGGAGCTGGGGCCTGAAGCCAACAGCGATCCCAATGCTTCTGGGCCTGAACCAACGCTGACGCCGGACCACACACACTGAGGCTGGGCTCCAGCAACCAGCGCTGGGCCACCGCCTGAACTTGTTCAGGGCCAATGCTGGCCAGCCGTTCCAGGGCCCGTTCGTTGTGGTCAGCGGGGAGTCCATGGCTGAGCAGCAGGGCCAGCCGATCGGCCCGTTGGCTGCCCGTTTCGCGGCCAAGGGCCTCCTGGCCCCGCAATTTCGCCTTGGCCAGGGTCAGGGCTGCTTCCGCCAGGGGGGCCTGATGTAGACCCTGCCATTCGCCATAGAGGGCATCCATCGCCTCCAGCAGGCGCTCAGCGCTGGTGGAGAGATGCCAAACAAAGGGGGCATCCCGGCGCCGGGCCGGGAGATCAGTGCCCACGTCGTAGGCCAGGCCCAGCTCCTCCCGCATTACTTGGAAAAGCCGACTGCTCATGCCCACCCCCAGGTGCACCTGCAGTAGCCGCAGCGGCAGGGCATCCCCATGGGCAAGGCCCACGGTGCGGAAGCCGAGCATTAGCACCGCCTGTTCGGTGTCGCAGGCCAGTAACCCCAGGGAGCCCGCCGGGCTAGGGGCCACGCTTTGTTCAGGCACGGGGGCAGAGGACCATTGGCCGAAGCGGGCCTGGCAGCGCTCCAGCAGGCTGGCTTCTGGATCCCCTGCTATCACGAGTTGGGCGCTGGCTTGGGGCAAGTGCAGAGCAGCTTGTTTCAGATGATCGGGCTTGATGCTGGCCAGTTGGGGGGCCAGGCCCAGGGGGTCATGGCCGTAGGGCCCGTGGCCAAAGAGCTGCTGGCGCAGCTGTTCATGGCAGAGGTGGAAGGGGTCCTCCTGGAGCCGCTGTAGGGCTTGAAGATTTAGATCCCGCTCTAACCCCACCTGGGGGGCGGCGCATTGGGGTTTCTCCAGCATTTGCAGCAGCAGGGGCAACAAAGTGCTGGCATCAGCCCGAGCACATTTGAGTGCCACCACCAGCAGATCATCTCCAGCCTCACAACGCAGGTTTGCCCCAAGGCCCTCCACCAAATCAGCAAAAGCTTCTGCATCCAGGGAGCCACAGCCTCTGGTGAGGACTCCTGCCAACAACTGTTGCTGGCCGGCCCGCCCCGGGGGATCCAGGTGACTGCCCAGGGGCACCACCAGCCTTGCCGCCAAAATCTGCGCCCCGGGTTGGCTTAAACAAACCAGTTGATTCATGCGGGCAGCACCTCAAGAATGCTGGCTTGGGCGGAATCCCACCCGGGGGCCAGGGCCTGCAAGCGCTGCAGATCCCAGTTTTCTAGTCTCTGTAGTGGCGCATCAAGATCCAGCAGGCGCCCCTGCAGGGTGGCCTGGGCCCAATGATGGGTCACCTGACTGGTGGCTTCGAGGCCAAAGCTGTGGCCATGCCCTAGTAGTCGCTTAGCCCGCTCTAGTTCCTGGGCATTGATGCCCTCTTGAACGTCTTGGAGCACCTGCTGCACAGCCTTGATGACTCTGGGTAGAAATTCAGGCTCGGTGGTTGCCTCCAGGATCGCCAGGCTGCCCTCCTCCAGGGGGTGAATGTCTAGGTCGATCGTTTCCACCAGTTGTAGGTTTTCGCGTAATTCCTCCACCAAACGGCTGCGGCGACCCTCCGCCAGCAGGGTGGCCCAGAGCTCATGGCCCATTAGGGCATCCAATTCCCCTGCCGGCGGGCAGGGCCAGGCCATCAATAACCGAGCTGATTCCAGCCTGGGTAAAGCCAACTGATGGTGTCCGGCCTGGAAGCAAAAGTTGCCGCGGTGGCTATCCCGATCGGCGGGGCCCAGGCGAGCGATCGGTCCAGCCTCGAGCTTGGCCAGCAACAACTCGGGATCAAAGTTGCCCCCCACCGCCAGGGCGCAGCGATCACTGCGGTAATTGCGCTGCTGAAAGGCCCGCATCGAGGCGGGCGTATGGGCCAACAGATCTGGCTTGAGCCCAAGGATTGGCCTGCCGTAGCCGTGGTTGCCACAGGCCTGGCTCAGCAATTGCTGGAAGGCCATCTCCTCGGGTTGATCTTCGCTCTGGGCGAGCTCCTCCAGCACCACCTGGCGTTCCATTTGAAATGCGGCTGGCTCTAGGCTTGGTTGCAACACCAAGCGCGGCAACAATTCACAGGCGAGGTCCAGCCCTTCGGGGGGCAACAGCAGGTGATAGTGCACCTCATCAAATCCTGTGGCGGCATTGCTGTAGCCGCCCAAGGATTCAATTTTTAAATCAAAGGCCCCAGGTCCTAACCCTTCGCTGCCTTTGAAAACCATGTGTTCAAGGAAATGGGCTAGTCCGCTTTCCCCTGGCAGCTCCTCAAGGCTGCCGGCCCGGCACCAAAACTCCAAGCACACCACCGAGGCATCCGCCAGGGGCAGGAGGGTGATGGGACAGCCGTTAGAGAGGCTGGTCTGAAGCGGGGCAGGGAAGCCCAGGGCGGGTCTCAGGACAGCCAGGGAGCGCTCCTTCATTGGCAACCATCATCGCCAGTAATCGGCTTCCCTGGGGTCACCCCTAGGGTGATGGTTAGCGTCGGAGCCGGAGTGGACTGCCAAGCCAATTCGCTTGTGGAAAAGATCGCCGCGGCGTTGCGCCCCCAATGGTCTGATCTGCCTGAACTGGCCGAGCTACCCCTTTCGGCGGAACTCCAGGAGATCAGAGGGGAGCTGGAGGGCGATGCGATGGAAATTCGCAATGAGTTATTGCGGTGTCGCGGCCTCCGCAAAATCCATCTGGAAACCGCCCATGTGGGCAGAAATCTGGACATCCTCCACTGTGTGATGTTTCCAGATCCATGTTTTGACCTACCCCTTTTTGGTGCCGACATTGTTGCCAGCCGCGGGGTGGTATCAGCGGCCATCGTTGACCTCTCCCCCAGCGGCGAAAGCTTGCCGGAAGCTTTGGCCCAGGGGCTCGCCGCCCTGCCAAGGCACCCCTACAGCCAACCACGGGAGGTACCTGCTTGGGGGGCAATCTTTTCTCCCCAGGTTTTGTTTGTACGTCCTTCCCCTGGGGAAGAGGAAGATTGGTTTCTCGAGGATGTGATTAGATTCCAGAAATTGTTTATTGCGGCTGTTGCAAACTGCCCAGCTGACCCGCCAAGCCACCCTGCCAGCCAAAAGCGCTTTGAGGGACAACTCCATTACTGCCAACAACAGCGGCGTAACGACAAAACAAGAAGGGTGCTTGAGGTGGCATTTGATAAAGAATGGGCCGATAACTATATAAATAATTTGTTGTTTGACGATCCATTACCCCCCGGCATTCCCCATGCGTCCTAATCCTGTAATGGATCGTTCAAGCCCTCCGGATACTGCCCCGATCCCCAAGCCCTCCGCGAAAAAGAACAACTCCGGCAGGATTTGGCTACCCGTTGCCGGCTTGGCCTTTCTGTTGGTGGTCATTTTTGGCTTCCGCCAGCAGTGGC
Source organism: Cyanobacteriota bacterium (assembly GCA_039799245.1). Taxonomy (GTDB): domain Bacteria; phylum Cyanobacteriota; class Cyanobacteriia; order PCC-6307; family Cyanobiaceae; genus Synechococcus_D. The sequence goes on from JBDLTB010000027.1 coordinate 26,531, forward strand.
AGCGCCTACGGCCGATGGCCCCAAGCCCTGGGCCAGTAATTCGCCCAACTCCACCTTTGGGGGTAACTGCCCTCGGCCGCCTGGTACCAGCTGGAAATGTCCGGCGCCTGGCGGCCCCCAGTGGCTCCATGGGCTCCATGCCCCGGGTGGCAGCCCTTGAGGTGGAGGAGGGCGACCGTGTCCAGGCCGGCCAACTATTGGCAAGTTTTGATAGCCGTGTTGACGCCCTGGCCGATCTGGCTGTGGCAGAGGCCACCATCAACAGCCTGGCGCAGCGGCGTCGGATTCTGGAATTGGATTTAGCTCGGTATCGCCGCCTGCAAATCTCTGGGGCGGTTACCACTGAAGGGGTTGAACAACGGCAATTGCGCCTGCTAGAGGTGCAGCAGGAACTAATTAAGGCCCGGGCCGAACGCCAGCGCCAGGCGGTGAAACTGCCATTTACTGAATTGCGTGCCCCGTTTGCTGGCACCGTGCTACAGATCCACTCCCGCAGTGGTGAACGACCGACGGAAAAGGGGGTGCTGGAACTGGGCCGCAGCGACCAGATGGAGGCGGTGGTGGAGGTTTACGAAAGCGATATAAACCGAGTCCGCTTGGGCCAAGCTGTGACCATGCGCAGCGAGAACGGTGGCTTTGACGGCAGCCTTCGCGGCCAAGTAATTCGGATTGAACCCAGCGTGCGACAGCGCCAGGTGCTTTCCACAGACCCCAGTGCTGATACCGATGCCCGCATTGTGGAAGTGCGTGTGAAGCTTTTACCCACCGATGCAGCCCGGGTAAAAAATCTATCCGGCTTGAAACTGATCGCTAAGTTGCAGCCATGAGCTTCTGGCCAGCGCAATGGTGGCGGGCACGGCGGATTCCGTTGGCTTGGCTATTACTTAGCCGTCAACCGGCTCGGCTGGCCATTGCCCTGGCTGGCATTAGCTTCGCTGGAATCTTGATGTTCATGCAGTTGGGTTTCCGTGACGGCCTCTTTGATGCCAGTGTCACAATCCATCGCCTGTTCGATGCCGACCTAGTTTTGATGAGTCCCCGATCGATGAGTTCGATCAGCATGGCTGGATTTCCAGAACGGAGGCTTATTCAAACCTTGGCTGATCCTGCCGTGGAAGATGTCACCCCTGTGCATTGGAATTTTGTACTGTGGCGTAATCCGGAAACCCGTCAAACACGCTCAATCCTTGCCCTCGGCTTTGAACCTAGTGATAAGTTGTTTATTAATTCGATGTTGGGAAACCAAGCCCCAGACTTGCGTCAGCGCGGGCGAGTGCTTTTTGATGAGCGTTCCAGGGCGGAATTTGGCCCAGTGGCCCAGTGGTTTCGTCAGGGAAAATTGGTGGAATCTGAGGTGGCTGGCCAGCGGCTCAGGGTGGCTGGCCTAGTGCAATTGGGTCCATCATTTGGGGCCGATGGAAATATGATCACTAGCCGTGAAACTTTTGTTAGCCTCTTGCCATCCAGCCCCCACGGCAGCATTGAACTGGGTTTAATACGATTGAAGCCTGACGTTGATCTTGCCCAGGTTGCCACCCGTTTAAAAAAGCAGCTCCCCCAGGATGTAAGCATATTTACAAAGCAACAATTTATTGAGTTTGAAAAGAACTATTGGCGTAGTAGTACAGCCATCGGCTTCATTTTCACCCTTGGCGCCGCCATGGGATTTGTGGTGGGCTGTGTAATCGTTTATCAGATTCTCTATGGCGACGTCAGTGATCACCTGCCGGAATACGCCACGTTGATGGCAATGGGTTACAAGCTAACTGATCTGCTGGGGGTGGTTGCCAGGGAGGGATTAATGCTGGCCTTAATTGGATACTTGCCCGCCTATGGCGCCGGCGAGGCTCTTTACGCCCTAATTCGCAATTCAACCAAGTTACCGGTGGGCATGGAACCCCAACGGGCCCTCTTGGTTTTCAGCATGATTTTGGTGATGTGTATGGGTTCTGCGCTATTGGCGATGCGCAAGCTGGCTGATGCGGACCCAGCGGAGATTTTCTGAGATGGATCGCCCCAGGCCAAACACGATCATCAAAGCGCGCCAGCTTTGCCATTCCTATGGCCAAGGGGAGCTGCGCCGTCAGGTGCTCCAGTCGATAGATCTCACCATCAGCGCTGGCGAGGTGGTTTTACTAACAGGCCCCTCAGGCTGTGGCAAAACCACCCTGCTCACTTTAATTGGTGCTTTGCGCACGGTTCAGCAGGGGGAACTGGAGGTGCTGGGGTTGTCGATGCAGGGGGCTACCCGTGATCAACGCCGCTCCGTTCGTCAGAAAATCGGCATGATTTTCCAAGGGCACAACCTGCTGCGCTGCCTCACGGCTGAGCAAAACGTGCAAATGGGAGCGGACCTTTTGCCGAAACGCAGTTATGCCACCCGCCGGGCCCTAGCCCGCCAATGGCTCCGGGCCGTGGGCCTTGAGCCTGAATTGGGCAAGCTCCCCCATGATTTATCTGGGGGCCAAAAACAAAGGGTGGCCATTGCCAGGGCGCTGGCGGCGGAACCACGGCTGTTGCTGGCTGATGAACCCACGGCCGCCCTTGATAGCCGCACCGGCCGCGAGGTGGTGGATCTGCTGAAGTCGTTGGCCCGCGACCAGGGCTGTGGGGTTCTGATGGTGACCCACGATCCCCGCATCCTTGATGTGGCCGATCGGCTCCTGGAGATGGAGGATGGCCAACTTCAGGAAAGAACGGTGCTGCCGCAGGCGGGGCGCTAAAGTGTAGTTATCAAAAGGAGTTGATTGCCCCCATGGCGAAGCGCAGGAACCTGAAACGGGAAAAGCAAGAACGTAACCGTGCCTATGCCCGTAAGTTCAAAAAGCGCAAGCTGCGCAACGATGGCCGTGGGGAAGGCGCTGGTAATGGCGTGACAGGCACAGCCAACAACGGTGGTGCCGCTGATTGATCCCCTGACTTGATTCATGGGTTTTTGGCTAGAGCGATGTGTTCTGGCCGGCCTTGTTTAGGGGTTACTGCTGGTTAAGGTGAGCAAGATTTTTCGAGCTCAATGCTCCTCCAGCAGTTGTCCCTCGGGGGACCAGTGATGCTGCCATTACTGATTCTTTCCATCTCAGTGGTGACCATTGGGGTGGATCGTTTTAGTTTTTGGCGAAGGATTGGCACCGCCTCTGCCCCCCGCTGGCGGAGACTTGAGGAGGAGCTTGCCGCCGGCAAGCCACTTTCCCCACTAACCCTTAATAGCCCGGTTGCCAGCCTGTTGCAGAGGCTTGTTTATGCCGATGGGGAAGCCAACCGGCAACTGGTTCTACAACTGACCTTGCAACAGGAACGCCAGCGCATGGCCCGCGGTGAACGGCTCCTAGAAGCCTCAGCTGCCCTGGGTCCCCTGCTGGGTTTACTGGGCACTGTCACTGGTTTGATGAGAACCTTCGCCTCCTTGGGCCACCAGGGAGACACTGCCAATGCCGCTAGTTTGGCTGCCGCAGGCATTGCCGAAGTATTGGTGGCCACTGCCATGGGCATTCTGCTGGCCCTGTTGGCGATAGTCGTTTTGCGGGTTAACAGTGCCTACCGCACCTCCCAGCTAGCGCTGCTGGAGAGGGTTGCTTTGGCCTATGAACTCAACCAGAGTAGCCGCGTGGGCCCCCATGGCTGAGATGAACTGCCCAGAGGGCTTGGCTCGCTCCAGCGCGATCAGTGGTTTGATTCCGCTGATCGATGTCTTATTGGTGGTTCTTTGCTTTCTTGTGTGGGTTGCCTTGGCCCCGACTAGTCCAGGCCAGCACCCCCAGGCCAGTAACCAGTCGCTCGCCCCAGACCGGAATCGGCCCCTGCAGGTGGTGGCCCTTTCCTCCAGCGGCCATTGGTTTCTCAATGGCCAAGCGATTAGAAAAAATCAATTACTTAGCCATTTAGAGAGTGAAAGCGGTAGCCCAGAAGCCCCCCGGGTATTTTTTCTAGCTTCAGAAAACTTGCCCATTGAAACCGTGGGCGCCAGCTTCCAGCAACTCAAGGCCAGGGCTGGTGAGCGGGTACGCCTGCGGCTGCCCACCCCTGGAGATCGTCCATGACAAATCTTCGGCGATGGCCAAGCTCCAGGGGTCGAGGCTTGCCCCCGGCGGCATCAGCCTTAGCCCCTGAGACTGATAACAACTACTGGCTTCCGTTAGCCGATGTGCTGCTGGTGCTCATCGCTTTCAGCGCCCTGTTGATCCCCAACCGCCTAGGTCTGCCAGGGGCCGTTGGCGACCATCTGCCCATTCGGATTAATGCTGCGGGTGAAGCCTCCGTGCAGGGGAGGCCCCTAACGCTGCGACGCCTGCCGGCGCTGGTAAAGGCCTACTCAGAGCTCAAGCCGGCTGGCCGGCTCCGGTTGCTGCCGGACCCCAGGGCCCCCTGGGGGGCCCTGGGGCCAGTGCTGTTGCTGCTCAAAGATTCGCCCACCCCCGTGGACCTAAAGCTCCCTGGTGCCAGCCTCAACCCATGAATGTTCTGCAGCGCCTTCCCCTGGGCCAGTGGCTGGGGACCCATTGGCGGCATCGACCCTTCTGGGCTGTGCCTTTGTTGATTGCCCTGGGCGCCCATGGGCTGGTGCTGTTACCACCACAGCTTTCCGCCAAACGGCCCAGCCCCCAGGCCCAGCAGGCCAGTGACCAAGCTGAGTTGCTTGATATCAGCCAGCAATTACTCAGTGAAAACCAAGCCAATCAACTGAATTCACAACCTCTGCAATTACCGGTGGACACGTTGCCGCTGCCGCCGCCCGATCCAAACCAATCCATCCCTGGGGCGGCACCGCCCAGGGTTAGCAATGGCGCCCACAAAAATGCCCCCCTGCCTAGGGAGGGGCCCGCACCTAAGCACGTGCCCCCCTGGGCCCTGCTCGAAAAGCTCTGGGCCGAAGCAAAACCTGTCGAGGAAGCACCGCCCGAGGAAATCGCCGACGCTTCCCAGGGGCGTCAGCTCCCCTTGGCGATCCTGGTTTCCGCCCTGGGTACCGTGAGGGATGGCACGCAATTAGCCCTGCCAGGGGCCAGCCTGCTGATTCGCCTCAATGGTGATATCGCCACCCTTTGGCGCAGTCCCGCCAACTGAGTCGATCAGCGATTATGGGGGGCACCGGAGTGGCCCCCGTGCTTTTCAGTGTTGTCATTCCCACCTATAACCGGCTGCCAATCCTGAGGAAATGCCTCAGCGGCCTTGAGGCCCAACGGGGCCTCGGAGCCGATGATTTTGAGGTGGTGCTGGTGGATGACGGTTCCACCGACGGCACCGTCGAATGGCTCCAGCAGGAGGCAGCGGTTTACCCCCATGTGCGCTTGGTCTGCCAAGAGCATGGCGGCCCCGCCCTCGGTCGCAACCTGGGGGTTAGTTGCGCCCGGGGGGAAGTGATTGTTTTCATCGACAGTGACCTGGTGGTGCTGCCTGATTTCCTTAGCCAGCACAGCCAAAGCCTGCGCCAGGCCTGGCAACGGCAGGGGAACCGTCTCTGTTTCACCTATGGGGCAGTGATAAATACCCATAATTTTGATAACCCCACCGCTGAGCCCCACAAACTCAGCGACTATTCCTGGGCATATTTCGCCACGGGCAATGTGGCCATTGATAAGCAACTGCTCGAACAATCAGGTTTATTTGACAGCGCCTTCCGCCTCTATGGCTGGGAAGACCTGGAGCTGGGGGAGCGCCTGCGCCGCCTGGGCGTACAGCTGGTGCGCTGCCCAGGGGCCAAGGGGTACCACTGGCATCCGCCCCTTTCCCTCGATCAGCTGCCAGAACTGGTGCAGAAGGAACAGGAACGGGCTCGGATGGGTTTGGTGTTCTATAAAAAACACCCCACCCGCCGGGTGCGTTTCATCATTCAATACACGATCTGGCACCGCCTGCTCTGGGAACTGCTAACCCTGGGGGGGGTGATCAATGAGCGCAGTTTGCGGCCCCTATTGGGCTGGTTGATCCGAAAGGGGTATCCGGGGTTTGCCATGGAACTGCTGCGGCTGCCGCTCAATCGCCTCGGCGTACGGGCCCTGCAGCACCAGGCCCACGGGGCAGGCCTGGGCTGAGCCGTTCCACCAACTGGTAAGTTGGCAAGGTTCCTTCAACACCGCACACCCGCACGTTTCGGGTGAAGCCAATCCTTTTAGTGATTGTTCTTCCCTGGCGGGTGGTGGCCAACCCGAAACCCCCCTGAGTCAATGGCTGTAGTAACCCTCTCCGAAATGATGGAGGCCGGTGCCCACTTTGGACACCAGACCCGCCGCTGGAATCCGAAGATGCAGCGGTATATCTATTGCGCCCGCAATGGAGTCCATATCATCGACCTTGTGCAGACCGCCGTTTGCATGAACAATGCCTATAAATGGACCCGCAGTGCCGCCCGTTCCGGCAAGCGCTTCCTTTTTGTTGGCACAAAAAAACAAGCTGCTGAAGTGATCGCCCAGGAGGCTGGTCGCTGTGGCGCCAGCTATGTGAACCAACGCTGGTTGGGCGGCATGCTCACCAACTGGACCACCATGCGGGCCCGTATCGATCGGCTCAAGGACCTGGAGCGCATGGAAAGTTCTGGGGCCATTGCCATGCGTCCCAAGAAGGAAGCAGCTGTGCTGCGCCGCGAACTGGATCGCCTTCAAAAGTATTTGGGCGGTTTGAAAAACATGCGTCGCCTGCCAGATGTTGTTCTTTTGGTGGACCAGAAACGGGAATACAACGCTGTTCTCGAATGTCGCAAGCTCGACATCCCCCTGGTGTCAATGCTCGACACCAACTGTGACCCGGACCTCTGCGACGTGCCCATACCCTGCAACGACGACGCCGTTCGTTCAGTGCAGCTGGTGGTGAGCCGCCTAGCCGATGCGATCAACGAAGGTCGCCACGGGGCCCAAGACCACGGCAATGATGCCGAGGATGAGGGCTAAGGCCCTCCCCCTGTTTACAATCCGCCCCGCTAACCCCATTCCCCTGCCATGGCTGAGATTTCCGCAAAGCTCGTTAAAGAACTGCGCGACCAGACCGGCGCCGGGATGATGGATTGCAAGAAGGCCCTCACTGAGGCCGGTGGCGATCTCGGCAAGGCCACAGAGTGGTTGCGCCAAAAGGGGATCGCCTCTGCCGAGAAAAAAGCAGGGCGCACCGCTGCCGAGGGCTCCGTTGGCAGCTACATCCACACCGGCGCCCGAGTGGGGGTGCTAGTGGAAATTAATTGTGAAACTGACTTCGTTGCCCGGGGCGAAGTATTCCAGGAATTGGTGAGAAATGTGGCAATGCAAATTGCCGCCTGTCCCAATGTTGAATTTGTATCTATCAATGATATTCCTGCAGCCGTGGCTGAACGGGAATCTGCCATTGAGATGGGTCGCGATGACCTAGGTAATAAGCCCGAAGCAATGAAGGCCAAGATTGTGGAAGGCCGGGTAGCTAAGCGTTTGAAGGAATTGGCCTTGCTTGACCAACCCTTCATCAAGGACAGCTCCCTCACCGTGGCCGAAATGGTCAAGCAGGTGGCCGGCACCATCGGTGAAAACATTCAGGTGCGTCGTTTCACCCGCTACACCCTGGGCGAGGGCATCGAAGTGGAGAAGACTGACTTTGCGGCGGAAGTGGCCGCTATGACCGCTTGATTCAGGGGCAACCCCGGGGGGCAGAGGCTGCCCAGGAGGAACTCAAGCGCCTGGGGGACCAGGGGGAGGCGCTAGTCCAACGCCTTTACCCCCTTCTGGCCAGCTACCTGGATGACCTTAGGAAACACCTTGAGCCCCATTTGCTCCAGGCGGTTTTTCAGTTGGCCACCCAGGTATATCCCAATGAGTTCACGGCCCTCTCCGATGGAGAGCGGCAAGCCCTACGCCAAAGGCTCCATCGCCTTTGTCAACGCTGCGGCAGCCTGCTCACTATCGAACAGCTATTGCAGTTAGCCCTGCGGCTGGAGCAGCACGACCCCAGCCCCCGGCCGCTGGAGCAGACCAGCGAAGACGAAGCAGTGGCGGCCGCAGAAGCGCCCCCACTCCCCCCTGGTTCCATTGCCCTAGATCTTCAAACTCCGCCCTTGCTGGGTAGCTTCGACCCGTGGTTGTTTAGTGGTCAACCCCCGGAAGAAGCTGACGATGCAAGCGATGACGATCAAGACGAAGGCAATCTTGATTCGAATGATGGGCAAGTAGATGAGCAAGTTGAAGCTGAAGAGATCCAAAGGCAGGAGTTTGATATCAGATCAACTGAAGCATTTGCCTTGCTCCAAGACCTAATGGGGGGTGGAGGGCTCCAAAGGAACCCAAGCCTTGGGCCTGATGCTTTCACAGTGGCCTTTCCAATGCCACGGCATCCCTTGGGATTGCACCGCTGGCTCCAGGGCTGGGACAAGGCCCTCACCCGGCGTTTGCGTAATCTCAGCCACGCCGTAAATGTGGAATTGCTGCGCTTTGGGCTTACCCGCAGTTTGATGCCGATGGCCCTGCTCGATGCAGTGTTGGAGGGCCAGGCCGATGCCCAGTCGGCCCCAGCCAATCTGCTGAGCCTTAGCCTGCCCCTAGGCCCCAGGGGCCTGGAGCAAGATTTCAACATGCATGCGGTGCTGTTGCGTAGCAGCGATTTTGAATACTTACGTCCCCCCCTGCGCCGGCGCCGGGCCCAGATTCGCCAACTAGACAAAAACCTGCTCAGAATGGCGCGCAGACAGCATCATTGGCAGCAGCGGCTAGCCATTCGCCAGGCCGAACAACAGTGGTTGGAGGACAACGAGCAACCCCTAACCCCGGACCCCTGACAGGGGTACCCCTGGCCCCTGAGTTGGACCTATGGCTCAAGAGGTTGCA
>JBDLTB010000028.1:0-65252 GCA_039799245.1 Cyanobacteriota bacterium
TAGACATCGTGCTCAATCCCTTGGGCGTGCCCTCACGGATGAATGTGGGTCAGGTGTTCGAATGCTTGATGGGTTGGGCTGCCGACAACCTCGACTCCCGTTTCAAGGTGGTGCCCTTTGATGAAATGCACGGGGCGGAGATATCTAATCGCACCGTGCAGATGTACCTGGAGGAAGCCCGCAAGCAGCCAGGCAAGGAATGGGTCTACAACCCAGATAACCCTGGCAAGATCCAGCTGATTGATGGCCGCAGCGGCGAACCTTTTGATCAGCCTGTAACCGTCGGCCGTGCCTACATTCTCAAACTCGTTCACCTTGTGGATGACAAGATCCATGCCCGCTCCACTGGCCCCTACTCCCTGGTAACCCAGCAGCCCCTGGGCGGCAAGGCCCAGCAGGGCGGCCAACGGCTTGGCGAAATGGAAGTGTGGGCCCTGGAGGCCTATGGCGCCGCCTACACCCTCCAGGAACTGCTAACCGTCAAATCTGACGATATGCAGGGCCGCAACGAGGCCCTAAACGCCATTGTTAAGGGCAAGCCGATCCCCCGGCCGGGTACCCCTGAATCCTTCAAGGTGTTGATGCGCGAGCTTCAATCCCTAGGCCTAGACATTGCTGTCTATACCGATGAGGGAGTGGAAGTGGATCTCATGCAGGACGTGAATCCCCGCCGCAGCACCCCAAGTCGGCCCACCTACGAATCCCTTGGCGTCGCTGATTACGACGAGGATTGAGGGGCAGAAGGGCGGCCCAGCCGCCCTTCTGCCACCCACCCAATGACGTTTCGTTTGACATTTAGCGCCCCCTTCGCCCCCCGGCCATGACCAACAGCAACACCCGTACCGAGAGCCATTTCGACTACGTCAAGATCACGCTGGCCTCCCCCGAGCGGATCATGCAGTGGGGCCAGCGCACCCTGCCCAATGGGCAGGTGGTGGGCGAGGTGACCAAGCCAGAAACGATTAACTACCGCACCCTTAAGCCCGAGATGGACGGGCTTTTCTGCGAGAAGATCTTCGGACCTTCTAAGGACTGGGAATGCCATTGCGGTAAGTACAAACGGGTGCGTCACCGGGGCATTGTTTGCGAGCGCTGTGGTGTTGAGGTCACCGAAAGCCGGGTGCGGCGCCACCGCATGGGTTTCATCAAGCTCGCCGCCCCTGTGTCCCATGTGTGGTACCTGAAGGGCATCCCCAGCTATGTGGCTATCCTTCTGGATATGCCCCTGCGTGATGTGGAGCAGATTGTTTATTTTAACTGTTATGTAGTGCTGGAGCCCGGTGATCACAAGGGCTTGAAGTATAAGCAGCTGCTCACTGAAGATGAGTGGCTGGAGATTGAAGACGAGATCTTTGCTGAAGATTCAGAAATTGAGAATGAGCCTGAAGTCGGCATCGGTGCTGAGGCGCTGAAGCGTCTCTTGGAAGATCTCAATCTCACGGAAATCGCCGAGCAATTGCGTGAGGAGATCAGCGGCAGTAAAGGACAGAAGCGGGCCAAGTTGATTAAGCGCCTGCGGGTGATTGACAATTTCATTGCCACCGATGCCCGGCCGGAATGGATGGTGCTAGACGCTATTCCCGTGATTCCCCCTGACCTGCGCCCGATGGTGCAGCTGGATGGGGGACGATTTGCCACTTCCGATCTTAATGATCTATACCGCCGGGTTATCAACCGCAACAACCGCCTGGCGCGCCTGCAGGAGATCCTCGCCCCTGAAATTATCGTCCGCAATGAAAAGCGGATGTTGCAGGAGGCCGTGGATGCGCTGATCGATAACGGCCGCCGCGGTCGCACAGTGGTGGGCGCTAACAACCGTCCGCTCAAGTCGCTTAGCGACATCATTGAGGGCAAGCAGGGGCGCTTCCGTCAGAACCTACTGGGCAAGCGTGTTGATTACTCCGGCCGTTCTGTGATTGTGGTAGGTCCTAATCTGAAGATGCACCAGTGCGGTCTTCCTAAGGAGATGGCGATTGAGCTGTTCCAGCCCTTTGTGATCCATCGCCTGATTCGCCAGAATATTGTTAACAACATCAAGGCAGCTAAGAAGCTGATTCAACGGGCCGATGATGAGGTGATGCAGGTACTTCAAGAGGTGATTGATGGTCACCCCATCCTCTTGAACCGGGCCCCCACCCTGCACCGTTTAGGTATCCAGGCCTTTGAGCCCAAGTTGGTGGACGGCCGTGCAATTCAGTTGCATCCGCTGGTGTGTCCCGCCTTCAACGCTGACTTTGATGGTGACCAGATGGCCGTCCACGTGCCCCTGGCCCTGGAGGCCCAAACCGAAGCGCGGATGTTGATGCTTGCTAGCAACAACATTCTGTCCCCCGCCACCGGTGAGCCAATCATCACCCCTTCCCAGGACATGGTGCTTGGTGCCTACTACCTCACCGCCGTGCGCAAGGAAAATGCCCAGCCGGAGTTCGGTGATCGCAGCCGCACCTATGCCAGCCTCAGTGATGTTTGCAGTGCCCATGAGGAGAAACGTCTCAAGCTCCACGATTGGATTTGGGTGCGTTTCAGTGGTGAGGTAGACGACGATGATGATTCCCTCGAGCCGATCAAGAGTGAGACCCTCAGCGATGGCACCCGGATTGAGCAGTGGAAGTTCCGCCGCGATCGCCTTGATGGGGATGGTGCATTGATCAGCCGTTATTTGCTTACCACCACTGGCCGGGTCGTGATGAACCGCACGATCATTGATGCCGTGGCGGCACGGTGAGTTAAGAGTTCCTCAGCCCAACTGTTTTCAACCTCTCCTCCTCCCCTGCATCGGCCATGACCAGTTCCTCCAAGCCCGCCCGCAAGTCCTCCAGTAAGTCGAAGGCCGCAAAGGCCGCTGAAGCGGCAGCGCTTGCTGCGGCGGAATTGCACGCCAGCCTGGAGCCTTCGCGGACTCCCCCCCCCTTCCGCAATCGCATCATCGATAAGAAGCAGCTGCGTGGCTTGGTGGGCTGGGCCTATAAACACCACGGCACCGCAGCCACCGCTGCCATGGCCGATGATCTCAAAGATCTGGGCTTCCGCTATGCCACCCAGGCCGCTGTGTCGATTTCGGTGAATGACCTGCGGGTGCCCGATGACAAGCCCATCCTCCTGCAGGAGGCTGAGGATCAGATCACCCAAACCGAAGAGCGTTATCGACTAGGGGAGATCACCGAGGTGGAACGTCATACCAAGGTTATTGATACCTGGACTGAAACCAATGAAAGGCTAGTACAATCCGTTCGTCGGAATTTTAACGAGAACGATCCGCTTAATTCCGTTTGGATGATGGCTAACTCTGGTGCCCGGGGGAATATGTCCCAGGTGCGTCAGCTGGTGGGCATGCGCGGCCTGATGGCCAATCCCCAGGGGGAAATTATTGACTTGCCGATCCGTACCAATTTCCGGGAAGGATTAACTGTTACTGAATATGTTATCTCCTCTTACGGTGCCCGTAAGGGCCTAGTGGATACCGCCCTACGCACCGCTGACTCCGGTTATCTCACCCGCCGCCTGGTGGATGTGGCCCAGGATGTGATTGTGCGTGAGGATGATTGCGGCACTATCCGCAGCATTCTTGTTAGCGCCGACGATAATGGCCGCTTTTACGCCAAGCTTGTTGGCCGCTTGGCCGCTGAACCAATTGTTGCTGCCGATGGTGAAGTTCTGGCAGAGCGTGATACCGAAATTAGTCCGGAATTGAGTCGCAAGGTTGAAAAGGCTGGGGTTAGAGAAGCATGGGTTCGTTCACCGCTCACCTGTGAAGCGGCGCGTTCGGTCTGCCGTAAGTGCTATGGCTGGGCCCTTGCTTACAACGAACTGGTTGACCTGGGGGAGGCAGTCGGCATTATTGCCGCCCAATCCATCGGTGAACCTGGCACCCAGCTCACCATGCGTACCTTCCACACCGGTGGGGTGAGTACGGCAGAAACCGGGGTGGTTCGCTCGCTTATGGCAGGGGTGATCGAATTTGATGCCCGCGCCAAGGTGCGTTCCCACCGCACCCCCCATGGGGTTGAAGCCCAGTTGGCTGAGGTGGATTTCACCCTGAATGTGAAACCCACCGGTAAGGGCCGAGTTCAGAAACTTGATATCACTGCTGGCTCGATTCTGTTCGTGGCCGATGGCGCAAGCGTGCCCAATGACACTGTGCTCGCCCAGATTTCCACGGGTGCTGCAGTTAAGAAGAGCGTTGAAAAAGCCACCAAGGATGTGATCTGCGACCTCGCCGGTCAGGTGCGTTATGAGGATGTGATTCAGCCCCGGGAGGTGCCCGATCGCCAGGGTAATATCACCCTCAAGGCCCAGCGTTTGGGGCGCCTTTGGGTGTTCAGTGGCGATGTTTACAACCTGCCCCCCAATGCTTTCCCGGTGGTAAAGGGGAAAACCCCTGTCACGCAGGGTGATGTGCTGGCCGAGAGCCGCCAGATTAGTGAGTACGGTGGCAATGTTCGCCTAAGGGAGTCCCAAGGGGATTCCCGTGAGGTGGAAATTGTAACTTCCAGTCTCACTCTTAAAGACTGCAAATTGGTGCCAACTACCACCCACAGTGGCCAAATTTGGCACTTGGAAGGCAAAGACAATATTCGCTACCTGCTGCGCACTGAGCCCGGCACCAAAATTGCCAATGGTGAGGTGATTGCTGAGCTGGCAGATGATCGCTTCCGCACCCAGACCGGTGGCTTGATTCGCTTTGCCCCTGGGCTCGGTATCAAGAAGGCCCGCTCCGCTAAGCATGGCTATGAGGTTTCTAAGGGTGGGACCCTTCTCTGGATTCCCCAGGAAACCCATGAAATTAATAAGGATATTTCCCTTTTGATGATCGAAGACGGACAGTGGATTGAAGCAGGTACTGAGGTTGTTAAGGACATCTTCAGTCAGACAGCTGGTATCGTGACTGTTACGCAGAAGAATGACATTCTTAGGGAGATTATTGTTCGCTCAGGCAAGCTGCACCTGATCGCAGATAGCAAGGTTTTGGCCCGTTATGCCGACGAAGGCAAGATGGTCAATCCAGGTGAAGAAATTGCTCCAGGCCTTGGCGCTGAGGTCATGCAGTATGTGGAGTCCGTTGATACTCCCGAAGGGGGGGCTTTGTTGTTGCGACCTGTGGAGGAATACAGTATCCCCGATGAGGCCCATCTGCCTGAATTGGGTTCTGTCAAGCAGAGCAATGGGCCTTCCATGGGCTTAAAGGCCGTTCAGCGACTCACCTTTAAGGATGGGGAGCTGGTTAAGTCCGTGGAGGGCGTGGAGCTGCTGCGTACCCAGTTGATGTTGGAAACCTTCGACACCACCCCCCAGATGACTGTGGATGTGGAAGCGGTGCCTGATAAGCGAGCTAAAACAATTGAGCGCTTGCAGTTAGTCATCCTTGAATCCCATCTGGTGCGTCGTGACACGCTTTCCGATGCCAGCCATGGCTCCACCCATACGGAAGTGAAGGTGGCCGATGGCGACAACATCAAGCGTGGCGATGTGGTTGCCACCGTGCAAATTCTTTGCAAGGCCGATGGGGATGGGGTGGTTCAGCTGCCCGATTCAGTGGAAGGGGAGCCGATTCGGCGGTTGATCGTTGAGCGGCCCGCCGACACCATCGGCATTGCCCTAGGCCAAGCTGGCTCCAGCGTGGTGTCTGGCCAGCGGGTGGTGGAGGGTGAGGACCTGGCCCCTGGGGTGCCAGCCCCCCACAGTGGCCAAGTGGACTCCATTGATGGTGAAACCCTCGTTCTGCGGGTGGGCCGTCCCTACATGGTTTCCCCGGATTCAATCCTGCATGTGCGCGATGGCGACCTGGTACTTCGGGGAGACACCCTTGCCCAGTTGGTGTTTGAACGGGCTAAAACCGGAGATATCGTCCAAGGTTTGCCGCGGATTGAAGAGCTGCTGGAGGCCCGTCGCCCCCGGGAATCTGCCGTGCTTTGCCGCAAGCTTGGCACCGTAAAGATCGAACAAAACGAAGACGACGACTCCACCACGGTTTCTGTGATTGAGGGTGACGAACAAAGCACCGAATATCCGATCCTGATGGGCCGCACCGTGATGGTGAGCGACGGTCAGCAGGTGGAGGCCGGTGGCCTGCTCACCGATGGGCCGATTAACCCCCACGAACTGCTGGAAGTGCTGTTCGAAGACCTGCGGGGCCGCCATGCCTCTATGGATGCGGCAAACCAGGCGATTTCCCGCCTGCAAACTGCGCTGGTGCAGGAAGTACAGAACGTTTACAAGTCCCAGGGGGTAACCATCGATGACAAGCACATCGAAGTGATCGTGAGGCAGATGACTTGCAAGGTGCGCGTCGAGGATGCCGGCGACACCACCCTTTTGCCCGGCGAGCTGATCGAGCTCCGTCAGGTGGATCAGGTAAACCAGGCCATGGCCATTACCGGTGGGGCCCCTGCCGAATTCACCCCTGTGTTGCTAGGCATCACTAAGGCCTCGCTAAACACCGACAGTTTCATCTCCGCCGCCAGCTTCCAAGAGACCACCCGCGTACTCACGGAAGCGGCGATTGAAGGTAAGAGCGATTGGCTGCGCGGTCTCAAGGAGAACGTGATCATCGGCCGCCTGATCCCGGCTGGTACGGGCTTCAGTGGTTTTGAGGAGGAGCTGCGGGCCGAGGCCGGTCCCCACCCCGACATCCTTGATGAGGAGAACGCCGGTTACCGCCGGGTCACAAATCTGCGGCCCGACTACACCGTGGATATGCCCACCCCAGCCCCCAGTGCAGCGGTGCTTGATGATCCCTCCGATGAGGATCTCGAGGCCACCCGTAGCCGCCACGGCATCGCTGACGGCAGCAAGTTTGCCGCCTTCGCCCGGCCGGTTATTGGTGATGATCTAGTTAGTGAGGAGTTGCTGCCTGATCCCGAGGCTTTAGAAGGTCTTCAGGAAGAGGGACTCCTCACCGAGGAGGATTGATCGATGGCAACTGTTTCTGATCTGCAGCCACGGCTGCTGCCCCAAAGGCGCCTACCCCGCTTTGGCTTTCACAGCCACTGCGAACTGCTGAATGGTCGGCTGGCGATGCTTGGATTTATCGCTCTGCTGGCGGTAGAGCTATGGCTGGGCCACGGTCTCTTGGTTTGGCCCTGAGTTCAGCGGCTCCGGCCCTTTTGGGCCAGAGCTTGCCGGAGCTGGAGGCTTGGGCCGTGGCCCAGGGGCTGCCCCCCTTTAGGGGGCGGCAATTGCATGATTGGCTGTATGCCAAGGGTGCCAGCAACTGGCAGGCGATAACTGTGTTGCCTGCCCCTTTGCGGGCTGCGGCGCCCCTGCCCCTGGGGCGATCAAAGGAGCTGCATCGTTCCCTGGCCCGGGATGGCACCCTCAAGTTGCTGTTGCAGACCGCTGACGACCTGACGATTGAAACGGTGGGCATCCCCAGCGATGACCGCCTCACTGTTTGCGTATCCACCCAGGTGGGCTGTCCGATGGCCTGCCGTTTCTGTGCCACGGGCAAGGGGGGGCTGCAGCGTTCGCTGGCCACCCATGAAATTGTTGATCAGTTGTTGAGTGTGCGCCAGGCCATGGATCGCCGCCCCAGCCATGTGGTTTTCATGGGCATGGGCGAACCCCTGCTCAACGTTGATGCGGTGCTGGCTGCCATCAACTGTTTCTGTCGGGATCTGGGCATGGCCCAGCGCCAGATCACCGTCAGTACGGTCGGCGTGCCCCATACCCTTCCCCAATTGGCCGAGGCCGCCCTGGCCCAGTTGGGCCGTTGTCAGTTCACCTTGGCCGTGAGTCTCCATGCCCCAACCCAGGCGCTGCGCGAGGAGTTGATCCCCACGGCTAAGGCCTATCCCCTGGAGCAATTGCTAAGCGATTGCCGCCATTACTTAAACATCACGGGCCGCCGGGTGAGCTTTGAATACATCCTGCTGGGGGGCCTAAATGATGGGCCAGCCCAAGCCGAGGCATTGGCCGACCTCGTTAGTGGTTTCCAAAGTCATGTGAACTTGATTCCCTATAACCCCATCGAAGAGGAAACCTTCCAGCGGCCTAGCCCCGAGCGGGTGCAGGGCTTTAGGCAGCTGCTCAGCCAAAGGGGGATTGCCGTGAGTGTGCGGGCCAGCCGCGGGCTTGATCAGGATGCCGCCTGTGGTCAATTGCGGCGAAGGTTGCAAACCAATGGCAGTAACTAGCCCCACTATTTTTTTGAACTAGCCCCACTATTCTTTCGGGGTCCTTGCCTAACCAGGCTCAATTTCCCCAGCAAACGAACCGCGCGGTACGGATTCCTTCCAGGGGGCCAGCACCGCCAGCAACAGCAGGCTGGGCACCGCTGCTGCCAGGGTTAGGGCAAAAAAACTGCTCCAGCCCACCGCCTGGGCAAGGAAGCCCGCTGGGGCAGCCAGTAGCGATCTGCTGAGGGCATAAACCCCAGAAAACAGCGCATATTGGGTGGCTGAATAGCGGGGATTGCAGAGGCTCATTAACAACGCCAGGAAGGCGGCCGTGAGCATGCCGTGGGCGAAATGTTCCACCGTCACCGTAACCATCAAATCCTGGAGACTCCCCCCGGAACGGGCCAGGCCCCAGTAGGTGAGGTTGGTGAGTGAGCCAAAGATGCCGAACACCCACAGCGAGCGGTTTAGGCCCAATCGACCGTAGAGCAGGCCACCGGTGGCGGTGCCGGCCATGGTGGCGGCAATGCCCCAGCCGCCATTTACGGCACCAATAAGTTCGGCGCCATAGCCCTTCTGCAGCATGAAGGGCACAGCCATGAGGTTGAGCAACCCCTCCGGCCAGCGATAGAGCATCACCAGGGCCAACAACTGCCAAGCCCTTTGGCCCCCCGTGCGTTGCAGGAATTCCTTGGCGGGCCCCAGCACCGCCTGGCGCAGGCTGGTGACTGGAAACTTCACCGCCGCCAGCCGCGGGGCGCCGATGGTGAAGGGGATTACAGCGGCCAGCATCAGGGCTGCTCCGCAAAAGGCTGCTGGCCAGCCCCAGCGGCCAGCCACAAAGAAGCCCCCTGCCCCGATCGCCAGCATCGCCGTCCGATAGCCCAGGGCCGCCGCCGCCGCCCCAGCCCCCCGTTCCTGCTCGTTGAGCAGATCGGTACGATAGGCGTCCACAACGATGTCTTGGGTGGCGCTCACCACGGCGAGGGCCACGGCGGCGCTGCCCACCAGGGTGAGGCTTAGCGCATCGGCCTGGGGGTGCAGCAGGGCCATGGAGCCGATGCCGATCACCAGCAAAAACTGCAGCAGCAGCATCCAGCCCCGGCGTTGGTCAGGCCAGGGAATCGGCCAACGATCGAGCAGCGGCGCCCAAAATAATTTGAGGGTGTAAGGCAGCTCTGCCAGCCCCAGCAGACCGATCATGCCTAGCGGTATCTGGCTGGCGGTGAGCCAGCCCTGCAGCAGCTTGCTGCCCACCATTAGGGGAATCCCACTGGCTACCCCCTCCAGCCCCACGCTCAGAATCCGTCGCCAACTACTGGGGGGGGAGGGCTCCACGGCAGGGGCTGGCTAGCTGGCGCGAACCCTAGGGGGTAGAGCAACCGCGGGTCGAGGAGAATGCTGGGAGCCCCGCTGGCCCTGCCCCATGTCGTTCTTTCGATCCACCCTGTTGCCGGCCCTGATCGTGCTGCTTTTTGCTGCGGCCCTAGTGGCGGTGAGCGCGCGCACTTGGTTGCCCGGTGATATGGCGGCTCCGGCCCCCTTGGCCTAGGTCAAATGCTTGATCCTTCAAATGCTGGGTCGGGGCCCCATGCCGACGATCTCTTGATCGATCTGGCCTTGCTTGAGGGGGAACTCCAGGCTGAGGCGGCCGCCGATCCGCTGGATTTGCTGCTGGAAACCGCAGAAGCGCCGCCCGAATCAGCGGAATTACTGGAGGCGCTTTGCCAGGGGGCCCTGCTGCAGCTCCAGGGGGACCATGACCAGCAGCTGCAGGCCCTCAAGGTGTTTTGTGAACACCGCTATCCCAGGGCCGTACCGCTGCTGCTGCCCCTGTTGCGCAGCAGCTGTCCGATCCTGCGGATGAGCACCGTTTATGCCCTGGGGCGTAATCCAGAGCCCCAGGCCCTGCCGGAGCTGCAGAAGCTGTTCCAGGAAGATAGCAATGGCTTTGTGCGCAAGGCCCTGGCCTGGAGCCTCGGTAACTACAACGACGTCAGCGTGCTGCCCCCATTGGTGCGCGCCCTGGAAACTGATATCGCTGCCGTGCGCCTATGGGCGGCCAGTTCCTTGGCCGATGGGGCCCTGGCCCATGGGGAGCAGCGGCCGATGGTGGTGCGTCAATTGTTGTTGAGCCTGCGCATTGATGGCGAAGCGGCGGTGCGCAGCAACAGCGCTTGGGGGCTCGGACGTTTGCATCCGCAGCTGGAGCTTCCCCTGGCCGAGGAATTGCAACAGGGGTTGCTCCAAGCGCTTCTCCATGACCCAGATCCCGGGGTGCGGGAAGATGCCCGTAATGCTTTGGAGTCCGTGGCGGATCCAGGCATGGTGGAGCGGTTGCGCACCTTGGTAGAGGAAGGATTGCTCACCTAGGGATTGTCACCCCACGAACTACTCGCCTGAATTCTGGTTAGCATTTGGTTTCTACCTATGCCGCCGTGCCGCAGCAGAGCATCCGATTCCGCATTAGGCCCGATGGCCGGGTGGAGGAGCTCGTTGAAGGGGTCCAAGGTGCTGGTTGCCAGGAGCTCACCCGCTCGATCGAAGCCCGACTGGGCAGCGTTCAAACCAGCAGTGCCACCTCAGACCACTACGTTACGGATGGCGAGCAACTCACCGTTCAGCAGAGCAGCCATGTCGCACTTCAGCACGGTTAAAACCGAACTTCGCGATCGCGAGGCCCTGGTGGCAGCCCTGCGGGATCTGGGCCAAGACCCCAGGGAGGGCAGTCAGCCAGTGCGCGGCTACCGGGGCCAAACTGTAACGGCAGAGCTTTGCTGCCCCCAAGCGGATGGGGCAGACATCGGTTTCCGCTGGAACAGCCATGAGCAACGCTACGAATTGGTAAGCGATCTGGAACTTTGGAAGCAGCCGGTGCCAGTGGAGCGTTTTCTTGCCCAGTTGACCCAGCGATATGCCCTGCAATCAATCTTGGCCAGCACAGCGGCAGAGGGATTCCAAGTGAGTGAGCAGCAAAACACTGCCGATGGCAGCATTGAACTGGTGGTAACCCGCTGGCACGACCCTGGTGAGCGTTGATCCGGCCATTGCCTTCCAGGCGTTGCCGGCCCCTGGCCCCGGCCACCGGCGCAGCGGCCTAGAACCACTACTGGGGGGTGCCCTACGGGAACAGGCCGTTTGGGTGGATGAAGCGGTGTGCATCGGCTGCCGTTATTGCGCCCATGTGGCCAGCAATACTTTTTTGGTGGAGCCCACCTATGGCCGGTCCCGGGTGATCCGCCAGGACGGTGACAGCACTGAACGGATTCAGGAGGCCATTGATACTTGTCCAGTGGATTGCATCCATTGGGTGGCTTTTGGCCAGCTGCCAGCCCTAAGGGAGCAGTTGGAGGGCCAGGAATTGCTTCCCCTGGGCCTACCCAGCTCGACTCGACCACGGCGCGGTTAGTACCCCATGGCAATTCCCTGCCGGCGATTTGGGCGCACGGAGTTGCCCATGCCGCTGCTCAGCCTTGGGGGCATGCGTTTTCAGCAGAGCTGGAGTGAGTTAACGGCTGATCAGCTCACGGCCGAAAGCCAGGCAAACCTGGAGGCCACCCTGGCGGCGGCTGGGGCTGCTGGCATGCACCACGTGGAAACCGCCCGCCACTACGGCAGTTCCGAACTTCAATTGGGTAGGGCTATGCGCCGCCTTCCTAATCCCAATCGAATTCTTCAAACTAAGTTGGCGCCCCAAGGGGATTCGGCCCTGTTTGAGGCGGAACTAGAACGAAGTTTCGAAGCCCTAGGGGTCCAGCGGGTGGACCTCCTGGCGGTCCATGGCCTAAATCTGCCGGAACATTTGGAACAGACCCTGCGGCCGGGGGGCTGCATTGAAGTGCTTCAGCGGTGGCGAGCTGATGGTTGCATCGGTCATCTGGGCTTTTCCACCCATGCCCCCACCGACCTAATTGTGGCGGCGGTGGAAAGCGACGCTTTTGATTTTTTGAACCTGCATTGGTATTTCATTCGCCAGGAAAATCAGCCGGCCCTGGAGGCCGCCCGGCGCCGGGATATGGGCGTATTTCTGATCAGCCCCACCGACAAGGGGGGCCACCTGCATAGCCCCTCGGAGCGGCTAGAAACCCTTTGCGCTCCCTTACATCCGATTGTTTTTAATGATCTCTTCTGCCTGAGCTCGCCCCTGGTTCACACGATCAGCGTGGGGGCGGCCCGCCCTGGGGACCTGGATCTGCATCTGCAGGCGGTGGGGATGCTGGATCAGGCGGAACAGCTCCTACCAGCCGTGATTGAACGGCTGGACCGGGGCCTGGAGGAAAGGTTGGGGCGCCCCTGGCTAGATAGTTGGCAGCAGGGACTGCCCCCTTGGCAGGAGACCCCCGGACAGATCAACCTCCCCCTATTGCTATGGCTTTACAACCTGCTGCAGGGTTGGGAGTTGGAAAGTTTTTGCCGGGCCCGCTATGGCTTGCTGGGGAATGGGGGCCATTGGTTTCCTGGGCGCAATGCCAATGGCTTCGGTGCTGACCCCACCATCGAGGGGGCAGTGACTGAAGAGCAACTTTTAGCGGTATTAGACCAGAGTCCCTGGCGGCAGCGCATCCCAGGGATTTTGCGGGAGTTAAGGCAACAATTCTCTGGCGAAGAACTGCAGCGGCTCGGTAATTAACAAGCCTATTGATTAGTAGGCATACTAATTAGGTACCCACTGGTTGGCCCAGGGGTTGCTTGGCCGGTATCCCCACGGCCCGGGGATAGCTGCTGGGGCAGGGGGCCTGGGGGGTGAGCGGAATCCCATGGCGCTGGCCCCGGCCCCGGGGTAGTTCCAGGGCGCGGGCCTCCCCCACCTGGGCCTTCAGCAGCAGGGCGGCCCGAGCCAACTGGTCGGCATCTTCGCTACTCCATTGGCCCCGATAAAGCAGGGCAGTGCCGGTGCTTGTTATGAGGGGTACTAGATATTCGGCCACCACCGGTGCTGCTGCCACCGCCCGGGCCACCGCCAGCTGAAAGCGGCCACGGCAGGCCTTTTCCCGCCCACTCTTCTCAGCCCGTTCACAGCGCAACTGCACCCGTTCGCCCAGGCCGAGCTCCTGGGCCATGGCGCCCACGGCCTCTAACTTGCGGCCCACGGAATCCACCAGGGTCAGTTGGGCCTTGGGCAGGGCGATGGCGATGGCCAGCCCAGGGAAGCCACCGCCGGTGCCCACATCGATCACCGAAAGCTCAGCGTTGGGGTTGGTCAGCCAGGGTTGGAGGGGCCAGAGGCTGTCAAATACCTGGCCGATCCAGTAGTCATCGCCCTCCACCAGCCGGGTGAGGTTGAGCCGAGTGTTCCAGTGGCGCAACAATTCCTGCAGTTGCCCAAATTGGCTGGCCTGCAAGGCGTTGGGCTGCCAGCCCAGCAGATCCCAGGGGAGGTGGTCGGTCAGGGCACTAAGGCTTGGTCTCCCTAGGATCGCAAGCCAGTGGACCCCTTAGCCCCTTGGCTGCCCCAGCCCCCAGCCTCTACGAGCTCCTGGAGGTGTCGATGGATGCCAGCCCTGGCCAGCTGCGCGCCGCCTTCCGCCAGCTCAGCAAACGGTTTCATCCGGATACCACCACCTTGCCCCAGGCCGAAGCCAGTCGCTGCTTCCGCCAGTTGCAGGAGGCGATGGCGGTGTTGGCTGATCCTGAACAAAGGAGCCTTTACGACGCCAGCCTGGGGGCGCCGCCAGCTCCCGTGGCCCCGGTTGGGCGGCCCGCCAAGGATCCGCCCCAGCGCCGGGAGCTTTCCGGCGGCGAATGGTTTGCCCTGGTGCTACTAGGCGGGGCCTTGCTGTTCAGCCTGGCCTTGGGACTGGGCCTGGCATGGTGGCGGGGCATGGCGTTGTTGCCCGATGCTCCCCAGCTCTGATACACCGCTCTATGGCCACCCCCTACCGGCCTTGGAGCAGTGGTTGTTAACCACGGGCTTTAAGCGGGATGAGGGCGATCCGAGTAGTTGGCATCTGCATTTGGCCCAGTGGTCCGCGCAGCTCCTTCTCCAAGCTGATGGGCTGAAAGTTATCTGGACCAGTGGGGAGCAGGCCACCAGCCGACATTTTTCCTACGGTCTTAGCCGGGCCGACATGGAGGCGGCGCTATTGGCGGGACCCTAGACGGCGGCTAATCCCTGCTCCAGCAGCTCGTAGGAGAGTTCAAGTTCTGGGGCGCTAATGCATAGGGGTGGCATCAGATAAACCACGGAACCAAGGGGTCGCAGAAACAGGCCGCCGGCAAGGCAGTGCTGTTGTAGATCCAGGCCAATGGTTTGCAGGTACCCGCTGGGGCCCTGCAGTTCGAAGGCCGCCACACTGCCCAGCAGCCGAGGCCTCCGTACCAGAGGCTGGCGGGCCACCAGCCGTTCCATCAGGGGCCGGTGCCAGCTCTCCAGTTGTTGGTAGCGCTGGGGAAATTCCTCCAGCAATGTAAGGCTGGCATTGGCGGCAGCACAGCCAAGCGGATTGGCCGTGAAGCTGTGGCCATGGAAAAAGGTACGTTCCGCTTCCGGACCAACAAAGCCCTCGTATAAAGCCTCGGTGGCAAGGGTGCCCCCCATGGGTAAAAAGCCCCCGGTGAGCCCCTTGGAGAGGGCCACTAGGTCGGGATAGAGACCCGCGCGCCGGCAGGCAAATAGCTCGCCGCTGCGGCCAAAGCCAGTCAACACTTCATCGGCAATTAATAGGGCCCCTGCGGCCCGCACCCGTTCCTGCACCGCCCCTAAGAAGGCCGGTCGCACCAGGGCCATGCCCCCAGCCCCCTGCAGTAAAGGCTCCAGGATCACCGCCGCCGTGGGGGTTTGCAGCAACTGCTCAAGCACGGCTAGGGCCGCCGCCTCCCGCTGCTCGATGCTGTTATCAGCCCACCAGGTGCTGGGCCAAGGGGCCCGGGCCACGGCAAATAGCAGTGGTTCAAAGGGGGCGGAAAATAGGCCCCGGGCCCCCACGGCCATGGCCCCGAAGGTGTCGCCGTGGTAAGCCCCTTCAAAGGCAATGATTTGGCGCCTCTGGGGATCCAGCCGTTGCCAGTGTTGCCAGGCAATTTTTAAGGCCACCTCCACTGCGGTGGAGCCATTGTCGGAAAAGAAGAGACGGTTGAGGCCCGGTTCGCCGTGGGGGCCCGCCGGCCAGAGGGCACAGAGCCGCTCGGCCAGCAGCTCCGCCGGCCGATGGCGGAAGTTGGCAAAGATCACCTGTTCCAGCTCCAGGGCCTGGGCGGCGATGGCGGCCGCCACCCGGGGTTCCCCATGGCCATGGAGGGTCACCCACCAGCTGCTGATGCCATCGATCAGGCGTCGGCCGTCCTCCAGCTCCAGCCAGATGCCCTGGCCGCGGCGCACCGCCAAGGGGGCGGGCCCCCGCCCCGGTTGGTTGAAAGGGTGCCAGAGGTGGGGATGCCAGCCGGGGGTTTGGGAATCAGCCATGGGGTCGGGCCATCTGGCTGGCGTCCACTGATTTGTCAAAGGCTTCGGCGCTGATGGCATCGAGGGCCAGGGCGGCCTCCCGCAAGCTAAGGCCTTCTTTGTGGGCGTGCAGGGCGATTTTGGCGGCGCGGTCGTAGCCGATCACCGGGGCAAGTGCTGTTACCAGCATCAGGGATTGGTCCCTCAATTGTTCGATCTTGCGGTTGTTCACCTGCATCCCCTCCACCAGGTGTTCCCGCAGGGAGTGGCAGCAGTCGGTGAGTAGGGCGCCGCTCTGGAGCAGGTTTAGCCCCAGCAGTGGTTTGTAAACGTTCATCTGCAGGTGACCGCCGCTGCCGCCGATGGCCACGGCCTGGTCGTAACCAATGATCTGGGCGGTGGCCATGGCCACGGCTTCGCATTGGGTGGGATTCACTTTGCCGGGCATGATCGAGCTGCCTGGTTCATTGGCAGGCAGCAGCAATTCGCCAAGGCCAGCCCTGGGGCCGCAGGCCAGCAGGCGAATGTCATTAACGATTTTGTGAAGGGCCCCGGCCAGTAGGCGCAGCCGGGCCATTTGCTGCACCAGACCGTCGTGGCTGCCCATCAGGGCAAAACGGTTGCCGTCGCAGCGCCAGGTAACCCCATCCCATTCACTCAATAAACGGCAGGCCCCCTCGGCGAAGCCGGCCGGAGCCCCCAGCCCGGTGCCCACGGCGGTGCCCCCCAGGGGCAACATTCTTAGTTCTTCAAAACCGGCGGCGATCCGCTCCCCCGCAGTGGTCAGCTGGGCGGCCCAGCCCCCCAACTCCTGGCCAAGGCTGAGGGGCACGGCGTCCTGCAGGTGGGTGCGGCCGATTTTCACCACATCGCCCCAGAGGTTGGCCTTGGTTTCAAGGCTCAGCACTAGGGCCCGCAGGGCCGGCAGTAACTGCAGCCGTTGTTGGTGTTCGGCGGCGAGCTGGATGGCGCTGGGGAAAACGTCGTTGGTGCTTTGGCTGCGGTTTACATGGTCATTGGGGTGCACGGTGGCCTTCGAGCCGCGCGGCTGGCCGGCCAGTTCGCAGGCCCGGTTGGCGATCACCTCGTTGAGGTTCATGTTTGTTTGGGTGCCGCTGCCGCTCTGCCAGGTAGACAAAGGAAATTCAGCATCGAGCTGGCCCTGCTCCACCTCCTCGGCCGCTTGGCTGATCCAGCGGCAGCGGTGGGCATCCAGTTGGCCCAGGTCGTGGTTGGCCAGGGCGGCGGCCCGTTTGATCCTGGCGATGCCATGGATGAGGGCCAGGGGCATGGGCTCCTGCCCCAGCCGGAACATTTGGCGGGCCCGTTCGGTTTGGGCTCCCCAGTAGCGATCAGCAGGAACGGACACCTCCCCAAGGCTGTCGGATTCGGTGCGGAAAGCCTGATCAACCATGAAAGAAAAGAGTAAGGTTGCTACTTCTTAACCAGGGTCTCCTAGCACTGGATGCCTCTGTGTTGTTCCTTCGGGTCCAGCGATGCTCGAGCACTTGCTCCCCCCGCTAAACGACCACAATTTGCCCTGGATGGATACCATCCATCCGATCGTGGTGCACTTTGTCATTGCGATGGCATTGATCACTGTTGTTTTTGATTTCATTGGGGCCGTCACTGGCCGCAAAAGCCTGTTTGAGGTGGGTTGGTGGAACCTGCTCTTTGCCACCGCGGCAATTTTTGTTGCAATTATTTTTGGTCAAGTGGAGGCTGGCTTGGCAAATCCCTATGGGGCGTCCCGAGACATCCTCAACATCCACAGCACCATTGGTTGGTCTTTGTCCGGCATACTTTCTGTGCTTACCGGTTGGCGCTATGTGTTGCGCAGTCAAGATCCCCTGAACCTGCCGCTAGTTTTTCTTGGGGCAGATGCCCTGTTGGCTAGTTTGGTGTTTCTGCAGGTATATCTGGGCGACAAGCTGATCTGGATCTATGGCCTGCATACGGTCAAGGTGGTTTCAGCCATGCGGGAGGGGCTACTGTGATTTCGCTGCTTATTTCTACATCTTTATTAAACCCTGAGAGTCCAATATTTCAGATTTCAAAGCGTTTGGGTGCCAACGAACTTCCCTACGGTTTGCCAATTCACCCAAACCTAGTGCATTTAACCATAGGTTTGTTTGTTATAGCCATTGCCTTTGATTTTGCAGGGGCTTTTTATCCGCTTGAGAAACGGATCTTCCGTTTCCTTGCCCTACCGGTAACCCGGGCCGGTTTCCATGATGTGGGCTGGTACAACCTGCTGGCCTGCGGCGTTATCAGCTTCTTTACCGTGGGGGCTGGTTTCTACGAAATGCTTACGGCCGTCCCCCTGCCTGGGGTGATCAGCACCTTTGGTTTAGAGAGTTTTGTAACCATGCTTTGGCATGGGGTGGGTGGTGTTTTGATTTTATTTATGATTGTTCTGATGACCATTTGGAGGGGTTATCAACGCTTTGTTTGGCGTAAGGACATGGGTCGTCAGGTGCAATGGATTTATCTATTTGCTGGTGTTGTAATCATGGGTTTGCTTGCCTTGCATGGCACCTTGGGGGCTCAGCTTGCCGCCGAGTTTGGCGTTCATATCACCGCAGACCAGCTCTTGGCTGCTGGTGCCAACCTTAAGGAGGCCCTGCCGTGACCAGCTCCCCCAGCCGCATTAACTTGCCAGCGGTGGCCATCGTGAGCGCCTGGACAGGGGTGCTGGTGGTAATTAGTTTCTGGATGAGTCGCCAGGCTTACCACTGGTTGCCAGTGCAAGCTTCCACAGCGGCCCCATTGGTGGATGGACTGTTCAGCTTCGAAACTGCCTTGGCCACCTTTGTAGTTTGTTGGGTGGTTTCGATTATCACCTGGGTGGTGTTGTTTAACAGGGCTGATAAATACGACATGAGTGATGCGGAGCCCATTGAAGGCAACACCCGGTTGGAAATTATCTGGACTGTAATTCCGGCCCTTATTGTATTTGGCATTGCTTTCTACGCGGTGCGTGTCAACCAGCAGCTTGCTGTGCTTGGTCCCATGGAGCACATCCACAGGGGAAGCCCGGTGGAAGAGGTGGGCGGTTATGCCGGTGATCGTTTGCCCCCAGAAACCGTAGAGGTTATTGCTAGGCAGTGGTCTTGGGAGTTTCGTTATCCCAAGGCCAATGTTAGTTCCACCGAGCTACATTTGCCCGTTGATAAGCCTGTCACTTTCAGGCTAGTTAGTGAGGATGTTATCCATGGTTTTTATGTGCCTGCTTTTAGGTTGAAACAGGATATTATTCCTGGTCGGGCAATTGATTTCAATCTTACCCCCACCCGGGAGGGGCGCTATCGTCTGCGCGATTCTATGTATAGCGGCACCTGGTTTGCCACTAATCAGGCAGATGTAGTTGTCGAAAGTTCTGATGGTTTTCAGCATTGGTTAGAGCAGGCTGCCAGCCAGCCATTACAGCCTGGCCTTAGCGATGCCGTTCAAGAGTATGACCAGCGTGAGCAGGCCGGTGCCAAAGGTTGGGCCACGGTGCGTCCTGCCCCACGCCCCCAGGTGAATGTTCCCGGTTCCAATACCCTCCCGCACGAGGCCTGATCCCATGACCACCGCCCCATTTGATCCGCGTGTCCTTAAGTCCAATGCCCCAGTACCCGGGGCCCCAGACAATTGGAAGCGCTTTTTCAGTTTCAACACCGACGCCAAGGTGATTGGAATTCAGTACATCTCTGTTGCAATCTTTTTTCTCTTGGTTGGCGGCCTATTGGCGATGATTATGCGGGGCGAGTTGATTACCCCTGAGAACGATCTGGTTGATCGCACTGTATACAATGGCCTTTACACCATGCACGGCACAATTATGCTGTTCATGTTTATTTTCCCAATCTTAAATGGTCTTAATAATCTATTAATTCCCCCGATGATCGGCGCCCCAGACATGGCCTTTCCGAGGCTTAATGCTGTGGCCTTCTGGATGGTGCCTGTCTTCGGATTCATCCTAATGGCCAGCTTTATTCTGCCCGGCGGCCCTGCCAATTCCGGTTGGTGGTCCTACCCACCGGTTAGCACCCAGAACCCCTTGGGGCATTTAATTAGTGGTGAAAGCATGTGGCTGTTGGCGGTTGCCCTTTCTGGGGTTTCTTCGATCATAGGTGCCCTTAATTTCGTTACCACGATCATTCGGATGCGGGCGCCGGGAATGACCTTCTTTCGGATGCCAGTATTTATCTGGACAGTTTGGGCCGCCCAAACCCTGCAATTAATCGGCTTGCCAGCCCTAACCGGTGGGGCAATTATGTTGTTATTTGATCTAGTTGTCGGCACAAGTTTCTTCCAGCCAGAGGGCGGTGGAGATCCCGTGCTCTATCAGCATTTTTTCTGGTTTTATTCCCATCCAGCTGTTTATGTGATAATTCTGCCAGTATTTGGAATATTTTCCGAACTCTTTAGCGCCCACTCGCGTAAGCCATTGTTTGGCTATCTGTTCGTTGCCTTGGCTTCATTCGCGATCGTATTTTTAGGTCTGATTGTTTGGGTTCACCATTTCTTCCCCAGTGGCGTTCCTGAATGGATGAGGAATTTATTTATGGTTACCACCATGTTGATCTCTGTGCCCACAGGGGTGAAAGTTTTCGCTTGGCTGGCAACCATATGGGGTGGAAAAATTCAACTAAATACTCCCATGCTTTTTTGCTTGGGTGGTCTTTTTAACTTTGTTTTCGCCGGCGTAACTGGCATCATGTTGGCCACTGTTCCCATAGATATTCATGTAAATAACACGTATTTTGTGGTGGGCCATTTTCACTATGTGATTTACGGTGCGGCAGTGATGGGTATATTTGCTGCTATTTATCATTGGTTCTCTAAGTTCACCGGCAGAATGTATTACGAGGGCCTTGGCAAGTTGCATTTTGCCCTCACTTTTATTGGGTCTAATCTTAATTTCTTTCCCATGCACCCCCTGGGGCTCATGGGGATGCCCCGTCGCGTCTCTTCCTACGACCCGGAATTTACCTTCTGGAATGTGGTGGCAAGCCTAGGCAGCTTTTTGCTGGGGGTATCGATTATTCCCTTCCTACTCAATATGATTAGCTCCTGGGTGAGGGGCCCAAAGGCCCCTCAAAACCCATGGCAGGCCATTGGTCTGGAGTGGCTTTTGCCATCGCCACCCCCAGCTGAGAACTTTGAGGAAAATGTTCCAACCGTTATTAGTGGTCCCTATGGCTATGGCACCGGCAAGCCCCTGGTTGAAAATCAGGCGGCCTACGAAAATCAGCAATTTCAGGAGGTCTAAACCATGACCACTTCCCTGCCCTCCCCAGACCATGGCCACGGCTCTGCCGCTGCCCATGGCATGCATGCAAAACATAATCTCACCGGCTTCATAATCTTTCTTTGCTCAGAAAGTGTCATCTTTTTGGCATTTTTCTCTGGCTACGCCATGCTCAAGCTTGGCGCCCTTGACTGGCTGCCCGCTGGAGTGGAGGGTTTGGAATGGCAAACGCCCCTAATAAATACTATTGTTTTGATTTCCAGCTCCGGCACTATCTACTTGGCTGAGCGGGAAATGGGTCGCAATAATATTTGGGGATTTAGGGCTTGGTGGCTAGTTACGATGGCTTTAGGAGCCTATTTTCTCTGGGGCCAGGCTATTGAGTGGAGCGGCTTAAAATTTGGCTTTACCTCTGGCACTTTTGGTGGAACTTTTTATCTACTTACTGGTTTCCATGGTTTGCATGTGCTCACTGGAGTTGTCTTGATGGCATTGATGCTAGGAAAATCCTTTATCCCTGATAATTATAAGGGGGGGGAGCAGGGGGTGCAGGCTACCTCACTGTTTTGGCACTTTGTGGATGTCATTTGGATCATCCTGTTTGTGCTTCTTTACGTATGGCAACGTTCCTGAGCTGATCCCATGATCATCGACGACAAGCATTACGACGTGATCATCATTGGCAGCGGTGCCGCCGGTGGCACCCTGGCCGGAAGCCTGGCTGCAAAAGGCCACAAGGTGCTTCTGCTTGAGCGGGGTGGTCAAATGGCCCTCGCCGATCAAAATGTTGCCGATGTGGATTTATTCCGCAAGGATCGATATCACCCCCCCGAACGTTGGTTTGGTCCCGATGGCGATCCCTTCCCCCCCCAGTGCATTTATGGATTGGGGGGAAATACAAAGATCTGGGGGGCGGTATTAGAGCGCCTGCGGGAAAAAGATTTTGGCGCTGTTCATCTACAGGAAGGAATCTCCCCCTCCTGGGAGCTCTCCTATGCTGATTATTCCCCTTATTACGATCGGGCTGAGGCGCTCTTCCAGGTCCATGGCAAGGGCGGAGTTGATCCCACAGAGCCGAAGCGCAGCGCAGAATTTTCCCAGCCACCAAAACCGCTGGAGTCATTTCTTGAACCTTTGCGGGAAGCTCTGCAACGCCAGGGCTGTAATCCCTATGACTTGCCGCTGAGCTGGTCAGATTCAAAGGAAGACCCCAGTGGCGATGCCGAGATCTATGGGGTGGCTCCGGCCCTGCGTGATCCAGCTGTGCACCTGCGCACCAATGCAAAAGTTACCCGTTTGCATGTGAATCCAGCTGGCACCGAGATAAAGGCCGTGGAGGCAGACCTGCAGGGGCAAACCTGGTTATTTAGTGCCGATCTGGTGATACTCGCAGCCGGCAGTGTAAATACGGCTGCAATCTTACTGCGTTCTAGCAATGATAGTCATCCCCGCGGTCTTAGTAACGGCTCTGATCAGGTCGGCCGCAATCTAATGAAGTTACAACTTACCTCAATTCTGCAGTTGGCCAGCGTGCCTAATTCCGGCCGCTACGCCCGCTCTTTTGGGGTAAATGACTATTATTGGGGAGATAAAAATGTAAGTTTCCCCCTGGGTCACATACAGAGCTGTGGGGGTGTATTACAGGATGCTCTGTTTGCAGAGTCACCACCTGTACTTTCCTTGGTGTCAAAATTAATGCCTAACTTTGGTCTTGAGGAGTTGGCCTCTCGCTCCGTGGCCTGGTGGGCGATGTCCGAGGTGTTGCCGGATCCCCATAACAAGGTATTTTTGCAGGGCGATCAGATTCGGATCAATTACATCGCTAATAATCGGGAGGCCCATGACCGATTGGTATATCGCTGGATAGATACACTCAAGGCGGTGGAGGCAGATCCCCTAACCCATGTGGTGAGAACAGCCCCCACCCATCCCCGGGGGGAAGCGCCCATAAGTGTTATGGGCTATGCCTGTGGCACCTGCAGGATGGGCAGCAATCCGGCAACTTCCGTTGTTGATCTCAACGGAAGGAGCCATGAAATTCAGAATCTTTATGTGGCAGATGCCAGTGTTTTCCCTAGTTGTCCGAGTATCGGTCCCGGGCTCACTGTAATCGCCAATGCCTTGCGTTTAAGCGACCACCTGGAGCAGATTCTCTAAAATGACAACCCAGGAAGTCGGCACCATCCCGCCCAGCACAGAGCATCGGCGGATGGCGGAACGGGACGCAAAGCTGAAGCCCTGGGACCTCTGGGGGAGTTATCTCAGTGATCGCCAATGGGGCACTGTTCGGGAGGATTACTCTGCCGATGGTGATGCTTGGGCCTCCTTCCCCCATGACCATGCTCGCTCACGCACCTATCGATGGGGGGAGGATGGTCTCCTGGGTATATCTGACAATAAGGGTCGCCTTTGTTTCTCATTCGCCCTGTGGAATGGGGTTGATCCAATTCTGAAGGAACGCCCATTTGGCTTGGGCAATTCCGAAGGAAACCATGGGGAGGATATTAAAGATTACTTCTATCATCTAGCCAATACTCCAACCCATAGTTTTATGCGGGGCCTTTATAAGTATCCCCAGCAGGCTTTCCCTTATCAGCAATTGCTAGAGGAAAATGCCCGTCGCAACCGCGATCAACCCGAATATGAGTTGGTTGAAACTGGAATTTTTAATGACGATCGCTATTTTGATGTTTTTGTTGAATATGCCAAGGCAGATACAGCTGATCTATTGATCCGTTTCCGGATTGTCAATCGCAGCTCCCAGCCTGCACCCCTAACTCTTTTGCCAACCCTTTGGTTGCGCAACACTTGGAGCTGGGGTTATGAAGACTCCAAGCGTATTCCCTTTTCTCTTGAAGATTCTGTTCTGAGCACAGGAGATCAACCTGAGCTTGGAAGCTATAGGTTGCAGTCTCGCGATCAAGGTGAATGGCTGTTTACAGATAATGAGACAAATAGCGATAGGCTTTACGGCCAGGCTAATAAATATCTATTTCAGAAGGATGCCTTTCATCGATATTTGATTAACGGCGAAAAGGGGGCGATTAACCCTCGCCAACGAGGCACTAAAGCCGCTTTACTTCTTCAGCGTACCTTGGCCCCAGCTGAAGAGTGGATTGTGGATTTGCGACTAAGTAATACCAATCTTGTTGATCCTTTTGGTGCTGGTTTTGATGAGATATTTAATGCAAGACAGCAGGAATGTGAGGATTTCTATTTGGCAGTATCACCGGGACTTTCCAGTGATGATGCGCTGATTTTTCGTTCGGCTTCCAGCGGACTACTTTGGTGTAAAAAAGTATATAGCTGGAGTGTATTGCGTTGGCTAGAAGGTGATCCCACCCAGCCGGTGCCCCCAAGGCAGCGTTGGCTTAGTGCAAATGCTTACTGGAAGCGCTTGTTCGCTGAAAATGTTATTTCAATGCCTGACAGTTGGGAATATCCTTATTTCTGTCAATGGGATCTGATGTTCCATTCAGTGGCCTTTGCAACCATTGATCCTGCAACGGCAAAGCAGCAGTCGATGTTGCTACGTAGCCCGCACTTTACTGCCCCCAATGCCCAGACTCCCGCCTATGAGTGGGCACTATCGGATCCAAATCCACCGATTGGAGCCTGGGCGGCCATGCGTGTGTATCAAATAGAGCGCCGCCAAGAACAAAGGGGAGATATGCCTTTTTTGCGCTCAGCCATGCGCAAGCTTATTCTTGAATACGGTTGGTGGGCAAATCGAAATGATCGTTCTGGAGATAATATTTTTGAAGGTGGTTTCCTTGGCCTGGATAATATCGCAGTGTTTGACCGTCGTTTTCCCTTGGAAGATGGTAGTCGGATTGAGCAGTGCGATGGTACGGCTTGGATGGCGATGCTCAGCCTTAATCTACTTCAAATTGCTGTTGAATTAAGTCTCGAAGAGCCTGAATATGCTGACATTTGCGAACGCTTTGTTTATGACTTTGCGCAATTGGCTGTTACCCTAAATACTAATGTGTTGGGTTTTCGGTCTTTTGTTAATTGGGATGAACAGGATGGTTTCTACTACGATGTGCTCAAGCGACCTGACGGTTCCACTGATTATCTGCGTACCCGTTCCCTTGGTGGCTTAATACCTCTACTGGCAGTTGCAAGTTTTGATGTGGATACTGTAATGCGCTTGCCAATGCTTGATGCCAGCAAATCTTTATCCTGGTTTGTGCGTGAACGAACTAGCTCAGTGTGGATGCAGAAAAATCTTGGCCGCTGGAATGGTGATCGCACCCTCTTTGCCTTAGTACCTGAAGATCGACTGCGCAGAATCTGTACTTATTTATTTGATGAGGATGAGTTCCTCTCCCCCTACGGCATTCGATCTCTGTCTAAGGTTTACGACGAGCATCCATATAGCTTTACGGAGGGTAATCAATCCCAAACGCTTGCCTATAGCCCCGCTGATAGTCCAGTGGCAATGTTTGGCGGAAATTCCAATTGGCGAGGACCTGTTTGGATGCCAATCAACTATCTATTGATTGAGGCCCTGCAAAAGTTTGGTCACTTTTATGGTGATACTGTAAAAGTTGAATTTCCCACCAGATCTGGCAATTGGATAACGCTTTGGGATGCATCCTTAGAGCTTGAGAAGCGCTTGGTGTCAATTTTTCGAAGGGGGGAGGATGGTAAGCGCCCGTTTAATGGTGAAGTTGATTTGTTCCAAAATGATGCGCATTGGCGAGATTTATTGCTTTTTAACGAATATTTTCATGGGGACAATGGTTCGGGCGTTGGCGCCAGCCATCAGACAGGTTGGACGGCAATGGTCATGAAAATGCTTCCGCAGCTTCAGCGCTACGACCCCACGTAGCTCCTGATTCAGCGTCCATTCTTTTCTTTCTGCATACACAAACTGAGGATCTTCCATGGACAGCCATTACGAAGTTGTAATTATCGGCAGTGGTGCCGGTGGTGGATCTTTGGCCAGGGCCCTAGTGGAAGCCGGCCGCAAGGTACTTGTGCTGGAAAGGGGGGACTGGCTACCAAGGGAGCCTCAAAATTGGGATCCTGTGGAGGTATTTCAGAAAAATCGCTATGTTTCAGCTGATACCTGGAAGGATAAAGCTGGAAAGAGCTTCCAGCCTGGTAGTCATTATTTTGTGGGGGGTGCTTCCAAGCTGTATGGGGCGGCCCACTTTCGGCTAAGGGAGCGGGATTTTGAACAGGTAGTTCATGTGGATGGCATCTCGCCCGAATGGCCCCTCCGGTACAGCGACTTTGAACCTTATTACGGCCGTGCCGAAGCTTGGTACCACGTCCACGGCCTGCGCGGAGAGGATCCCACGGAACCACCTTCCAGTAGCCCCTATCCCCATCCGCCGATTGCCCATGAGCCGAGGATGCAACAACTTGTTGATGGCTTGCGTGCCTCTGGTTTGCATCCTTTTCATGCCCCCACGGGTGTAAATCTCAATGAGGCAGATATGGCTTTCAGCGCCTGCGTGCGCTGTAACCGCTGTGACGGATTTCCCTGTTTAGTTCATGCCAAAGGTGATGCGGAGGTGATGGGGATCCGCCCGGCTTTGCTTCAGCCCACGATGACCCTGCTTACCCGGGCCCATGTGCTTCGCTTGATTACCGACGACAGCGGCAGGGTGGTGAAGGAGGTGCTTGTGGAGTGTGACGGCGAACAGCTGCGTTTTAGTGGCGATGTGGTGGTGGTTAGTTGTGGGGCAGCCAATTCGGCCCGTTTGCTATTGATGTCTGCCAATGATAAGCATCCCAAGGGTTTGGCAAATAGCTCTGATCAGGTTGGCCGCAACTACATGTATCACAATTGCAAGGCAGTTGTCGCCCTTTCCCATGAGACAAATCCCACTGTCTTCCAGAAAACGGTGGCGCTAAATGATTGGTATTTTGGCGATAATGATTTTGATTTCCCTATAGGTAATATTCAAATGACCGGTAAGACCAATGGCGCCATGATGAAAGGATATAAACCTAAGCTCACTGCTCTGGCCCCCGGTTGGACCATGGATCGCCTGGCTGAGCGCTCCTTGGATTTCTGGTTGCAAACCGAAGATTTACCAAGGCCTGATAATCGTGTTACTGTTGATTCAAAGGGGCAGATTACCCTAAGTTATACATCCACCAACGACCGTGCTTCCAACGAGTTGATGGGTCGCTTGGAGCGAGTACTGGATAAATTGTATCAACAGGATCACATAGCAGAACGTCAAATTTATTTTGCTTCTGACATGGCCATTGCCGCTGTGGGCCATCAAGCAGGTACCTGTCGTTTTGGCACTGATCCCAATAGTTCAGTCTTAGACGTGAACTGTAAAGCCCATGATCTCGATAACCTTTATGTTGTTGATACAAGTTTCTTTCCTAGTATTGGCGCTGTGAATCCCTCGCTAACGGCGGTGGCTAATGCCATTCGCGTTGCTGATCATCTTGTTGAGCGGCTTGGCTAGCCCTTTTAATTGATAAGTTGGCCAGTCTATTCTCCTAGTGCAATTTTCACAAATGCCATTCTCTGCTCTTTCTAAAACAACTGAGAGTATCCGCCTACGTGAACGGGACCGCGGTGAGGTGGATTGGGGCCTCTGGGGTACATACTTGCCCGATAGACAGTGGGGTACCGTTAGAGAAGATTACTCATCAAATGGGGATGCTTGGCGATCATTTCCCCATGATCATGCCCGGTCAAGGGCCTATCGCTGGGGTGAAGATGGTTTGTTGGGTATTACTGATCGTAATTGTTTGCTCTGTTTTGCGCCCTCGTTTTGGAATGGTAAGGATCCAATCCTAAAGGAACGTCTTTTTGGTCTTGGTAATCATGAAGGCAACCACGGGGAGGATGTTAAGGAGTTGTATTACCATTTGGTTAATACCCCCACCCATAGCTATTCAAAAGCTCTATACATATATCCGCAGGCCGAATTTCCCTATGGGGATTTAGTGAAAAGCAATGCAGCACTTAATCGTACTGATGATGAATATAATATTGAAGATACTGGCGCCCTCGCTGGTGGACGCTATTTCAAGTGTTTCATTGAATACGCCAAGGATCGAGCCGATGATATTCTAGTTAGAATTACCATAGTGAATTGCGGTCCCGATTCTGCTGCTATTAGTGTTGTTCCTACCCTATGGCTTCGCAATACTTGGAGTTGGGGTTATCCGGGTATTTCTCGTCAGCCAATTCGGGCCAAAGATCACCATTCCTTGATGACCCCTGCCCTTGATAACCTTTCTGCTTATAATTTTTACTGTGATCAGAATCAGCAGTGGATGTTTACCGAGAATGAATCCAATAACAAGCTTCTATTTAATCAGCCTAATCGTGCTTCTCATACCAAGGACGCTTTTCACCGTTTTATAGTAAATGGTGATTTCTCGGCAATTAATCCTAGTCGTGAAGGCACGAAGGTTGGCATGCTTTGCCAGCGTGAGCTGGACGCTGGGGAGTCTTGGACTATCAAGTGTCGCTTAAGTAAAGATAATAAATCTGAACCTTTTCACGCCGAGTTTGATGTCGTTTTCCAGCGGCGAGAGAATGAAGCAACTTCTTTTTATGATTCATATGTGCTGAATTGCCAGGATAATAATGATCTTAGTATTTTTAAGGCCTCTTCGGCTGGTCTGCTTTGGACCCGAAAGTACTATGCTTTTAATATTTATCGTTGGTTAAGGGGTGACCCTGGTCTTGCGGCTCCTGATGCGGCCCGTTGGCAAACTGATTATGCAAAGTGGAAATATTTTGATGCTCACGATATATTCAGTATGCCAGATGGCTGGGAATACCCATATTTTTGCAAATGGGATTTAATGTTCCATGCCGTTGCATTTGCAGATTTAGATCCTGCTTTTGCTAAAAATCAATGTAATATTCTGCGCGGCGAACGTTTTGTTGCCCCCAATGCCCAGGTACCAGCCTATGAATGGGCTTTCTCAGATGTTGATCCACCATTGGGAGCCTGGGCTACTTGGCAAACATACGTTATTGATAGAAATTCAACCGGCACTGCTGATCATCAGTTTCTTCTTGATTCTTTTAGTACTCTACTTATTGAATATGGTTGGTGGGCAAATCGTAACGATCGAACTGGTAGTAATTTATTTGATGGCGGTTTTCTCGGTCTAGATAATATCTCACCCTTTGACCGGCGTTTCCCCTTGCCAGACGGCTCTGTTATTGAACAAGCAGATGGTACCGCCTGGATGGCTCGTTCTGCCTTGTATATGCTTAAAATAGCCGTAGAATTATCTATTTCGAGGGATGATAGTTCTGACCTAGTGCATCGTTTTGCCGGTGATTTTACCCACTTAGTTGCATCCTTAAATAGTAGATTTGGCAAGGGTTATTTAAACTGGGATCCTGATGATAGGTTTTACTATGATATTTTGCGTCGCCCGGATGGCTCTACTGAGCATATCAAGGTCCGATCTCTTACTGGTGTTATCCCAATTCTTGCTGTTCAATCTTTTAGCGACGAGCAAGTCAAGATTTTTGATGGCTTAGATTTAGATAAGAAATTATTTGATTACCTTTCTTTGCATGGTATTGATGATTACTCTATTAGTCTAAATCATCTTGGCAAGTGGCCCACTGGTCGCCATCTTTTTGCCGTAGTATCTCCATTTAAGCTCCAGAAAATTTGCCAATGGCTTTTTGATGAGTCTGAGTTTCTTTCGGAGTTTGGTATTCGTGCCCTCTCGAAATATTACGAGAACAATCCCTATCAAATTACTGTGGCTGGTGAAACCTATTGTCTCAAGTACGCCCCCGGCGAGAGTCCGGTTCCCATGTTTGGCGGCAACTCTAATTGGCGTGGCCCAATTTGGATTCCAATTAACTATTTACTAATTGTTGCTTTTCGTGAGTATCATAGGGCCCTTGGTGATGAATATTTGCTTGAGTTTCCTAGTTATTCGGGTAAATTTTTGAACCTTAGTGATATTGCTGATGAGCTTGAGCGGCGGATATTGTCTATTTTTAAGCCAACTATTGATGGTGCTCGACCCTTTTCTCCTCCCGGTAGTTTCCTGGATGCGGATCGCTCCCTCTCAGATGTATTTCTATTTCATGAGTATTTCCATGGGGATACAGGCGAGGGTATTGGCGCTAGCCACCAAACCGGCTGGACTGCCATGGTCCGTCGCATGGTCTTAAATCTAAACCAAAATGTTATTCAACCCAGAGGAGTTTGACGGCATGTTAAATCTTTCCAGCGTAAGAGTAGAAAAGGCCAATGGAATTTTTCAGCAGCTTGATGAACTTAGGGGCTCGGTTCTTTTGATTATAAATGTTGCCAGTGAATGTCGTTTCACAGGTCAGTATCATGCCTTGAGGCAACTTGATCTGCTTTATGGGCCTAGGGGTCTTCAAATTTTAGCATTTCCATGTAATGACTTTGGCAATCAAGAGCCCTTGCCCGTTGAGGAGATTCAGAAGTATGTGGATAAGTCCTTTCGTCTGCCCTTTAAGCTCTATGCAAAGGTGAATATTCTTGAGAGTAAATCTTCTCCCTATGACATTTTGACTGCCCCGCCAGCACCTCAAGTCAGCTGGAACTTCGAGAAGTTTATCGTCGACAAAAATTCCAATGTTGTTGCTCATTTTGATACTTCAGTTGAGCCCCAGCACCCTGACCTAACGGTAATGATTGAGCGGCTATTAACAGAGTGATTGTTCTTTGTATTTTCTTTTGTGGTCCCAGGCATTGCGCGCGCATTTAGTTTCAATTTAGCGTTGGACTTCTAGGATATTCTTGCAGTTTTAGGCTTAATCTTTTACCTTTTTCTCATTTTCTTTTGTAGCCATGTTTTCTTTTTTCAAGTTCTCTTTAATGGTTAGGCGTCCCCTTGGCGTTGGTATTTCTCTGGTAATGTCGTTCCTTGCTGTTGCGGCTGTTGATCGACCTCTGCGCTCTGCTCCGCAGATTCCGGAGGCTATGGTGGTTGCTATATCAGTTGATTTGCCCTGGAATGGAGTCACAGTGTCATCAACTGGAAGATTATTTGCTAGTTTGCCGCGCGAGAGTAATTCAAAATTCACCCCCTCCGTTGCTGAGATTTTGCCCGATGGCAAGCTGATGGCTTACCCTGGGGGCCATTGGAATAATTATAAATTAGGCGAGATTGGTAACGACCAATTTATAGGTATTAATTCCGTTGTTTCTGATTCTAACGATCAACTATGGGTCGTTGATCCGGCGGGTGTTGGTGGTAAGCCAATAAAGGGTAAGGCTAAGCTTGTTCAAATTGATCTTAAGACAAATAGGGTTAAAAGAGTTTATCCATTGGGGCTCTCCGTTATTCCTGAAGGTGGTTTTATAAATGATGTTCGAGTATCTAATGGCTTTGCTTATTTACCTGATTCAAGTCTTGGTGCTTTAATTGTTTTGAATCTTGAGACTGGCAATGCCAGGCGAGTATTGTCTCAAGATTCGCGACTTCGTTCAGATCAAAGTCTGAAACTTACCGTTAACGGTAAACCTTATTTGAATTCAAAGGGTAGGTTGCCCAATGGCAATATGAGTGTTAATCCTGTAGAGATTTCCCCCGATGGTCGCTACTTTTATTTTCAGCCCAGTGGCGGCCCTCGTTTGTTGAGGTTGCCTACAAGGTTGTTGAAGGATTTTGCAATATCTGATCAGCAGCTTTCAGCAGCTGTTGAGGATATGGGGCCTGGGCCATTTAATGCTGGTATGACGATGACTCGTGATGGTTCTATTTATTTTAGTGATATAGAGAAGGGAGGCATAACTAGGCGCAAGCCTGACGGTAGTTTTGAGCCTATCGCCAAAGGACCCTGGTCAATTCTGGTATGGCCCGATGCCTCTCGCCTTGGCCCTGATGGCTATCTCTATTTTCCTTCTTCTCAAATTAATCGTTTTTCAGGTAACAGCTCTACTGGTAAGTTGGAGATTCAATATCCTTTCCATATGTTTAAAGTCAAGTTGCCTGCAGGGGCAGATTCCTAATATCTGCATAGCATCACAGGTTGCCAGTTTGCCTTGGCTTGGGTGGATAATGTTGTTTGATGCTTTTAAGGTTTGGCTGCTCAGATCCGCTCAGCTGTGGCTATGTGCCTTAAAGGCTGCTTACTTATCGTGGCTTTTATTACCTGCCCTAATTTGGTCAGAGCGGACGGTGCAGACTCTCTTACCCTCTCGCAAGCCCAGCCCGATGCCAATGAACTAGTTGTTCCTAATGATACTTTTAAGTTTCTACTTGCACCCTTGCAGTCCTCTAATAGGTTTGAGTATAATCATTATTTACCTTTGCTTGTTGGTATCGATGAGCAGGTATTTATTGACAATACTGTTTATGCTAAGCAGCGCCCGGTTGAAACCAGTGATATTGAAAGTTCTTATGTTCAGACAATTGGTGAGAGCTTCCGCTTGGGTTATAGGAGATTGTTGCGGGGCCGTGATTCGTTTTGGGGGGTAAATGCTGGCTATGATAGTGCACTTCAGGCTGGTTATTATTACCAACAGCTTGGGGTGGGGCTGGAAATTACTTCGCCAAATTTCCAGCTTGTGAGTACTTTTGCTACGCCCATCGGCAATCGTAGCTATGCAAGTCCTGGTGAGACTGTGCTTTCCCCGTTTAATATTCAGGTTTCCTTGCCCACTGGAGTGCCAAATCTTTCGGTTTTGCCCCGTTTTTATTACGTTTATGATCATGTTGGCGATTCTTCCCCTGGGGGGCAGTTGCAGCTTAACTATTCTTTGAGCTCACAGTTAACCCTTGAGTTTGCAGTTAGTTATGATTATTTGTCTGGAAGTGGTGGCGCCCTTGAGCTTAAGTGGCGTCCTAACGTTCCTGTGGCTTCCCAGGCTGGGGCTCTAATTAACCCTGCTATTCTTGGCTCCTATGCCGGTCCTGTGGGTAATAATGGTACTAGAATTATAAGACTAACAGGATCGGATCCAGCTTATGGAGAGTAGCAATAATAAACTTCATTGAGTTTTTCTGCTGGTGATATATGTTTTTATTGGCTTTAAGTCGGGGTATTGATTCGCCGGGTTTCCCTGGATTGGTAACTTTAATATTTTATGCAATGAAGTTAAGTAGTATTGGCTTCAGGATGCCGATGTCTATTGAATATGCACCGCCGCCACAGCTGATCAAAACTATGGCCATCACAACATATAGAAGCGCTTTTTCCCAGCTTGGCGGATCTCCAACTCCCATGGGGCCTGCATAGTCACCTTTGGGGATTTGAAAGGGATCTGGTGCTATGAAAGGGAATCCCTTAGATATTTCCAGCACTATGGCATAGGCCATCGATACGAGGATTCCCAGGGATGCGGCACCGCTGAATACTCCTGGCACCAGGGCCATGCCCCCCAGCCACATCGAGTAGGCAGAAAGTCCACAAAGTATTATGGGCGTATTCATGGCCTTAGCCCACGTACTTAAATATCTAACTTTTGGCCAGCCATGGCGGATGAAAGCCACTGCCATTGTCAGTCTTAGTACTAGCAATCCGGCGGATGAAATAGCTGTTGCAGGTTCTGGGAACAGCAGATTTGCAAGGGTTGAAGAATCCATTGGCAAGGTGAGGTTTGACAGGGTGAGCTTTGAATGTTCTCTGCTAATCGCCAATTAGCAGTATTGCATGGCCATCTGGATCTCGGACCTGAAATCCTTGATTACCTCCCCATAGCTGGGGTGGTAATGGGATTAAAGGACCTTGTGAGTTTGCTGCTATTGTTTGGCTAATTTTTTGATGCAGCTCGGCTATGTTTTCCACAATCATTGTGGTTCGCCATTCATTTATGTCTGTGCTTTTGGGATTGATTCTCTGGCGACGCTGGGGATTTGGTTTTTGGTAGTCTAGAAATTCAATTCCCATACCTCTCTCCTCTGGTCGTAGGCTACTTATAAAGACTTTGGTATTGGCCAGTCCATCCATATCATCCTGTTCTTGACCGTAATTTATTGATTCACCAGCAAGATTTAGGCCCAGTAGTCCTTGGTAAAAATCTAGACTCTGCTTTGTATCGCTAATGCCAATGGCTGTGTGGTCTATGCCCATAAATAGCGGAGCATTGGCTATATGCCAGCGTTGGTCTCCTTTATCTGCTGGGAATTCTAATATTTCAATCGCATGACCTATAGGGTCTTTGAACTTCACTGCCTTGATATTTGCTGCAGCTTGATTCCAGCTTGGCAGTATTTGTGGTGACGTGGATATCTGCTT
Organism: Cyanobacteriota bacterium; assembly: GCA_039799245.1. Lineage (GTDB taxonomy): Bacteria > Cyanobacteriota > Cyanobacteriia > PCC-6307 > Cyanobiaceae > Synechococcus_D. The sequence continues at coordinate 33,921 of JBDLTB010000028.1, forward strand.
TGCTTTGTTTGTCCCCATCTCGAATGCTTGATTCAGATTAGTTACTACAATGCAGATGTGCTGAAACCATAGGTCGTTGCTTTGGGAGTCTGGCGGGATTGTTTGAGCTGCAATTTGCTTGTTACTTGCTTCTTTGTTATTTTCAAATGACCAGAGTTCAAGAACTTCCTGGCCTAGGCTTAGTTTTGCCATGCGAACCTCAGCCCCTGGGGTTTCAATTAGCTTTCCCAGGTAGGGGTCTGATACGATTTCAATGCTGTCCAGTTTAAATTTTAAAGTGCTGCAATACCAATCTATTTGTGTGTCAAGATGCTGGGTTGTTTGGCCTATGCTTTTTATTTTTATTACTTTGCTCATTGAACTTCCCCCTCGTTCCGGCCGCTAATGCTCAGCACACCACCCACGCATATCAACATGGTTCCAATAATTGTACCTGGGTCAAGTTGTTCTTTAAAAATTACCCAGCCAAGAATTGCAGCAAATACTACAGAGCTATATTGGAAGGCGCCAATTTCGTGGGGTTTTGCAAAAGTGTATGCTTTAATTAGTAGAAACTGGAAGCAAACGAGGCAGCCACCTGTTGCTAGCATTATTAGCGCTTGCTCATGGTTAATTGCTTGAAGTTTGCCGATTACTAATAGTGACGAAAATATTGTACCAATTAATAGAAAATAGAACATTTGAGTTATTGGTGACTCTGTTTCGTCCAGGTGTTTTACTGCTAGAAATTCTACTGCTGTAACAAAGCCTGCTGTCAGGCCCAGAAGGTTACCTGGATTTGTGAATATGGTCGAATCTGGCTTGACAACAATTACCATTCCTGCAAATCCCAAGGCAATGGCTATCCAGAGCTTTCTATCTATTTTGGTATGAAGAAATAGTAGGGCAAGCAGTGGGATAAATATTGGGGTGGTGTTTAGTAAGACGTTCGCATTCACTAGGCTCGTTAGCTGAGCAGCTGCTATAAATAAAAGGAATCCGGCTATGCCTGTGCCGCCGCGTATTAAATGTATTTTAATCACATTTGTTTTTAAGTCTTTGAATCCCCTTGATCCTGCTATTGGGGTGATTATGACCAGGGCGCTCAGGAATGTAACCCATGTAAACATTTCTACGCTTAGTTGCGCCTCAAGGACTTTGCCAAAGACGCTTTGGATGGTATTCGCTAGGAAGGCAAGTACCAGGAAGGTAGACCCCAGTAGCAATGATTCTTTGGGGGCTGGTAGCATCGTTGCGACGTCTTTCAATGTTTAGACTAAGGCCCTGGGGCTTTTCTGGCTAGCGGCTGGATCAGGGTGTGCGTTTCCTGATATTTATGCCCTCTGGCGGTGCCAATGGGGCGGCGAAGGTAGATTTTGCCATGTCAGCCTCCGCCGATACCGGTCTGCACCTCTTCCTATGTCTGAGCAATTTTTGAAGGGCAAAGTTGCCATCGTTACCGGCGCCAACAGTGGCATCGGTAAAGCTGTTGCCGAGGAACTGGCCCGCCGTGGGGCCCAGGTGGTCATTAACTATCGTTCCCATCCTGAGCAGACCGAAGCCGTTTTGTCTGAGATTTCCGCCGCCGGTGGCATAGCCATCGGCGCCCAGGCAGATGTAACTGACCTTGCTGCGTTGCAAGGGGTGGTTGATCTGGCTGTTAAAACCTATGGGCGCCTTGATATTATGGTTAACAATGCCGGTCTTGAGACTCGCACATCAATTCTTGATACAACCCCAGCCGATTACGATAAGGTTCTCGATGTTAACCTGAAGAGTACTTTCTTTGGTACTCAGTTTGCTGCCAAGCAAATGATTCTTCAGGGGGGCGGAGGTCGCGTTATTAATATTTCTTCTGTCCACGAGGATTGGCCAATGCCAAACAATACTGCCTATTGTTTGGCCAAGGGTGGCGTTCGGATGCTGGCTCGAACCGCCGGTGTTGAGCTTGCCCCCCACGGCGTCACGGTGGTGAATGTGGGCCCTGGAGCAGTGAATACACCGATTAACGCGCCAACCATTAATAATCCAGAGCTTTTGTCAAAGCTCAACTCTGCCATTCCCCTGGGGCGCATGGCGGAGCCAGTGGAAATTGCATCAGTAGTTGCTTTCCTGGCCAGTGATGCCGCCAGTTATATCACTGCTACCTCAGTGTTCGCAGATGGTGGGATTATGCAATCAAGCCCAGGCCTCTGAGCCTCTTATTTGGCTTTTTTGTTCCGATAACTTTTTGGTCGCTATTTTCTGGTTCTTGTATTTTTGATTGTTAGTGATGAACTTTTTTGGTCGGCTGATACTTTCTCTCTTTATCTTCTCGGCCAGTTCGGCTCTGGCCGCGGAGCAGTCCCTGCAGAGGGCCCGCTTGAGGATATTGGCTTCCTACGGGCAGCCCCTTGCCCATGAGGGTCCTGTGCTATTGCCTGAGCGCGATGAGTTGTTTTTTACTTCTAATCGTTTGAAGAGGTCAGATGGAAGCCAATACGTGGTTGTTTCAGCCTTTCAATTGAGTAAGGGCATCACCCGTAACCTTGGTCTCACCGAATCCATCCCCATGGCCAATGGGGCATTCCGCTTGGCCAATGGCAACCTGGTGGTAACGATGCAGGGTGATAAATCAAGGCCTGCCGGCTTGGCTGAGTACAATCCGGTTTCTGGTGCCGTTAAGTTTCTAACCACCGGCTACGCGGCCTATCAGTTTAATAGTCCCAATGATGTTGTTCAGGCTTCTGATTCGTCTATTTGGTTCACTGATCCCCAGTATGGCTTTGAGCAAGGATTCAGGCCTAAGCCAACCATTGGTAATTGGGTTTGGAGGCTCCACCCTGAAACAGGCATTCAGAGGCTTCTTATTGATGGCTTTTCAAAGCCAAATGGCATAGCTTTTAGCCGTGATCAGAAGTTTGTGTATGTGACTGACTCTGGGTACATCGCTGGTAATGGGGCCACAAATAGTGTTTTGCCCCGCACAATTTATCGTTTTAGACTTGCCGAAACCCCCGGGGGGATTTTTGCTAGCGAGCGCATTGTTTTTTGTGTGGTTACTAAGGGTATTCCGGATGGCCTAAAGGTTGATGATTTTGGTCGTGTTTGGACCGGCACCGGAGCCGGCCTTGAGGTATTTGCCAGTGATGGCACTCCCCTGGCGGTGATCCCTGTGCCAGGTGGTGTCAGTAATTTTGCCTTGGCTCCCGATGGGGGTGCCTATGTGATGGGTGAGACGAAGCTCTACCGCCTCGATCTTTAGGGTGTAAACCTTGTCTTGTCTCCCACTTAACGGCAGAGTTCTGACCTGTCCTCGCCTTGGGTGGAGAAGGGGCCGCAGCTTACCCAGCGCACCAAATGGATTTCCACGTCTGTGAAAGCCACAAGTGCTCCAACCACTAGGGCCCCAAGGCCAAAGACGATGGTCCAGGTTTTTGTTTGGTTGCCCAAGCTCAGCCGTTCTGCTATCGGAACCTTAGGCAATGCTCTGGCCCTAGGCCCCTTACTGCCAGTAATTCGATAGACCTGAATTTGACCACAGCCCTTTGATGGTGCTGGCATCAACCCTTTCCAGGGGAGGGATGCGACCCAATATCGGCACCCTGCCAATGCTTTTCAGGCTGTTTTCATTTTCTGGATGGGCCTGGCCGTTTACCACTAACCCCAGTACTTGGATCCGCCGGCGCTCGAGCGCTTCCAAGGAAAGCAGGCTGTGGTTGAGCGTGCCTAGGCCGCTGCGGGCTACTAGCACCACAGGTAAGCCCCAACTTTGAACCATATCTATTTGCAGCCAATCGTGGCGCAGGGGCACTAGTAGGCCTCCGGCCAGCTCCACCACCAGGCTTCCTTGTACCAGCGGTAGGTTCAGTTGACTTTCTTGCAGACTTAGGCCTTCTGCGGCTGCAGCCTGGTGGGGGGATGCCGCTTGCTTGAGTTTGTAGGCCCCCGCCAGGATTCGTTCAGATCCAGCGCCTGTGAGCGCTTGCACTGTGCCGCTGTCGCCTCCGCAGGCCAGGTCACCACATTGGACCGGTTTCCAGTAGCTGGCCGTAAGCCCCTGTACCAGCACAGCACTTACTAGGGTTTTACCTACATTGGTATCGGTTCCACATACCACCAATCGCCGGGGCAGATTCATCGGTTTTCGTTTCGCTTTTGGGCCAAGATTATTTGTAGGTCCCAGTTAACCCGGATACCGCCGCTGGTCTGTTGGGGCCAATGCTTAAGCAGTTGGCGGCATTCGGCGACGCCTAAGGGCTTCCCGCCCCCCCCATGGACCCCTAGCTGCTTTAGTTCCCTCAAAAATTGCAGGGGTGAGTCGTAGGGCCGGGTAAAACGCAGCAGTTTGCAGCTTTGCAGTTGCAGGTGCCCACTAATTGTTTTTGTTAGTTCGTCGGCCTGGGGTAGCCCTAGGGCGGTGCAAGCCACCCCAGCCCGCTTGGCGGCCTGGCGCCAGCCCGTAAAGCTGCCGGCCACGGGTACCAGCAGTGCCAACCAGCCAGTGGGGGCAAGGGCCCTGCCCCATAGCACCAATTGCGTTAGGGGTGCATCAAGCCAATGCAAGGCAAAGCTGCTCATCAGCAGGGCTGCCCCCTGGGCCCCATCAGGTAGCCCCTGGTTTAGGTCCCACAGCAGCCTTTGTCCCCTGGGGGCTGGGGCCTCTGCCAGCAGCTCGGCACAGTCGTCCACTAAGAGCGGTTGTAGTTCTGGTCGCTGCTGCCTCAGGGCCTCGGCCAGATTGCCGGGGCCGGCGCCGAGGTCTAGCACTGGCCCCGGCGGCAGGGGCAAGGCCCTGCAAAGTTTGGCCAGGCGCCAGGCAGCGGCCTGCTGCAGGCGAGCTTGTTTGGCGTAGGTGGGGGCTGCGCTGGCAAAGGCCTGGCGTCGATCAATACCCAAGGCAGTCACTGGTGCCCCAACCAATCCAGCAGTTCCGCCGCCAGGGCGGGTAGCAGCAAACTGTGGCCGATGGCTGGCAGGCTACGCAGGCTGGCCTGGGGCAGGGCCGTTCGCAGGGCCTGGCGGCTGAGCGGATGCACAATCGCGTCGGCCTCGGCCTCCACAATCAAAACCGCTGCCCCCTTTGGGAAAGCCTCGGGCAGGCCGGTGCACTGGCCTAGCAGGGCCAGATCCTCGATTAGCCGTTGGCGACCAATCGCTGAAATCGGCCCGTCCTCCACCCCGGCGGGCAGATTTTCTACCGATTGCGGGGCAGCCACTTGAACCCGGAAGTCCTTAAATAATTCTTGAACCTCCCCCCGTTCCAGCCTTGCCGCCATGGCTTGAAGGGCCATGGCCAGGGGCCGTCCGGCGGGGCCTGGGGGCAGGAAGCTTCCGAAACTGGCCAGTAGCAGGATCGCCTCGGCATTGGCCAGGGCCCCGGGGGGCACCAGGTGTAGGCCCAGGGAATGGACCACCAGGGCGCGCCTGCCTTTGGCGGCCCAGCCGGGACTAGCTGCTGGGAAGCGCCCATAGCCCCGCTCCTGGCATTGCAGCCCCCAGCCCCGTTGCTCAGTAATAGGTCTCCAGGCGTCCCAGCAGCGCTGGTCGCTGCCCCAGCCATGGACCGCTAGCAGTTGCCAGGGCTCAGCCAAGCGGTTTATCAATAGCTGCCAGCATTCTCGCCAATGTTGGTGCAGGTAGGCCGGGCCGCAGGCTGATGCGCAGCCGGGCTTCCCCCTCGGGCACGGTGGGTGGCCTGATGGCCACCACCAGCAGGCCGGCGGCCTCCAGCTGGGCCTGGAGCCCTAGGGCAAGGCCGTCACTGCCCACCTTCAGCGCCAGGATCGGCCCCTGGCCCGGCGGTCGGGGCCAGCCGGCGGCCTCTAGCTGATTTCTCCAGTGCTCCCCAGCAGCGGCCAGTTCAGTGCGGGCCCGATCCCCATAGGGCCCGGCAATCAATTCCAGGCTGGCCCAGGCCGCCGCCGCCAGGGCCGGCGCCAGGGCCGTGCTGTAACGGAAGGCCCCACTGGTTTGCAACAGGTGCTCCCCCAGCTGGCCATCGCAGGCCAGGAAGGCCCCGCCACTGCCAAAGGCCTTGCCAAAGGTGCCACTGATCAGGCTCACCCCCGCCAGGCCATGGCCGAGGCCGCGACCGCCGGGGCCCAGGATCCCTAAGGCATGGGCCTCATCCAATAAAAGCTTTGCCCCGTGCCGTTGGCAGAGGGCCGCCAGGGCGGGCAGGTTTGGGCTGGTGCCTTCCATGCTGAATAGGCTCTCGCTCACCACCAAGAGCCGGCGCTGGGCATCTTGTTTGCGGGCTCGCCCCAGCCGCTGCTCCAGATCTGCCAGGTCGTTGTGGGCAAAGCGTTGCAGCCGCCCCCCACAGGCCTGGACCCCCACCAGCAGCGAATGGTGGATCAGGCGATCGGCCAACACCAGGCTGTGGCGGTCGGCCAGGGCGGCCACGGCGGCGATATTTGCCTGGAAGCCGCTGGGGAAAAGCAGCACCCGCCCGCGCCCCAGCCAGCTGGCCAGGGCCTGCTCCAGCTGGGCGTGCTCCGGCCGGGTGCCACTCACCAGCCGCGAGGCGGCGGCCCCCACCCCGCTGGCTGCGATGGCGGCCTGGGCCGCCTGCACCAGGGCCGGATGACGGCTGAGGGCGAGGGTATCGTTGCTGGCGAGGTCGAGCAGGGCGCTGCCGCCGGGGGCCGTGAGTAGCCCGGGCGCCCCGGCCGCAAACACCCTTAGCTGGCGCCGCCGCTGGGGGTGTGGGTCAGCCATAGGATTGATCCATGACTGTGACCGCCGCTGCCGCTGCCACCGGCGGGACCTTAGATCCCTCACAGCTGTTTCCCTTCCCCCTGGATGGGTTCCAGCTGGAGGCCATTGATGCCCTCAACCAGGGCCATTCCGTTGTGGTGAGTGCCCCCACCGGCTCGGGCAAAACCTTGATTGGGGAATACGCCATTTATCGCGCCCTGGCCCATGGCCAGAGGGTGTTCTACACCACCCCGCTGAAGGCCCTCTCCAACCAGAAGCTGCGTGATTTTCGGGCCCAGTTTGGCAATGACCAGGTGGGTCTGATGACCGGGGACCTCACGGCCAACCGGGAGGCTCCCATCGTGGTGATGACCACCGAGATCTTCCGCAACATGCTTTATGCGGAACTCGAGGGGGACGAGGACCCCCTGGAGGGGGTGGAGGCGGTGGTGCTTGATGAATGCCACTACATGAATGATTCCCAGCGGGGCACCGTGTGGGAAGAATCGATCATCCATTGCCCCCCCCCCATTCAGCTGGTGGCCCTATCGGCCACGGTGGCCAATGCCGGTCAGCTCACCGATTGGATTGAGCAAGTGCATGGGCCCACCGACCTGATTGTTAGCAATTTCCGGCCGGTGCCCCTGCAGTTCAGTTTTTGCAGTGCCAAAGGTTTGCATCCGCTGCTGAACGAGGCGGGCACGGGTTTACATCCCAACTGCAAGGTTTGGCGGGCGCCCAAGGGGCACCAGCGCAAGGGCAAAACCCCTAAACCGCCCCAGCCAGAGGCCCCCAGCCTCGGTTTTGTGGTGGCCCAGCTGGCCGAACGGCAGATGTTGCCGGCGATTGTTTTCCTGTTTAGCCGCCGCGGTTGCGATAAGGCCGTGCGGGATCTGGCCAAGGCCTCTTTGGTGAATGAGGCGGAAGCGGCAAGGTTGCTGCAACGGGTTGAGGCCTTTGCAGAAAATTCCCCGGAGGCGGTGCGGGATGGCGGCCATGCCGAGGCCCTATTGCGGGGGGTGGCTGCCCACCATGCCGGGGTGTTGCCGGCCTGGAAGGAACTAATCGAGGAGCTGTTCCAGGAGGGCTTGGTGAAGGTGGTGTTCGCCACCGAAACCCTGGCGGCGGGCATAAATATGCCCGCCCGTACCACGGTGATTTCAGCCCTTTCCAAGCGCACGGAAAATGGCCACCGGCCATTGATGGCCAGTGAATTCCTGCAGATGGCCGGCCGGGCGGGCCGGCGCGGCCTTGATGTGCAGGGTTATGTGGTCACAGTGCAGAGCCGTTTTGAAGGGGTGCGGGAGGCGGGGCAGTTGGCCACCAGCCCCCCCGATCCCCTGGTAAGCCAGTTCACACCCAGCTACGGCATGGTGCTGAATCTGCTGCAGCGCTATGAATTACCGAAGGCAAAGGAACTGGTTGAACGCAGCTTTGGCCGTTATCTAGCCACCCTGGATTTGGTGGATGACCAGGCCCGAATCAGTGAATTGCGTGGGCAATTGGAACAGATCGGTGAAACCGCCACCGATGTGCCCTGGGAAGACTTTGAAGACTATGAAAAACAACGCAGTCGCCTGCGGGAGGAACGGCGATTGCTGCGCATCCTGCAGCAACAGGCGGAGGAAACCCTTGCCCATGAGCTCACCCTCGCTTTGCAGTTCGCTAGCCCAGGCACCCTGGTGAGTCTCAAGGCCCCCCAATTGCGCGGTGGGGTATCGCCAGCAGTGATCGTGGAAAAGCTGGAGGGGCCAGGTCAGTACCCCTTGCTGCTCTGCCTCACCGATGAAAACGTTTGGATTGTGGTGCCCTGCCATGCGGTGGTTTGTATCCATGCCGAATTGAGCTGCCTGCAGGTGCAAAACATCTCGGCACCAGCCCTGGAGCATGCCGGTGAACTACGCCACGGGGACCAGCCCAGCGGTGGGCTGGCCCTGGCGGTGGGCTCCATGGCCCGCCGCCACGACATGCACACCCCCCAGTACGACCTGGCCGGGGAGGTGCAGGAACAGTCGCGGTTGGTGCATGGTCTTGAGGAGGAGTTGGAAATCCATCCGGCCCACCGGTGGGGGGATCGCCGCCAGCTCAAAAAACAACGGCGGCGCATGGAGGAGCTGGAGGAGGAGATCGCCGAACGGCAGCGGCTGCTGCACCACCGGGCCAATCGCCATTGGGAAACCTTCCTGGCGTTGATTGAAATCCTGCGCCATTTCGGCTGCCTTGATGAACTCGAACCCACCGAGATCGGTCGCACCGTGGCGGCCCTAAGGGGCGATAACGAGCTCTGGCTTGGCTTGGCGCTGATGAGTGGTCATTTTGATGAGTTGGCCCCCGCTGATCTCGCTGCTGCCCTGGAGGCGATCTCCACGGAGGTGAGCCGACCGGATCTCTGGAGTGGTTTCCCGCCGCCGCCCCTGGCGGAGGAGGCCCTCCACGACCTGCGCGGCCTGCGGCGCGAGTTGCTGCGCCTGCAGGAACACCACGAGGTGGTGGTGCCGGTGTGGTGGGAGCCGGACCTGATGGGGGTGGTGAAGGCCTGGGCCGAGGGCGAAAGCTGGAGTGATCTGATTGCCAACACCTCCCTGGATGAAGGTGATGTGGTGCGCCTGATGCGCCGCACGGTGGATCTACTCGCCCAATTGCCCTATTGCCCGGCCATAAGCGAAGAACTGAGGCGTAATGGCCGCCGGGCCCTACAGATGATTAACCGCTTCCCGGTTAAGGAAAATCTGCCTGGGGTGGAAGCCGATGGCCTCAACCCCGCCACCAAGCGGGTGGTGGTTGAAGGGCAGATTGATTGAAAATTCGGGAAGCCCGGATTAGCTTTGCTGTTTTCAGAAAACAATTGCAGCTGAGTTAACTTGCGGTATGCCGGTAAAGGCTATTTCGAAATCAGCCAGTCTGTCGCCATCGGTATCAGCTTGAAGCAGGCCAGATCCATAACGCAGCTCACCAATGGCCCCGCTGAAGTCGCGAGAATTTATCCAGGTGAAGGATTGATCACCAGTAATAAGCCCATTGGCATCAATTGCCGAAAGGTTTAGGCGATCACCTTCCCAGCCATGAAAATCGGTGATGCTGTCATGGTTGCTGGAACCTACGCCTGAATCGCCCACAGCAGTGTAAACAAACTGATCGGCGCCGCTGCCACCGGTTAGGAGGTCGCTGCCAGCTGCGCCAGTAAGAATATCGTTGCCGTGGTCTCCATAAAGAGAATCATTGCCGCTTTCGCCCCGGAGGCTGTCGCGACCGAGGCCGCCTCGGATTACATCGTTCCCAGCACCACCGTAGTAATCACCATCCCTGCCGTCGCCGTTGAGATTGTCGTCGGAATCACCACCGTGATAACCGTCACGAACACGGATGCCAGTTGAATTAGTGAGGCCGGTGCCGTTGATGAGGCTGTTGGCAGAAACTGCCACAGTCGGAGCATAGCTGGAGCTAATCTTTATATAGTTTCCATCGCCATTGATGTCTGCGTAGGTAATTGTTTTTGTGCGACCCTTCTCCGTCTCAGTCTTGATCAGATTGGTGCCATCAAAGCTATAGGTTTCCTTGGCGCTTATGCGCTCGGTTTTCCACTGTCCATGCTCATATTCCTGGACGCTGTTTACCTGGCCGTCTAGCAAGGTGAATTTAAGCGCATCTTTTAAGTTGGGGAGGCCAGGGTTTGAATAGGATTTTTTGTGGCTGGAAATTGACTTTGATTTGTGATTAGACATCGATCTAGATTGGCTCAGGACGCTGCCAAGGTATGGCTTAACCCGTGGGGAAGTCGTGAAGGGGATTTCAGCGCTGGAGGGGCAGCCTCAGCAGCATCCGACAGCCACCGTGGCCACCGCTGGAGGCCTGGGCCAGCAGTTGTCCCCCATGGGATTCGGCGATCGCCCGGGCCATGGCTAAGCCCAGGCCGGTGTTACTGCGATCACTGCGGGCGCTGTCGGCTTGCCAGAAGCGTTCAAACACCTGCTCCCGCTGCTCCAGGGGGATGCCGGGGCCCTCGTCTTCCACCCAAACCTCCGCCCAACGGTTACTGGAGCGCAGCCCTACTGTCACCGTGCCCCCCCTGGGGCTAAACCTGATGGCATTCACCAGCAGATTTACCAATAACTGCTTTAGTCGAACTGGGTGGGCCCGAATCAATGCCGTTGTTTCCAGGGCAGCTTTGAGTTTTAGGCCGTGCTGCTGGGCGCTGTCTTGATAGAGATCCAGGATGTCTTCCAGTAGATCTTCGAGGGCAAACCGCTGCCAGCCACTCGGGTCCCCATAGCTTCTATCCAGTCTGGCCAGCAGTAGCAGATCTTCCACAAGGCGTGTCATCTGTTCAACGGTCTGGTTGATCAGATTGAACTTATTTTGCAACAAAGGATCAGTGTTTTGCCAACCAGATCCCTGGCGCAGGCTGTCAATCACGGCACGGATGGCTGTGAGTGGATGGCGCAATTCATGGGAGGCATCGGCAGTAAACTGCTCTAGGCGTTCGATTTGCTGTTTGATCGGTTGCAGGGCGCTTGATACCAGCCAGAGGCTGCCGCCACCGGCCACAAGGCTGGCAAGGCCTGCGCCGATGATCAGACCTCGTAATAATCGATATAATTCATCTTCTGTGGCCTGGGACGATAGCGCTACAGACACGTACCCCCCTGGCACAGGATTTGTATCATTTTCTTCCCGTAAGTATACTGGTTTCCAGATACTTAAGCCATTGCTATGGCTTAGGAAAATGCTGCTGTTGCGTTTTTGGATCGACGGTACAACTGAGCCGTTTATCTGGAATCTGCCATAGCTACTGAGTTCTTGTAGTTTTGGGTTGAACCAGCGGATTTGCTTGCGGCCCAGATTTATGCCTTGGGTGTCTAGTTGACCAGGTTGCTGAGGTTCTATTCTTTTACCGTTGTCAGGTTGCCCTTTCTCCTCTAGCTCATGGCTGATTAAAGGCAGTTGGGCGGCGGCAGCGGCGGCTAATTGCTGAAGCTGTAGCTGCAGCAGTGACTCCCTAGATTGTTTTACTTCTAGATATACAACTGTGCCGAATACCAGCAGTAGCGAAGCGGAAAATAGTCCAAAGCGCAGGCTTAGCTGCGTGCGGGCCTTGGTGAAGTTAGTTTGCATGTAGGGGATTCAGGCGAAAACCAATGCCGTAAACGGTTTCGATTAGATCCACGGGTGCCCCCAGGCGAGACAGCTTGGCCCGCAGATTTTTCACATGGGTTTTGATGCTTTCCTCCCCCGGTGAATCGCTCCAGGCCCAGGCGGCATCCAGGATTTTTTCCTTGGAACAGCTCTGCCCCTGGGCTTTGATCAATGTTTCAAGGATCAGGTGTTCCTTCGCGGTTAGTTTCAGTCCATGGCCATAGAAGCTGGCGGAGTGGCCATCGGCGCCAACTTTTAGCTGTCCCCATTGCCATTCAGTTTGCAGCGTCCTGGAGGCTCTACGCAGCAAGGCCTTCAGGTGCGCATGCAGCACATTTGCGTCAAATGGTTTTATTAGGTATTCGTCGGCACCTTGCTCGAGGCCAGATACTTTGTCGAGATTGCTATCGCGGGCTGTGAGCATCAGCACCAAGGGCTGAGTCTTGAGTTGTTGGCGCATGCGCTTGCAAACTTCTAGCCCATTTAGCTTGGGTAGATTTAAGTCTAAGATCACCAGATCATAGGCCAGTTGCTGGCTCATTTCCCAGCCGATCAGGCCATTTTCGGCACCATCGCAGGCATAGCCCCAGGCGCCAAGCATTTCCAGCAGGGATTCACGAATGATTTTGTCATCCTCCACCACGAGGATTTTCATGGGCGTAAAGCTGCTGAAAATGTCTACAAATTTCTAACACGGGTCTGGCTTTTAGGCTTGATTTGATGGAGCCAGCACCACTTCACGAGTTCTTTACGGTGTCTGTTGCAGGCTTAAGCCTTAATCGCATAACCGGAGAGTTCTTCCCATGGCTAACTTCAAGCGACTTTGCAGTTTTCTTCCCTCCAGCCTGATGTTGATCACACTTTGCCTGCCGTTGCAGGTGCAGGCTTCGCCCGATGGCCATAGCCAAGGTTCTAGATCTGGTGGTTCCCGTAGCATTCACCATGACCAGGATGACCAGCATTCCGGCCGCTCTGGTCGCAGCGCTAACCAACGCCATAACAGCCACACCGACGATGACTGAGCCCTCCCCCCGGCCGGTCAAAGTGATGCGGCGCCGCACATTTATCTCAATTTCGGCGGCAGGCTTGGGCTTGGCCCAGGTGCCGGGTTTGTGGCGGCTGCGTCAGGGATCGGCGGCTGCCGCCGCTGCTCCCCTGGTTCTTGCCAGCCTGGCCCAATTGCAGAAGGCCGGTTCGTTGTTGTTGAAAAACACAGCGCTGGGACCGGTGCTGTTGATCAGCCAGCCGGCCCCAGCGCTGGTGAGGGCTGTGGATCCCCGTTGTCCCCACAAGGGCTGCCTGGTGGATTGGCAGTCGTCGGAGCAGCTATTTGTTTGCCCCTGCCACGACGCTGAATTCAATGCCTCCGGCCAGTTGACCAATGGCCGCAAGGCCAGGGGCCCTCTTACCACTTACAAGGCCACTGTGCTGAATGGGCAGGTGCTTGTTAGCCCTGCCTGAACAGCATCTCCTCCATGGTTCCGCCTGATCAGATGCCCAGCCGCCCATAGATGGTGTCTAGCTGGGCCTGGTGCAATTCAGTGCTGAAGCATTCAGCCAGCTGGGCGGCATTCAGGTGGCTGGTGATGGCCGGATCGGCCTCCAGGTTGGCGCGGAAATCGCCCCCCTCCACGTTCCAGGCGCTGTGGGCATGGCCCTGCACCAGGCGGTAGGCCTCCTCCCGGGCCAGGCCCCTATCCACCAGGGCCAGCAGCACCCGCTGGCTAAACACCACTCCGCCGTAAAGGTTGAGGTTGCGGGCCATGTTGGCTGGATATACCTGGAGCCCCGCCACCACCTTGGTCATTTCCCGCAGGATGAAATGCAGGGTCACCGACACATCGGGCAGCATCATCCGTTCCACTGAACTATGGCTGATGTCGCGCTCATGCCACAGGGCCACGTTCTCGAGGGCCGCCACCGTGTAGCTGCGCAGCACCCGGGCCAGGCCACTGATCCGTTCGCTGCGGATTGGGTTGCGTTTGTGGGGCATGGCGGAACTGCCCTTTTGCCCCTTGGCAAATTCCTCCTCCACCTCCAGCACATCACTGCGCTGCAGATTGCGGATTTCCGTGGAGAAACGTTCCAGCGAGGTGCCCACCAGGGCCAGGGTCTGCACGTATTCGGCGTGGCGGTCGCGGCCGATCACCTGGGTGCTGGCGATGTCTGGGCTGAGGCCTAGCAGTTGGCAGGCGATTGCCTCCACCTCGGGGTTGGTGTTGGCATAGGTGCCCATGGCGCCACTGATCTGGCCCACGGCCACCACCTGCTCGAGCCTTTCGAGCCGCTCGCGGTTGCGTTCCGTTTCCGCCAGCCAACCGGCCAGCTTGAACCCAAAGGTGATCGGTTCCCCATGGATGGCATGGGAGCGGCCGATCATCACAGTGGCTTTGTGGGCCCGGGCCTGCTGGCGGATGGCATCGGCCAGCTTGTCGAGTTCCTGGCGTAGCAGGGCCACCGAGGCCTTCAGCTGCAGGGCTAGGCCGGTGTCGAGCACATCGGAGCTGGTCATGCCCACATGGATGTAACGGCCGGCATCACCCACCTGTTCGTTCACGTTGGTGAGGAAGGCGATCACGTCGTGGCGCACCTCCGCCTCGATCTCTAGGATCCGCTCCGGGCTGAATCTGGCCTTGGTTTTGATTTCTGCCAAAGCTGCCGCCGGCACCCGACCCAGTTGGGCCTGGGCTTCGCAGGCGGCGATCTCCACATCCAGCCAGCTTTGGAACTTGGCCTGCTCAGTCCAGATCCCGCCCATCTCGGGCAGGGTGTAGCGCTCGATCAAGGGCCTAGCGGTGGCAATCAGCCAATCTAACTAGCGTGGCCCATGAGCCTGCGGCGGGGCACCTCCCAGTGGATGCCTTGGCCCCAGGACTGTTGGCGAACCCAGCAGCGGCGGCCTTCGCAGCGGATCAACTCAAAGGCCGGGAGGTCTTGGGGATGTTTATGCAGCTTTACAAAACTGCCGGGTCGCAACGGCACTGGAAAGGCCAGCAGCTGGCCTGGGCTGGCCACCATTGGAAGTGCTTGGTTCATCTCCCCCAGGCCACTGCAGTAATCCTCCAGTGGTTTTTGCCCCGGGGGGAAGTCCCTTTGGATTTCCTCCGATTTGAGGTGCTTGTCTGTTAATGGAAACTCCCTCTGCCCATGGCCCCACGGCAACGCTTGGATCTACGGCTGGTGGAGTTGGGGCTGGTAACCAGTCGCCAGCAGGCCCAGCAACTCATCCGGGCCGGTCGGGTGCGCCTGGGGGATCAAATTCTTGATAAGCCGGGCATGGCCATTGACCTGGGGGCCCTACCGGCCGTGAGCCTGCCCCCTCGGTTCGTTTCCCGCGGCGGCGAGAAGCTGGCCAAAGCCCTGGAAAAGTTGCCGATTGCTGTGGAGGGACGCTGTTGTTTGGATGCCGGTATCTCCACCGGGGGCTTCAGCGATTGCTTGCTCCAGCACGGCGCCAGCCGGATCTATGGGGTGGATGTGGGCTATGGCCAAACGGCCTGGAGCCTGCGCACTGACCCGCGGGTGCTGCTGAAGGAACGCACCAACCTCCGCCACCTGCAGCCAGACGATCTCTATGGGCCCCAGGACCCCTGGCCGAGCCTGGCGGTGGCGGATCTCTCCTTCATTGGCCTGGCCTTGGTGCTGCCAGCCCTGCAGGGGTTATTGGCCGGGGGGCCCCAGGCGGAGGCGGTATTGCTGGTGAAACCCCAATTTGAGGTGGGGCGGGAGCGGGTGGGCAAGGGGGGTGTGGTGCGGGATCCGCTGGCCCATGAAAGTGCCATAGCTGGCGTGGTGGCCGCCGCTGGGGCCTTGGCTTGGGGGCCCAGGGGTTTGGTGGGTTCGCCGATTACCGGTGCCGCTGGGAACCATGAATATCTGCTGTGGCTGGGGCCGGAGCCCTGGCTGGCGGAGGGTGAGTGGGGGGCCCTGGTGAAGGAGGTGGTGGCCAGCACCACCTCCCCCTAGGGATCAAATGGCGGTGTCGTCCCGGTCGCCGGTGCGGATGCGAACCACTGCTTCCACAGGGGAAACAAAGATCTTGCCGTCACCGATTTCGCCGGTGCGGGCCGCCTCCTGAACGGCTTGGACGACGACGTCCACCTTGTCGTCTTCCACCACAATGTCGAGCTTCAGCTTTTGCAGAAACTCCACGGTGAATTCGGAGCCGCGGTAGCGCTCCACTTGGCCTTTTTGGCGGCCAAATCCCCTAACTTCGGTCACTGTCATGCCAACGATGCCGGCATTGACAAGCGCCATCTTGACGTCGTCGAGCTTGAAGGGGCGGATGATGGCTTCAACCTTTTTCATGGGCGCACAGGCTTTTGCCAGGATTATGGCTGCCAGGCCATTCCACGAAGAGCTTGGGCTGGCGGACGTAGCGATCGTTACTTTTCACCATTTCTTCTTTCTGATCCCTCTTTTTCTTTGAGATCCCCCCAGTGAGCACTGCCCCTGACCACACCGAAACGCCTGCCTACGGCGAACGGGCCATCGCTGAAGCGCAACTGATTTGCTTTGACAACCCCAGACCCGGTCGTCCCTATGACCTGGCGATCAGCCTGCCGGAGTTCACCTGTAAGTGTCCGTTTTCCGGTTATCCAGATTTCGCCCATTTACAGCTCAACTATCAACCCGGCCCAAGGGTGCTCGAGCTAAAGGCCCTCAAGCTCTATATCAATAGTTGGCGTGACCAGGCCATTTCCCACGAGGAGGTGGTGAATCGCATCCTTGATGATCTGGTGGCCGCCGCTGAGCCTTGCTGGATGGAATTGGTGGCGGATTTCAACCCCCGCGGCAATGTGCACACCGTTGTGAGTGTGCGCCATGGGCAGCGTGCTTAGGGCTTAGTTGCCGAGGGCAGCCTTGGCCAGCAGCGGCAGTTGATCGGCAAAGGCCGTGAGATTGCGGTTGCAAAGGCCGGCCACATGCAAGCGGTCCCCATCGGCGATGGCCCAGAGTTGGCGGGTGGCCACCAGGCTGAGGCCCCCCCCTAGCAAGGTGATCCCAAAGCCGGCATAAACCAGCGGCACCCCAGGGTCCCGTTTGATCAGCAGGCCACTGGCGGGAAGCACCTCGGCCAGGCGGATTGGCAGGCCAAGGATCTCCCTTGCCTCACCCCCCACCGGCAATAGCCCCAGCAAATCGGTGCTGCTGCCATAAACCTGGGCGGGGCCCTTTTCGTTTTGGAGGGTGATTAACACTGGTTCGGTGCCATCGGGCCTGGTGGGCAGCACGATGCCCCACACCTGTTCCCCCAGTTCTGGGAATGTTTTTAATGGCAACTGCAGCAATGGGCTTTTCCCCAGTTGCAGGGTCACCGCCGCCAGGGACCAATCCGCCTGGTAGATGGTTATTCCCCGGTGGCGTAGGGGATGGTTAACGCTCACCATCACCGTTTGGGGGGTGGTGTTGGCGCCGTCTTTGAGCAGCAGCTGGGAGCTGAATTGTTCTGGGCGGCCCTGGGGATCCCGATCGATGCTGAAGCGTTGCAAGTTCAGTTCGAGTTGGGTGCTGCCCTCGCGGTTCATTAGTTCTAAGGACCGTCCAGGGGCCAGGAAGCGTTCCAAGCGCTGGCCGCCCAGGGCCCCCACCACGGCCCCCACCATGAACACGATCAGGCCGGCATGCACCAGCAGGGGCCCGATGCGCCCCACCAACCCCTGCCGGGCCGCCAGCCGGGGCTGGCCCGGCTCTTCCGGGTTAGGACTCTGTACTGCCCAGCCTTGGCTCTGCAGCTGGGTCCTGAGCTGGGCTAGGGCCTTGGCTGGCTCCGGGGTGACCAAGCTTGTGGCCACGGCCAGTTTGCTCAGCTGGCGCGGCTGGCTGTAATCCACCCAGCGCAGGGCCGCTTGGAGGGCCGGCCACTGGCGCCGCAGGCTGCAAAGCAGCAGGGCCAACCCCAACCAGGCCAGCAGAAATAAAAACCACTGGCTGGTGTACAGATGATCGAGTTGCAGCCACAACACGGCCTGGCCCTTGAAGATTCCTAGCCAGGGTTGGGGGTCGTAGCGCGCGAGGTAAAAGCTGGCAGGTTCCCCCTGGGGAATGGCCGTGCCCACGCCGCTACTGGTGGCAATAACGAGTAGCAGCAGGATCGCCACCCGCAGGTCTGAGAGAGCTGCGGCCAGCTTTAAAAGCGGATTCGAAGGCAGAGCATTCATCGCTGGCGGCTCATGGCAGGCGGGAAACCAAGCTGAGGCCCCCAATGGTGACTAACACTGCCCCACTGATCGGTGGTATCCATTGGCTTAATTGACGTAGGGCCAGCAGCCGTGGCAGGGCTGCCGCCACGCTGCCGGCCAGCAGCAGTGGCAGCACTTGGCCGGCCCCGAAACAGGCCAGCAGACCCATGCCCAGTAGGGGCTGACCGGTTTCAGCAATCCAGCCCAGTAACACCGCCAGCACTGGGGTGGTGCATGGGGAGGCGGCCAGGCCGAAGGCCAAGCCGGCGGCCAGGGGGGCCAGTAGGGGGGGCACCCGCTGGCGCCAGCGTTCTGGGTCGGGGCCAGCGGGCAGGCGCAGGGGCAATAGGCCGAGCAGATTCAGGCCCATCAGCACCGCCAGCACGGCCACCACCAGCGAAATTGCCTCGGGGGTTTGGCCATAGAGCCGACCTAGCAGGGCACTGGCGCTACCCAGCAGCACCAAGGCGCCCACTACGCCACTGGAAAAGCCAAGGCTCCGTTGCCAGGGGGCGCCAAGGGCTGGCCCCCCAGGGGCTTTGCTAAAGCCAGCCAGGTAGGCGAGGCTCACCGGCAGCAACGAAAGGCTGCAGGGCCCCAGGCTGGTGAGCAGGCCGGCTCCAAACACCAGCAGAAGGGTGAACAGGCTCGGTTGATCGAGGCCCCCGCGGAGCCACTGCTCGCTCCAGCGGGCCAGATCCCCGATGGCAATAGGAAAAGTCACTGGCTAAGCCTATCGAGCCGGGGGGGCGCTCCAAGGGGCCTCCCGCAGGTGCTGGCCTACGGGCACCGGTTGATGCCTTTCGTACCCCTCGGGTAACCAGAGGTCCCCCACCGGTGAGGCGAAGTGGATTTGCCAATGGTGGAAGGCAAGAAATTGGTTTGGGTTTGTGCGCATCAAGTTGGCGTAGGCCTGCACCGCCCGCACGTAGTGCCAGCTGTTGTTGTAACCCCAGATCGCCCTGGCCAGATTTGTGCGGCCCCCCCTGTGCACCAGATAGCGGGCGGCGGCAGGGATTGCATCGCTGGGATTATCAATGGAGCCCTTACCAATGCCTGGTTGCGCCCAGGTGCTGGGTAGAAATTGCATGGGCCCGCGGGCTCCTACCACCGAGAGCCCCTGGAGCCGGCCCATGCCGGTTTCCACCAGGTTGATGGCCGCCAGGGTGGCCCAGTCGATGCCCGTGGCTTGCTCAGCCTGTTTGTAGAGGGCCAATAATTTCTCCGCCGGGGCTGGCGCCCCGATCCGCCAGGCGGGTAATTGCGTTGGGGGCGCTGACGCCCGGTGCATGGCCAGGAATTCGCGGCGGGCTTGTAATTGCAGCTGGGCCCTGGGCCGCAGCCCCTCGGGCAGCAGCGCCAAAACGGCCTTGTCCCAGGCGAGCTGGCGGGCCCAATGGCGAAATAACACCTGTTGGCGATGGGCCAGGGTGGCTAGCTGATCTGGCTCGTTGGCCCCTAGGGCCGCCTCCACCTGGGTCAGTTGTTGGGCCAGGCCCAGGGGGGTATTAGGTACCAGGGGATAGCTGCGACCGTTGGGGGCCTCAGGCCCAGCCTCAAAACTGAGCTGGCCTAGCCCTGGGGCAGGGCCGGTAATTAGGAGCGCACTGGCTGCGCTGGCAATGAGGAATGGTCGGCGGATTCCAGGGAGCATCGGATCAGTAGGCCGGCGGTAAAGAGGCTGGCTAGCAGGGAGTTGCCGCCGTAGCTCACTAGGGGCAATGGCAGGCCGGTGGTGGGCATTGCCCCACTGGCTACGGCAATATTCATGATCGACTGTCCCACCAGCAGGCCGGTGCAACCGATTGCCACTAGGCGCACTTGGTTGCCCCGGGCCCGCAGGGCCACCTGGAGGCCCACAAGCGCAAAGATGCCAAGGAACAGCAGCAGCACCACCGAGCCCACATAGCCAAATTCTTCGGCGTAAACCGCAAAGATGAAATCGGTGGTTTGGATGGGCAGGTACATCAATTTCTGGGTACTGAGTCCATAGCCACTGCCGGTGGTGCCCCCGGAGCCGATCGCCAACAGGCTTTGAACTAGCTGGTACCCATTGCCCTGGGGGTCTTTCCAGGGGTCAAGGAAGGAGGTAACCCGCAGGCGTTGGTACTCATTTATCAGGATGCTCATGGTGCCCGCTGCAGCGCCAAGGCCAGCGCTTCCCACCAACCAGGGCAGTGGTAAACCGGAGGCAAGGGCCATTAGCCACAGCAACAGGCCGGTAAGGGCGGCGGTGCTGAGGTTTGGTTGTTTAAGGATCAGCAGGATCAAGCCGGCAAAAATTGCTAACCAGAGGATGCGCTGTTCCGCCCCCAGCCGGCGCCAATGGGCAAATAAGCAAGCCCCTTGGAGCACCACGAAGGGTTTGATCAATTCAGTGGGTTGCAGCTGAATCGGCCCCAATACCAACCAGCGGCTCGCGCCGTTCACCGTGGTGCCCATCACCAGGGTGAGGGCAATCATTACGGCGCCAGCGATCAGGGCCGGTGCTGCCAGTTGCATCCAGCGGCGTAGGGGGGTGCGAATCACCAGGATGAAAAGGGACCAGCTGGCCACCAGCCAGATGAGCTGGCGCTTGATTGTGTAGAGGGCATCCCCCATTTCCCGCTCAGATACCCACCAGCTGGCGGAGGCCAGGATGAGCAGGCCAAAGGCACTCCAGGCCAGCACCAGGCCCAGTAAGAGCCTGGTTTCGGCGGGCCAGAGGCCTAAGGGCAGCGGTAGTAAACCGCCGGAGGTGGCTTTGCTGGCCCGGGCCATGGCGCGCTAATGGGATAAGCCTTCATTCACCCGTCTTTGCGAGCATCGCGCTGCTACTTAGGGACAAAAAAAAGCCCGGCTGGTGCCGAGCTTTTTGCTTATTAATCAATCTGGTCCCTTTGGCTTGGGACGCTTGGCTTTATTGGCTCAGTTGCCGACGTTGACCTGACGGCGACCTGCTACCAATTCCACCTTAAGAATTTTCCCCCCCTGTTTCATGATTCGCTGTTGTTCAGCAAACCAGCTCTCGAAGGGCACCCACTTGGTGAAGAAGGTGTTGTGCAGTTCCCGCTGGGTCCGAGCTTTTTCAGGGCAGGGAATGCAGGCAGTGACTTTGAAAAGGCGCATGGGGCTCCAGAAATGGGGGGAGCTCAGTTACCGAGGCCAGAGCTGATGTAGTCGAGGTACACACCCAGTTCGCGGCCAGCTTCAGGACCGACAAGGGCAGCAGCTGCTTCCTTCATGGCTTGAATGGATTGCACGGTGGCACCAATGGGCACGCCCAGGGAGTTGTAGGTCTCCTTGAGGCCATTCAGGACACGCTCATCAAGGATGGAGCTGTCACCGGCGAGCATCGCGTAGGTGGCGTAGCGCAGGTAGTAGTCCAGGTCGCGGATGCAAGCTGCATAGCGACGGGTGGTGTACATGTTCCCGCCGGGACGGGTGATGTCTGTGTAAAGCAGAGCCTTGGCTACGGCATCACTAATGATGCTGGCTGCATTGGCGCTAATGGTGGCAGCCGCACGAACGCGCAGCTCACCGCTGGCGTAGTACTGCTCCAGTCGGCCGATGGCATTGCTGTCCAGGTAAAGACCCTGAACGTCCGATTGGTTGATGACGTTGGTGATCGCGTCTTGCATGGATTCCTGAGGTGGTAATGAAAGGGCGTTCGGAGCCTCAGGAGAGGGCGCCGATCAGATAGTCGAAGTAGAAGCCAGCCTCTTCGGCATCGGCACCGGTGAGCATGCTCTGGGCGGCGCCCTTCATTTCGCGCACGGCCAGGGACATGGCTTCAAGCGGAGTGCCCAAGGCTTTGTACATTTCCCGGGCCCCGATGACGCCGATCTCTTCGATCGGGGTGACATCACCGGCGACCACGCCGTAGGTCACCAGGCGTAGGTAGTAGTCCATGTCACGAAGACAGGAGGCGGTCATTTCTTCGCCGTAGGCATTGCCTCCGGGAGAGACCAAGTCGGGTCGACGTTGGAACAACGCGCCGCCGGCCTGCTTCACGATGCGCTCGCGACCCTCGCTCAAGACCTGGGCCACGCGAAGACGGCGCTGGCCGCCGCTCACAAAGGCTTTGATCTGGTCGAGTTCGCCAGGGCTTAGATAGCGGGCTTCGGCGTCCGCGTTGATGATCGAGTTGGAGACGATGCTCATGCAGTTCTGCCTCGAAGCAAGCGGCCGCCTGAGAGGAGACCGGGATCCTGTGGGTGGGGGGTGCCCCTGGTCGAAACCAGGCGCTGGATCAGTGTGACTGATCGCTTGAGCATTCTGCGGCAAAAGCCAGGGGTTTCCGGGGGGCGGTAACAGTTCTTCACGGCGAGCTGCCTGGGCAGATCCCTTTGCTGCCAATGGCTTTCAGGGGAGTTCTTAACAATATCCCCCGCCAAGACTTGTGAAGAATTAGGGGTAAACAATTGACAGCTTGTGCAGTTAAGCCCCGCCACTGTTGATTTTCTTGTGCTGAGGGGTGGCACAAAAAAATCCCCTGCCATTGGGCAGGGGATTTTGGTGACTTTTGGGCTTGCGGGAGGGCTTTAGATCGAACCCTTGATCGGCGGGTTCAAGGCGGCATTGCCCCCATATAGGGCGGCCGTGCGACTGACGCTACTAAGGGGTAAACCCGCTTGGGTATTGAATCCTTGCAGGTAAGGCACCACGTCCCGCCCAAAGGCGTTGGCATAGCTAGCCGAATTCAATAATGCCTCCAGGGCCTTTTGTTGGCCAGCCGTGGCGCGGGTGGCTAGGTAGGCACTTACTTCGCTGGCCAGGGGAGCGCGGCCCAGTAGGGCCAGGTGAGCCGCGGTGGCAGCCCGGATCGGGGCCATCCCATAGAGCCGTTGTTGGAAGAGCTCACTGTTGGCCACCTGGGCAACGAAATCAGCAACGCAGAGTTGGCCATTGCTCAGCATCGATTCCGCATCCCCCAACCTTTCAGCACCGAAGGGCACCCGATTTAAGAGTTGTCGGTAGGTGGCTTCAATAACTTCCTGCAGTTGATCTGGGCTGGGCTTTTTGGCCAGCCTCAGGGCCTTGTTTAGGCCATTGCGAAGCCGGAATCCCTGGGGATTGCCGGGGCGCAGGGCCTTTGCCATGGCCGTTTCGGCCAACTGGGGTTGACCAAAACCACCGCTGCTGTTGCGGTTGATTGACCAAATTTGGGCTGTGCCCGCCGCCGGGGTGCCGACGGCGGGGGTCCAGCGGGCACCGGTGGGCGTCCAAGCAAATCCCTTGTCACCGCCGGGTTGCCACCGGGGGGCGCTCCAGCTGCGGGTGGGATCAGGTAATTGGCGTACAGAGCTGCTATCTGCTGCTGGGCGTAGCTCCTCAGCAGCGCTAGGGGCTGTGCCCGCCACCTTGGCGGTCCAGCCCCCAGGGGGCACAAAGGAGCGGTCTTGGAGATTGCGGACCGTGAGGCTGCCGGGGGTATTAAGGCTGGTGCTGGGTGCCACCTCAGGTCGCTTCAGGCCCCCGGGCTCGGCAATGGCCGCCAAGTTGAGGGGTGTGCGTAGGGCTGGCACCCGACGGCTGTTGAGATCATGGGGGGTGATGAAGCGTTCGTAGGGAACGGTGTCTTCGCCAAAGCTTTCGTTGTATTCGCGACTGTTCAACATCGCGTCAACTACGCCATAGAAGCCTTTGCGGGCAGCGATGTCGAAGTAGCTGTTGATTTCCCAGCGGCCAAAGCTGGGGCGACCAAGTAGGCGGCGGTGCATCACTTCGATGGCCTTGGTGATGTATAGGCCACTCCAGAAACGATTGCGGAAGGCCTTAGAGCGGGCTACCTGACGGACAAATTCACGCAGGTTGATATCGCCATTTTCGAGTTTAATCTCTTCAACTTTTAGGCGATCGTTGGCATAGCCGCCAGTGCCAAGCACCTGAACATACACCGCTTGAATAACACCTTGGGTGCTTGATTCAGTATTGCGGATGCTGGGTTCACCGCTGCGGCGGGGCACGGAGCCGCCACCGGTGGCGATCTGTTGAAGCCGCACCACTTTTGGTCCCACCCGGCGGGGATGGGAAGCCCGGAATTCCGGGCTATCCATCTGGCCGGGGGCCCTCATGCCATTGCCCACCAGAATCCGGCGACTGCGATAGCCAGCTGGGGCGGGGCGGGTGGCCACGGAGGCCGTGGCGGAGGGGAAGATCGCCCCGTACTGGATGCCCAGGGGATCATTGGCGCCGCCATAGGCGTGCTGATCGCTGAGCGGTTTGCGGTAAGAGGCGTAAAGGGTGATGTATTGGGGGGCGCCTTCGAAGGGGGCGCTGTATTGGAATAGGCGGAGGTTGGATCCCCAACCAGCGCATTCTTGGGCCTCCTCGCCTAGGCCCCGCAGGTACGGAACGGTTTCCTCGCCAAAGCTCCTGGCATATTCCATGGTGTTTATCAAGGAATCCACTAGCCCGTTTAAGCCTTGCTCGCTAACGATCGAGAAGTAGCGGCTGAATTCCTCCTTAGAGCTCAACCCACGGCCAAGGAAGTGGCGGAAAGCAAGTTCCACCACCCTGCTGTTGGAGAAGCGGCCGTAGAACTGCTGCCGATATTCCTTGCTATGGCCCAGGGCCCTAATGAATTCGCGAATTGAAATTTGCCCCTGGCGCACTTGGGTGGCCTCCACCGGACAGGGCACCTGGGAGTAGGCCTTGGCGATGTCGCGCTCAAACACCTGGCGGTAGCAGGCGCGAATGATTTCAGCCTTTTGGCCGCCGCTGAGCTGGGGCTTCATTACGAAGCGCTGGGAGCCTGCGGCCGCCAAGGCATAGATGGCTGGCAATTGCAGCCCCTGTTGTTCCGGGCTGCCAGGCCGCTGGCGGGTGGATGGGGTGGCAACTTCCAGCTCTTGAAGCAGCACGTTGAAGCTGGCAATCACCAAGGCCCGGGCCTCGGGGGCGTCTTCAAAAAGGGAGGCAGCGGCGGCGCGCATTTCCTGGAGGGCCACGTTGGTGGCGGCCAGGGAGCAGCCCTTCTCAAGGATGTCCCGGAGGCCCCGGGTATTTACGGCCAGGATGCTGGGGTCGCCTGCCACCACTGCGTAGCCCACGTAGCGCAGGAACCAACCGAGGTCCCGCAGCGACTTACGCATGCCCGTGGTGCCGTAGCTGGCGATCGAGATCGCAGCAAAGCCAGCGGGGAGAACGATCCTCACATCGGCGGCGGCCTGGAATCCCTCACGGATCCGACCAAGCAGCCCAGTGCCTCCGCTGCCCTGCACGTAGGTCTGTACGGAACTGGCGAAGGCCTTCTGGTCGCTGGCCAGCTCTGTATTGACAGTATTTCCCGCCTGGGGCACCAGCGGTTCATCGAGATAGGAAAGCGGTGTGCCTCCCACAAAGATGCGGTTGGCGGCCTTGGCCACGATGGCGTCGGCATTGGCCGACAGGCGTTTGGCGGCCTCCACGCGACTCTGGCCGCTCTGGAAAAACGTTATGAGTCGATCCAGCTCCCCCTTGTCAGGGAAGCGGTCCTGTTGTTCTGCCTGGCGAACGCTGGAGAGAGGCAGGGTGTCATACAGCTGTGGGCTGACCCTGGGGCTGCCGCTGCTGGCGGTCACAGACATGAAGGAGCTCCTCTGGCAACCGGTCAGGACCGGGGCTCGTAAACGTTACGGCTGGGCCCGGGGCTCAGGGCCCCTCAATGAACAAATGTTTGCAGGCTGGCTCTTTCCCTGGTTACGGCCGTGGGCAGCGATGAGAGGCTCGTGGGGCTTTTTATTGATTCCCCCCTGTGGTGTCTTCGGGTTTTCCCTCCAGCGACGCGGCCACCCCGGTGGTGAGTGCCTTTTACGACCGCTTCCCCTACCCCGGCGACCCTCTCCAAGATGGCCCCCCCCCGGGCTACAACTGGCGTTGGTGCCATGCCACTGCCTACAGCCATTGCACGGGCAGCCTGCCGCCTTGGTCGGAGCCCCTGCGCATCCTTGATGCCGGCTGCGGTACGGGGGTTAGCAGCGATTACCTGGCCCATCTCAACCCCGGGGCGGAAATCCTGGCGGTAGATATCAGTGCCGGCGCCTTGGCGGTGGCCCGGGAGCGGTTGCAGCGGTCCGGGGCGCTGGTTCAGGTGCGTTTGGACCAGCGCAGTCTTTTGGATCTGGCGGGGGAGGGGCCCTTTCAACACATCAATAGCGTGGGGGTGTTGCACCACCTCCAGGACCCCTTGGCGGGCCTTAAGGCCCTGGGCCCGCTGCTGGCTCCGGGGGGCATCTTGCATCTTTTTCTTTATGCCGATGGCGGCCGTTGGGAAATCCATCGCCTCCAGCATTCCCTGGCCCTGCTGGGGGCCGGCACTGATGGGGAAGGCCTACGCCTTGGGAGGCAGCTGCTGGCTGAATTACCGGAGCAAAACAGGCTGCGCCAGCGCCATGACCAGCGCTGGGCCCTTGACACCATTGCGGATGCCAACTTTGCCGATATGTATCTCCATCCCCAGGAAACCAGCTACAACCTGGGGCGGCTCTGGGAGTTTGTGGAGGGGGCTGGCCTCCATTTCCTGGGCTTTAGCAACCCGGAGACCTGGGCCCTGGCACGGCTGTTAAGGGGGGAGCTGCTTGAGCGGGCCCTGGCGTTGCCCCAACGGCAGCAATGGTTACTGCTGGAGTCCCTGGATCCGGATATAAGTCACTTTGAGTTTTTCCTTTCCAATCAGCCCCTTGAAAGGCAGAGCTGGGCTGATGACGCCAGCCTGGGGGCCGCTGGCTTGTTTCGCAATCCCTGCCTCTGGGGCTGGCCCGGTGCCACTTTGATGGGCCAAGACTTTCAGCCGCTCAACCTCAGTCCAGATCAGCTGACCCTGCTCGAGGCCCTTGATCAGGGGGAGCAATCGCGCCCTTCCCTGGGGGCACTGCCCCTGGGATGGAGCCAGGAAAAACGCCTGGAAATTGCCCGGGAACTCTGGGGGCTTGGGGCCCTTCTCCTGGCCCCAGCGGGCTGATGGCACGTGATAGATTCCGCGGGCCTAGGCCGCTGCAGCGATCGTGACCCCTGTGGCCTCCACCCCATCAGCCTCGGCCGAGGGTGGAAAGCTAAGGAATTCGATTCTTCAGCAGCTCTCTGGTCGCAGCACCCCGGCTTTGTTTCCTTCCCTTGGGGGGATTCAGCTTGGGGAACCAACTGCGGTCAAGGCCCCTGTAGGCACCAGCGTCGACCCCATGGCCGAGTATCGGCTGATGCAACGGCGCCTGTTACTGGTAACCCTCGGCCTTTCAGCCTTGTTGGTGCTCGTAACAGCAGTGTTCTGGGATCGACAGACCACTCTCAGTGTGGCCATCGGAGGATTGGCGGGCCTGCTCTATCTCTTTCTTCTCACCCGATCGGTGGAGAAGCTTGGTGGGAGCAGTAGGCAATTGGGCAAAGTCCAATTGCTTGTCCCCGTTGTCCTAGTGCTGCTCTCGAGCCGCTGGCATCAGTTGCAGCTGCTTCCTGCCTTGATCGGTTTTCTGATCAGTAAGTTGGCAGTGATTCCTAGCACCATTCTCGATCTCCGGATCGCGCAGAGACCCCAAGGGTCTACCCCCAATTCTTTAAACGCTTAGGTTCCGGTGCCCTTTCACCTCCCCCTTGCTGAAGTCGAGCTTGGTCAACACCTCTACTGGAGGATTGGCAATCTCAACCTCCACGGTCAGGTTTTCCTGAGTTCCTGGATTGTTATTGGCATCCTGCTCGCTTTTGTGGTGCTGGGCACCCGAAGGATGGAGCGCGATCCCCGTGGTGCCCAAAATCTTCTCGAATTCCTCTGGGACTACATCCGCGATCTGACCCGTGATCAGATCGGTGAAAAGGCCTACAGGGATTGGATCCCTTTCATAGGCACTCTCTTCCTATTCATTTTTGTGAGCAATTGGGGTGGTGCCCTGATTCCTTGGAAGTTGGTACACCTACCCAGTGGTGAACTGGGGGCACCCACCGCCGACAGCAATACCACAATTGCACTAGCCCTTCTGGTTTCTCTGGCCTACTTCTATGCCGGTTTGAGCCGCAAGGGTTTGCGATTCTTTGAGTATTACGTGGACCCCATTCCGATGATGGTCCCGTTCAAATTGATTGAGGATTTCACTCGCCCCCTGTCACTTTCTATGAGGCTTTTCGGCAACATTGTTGCCGACGAACTCGTGGTGGCTGTGCTTGTATTTCTCGTTCCGCTGATTGTCCCCCTGCCTGTGATGTTCCTGGGGCTATTTACCAGCGCCATCCAGGCCCTTATTTTTGCCACCCTGGCCTCTTACTACATAGGTGAAGCGGTGCATGAATATAACCACTGAGCCCAGCGCCTGATTTCAGGCGCCAGTTGAGCTCATATCCCCTGCGCTAAGGTCCGGCACTGTCCCGGCCCATCTATCTCAGATGTCCCAGGCGCCAGGTTTGATAACCGCATTCAAAGCGTTCCCCCCTTCGCGACCCTTCCCATGGATTCCATCGTCACCGCTGCTTCTGTTGTGTCCGCAGGTCTTGCCGTAGGCCTCGGCGCCATCGGTTCAGGTATCGGCCAGGGCACCGCAGCCCAAGGTGCCGTTGAGGGCATTGCCCGTCAGCCTGAAGCCGAAGGCAAGATTCGCGGCACCCTGCTGCTTTCCCTCGCTTTCATGGAGTCCCTCACCATCTACGGTCTGGTGGTGGCTCTGGTTCTGCTGTTTGCGAACCCCTTCGCCGGCTGATCCGCTGTCCATAGGGGGAGTTTGAACTCCCCCTATGGCATTGATTTACCCCTGTCCCAGCGCCCCCGGTTCCATGCACAGCTGGCTTTTGCTGGCCGAAGCAGCCGCTCCTAAAGGCGGACTGTTTGATCTCGATGCCACCCTGCCGCTGATGGCGGTTCAGGTGGTTTTGCTCACTTTCATCCTCAACTCCCTCTTTTTCCGTCCTGTCGGCAAGGCGGTGGAAGATAGGGAGGCATTTATCAGCACCAGCCGTGCCCAGGCCAAGGAAAAACTTGCCCAGGCCGAGCGCTTAGAAGCCGAACTAAAGCATCAGCTTCTCGACGCTCGCAAGCAATCCCAGGCCCTGATACTGCAGGCTGAGCAGGAAGTGGATCGGCTCTTCCGTGAGGCCCTGGCCTTGGCTACGGCCGAAGCCAATGCCATCCGCGAAAAGTCTCGGGTTGAAGTGGAGGCAGAGAAGACAAAAGCTTTTGCCGGCATAGACACCCAGGCTGAAAAGCTCGGGGCCCTCATCGTTGAACGCTTGCTGGCCGCCTGATGATCTCCCTAACTTCCCTTGTTCTTGCCTCCCACGGTTTTGGCCTGAACACCAATCTATTTGAAACCAACATCATCAACCTGATCATTGTGATCGCGGTGTTGGTTTGGTTCCTACGGGGCTTTGTGGGCGGGATCCTCCAGCGTCGTCGTGAGGCAATTCTCGTGGATCTCAAGGACGCTGAGGAGCGTCTGTTGCTTGCTAACAGGGCCCTGGAGCTTGGTCAGCAGGAGCTAGCCCAGGCCCAGGTCACCGCTGGCAAAATCCTTGAGGACGGCAAGCAACGGGCCATCTTAATCCGTGAGGATAGTGAGAGACGCACCATTGAGGAGATGGTGAGGGTCAAAGGCGATGCGGTGGCCAACCTCAATGCAGAGGCCGCCAGGGTGGTGGATGCCCTCCGCACCCAAACCGCCAAGCTTGCGGTGGAAAAGGCCCTGGCTTCCCTACCTGGAAAGCTCAATGACGCCGCCCAGGTTCAGTTGATTGATCGCTCCATCGATGCTCTTGGAGAAGGCTGATGCCCCTGCTTAATTCCCTAGCCACCCCCTATGCCGATGCCCTGCTGCAGATCGGTGAAGGGCGCCAGGAAACCGATCAGTTGGCGGTGGAAGCCAAGGCTTTGCTAGAGGCTTGGCTTGGATCCCCTGAATTGCAGGCAGCCATGGCTTCTCCTGTGCTGCAGATAGAGGCAAAAAAGAAAGCTCTTCAAGCTCTGTTTGGGGAGCAAGTAAGCCCAACAATGCTCAATTTGCTGAAGCTGCTGGCAGACCGCCAGCGCATTGGCGTGCTGGATGCGATTCTTTTGCGCTTCCTGGAGCTATATCGCGAGCTGCGAGGCATCACCCTTGCCCATGTCACCTCAGCCACCCAGCTGTCTGAGGAACAACAGGCCAGATTGGCCGAAAAGGTGAAGGCTGTGGCCGGTTCACCAACGGTTGATATCAACCTCACGGTGGACCCGAACCTCATCGGTGGGTTCGTCGTTCGCCTCGGCTCCCAAGTGATCGACTCCAGCCTGCTAGGCCAGGTGCGGCGTCTGGGACTATCCCTGGCACGGGCCGCCTGATCACTCCCTCCCCCCGTTCCATCCCCACCCCTTCACCGCATACCCGCCATGGTTTCCATCCGTCCCGACGAGATCAGCGCCATTCTCAAGCAGCAGATCGAGGACTACGACAAATCGGTCTCGGTCAGCAATGTTGGCACCGTGTTGCAACTGGGTGACGGCATTGCCCGCATCTATGGCCTCGACAAGGTTATGGCCGGTGAGCTGGTCCTATTTGAAGATGGCACCGAAGGCTTGGCCCTAAACCTCGAAGACGACAACGTCGGCGTGGTTTTGATGGGTGATGGCATCGGCATCCAGGAGGGAAGCACCGTTAAAGCCACCGGTCGGATTGCTTCCGTGCCCGTGGGTGAAGCGATGTTGGGTCGGGTGGTGAACCCCCTGGGCTTGCCCCTGGATGGCAAGGGGGATATCGCTTGCACCGAAAGCCGACTGATTGAGTCGATGGCGCCGGGCATCATCCAGCGCAAGTCTGTGCATGAGCCGATGCAAACCGGCATCACCGCCATTGACGCGATGATTCCCATCGGCCGGGGCCAGCGGGAGCTGATCATCGGTGATCGCCAAACCGGCAAAACCGCCATTGCTATTGACACGATCCTCAACCAGAAAGGTGAGGACGTGGTTTGCGTTTACGTGGCCATCGGCCAGAAATCAGCCTCCGTGGCCAACGTGGTGGAAGTGCTGCGGGAGCGCGGCGCCCTCGATTACACCGTGGTGGTGGCAGCCAGCGCCTCTGAGGCCGCTTCCCTGCAATATCTTGCCCCCTACACCGGTGCAGCCATTGCCGAGTACTTCATGTACAAGGGCAAAGCCACCCTGGTGATTTACGACGATCTCACCAAGCAGGCCCAGGCCTACCGTCAGATGTCCCTGCTGTTGCGCCGTCCCCCCGGCCGTGAGGCCTATCCCGGCGACGTGTTCTATTGCCACAGCCGTTTGCTGGAGCGGGCCGCCAAGCTCTCCGATGCCATGGGCAAGGGCAGCATGACCGCCCTGCCCATCATTGAAACCCAGGCGGGTGACGTTTCTGCCTACATCCCCACCAACGTGATTTCGATCACCGATGGCCAGGTGTTTCTCAGCTCCGACCTGTTTAACTCC
>JBDLTB010000029.1:0-25532 GCA_039799245.1 Cyanobacteriota bacterium
TCAAAGGGCACCACCTTGAAACGGGAGTCGAGGTTGTCGGCAGCCCAACCCATCAAGCATTCGAACACCTGACCCACATTCATCCGTGAGGGCACGCCCAAGGGATTGAGCACGATGTCTACCGGGGTGCCATCGGGCAGGTAAGGCATATCTTCCAGGGGAAGTATGCGGCTGATGATCCCCTTATTGCCGTGGCGGCCAGCCATTTTGTCGCCCACCTGGATCTTGCGGCGCTGGGCCACGTAGACCCGCACCACCATGTTTGCCCCAGGGGGCAGTTCATCGCCCTGCTCCCGGGTATAGATGCGCACATCCACCACCCGACCCCGTTCGGTGTTGGGTACGCGCAGGGAGTTATCGCGCACGTCGCGGGCCTTTTCGCCAAAGATGGCGCGCAGCAACTTCTCTTCGGGGGGCTGATCAGATTCGCCCTTGGGGGTCACCTTGCCCACCAGGATGTCCCCTGATTCAACGAAGGCACCGATGCGGATGATACCCATCTCGTCAAGGCTGCCGAGGCTATCCTCAGCAACATTGGGGATTTCCCGGGTGATTTCCTCAGGACCAAGCTTGGTCTGACGGGCTTCAATCTCATACTTCTCGATGTGTACCGAGGTGTAGAGGTCATCGCGCACCAGCCGCTGGCTTACGAGGATGGCGTCTTCGTAGTTGTAGCCCTCCCAGGGCATATAAGCCACGAGCACGTTCTGGCCCAGGGCGATCTCACCGCCTTCACAGGCAGAGCCGTTGGCCAGCACCTGGCCGGCGATCACCTGGTCCCCTTGGCGCACGATCGGGCGTTGGTTGAGGCAGGTGTCCTGGTTAGAGCGCTGGTACTTCTGCAGCAGGTGGTAATGGTCGTTGCCCTGGTCATCACGAATGATGATTTGGGTGGCGTCCACAAACACCACTTCACCATTGACGCGGGTGATCGGCACCATGCCCGAGTCGCGGGCCACCTGGGTTTCAAGGCCAGTACCCACCAGGGGGCGCTCAGGCCGCAGCAGGGGCACCGCCTGCCGCTGCATGTTCGAGCCCATCAGGGCACGGTTGGCGTCGTCATGCTCCAGGAAGGGAATCAAGGATGTGGCCACCGAGATCACCTGCACTGGGGACAGCTGCACGTAATCCACTTGGTTGGGTGGCACGGTTTCAAAGTCCTGGCGATAACGCACGGGCACCAGATCTGCAGTGATCAAACCGTTGGCATCGGTGGCCACGTCCCCAGGGGCAACGCGGCATTCGTCCTCCAGATCTGCAGACAGATAAATCGGATCCCCGCTTTTGATCACATGGCCGTTCTCCACCCGCCAGAAGGGGGTTTCAATAAAGCCGTATTGGTTAACCCGGGCGTGGGTGGCCAGGGAACCGATTAGGCCAGCATTGGGGCCTTCCGGCGTTTCGATCGGACAGATGCGGCCGTAGTGGGAGGGGTGAATATCACGAACGGCGAATCCGGCCCGCTCCCGGGTAAGCCCCCCTGGGCCGAGGGCACTGATCCGGCGCTTGTGGGTGAGCTCCGCCAAGGGATTGGTTTGGTCCATGAACTGGCTCAGCTGGCTGGAGCCAAAGAACTCCTTGATGGCCGCCACCAGGGGCTTGGGGTTTACCAGCTGGGCAGGGGTGAGGGAATCGGTTTCCCCCACGGTCATCCTTTCTTTGATGATCCGCTCGAGGCGGTTTAAACCAACCCGCACTTGGTTCTGCAGCAATTCACCCACAGAGCGGACCCGACGGTTGCCTAGGTGATCAATGTCATCGAGGGAGGCACCGCCCACATCGAGTTCAAGGTTGATCAGATAATCAATGGTGGAAAGTACATCCTCAGGGGTGAGGGTGCGCACTGAATCGGGAATAGTGAGGCGCAGTTTCTTATTGATCTTGTAACGCCCCACCCTTCCCAAGTCGTAGCGCTTGGGGTCAAAGAAACGGCTGTGCAGCAGCTGCTGGCCACCACTCACGGAGGGGGGTTCCCCGGGTCGCAATTTCTTGTAAAGCTCAAGCAGAGCCTGATCTTCTGAGCTGATTCCTTCCTCGTTGGCCGCCTCGATCGATTTGCGGTAATACTCGGGGTGCCGTAACTTATCAAGCACGTCGTTGTCAGACAGGCCGATGGCCCGCATCAAGACGTGGGCATTGATCTTGCGGGTCTTGTCGACTCGCACATGCAATAAATCATTCTTATCTGTTTCAAACTTCAGCCAAGCCCCACGGTTGGGGATCATGCTGGCGTTGAAGGTTTTACGGCCGTTCTTATCCTGCTCATCCTTGAAATAAACCCCGGGGCTACGCACAATCTGATTAACAATTACGCGCTCGGCGCCATTGATAATGAAGGTGCCCCGCTCGGTCATCAAGGGCAGTTCGCCGATGAAAACTTCCTGCTCTTTAATTTCGCCAGTTTCTTTATTGACCAGGCGGCAGGTCACATACATCTGAGAAGCGAAGGTGGCATCGCGACGCTTGGCCTCTTCCACGTCGTGGCGGGGCCGCTTGAGGCGATACTCCGTGCCTACAAAGTGGAGCTCCAGCTTGCCGGTGTAGTCGGTGATGGGGGAGAAGCTATCTAGCTCTTCGATCAAGCCCTTCTCTAGAAACCACTTAAAGCTCCCCCGCTGCACCTCCACCAAATCGGGAAGGTAGGTAGCGGTCTTGGCGACCTGAATCGCGCTGCTCATGCGGAGACCTGCAGAACGGAAGGGAGGGATGAAACGTCAGCCGGGGCCATAGCCACCAACCATGCCAAAATTGCCAAGGCAACGGCCGCCTCCCACGGAATGGAAGGCGGCCAGCGTCAGGGCTTGCTCAAGGGATGGAGGGCAGATGAACCGTCGGCAACAAAGCCCGCTGAATCGAGGGGCACTTCAGCTTTTGATCCTGTTTGGTGATCGCTCGCAGCTTGTGCGGCGAACGCCAAGGGAATCTCAAGCCAATAGCTGATCTTACCCAAAGACACCCACCCTTTGTCAAGGAAGTTATCCGGGCGCGACCGGAAGTCGAAAAAGTTTCCCCGCATTGGCACTGGTTTGGCGGCAAACCTGCTCCAGGGACTCCTGGCGCAAGGCGGCCACCCGCTCAGCCACATGCAGCACCATCGCCGGTTCGTTGCGCTTGCCCCGGCGGGGTACCGGGGAGAGGAAGGGGCAATCGGTTTCCACTAGGTAGCGGTCGGCGGGCACCAGCTGGGCACAGGCGTGGGTGTCACTGGCCTTTGGGAAAGTAACCGTGCCGCTAAAGCTAATAAAAAGACCAAATTCCAAGAAAGCCTCCATCTCCCTAGGGGTACCCCCCCAGCAATGCATAACCCCCTGGATCCGATGTCCCCCCTGGCGCCGCTGCTCCAGCAAGTTGAGCATCGGCTCAGCCGCATCGCGACAATGGATGATCACTGGCAGCTCCAGCTCCTCAGCCAGGTTGAGCTGGGGAATGAGCATGCTGAACTGCTCCTCCAAATTGGTGGCTCGATAGAGATCGAGCCCTAATTCCCCTACGGCCACCACCCGATCATCCGCCTGGGCCGCCTGGCGCAACCCATCCACAGTGGCGGCGTCCCAATGCTGGCAATCGAGGGGATGCACTCCCACCGCATAACGCAACTCAGGGAAACGATCGGCCAGGGCCCTGATCCCAGGGATTTCCGCCGGTTCCACACAGGCATGCAGTAGGGCCTTGACCCCAGCCTGGCGCCAGCGGTTGGCCACCACCTCCAGGTCGTCGTCAAACTGACGAAAAACCAGGTGACAGTGGCTATCCACCAGGGGAAAAGACGGGATCAAGCCAAGCTCTGCCGTGCCCATGCCAACAAAAAAGGGGCCTGAGGCCCCTAAGGGAGATAACCAGTCTGGCCGACTCAGGCCTTGGCCGCTACCGCTTCGGCCGCTGCGGGCTCGATCACTTTCTTAACGGCGATGCTAAGCCGAGACTTCTGATGGGCACCGGTGTTGCGGTGGATTACACCCACCTTTACCGCCTTATCGATCTTGCTAAACGCCTCGCTCATGGAGGTTTGGACAGCTGCCTTTGCTTCGGTGCCAGGCTTGCTGCCGTAGGCATCACAGGCGGTGAAGCAGCGCTTCATCAAGGTGCGCAGGGCTGACTTGTAGGTGCGGTTCTGCAGCCTGTTGCGTTCAGCAATCTGGATGCGCTTCTCAGCAGATTTGTTATTCGCCACAGGGGGGTCTCGACGCAGAACGGCAAACGAAGATACTAACTCCCCGTGCCCCCCATCCCCTAGGCGGTAGTTTCAAATCCCCCCAGGTAACCCCCGCTTCCATGCTGCTGAAGCTGCTCACCGACCCCAAGGCTGCCGCCGAACGGATTGATCAGATCGAGGCACGCACCACTGGCGCTGGCATGGATCAGGCCCGGGCCACCGTGGATGAAGTACTCGATGGGGTGCGGCTTCACGGCGATAACGCCCTGCGGGAATTCACCGCCAAATTCGACCGGGTGGACCTGGGGCAGCTCCGCGTTCCCAAAGAAGCAATTGATGCCGCCTGGGAGCTGGCAAGCCCAGAGCTGAAAGACGCCCTGGCCCTCGCCCATCGCCGCATCAGCAGCTTTCACCGGGAGCAAATCCCTAGGGATCTAAGCCTTACGGGGCCCCACGGGGAGCGGCTGGGGCGGCGCTGGCGGCCGGTGGAACGGGCCGGCCTCTATGTGCCCGGCGGGCGGGCGGCATACCCCAGCACCGTGTTGATGAACGCCGTCCCGGCCCAGGTGGCTGGGGTAAAGCGGCTCGTGATGGTGACCCCCCCCGGCGCCGATGGCCAGGTGAACCCCGCAGTGCTAGCTGCCGCCCGGGTGGCCGGCATCGATGAGATCTACCGGGTGGGAGGGGCCCAGGCCATCGGCGCCCTGGCCTGGGGCACTGAATCAATTCCCCGGGTGGATGTGATCAGTGGTCCGGGCAACCTCTATGTGACCCTGGCAAAAAAAGCTGTTTATGGGCGCGTGGGCATCGACTCCCTGGCGGGCCCCAGCGAAGTGTTGGTAATCGCCGATGACAGCGCCGACGCCCAGCTGGTGGCCGCTGATCTGCTGGCCCAAGCGGAACACGACCCCCTGGCCGCAGCGATCCTGCTTACCACCAGCCCCCGGCTGGCCACCGCCGTGCCCCTGGCCGTGGAGCAACAACTGCTCTCCCACCCGCGCCGCGAGGTAACTGCTGCTTCTATCCGGGACTGGGGCCTGGTGGTGCTCTGCGCCAGCCTGGAGCAGGCGGCAGAACTATCCGATCGCTTTGCCCCGGAACACCTGGAATTACAGGTGCGGGATCCGGAACCTCTGGCAGACAAGATCCAACAGGCAGGGGCGATTTTCCTAGGGGTGCATAGCCCTGAGGCCGCTGGGGACTACTTGGCCGGCCCAAACCACACCTTGCCCACCTCAGGCACCGCCCGCTTCAGCGGCGCCCTCAGCGTTGAAACCTTTATGCGGCACACCAGCCTGATCCAGTTCAACCGGGAGGCCCTCGAAGCCACCGGCGCCGCCATCATGACCTTGGCCGCCAGCGAAGGACTACACAGTCACAGGGAATCGGTGCGGTTACGGCTGGAGGGCCCTTAGGCCTTCCCTAGGTCCCGCACCACTGGCTGGCCAGCAACAATTTCACCCACCAGCACCTGGTCGGCAAGATTCACAAACAGGCCGTTCTCCAGCACCCCTGGAATGTTGTTGAGCTGGGCCTCAAGGCCCCCAGGGTCGCTAATCCCACCGCCAAAGCGCACATCGAGCACCAGGTTGCCCTGGTCTGTCACCACCGGACCGGCCTTACGCAGCGCCATCCTCAATTCAGCGGCGCCCCCAAGGGCGGCCAATTCCGCTTGCACCTGGCGCCAGGCGCCAGGCAGCACCTCCACAGGCAACAGAAATTCCAAGTTGAGGCGCTCCACCAATTTGCTGCTATCCACCACCACCACAAAGCGATCGGCACGGCGAGCCACCAGTTTTTCCTGCACGTGACAGGCCCCACCCCCCTTGATCAACTGAAAACCAGGGTCCACCTCATCGGCCCCATCAATGGCCAGGTCAATGCGCTCGATCGCATTGAGCGCCTTCAATGGGATGCCCAGCTCCGCCGCCAACACCTCCCCCTGAAAGGAGGTCGTTACCCCCACGATGTTGTTAAGCCTGCCGTCGCTGAGGCGAGCCCCCACCTCCTTGATCATTAGGGCCGCCGTGGAACCGGAACCAAGCCCAAGCACCATGCCGTCGCTGATCTGATCAACGGCCGCCAGGGCAACGGCCTGTTTCATGCGGTCTTGCAGGTCTGCCATGGGGGAAATACCAGGTGGCGGGAACCTAGCAATCCACCGACAAACTCAGCCTTCTGCCGCCGGCAGGGGCGCCGGCAGAATCCCCAGATTCAGGTGTTGATCCCCACGCAAAACCTCGAGGGCCAGGGGTTCCCCAACGGTGGCCCCCTCCACCACCGCCAGCAGGTCAGCGGGGGCGTGCACCGGCCGTTGCGCCGCAGCGATAACCAGATCGCCGCGGCGCAGGCCGGCCTTGGCAGCGGGGCTGCTACCTAGCACCTGCTGCACCAGGGCGCCATCGTGTTCAGGCAGCTGGAGCAAGGCATTTGGGTCAATGTTGTGCTCGCGGGCGATACGTTCGGTGAGGGGCACCAGCTGCAGACCGAGGTAGGGATGCACCACTGGCTCCCCCACCGCCAACCGTTCGGCCACCCCCCGGGCCAGGTTGATCGGAATCGCAAAACCCAAGCCAGCGCCGGGGCCTGCCCGCACGAGGGTATTCAAACCAATCACCTCACCAGCGTCATTTACCAGGGGGCCGCCAGAATTACCAGGGTTAATGGCGGCATCGGTCTGAATTAATTCCAGGCGCTTATCGGTAAACCCAAGGCTGCTGATATTGCGATGGAGGCTACTAACGATGCCCAAGGTCACGGTGCTGTCGAGGCCATAGGGATTGCCGAGGGCAATGGCCCAATCACCCGGCACCAGGGCAGCGGAATCACCTAATGGGGCGGCCTTTAAACCCTTGGTGTTGCCCGGCAGTCGCACCACCGCCAGGTCGGTGATCGGATCACTGCCCACCACCTGGCCGTCCAGTTGACGGCCATCCGCCAGGGTCACCTGCACCCGATCCGCCCCCTCCACCACATGGGCATTGGTGAGCACGAGGCCATCGGCGGCGATCACCACCCCAGACCCCTGGCCGTTCTCCCGGTGGCTGCTGGGTAAATCACCAAACAATTCCCGCAGCAAAGGATCTTCAAAACCAGGTTCAAAACGCTGGTTAAGCACCTGGCGCTCGGTGTCGATCCGCACCACGGCAGGGGCCACCCGGGTCACCGCCTTGGCCACAAAACCATGGGAAGCCCAAGCGGGCGCCGCCAGCCCCAGGGCCAACACCAGGGCCAACAGAGGGGAAAGAAAAATCATTAGCGAAGCCTAAGCAGACCAGCTGGCCGGCCAAGGCAGACCGCTTCCCCAGCCTGTGCCATGAGAAAGCTTCACAGAAAGATCAAAAGAGAGCAGGTCGAAGGATCTCGCCTTAACGTCACCCGAGTCGCTGGAGCTGCGATGGTTGAAGGCCCGCAGGTGTGCCCCCTCTGCCAGGTAACAATCAATCCAAGCCAGGGGGCTGAGCTGGAGGTTCAATTCAGCAGTGGCGCCAAAGGCAGTCGCGCCAAGCTTTGGGCCCGGGTCTGTCAATTCGCCCAGGAGCGGGGGGGCTGCATCAACACGAACCCCCAGTTGCGCAGGGAACCGACAGCCGCTGATTTCTATGGGGAACCGCCGGCCTTCAAGCTCTGACCCATCAACTGGGCTGGCAGGGGCTCTGGGACGAGGTGATCTTCTAAGCTGTCACCTGTGTCCGGCGGGCACCACCATCAGGGGCTGAATTCAGTCGCCGATGGGCAGTCGTTCCCAATGATTCGATTGCAGGGCCGGGCCGGCCCCCTGGTCCCCCAGCCCCTTGGCCCATCCCCAACTGCCTGAGCTCGAATCCCTCGCCCAATCCGTAGCCGAACCCCTTGGCTTTCGGATCCACCATCTATTGCTGCACAGCCATCGGAGTCCCCAAGCTCTGATCGTGGCCTTGCAAAAGCAAGGTGGTGCAGATGTAAACCTCGATGACTGCGCCACCTTCAGTGCTGCCTTCGCCGATGCTTTGGATTTGAGGGAGCTGCTAACGGGGGCGTATGTTTTGGAGATCACAAGCCCCGGGGTCGGGGAAGTGCTCCAGGACGACAGGGATTTTCGCAGTTTCCGCGGATTTCCGGTGTCTGTGCTCCAGCAGGATGCCAACGGTGCTCAGCGGCGGCGGGAAGGATCCCTGCTCCGCCGCGACGACGAAGCCG
Organism: Cyanobacteriota bacterium; assembly: GCA_039799245.1. GTDB lineage: Bacteria > Cyanobacteriota > Cyanobacteriia > PCC-6307 > Cyanobiaceae > Synechococcus_D. The sequence goes on from JBDLTB010000029.1 coordinate 8,333, forward strand.
TGGAGATAAATCTGCGCGGCCGAGTCGTGCGGATTCCACGCTCAGCCGTGCTTGAGGTCCGCCTCACCTCCCCAGAGGGCTGACCCCGCCCCCCTGTCCCTCCCGTCCTCCAGCAGAAGGTTCGTTTATGGCACTCGTGATGCTTCCGGGCTTATCAGCCCTAATCGAAGACATCAGCGAGGAGAAAAAGCTCCCCCCGAACGTGGTGGAGGCCGCTCTCCGGGAAGCGCTGCTAAAGGGCTATGAGCGCTATCGCCGCACGCTCTACCTCGGCATAAGTGAAGACCCTTTTGACGAAGAATATTTCAGCAATTTCGATGTGGCCCTAGACCTCGATGAAGAGGGATTTCGGGTACTAGCAAGCAAAATAATTGTTGATGAGGTGGAAAGCGAAGACCACCAGATTGCCTATGAGGAAGTGCAGCAGGTCACCGATGACGCCCAATTGGGCGACACCGTTGTGCTGGATGTAACACCGGAAAAAGACGATTTCGGCCGCATGGCCGCAGCCCAAACCAAGCAAGTACTGGCCCAGAAACTACGGGACCAGCAGCGCCGAATGATCCAGGAGGAATTTGCCGACCTCGAGGATCCTGTTTTAACCGCCCGGGTGATCCGCTTTGAGCGCCAATCGGTGATCATGGCGGTGAGCTCTGGCCTTGGCAGGCCGGAAGTGGAAGCAGAATTACCCCGCCGCGACCAACTACCAAACGACAATTACCGGGCGAACGCCACCTTTAAAGTCTTTCTCAAAGAGGTGTCTGAAATTGCCCGCCGGGGCCCCCAGCTATTTGTTTCCCGGGCCAATGCCGGCCTGGTGGTTTATCTCTTTGAAAATGAGGTGCCCGAGATCCAGGAAGGTTCCGTGCGAATTGTGGCCGTAGCCAGGGAAGCAAATCCCCCCTCCCGGGCGGTGGGACCCCGCACCAAGGTGGCGGTAGACAGTGTTGAGAGAGAAGTGGATCCCGTGGGCGCCTGCATCGGAGCCAGGGGTTCACGGATTCAGCAGGTGGTGAATGAATTGCGGGGCGAGAAAATCGATGTGATCCGCTGGTCCCCAGACCCTGGCCAATACCTGGCCAATTCGCTCAGCCCGGCCCGGGTGGAACTGGTGCGACTTGTGGATCCCGAGGGCCACCATGCCCACGTGCTGGTGCCCCCGGATCAACTGAGTCTTGCCATCGGCCGCGAAGGCCAAAATGTGCGCCTGGCGGCCCGCCTAACCGGCTGGAAGATAGATATCAAGAACGCCGCCGAGTACGACCAGGTGGCCGAGGACGAAAAGGTAGCTGAACTAATCGAACTGCGCCAGGAAGATGAGCGCCTTCAAGGGGAGGCGGAGGCCCGTTTGGCGGCCGAGCAAGCCACCCGCGCCGAGGAAGATGCCCGCCTGCGCGAGCTCTACCCGATTGAGGAAGACGAACCTGGCTACGGACAAGAGGACAGCTACGAAAACGAGGCCTATGCCCCCATTGGTGAGTCAGAGCCCCTAGAAGAAGTTACGGAAACGCCCTCAGAAGCCCCCATGGAGGAGCCGGAAACGGCTCCTGAGGCCCGGTGAGCCCCGGCCCCACCCTGCGCCGCTGTGTGGCCTGCCGGGAGTTGCTGGATCGCCAGCTACTCCTGCGGATCATCAGGTTGCCAGGGGCCCAAGGGATTGTGCTGGATCAGGGCATGGGCCGATCGGCCTATCTATGTCCCCAGCAGAGCTGCCTAGAGGAGGCTCGCAAACGGCGAAAGTTACAAAGGTCCCTTCGGGTGCCGGTGGCTGACGCCATTTACGAACACCTGGCCGAAAGGCTGGGTCTGGGGGGTTAAGAGCCTCTCAGGCAAGATGAATACCATCCCGTCCCTGTGACGGGCACGGAGGCACAAAGTGCCCCGTCCACTGGAGACCTGCATGACGAGCGGCGGCAAAGTCCGGATCTATGAGCTGTCCCGAGACCTCGGTCTCGATAATCGCGACGTGCTGGACGCTGCTGAGAAGCTGTCGATCGCGGCCAAGAGCCACAGCAGCTCCATCAGCGACTCAGAGGCGAGCAAAATTCGCTCTCTGCTGCAGGCCAAGGGCGGTTCTGCCCCGGCCCGGGCCCCAGAGGCGCCAGGCGTAAAAATTCTCACCGTGAAAAAGGCGGCACCCGCAGCGGCTCCCACCGTTACCCAACCCAGCACCCCTAGGCCCACAGCACCCCCCACGGCCCCTGCTCCGGCTAAGCCAGTCGCCCCCAAGCCTGAGGTGGTCAAACCAGTCGCACCCGCTGTGGCAACCCCAAGCCCAGCTCCTCCAGGGGCAACCTCAGCGGTGAGCAGCCCGCCGCCTCGGCCAGTGCCCATGCGGCCCCCGGCCGGCCCCGCCGCCGCCAAGCCCCCAGCCGGGCCAGCAAAACCAACAATCATTGCCAAGCCGGCAGTGGTGGCTAAACCAGCAGTGCCGGCCAAACCGGCTGTTGCGGAAAAAACAGTTGTTCCTGCCAAACCAGCAATACCGGCTAAGCCGGCGATAGTTGCCAAACCAGCTGTTGCTGCAAAACCAGTGGTGGTGGCGAAGCCAGTGGTGGTGGCAAAACCAGCGGTGGTGGCAAAACCAGCGGTGGTGGCGAAGCCAGTGGTGATTGCGAAGCCAGTGGTGGCCGCCAAACCAGTGGTGGTGGCGAAGCCAGCGGTGGTGGCTAAGCCAGCGGTGATTGCGAAGCCAGTGGTGATTGCGAAGCCAGCGGTGGTGGCAAAACCCGCCACCCCCACCCGACCAGAGGTGGGGGTGAAACCTGCCCCCCTGGGCAAACCCACAACCCCCCCCGCCGGGCCGGCCAGCCGCAAGCCCGTGGTGCCACCACCACCGCGGCCGGCCGCACCCCAGCCCATGCGCGCCCCCCAGCCGGGCAAGCCCCAACCCACGGCAGGACGGCCCGCCGGCGGCCAACAACTCATGGGCCGGGCCCCTGCCCCAGCCCAGCGGGGGGGCGACCAAAACCGTCCAGCCGTGCCCATGCGGCCCCCCACCCCCCAACGGCCGGCGCCCCAACGGGCCGGGGCCCCTGCAGCCCCCCAGCGCACCGGCGCCCCGGTGAACCGTGCCGGTGCGCCGGCCCAACCGCGCCGCGGCGAACCCGATGGCAGGCCCCCTGCCTCCTCCCTGGAACTAGTTGGGAAACCCATCCGCCGCGACCCTGCCGCCCCCCCCACCAGGCCAGGCCAGGCGGGAAGGCCCGCCGCCCCTGGCGCCATGCGCAAACCGGTGGCCCCTGGGGAGTTGATGCAGCTCCAAAAACCTGGTGCCCGGGGACCAGCCCCGGAAGGCCCGCGTCGGCCCCCCACTAGGCCCGGAGCTGAGGCCCCCCGCAAACCTGGCGATCCGGTGCGGCCCGCCGCCCCCACGGCCCCCAATGCACCAAAACGCCCAGGTTTCCGCCCCGCAGCAGCCCCTGGCTCCGCCGCTGGGCGCCCCCGGCGGCCCGACTGGGATGACAGCGCCAAGCTGGAGGCCCTGCGCAGTAAATCGCCGCAGAAACAGCGCCAGAAGGTGCACATCATTGGCGAAAATGATGATTCGCTAACCGCTGAAACCAGCGGCTACGCCGGCGAACAGGAAGCCTTCATCCTCCAAGCCAGCCTGGCGCGGCCAAGCAAACCCAGGGCAGTGCCCGGCAGCGCTGGTGCCAAGCCCGTGGCCATGCGCCGGCGCAAAAAAGAAACCACCCGTCAAAGGCAACGGCGCCGGGCGATGGAGCTACGCGCGGCCCGCGATGCCAAGCAGGTGCGTCCAGAAATGCTTGTGATTCCGGAGGGCAACCTCACGGTGCAGGAGCTGGCAGACATGCTCAGCGTTGAGAGCTCAGAAATCATCAAATCCCTGTTCTTCAAGGGGATCATCGCCACCGTCACCCAAACCCTCGACCTCTCAACCATTGAGACGGTGTCCCAGGAATTTGGTGTGCCAGTACTCCAGGACGACGTGGAGGAGGCGGCCAAGAAGACCGTTGAAATGATCGAGGCCAGTGACCTCGAGCACCTGATCCGGCGGCCCCCTGTGGTCACTGTTATGGGCCACGTGGACCACGGCAAAACCAGTCTGCTGGATGCGATCCGTAAAACCCGTGTGGCAGCTGGCGAAGCCGGTGGGATCACCCAACACATCGGTGCCTACCAGGTGGATGTGCCCCACGGCGACGAAATCCGCAAGGTCACTTTCTTAGACACCCCAGGCCACGAAGCCTTCACGGCCATGCGCGCCCGGGGCACCAAGGTCACCGACGTGGCTGTGCTCGTGGTGGCCGCCGATGACGGCGTTCGTCCCCAGACCCTGGAAGCCATCAGCCACGCCCGCGCCGCCGAGGTGCCGATCGTGGTGGCAATCAACAAGGTGGATAAGGAAGGCGCCCAGATTGACCGCGTTAAGCAGGAGCTCTCTGACCGCAACCTGCTATCGGAGGACTGGGGCGGCGACACCGTAATGGTGCCGGTGAGCGCCCTCAAGGGCCAGGGGATCGACACCTTGCTGGAAATGATCCTGCTCGTAACCGAGGTGGAAGATCTCAAGGCCAACCCCGACCGGATGGCAAAGGGCACGGTGATTGAAGCCCACCTCGACAAGGCAAAGGGTCCAGTGGCCACCCTGCTGATCCAAAACGGCACCCTGCGGGCTGGGAATGTGGTGGCGGCGGGTCCGGTGCTCGGCAAGGTCAAGGCGATGGTGGACGACACCGGCCACCGGGTTAAACAAGCGGGACCCTCCACCGCCGTGGAGGTGTTGGGCTTCAGCGAAGTACCAGCAGCCGGCGATGAATTTGAGGTCTACCCAGACGAGAAAGCAGCTCGGGCCGTGGTAGGCGATCGGGCCACAGAGGCCCGGGCCAGCCGGCTAGCCCAACAGATGGCCTCCCGGCGGGTGTCGCTCACCTCGATGTCTGGCCAAGCCAGTGAGGGGGAACTCAAGGAACTTAACCTCATCCTTAAGGCTGATGTGCAGGGCAGCCTGGAGGCAATTCTTGGGGCCCTTGAACAGCTTCCCCAGGGCGAAGTTCAGGTGCGAGTGTTGCTATCTGCCCCTGGTGAAATCACCGAAACCGACGTGGATCTTGCCTCTGCATCGGGGGCCGTAATCGTGGGCTTCAACACCTCATTGGCGTCCGGTGCCAAACGGGCCGCCGAAATCGCCGGCATCGATGTGCGCGACTACGACGTGATCTACAAGCTGCTGGAAGATATCCAAATGGCCATGGAAGGTCTGCTGGAGCCAGAGCTGGTGGAACAAGCGCTCGGAGAGGCCGAAGTCCGCGCCGTATTCAGCATTGGCAAGAGTGCTGTGGCCGGTTGCTATGTGACCAGCGGCAGCCTCACCCGCAATTGCAAGTTCCGGTTGTATCGGGGCAAGCAGAAGCTGTATTCCGGCGATCTTGATTCGCTCAAGCGGATGAAGAACGACGTGAAGGAGGTGAACACCGGCTTCGAATGCGGCATCGGCTGCGATCGCTTTGCCGATTGGCAGGAAGGGGATCGGATTGAGGCCTACAAACTAGTAACCCAGCGCCGCACCCTGAGCACCTAAATGGTCGATCAGCTGCCGCTGATCAGCCTTGGCCTGCTGCCCCTGGAGCTGCTCCTGCTCCAGCTCGTGCTGGCTGGGGCAGACCCTGGCCCCGCCCCCAGGCTGGAACTGTTATTGCTCTGGGCCCTAGCGGTGCTGCTGCCCCAACTGCAGGGAGCCTTGGTAATGCCCTGGGGCTTAATCAGGCCCCTTTTTGCATTGCTGCAATTACCCCTGTTGCTCTGGCTAGACGGCAGAGCTGGCTTAGCCACCGGTCTCAGCCCTTGGGCAGGCAGCAGCCGGGCCGCCACCCTGTTCTGGGCCCTTGCCCTGCTCCTTGCCTTGCAATGGCAACTACGATGGGTCCTGGGGTTGATTCCGATCAAACCAGAGCAGCAGGCCCAACAGCCCCAGGGCGCCCCCCTGGATGGCCAGGTCCTGAAGGGGAACGGCATCTCCACTGGCGGCCCGCAGTCCCATGGTGGCGCCACCGAGGCCTGCGGAAGCGAACAGGGCCCACCAGAGGGCCCTGCGTAGGCTGCGCCAAGGGGTTCTCGCCTCCAGCAACAACCTTTTCCTCAGGTCTGGGTCTAGGGATGGACGCTCGGCCATGGGGTACGGCAGGGCCGTTCAAGGGGGATGGCGATGCTAATTTGATTTTTACTGCCGGTGTAGCTCAGGGGTAGAGCAACTGATTCGTAATCAGTAGGTCGTCGGTTCAAATCCGATCACCGGCTTTCCCAAAAATACCAGTACAGGCCCTCAGATCCCTTGCAAAGAAGGGGAACTGGGGGTCTTCTCGTTTGTCTCAAATGTCTCCAGCCGTCTCAGGGTGGCTCAACTAGACACCCCCTGAGGGGCCATTTTTGTAGAGAGTTTGGTAGATAATTTGTAAGGGCTGCAAAACAGACCCAATTGCGCCCCCTGCCCCCTTTGCCCCTGTGGCCCAGACTCCTTCCCTGCAGATCAAGACCTGGAACAGCCAGCTCAAGGCCAACGGCAACCCCTTCCGCTTCCGTCTGACCAACCAGAGCCCCTTCATCTACCTGCGCGGTCCATTCCGCCAGCCGCCCCTGGTACGCAGCACCGGACTCCGCCCTTCTGATCCGGAGGCCTGGCCGACTGCCTACCAGCTGGCCCAGACCACCCATCTCAGTGGCGGACAACCCCCTGATGGGCTGTTCGGCGGTCGCTCCGGCACCCCCTCAGGGTTCAGCGGCTGGGTGATGCTCGTGCAAGCCACCCGGAAGCTCCTGGAAATCCAGGGTCTGCGCAGCACCACGGCCTTCAACTCCCACTTCAATGCCCTCGCCAAGCGGGAGAACAGCCCGACTGCAGAAGCAATCCTGCACTGGATCGAGGAGCAGGACTGCGGCCGCAGGGACTACTTGGCCCGCTGTGATACCGCCATCAAGTTCATTGATGCAGGACTGCAGGGCCTGAGCAGGGAAGACGTTCTGAGCCTGCGCCAACGCTCCCGTTACCGGGCGACCTCGGTTGCGGACCGCTTGCTGGCCACTGACGACGCCATCGTGCGCTGGATCGACCACATGGAGGATCGACCCAAATGGCAGTGGTTGTTTGGGATGCTGGCCACCTATGGGCTAAGGCCCCATGAGGTGTTCCACCTGGAGGGTCCCCCCGACGAAGACGCCCTGGTGACCGTGCTGCCGGAGACGAAAACGGGCTTTCACATTTCCCACCCGGCACCCGAAGAGTGGGTTGAGCGCTGGCGGCTGCGGGAGATGCGCCTGCCCTCGATCCGCACCGACCGGCCGAACAACATCATTGGCCAGGCGGTGTCCACCCGTTGCAGTCGCCTGGCGCCACCCGTCAGCGCTGATGGGCGCAAGCTGGCGCCCTACGACCTGCGCCACTGCTGGGCCAGACGGGTGCACTGCACCCCCGAGCTAATTCCGCTCTGGACCACGGCCGATGCAGCCGAATCCCTCGGCCACTCCGAAACCGTTCATCGGCGCCACTACCAGCGCTGGATCACCAAGGCCGAGCAGAAGCTCCGGGCCAAGGAGCTCCGCAGAAGACGTCTGGAGGAAGCCTCCATGGCGTAGGCAACCAAGCCATCACAGCCTCTGGAGCCCTGTGGGAAGCGGGGCCATTGAAAAGCAGCCTGGCGTCTCTCCGGGCAGCCAATCACGAGAACCCGCAGAAGGCGCCAGGAGAAGAGATGCCGGCAAAGATGACTCGTCTCCCTGCTTCGAGCAGTCAGCCAAGCGGGCGTTCCCCCATGGGACACGGGCCGAGCGCCAGAAGCCTGCTCGAGCCTGATCTTTCATAGGCCCTGGCGCAGCCGGCGTAAGCGCTCAGCTTCTGCTGAGGCCTTGCGAAGCCTCTCTTCAATGTTGGGGACGTGCCACTGAACCTGCCCCTTGATGGCCAGGGGGTTGATGCGTCGGCACTCGATCCCCATCCGGAACACTCCCTGCTGGAGGTTGCGATACAGGGTGGCTCGAGAGATACCGATCACCTGGCAGATCACCCGGGTTGATACCCATGTCGGCAAACGGGCAGGCCGGGCTGAGGCCTGGTCCTCCTGGAGAAGTGTCGAATGCTGCTCACCCATGGTCATGGCCTCTCGCTCCTTTCAACGGCTGATTTGTGGAACTCCGGCCACAGGGGCCGCGGCGGCACCGGCCCGGCAACCACCAGCAGCAGGGTGGTGAGCTGAAACAGCAGCACCAGCAGCAGCAGCCGCTGGAGGTTGCGCAGATTGTTGACGCTCACCAGTTGGCTGCGAGGGCTGCGGCTGCGGCAGAAGGCCGGTAGCTGGAGATTGCGCATGCTCGAACTGCTGGGACTGGGTCGCCGGCGTGGGCCATTGGGGTAGTGGGGGGTGCTCATCAGAAGGGCCCCTCCTCGTCATCGCCGAACTCTTCAGCGAAGTGATCGCCGCCATCGAGTTCGATCGCCTGCTGCTGCCGCTGCGCTGCCTCGTCTTCCCTATAGGCCTGCTCGGCGGCCTCAATCCAGCGGCCATCGGTCCCTTCGCTGAGGGAGAGGGGCCCGTAGAAGCCAACGGTGACGTTGCGGGGCAGCGCATCGGCCGTGGCCTGGTCTTCGATCTTGGGGCCCTTGGCGTTGCCGTCCTGGTCGTACTGCTGGGCCCAGCGGGTTTCCAGCGTCAGTACATCACCCACGTTCAACCTGCCCTTGCGGTGGCTGCGGCGGGCTTCGATCCAGTCGCCGAACCCCTTGGCCTTGAGGATCACCCGCACTCGATCGCCCGCCGCTGGCACGCCCCCCTCATCGCCCAGCCGGGCCTCCATGGTGGTGCCGGGCAGGGCCAGGGCATGGATCACCATCTCCTGCCGGAAGCGGGGCCGGCCCTGGCGGTCGCTGCCGTTGGGGATCGGCTCCATCTCGCCGTTGCTCTGGTTGCGGCGCAGGCGGTCGCGCTGCTCGGTGCGCACCACCGCCAGGTAGGCCACCTCGCCGAGGCGCTGCTGGCGGATCACCGGCGCCCCGATGCGGCTGCCGTCGTTGAGTTCAATGGCCATCGTGCTGAGCGCACCGCTGGGTGCGGGTGAAGTGATCGAGGGGAGGCAGGGGATCGAGGCCGGCGCCCAACCGCATCAGGTGATGGGCGGCGCCGCTGATCGAGAGGCCGTGCTGCTGCCGTAGCTGCTGCAGCACCCCCCAGACATCGCTGCGGACCTTGCTGTGCAGGTAGTGGCCGCTGGGCTTGCCGCAGCCCTGCTCGTGCTGCCGGTGGCCGTAGGCGATCCGCTGCTGCTGCTGGGCTGCCATCAGATCGCCTCCGGTTCGCCGCTCACACCGCCGCTTCCAGCGCCGGCCGCGGCGTTCAGTTCCCGCTCAAAGCGATCAATGAAGAATGCATGGCGCCTTTGGTTGATGCGATCAGTGATGGTGCGGGCTGTGCTCGGCACCGCGAAGTGCTCGCGGAAGGCCGCAGAGAAGCGCTGCCAGGCCTCTTTGTCGCTGCGGGCCATGGCCTTAAGCATCCCTGTGAGGCTGCCGATCTCCTCTGCGCTTAGGGGCTCGAGATCTGGCGCTACAGGCTCACCGTCCGGGGCGGGAACTACTGCGGTGACAGGGGCATTAAGTGCGGCAGGTGCGGCAAGCGCAGGAGAGGCACTTGCCGGATCAACCCGCCCGCCGCCAGCCAACTCCTCATTCCCCTCAGCCTTGCTGGGCTGAGGAAAGCTGGCCACAGGAATGCCCAGCAGGCCGGCCAGCAGCCGGGCGCTGAGCGTGAAGTCCTCGTCGTCTGCGTCGCTCTCGGCGCTCTGCTGGCCGCCGCAGCGGTGCATCAGCAGCACCACCGTGCCCTGCTCGCTGCTGCGCACCGAGAAGCAGAACCCCAGCTGGAATGCCGGCCTGGCCGCGGCCACCACCGCTTCCAGCGTCAGCGCGGCTGCCGGCTGGACCTGACTTTGAAACGTAGAAAGGGCCTCAGCCAGCTCGCGCTCGGCGCGCCATTGCTGCTCCTCGGTGGAGAGCGGCTGGGTGGCTGCGCCCTGGGGTGGTGTGGTGTCCATGGGGCTGCTGCGGGACCGGCGCCCGCTCGCCTTGATCTTATCGGCTCGCTAACGCAAGGTGCAACTATTCCCCGGAAATCCGGGCCAGCTGTTCAGGGTTGCGCGCCGGCGCTGGCTGCAGCTGGCTGCCGTTCCACCGGCCTGTCCAGGTCCTGCTGCTCCAGGTCTGTTTCGGCCGGTTGGCTGCGGGAATCCAGGCCCTGCAGCCAGCTGTCGATCCATTGCTGCGGCAACCACTCCCCATCCCAGAGCTGCTGCAGGTCGACTGGGCTGTAGTCGCCGAACGAGCTGAGCACCGTGCGCAGCTGCTTGCGCTGGGCCAGTGGCGCCAACCGGGCTATCGCTTGCAGGGCCTGGAGCGGATCCAGCTGGCGGGCCTCGATGGCCCCACCCACCTGCTCGCGCCAGCGGCGGCTGAGCTCCCGCGCCTTGGCCGCACTCAGCCGGGGTGCATCGCCGCGCTGGGGCTGGCGGAAGGCCTCGGGCACCTCAAGCAGCCCCACGTAGCAGGACCACAGCTCCTGGGGCCCCCAGGGCTGGCCATCGGCGCCGAGGAGCGGCTGGCCGGCCTTGATCTTCTCGCGCAGCTCCTTGTCGGCGGTGGTGCCCAGCTCGCCGCTAAACAGGCGCTGGTTGGCCTCCGCCAGCTGGAAGAAAGCGGGGCGGCGCAGTTCTCCAGCCTTGCCCTGCTCGATTGCGCTGAGGTTGCCGTAGCTGATGGCGGGAAAGCCCGCCTGTTTGCCCCAGTCGGCCACGGTGTACTGGGTCCAGCCGTTGCGCTCGCGCCAGAGGCGGAGCATGCGGCCAAAGGCGACACGGGCCTCACTCTGCCGGGCCTCCATCTCCGCAAACCAGTTGGCCATGGCTTGAAAGTCCGAGGAGAGCGCACCAAAGCTAGAGCATCGCCCCGAATACGGCAGGATGCGGCAACAACCCCCTCGACTTGCCGGGTTGATTGCCGGGCTGATCGGTTTACGGGACGCGCTCAACCATCGCCACCGCGGAGGCCGTTGCCTCTGGTGGCCGCGGCCTGCTGCTGGAGACAGCCTTGTCCTGCCAGTCGCCCGAGCTATCCGCCTGGAGCCCACATGGCACCGCCACCCTCGCCAGCAGAACGGCCCGAACTAGCCCAGGAAACTCGGGGCAGTACATCCTTTCGCCTTGTGTTAGCGAGCCGATCTGATTACGCTGCCGCTCCCCGCTTTCCTGAGCCTTGCGGCCCACCGTGATTCGCCTCAGCGACGACGTGCTCGATTGGCTCGATGCCCACCGCGGCGATGAACCCCGGGTGGTGCTGATTCGCTCGATCCTGCGGGAGCACATCCGTCGCCACGGGCGCTCGGCCACCCGCGCTGCTTCCAGGGCCAGGGCCAGGACAAGGACCAGCGCCAGGGCTGGATCCTCCGCTCCGGCCTCGGGCCAACCATGCCCATCCCAGACGGCGGCTGAGCGCGCTGGCTCCGATGGCCAGCCCTGAGGACGGTCAGCAACAGATCTGGCGCCCCCGCACACCGGCCCAGCAGCGGCTGGCCGCCCCACCTCAGGACTTCCGCCACTTGCGCCGCGGCGACTGGGTGGGTGTGTTCCTCGGCTGCGCCTGGACCGGTGGGGTGGTGGACCAGGTGGGTAGCGCCAGCGTGCTGGTGCGAGCGCGGCGGCTGGGCTGCCGCCACTTCAGCTCCCTGCGGGTTTGCGACGCCCGCAACCTGGTGCCACGCCAGCAGCTGCGCGCCCCTGCCGCCGGATCCCAGGGGTCCCAGGGGGCCAAGGGAGGGGTGCTGTGAGGCATGGGTGCTGGCTTCCCTGCCCGCAGCCGGCAGCCCCCTGGGCGATTGAGGGGCGTGGCCGCTGATGGCGCTCGCCCCCGGTGTGCTCGAGAGCCTGCGCGGCCTCGATTCCGACTGGCTGCTGATTCCGGTCGATGGCCGCAAGCGACCCGTGGACCCCGGCAGCGGCGAGCCGTTGCGCCACTGGGCCGAGAGCGGCTGCAGCCTTGAGGACTTCACGGCCGCGGCCGCTAGCAGCCCCCACCTGCAGGCAGTGGGGCTGGTACTCGGCCCGGCCTCCGGTGTGCTGGCGGTGGACTTCGACGGCCCCGGAGCCGCGGCCTGCTTCCAGCGGATCTATGGCTGTCCGGCTGCGGAGCTGCCACCAACTGTGGGCTGGAGTTCCGGTCTGCCCCAGCGGGCCCAACTGGGCTACCGCGTCCCCCTGGAGTACTGGGACTGCCTGCGCGGGCGCCGCAGCTGGGGGCCGGCCAGCGCCGAACACACCCCCACCCCACCACGGCCTGCCAGCGGGCCGGGCGGCAAGCGCCGCCGCGCCACGGTGCTGGAGCTGCGCTGGGAGGGGCACCAGTCGGTGATCGCAGGCGTCCACCCGCTCAGTGGCTCCTACCGCTGGCTGGAGGGCCGTTCACCGTCTGAGCAGCAGGTGGCAGATGCACCGGAATGGTTGCTGGAGCCGCTCTTCAAGAGGCCGGAGGAGCCGGTGGAAGCCGAATTTGCCCCCCGCAGCGACGACCAGGAGCGGGCGATCGAGCTGCTCGCCCATATCCAGCCCCGCGAGGACTACTCCAGCTGGCTGACAATCGGCATGGCGCTCCATTCGATCGATCCAGGCCTGCTCAAACACTGGATCGCCTGGTCGCGGGGCTGCAGCAGCTTCGACGCGGAGGAATGCCAGACCAAGTGGCGTTCTTTCAAGGGGCGTGGCGTGACCATCGGCACCCTCTTCCATTTCGCCAGCCTCGACGGCTACCGCCCCTGCCGCCTGACGTCCTGCAACAGCAACCCGGTTCCAGGAGGGGCTCCTTCCTCCTTGTCAGCCCCTCAGCCGGAGCGGCCCAAGCAGCAGGCGGAACCGCCACGGGACCAGCAGATCGCCGTGCAGCTGGAGCAGCTGCTTGACCTGCTGCTCGACACCCAGGACACCTGGGCCCAGGAGCAGGCGGTGCGCGCCTCCCTCTGGAGCTTGGGGGTGAATGGCCAGGCGGTGGATGAGCGCCTCTACTACGCCCTGGCCGGCCGCTGGGACCTGCCGCTGCAGAACTCCCATCGCGGCGGCAACCGCAACCGCAGCCTCTCCGATCCGATCGCCTCGCCGGCAGAAGACCTGCTGCCGGGCTTTCTGCTCTGGCGGCGGGACCATCTGCTCTTTGGCGCCGGTGGCACCGGCAAGACCATGGCCGCGGCGGCCATGGCGGTGTGCTGCATCAAGGGCCTGCCGTTCCTCGATCAGGAGATCCCCCCATCCCGCACCGGCCGGGTGCTGTGGATCGGCACCGATGGCGGCGAGGGGGCCCGCGCCATGGTGCGCGAGTACCTCGAGGACCTGGGCCATGCCGATGACCCGGCTGTGATCGAGCGACTGACCATTTGGAGCGCGGAACCCACCGAGGCCCTGCCCTCCTGGTGCTGCACGCCGTCGGGGTTGCAGGAACTGCGCCAGGAGCTCGCAGGCGGTGCCTACGCCCTGGTGGTGATCGATTCGCTCAAGGCGGTGCTGGAGCTGGCCGGCGTGAACTTCGGGATCGGGCCGGTGGGCACCCTGCTGCGGCTGATGCAGGCCCTGGTCTGCCGTCACTGCTCGCTGCTTTGGCTGCACCATCCCGCCGGGGGGAAGAGCGCGGGCAAGGGGCTGCAGGCCGCGGCCGGCAACCAGAACATCAATCAGATCCCTTCTGCCGTGCACCAGCTCACCCGCAAGAGCAGCGACCTGGGCCCCTGCAATGTCTGGAGCGTGCACAAGCTGCGCGGCAGCCAGCAGCGGGAGTTCAGCTACCGCCTCAGCGAGGACGGCTTTGAGATCACCGAGGGACTGATCACCCGCAACTGCCGCCGGGCGCTGATCGAGCTGATCGCCCGCCGCCAGGCCGGCGGCCTACCGACCAGTAGCCCCTATCTCTGCCATGCGCTGGGCGGCTTTCACGAGGGCTCGGTGCGCAACAACCTCACCTGGCTGCGCAAGCGGGGGCTGATCCGCAAGGCGGGCGTGGCCTGGGGCCTGACGCCCAAGGGCCAGCGCCTACTGGAGCTCCCCCACCAGGGCCGCGGCGGGCTGGAGAGCGCTTTGCGCTGATCCCCGCTCTGGGCACCCCCCTGTGTCCCCCCCTATTAAAAAAATGAATTGATGATTTTATCGCTGTAAAGCATTGGGGTGCAGTGGTTCCTGGCGGTTGAGAAGGGATGAAAAAGCGATGAATGGGGATGAAAACGGTGTGAATGGACGATTCATCGCGATTCACGCGGATTTCATTGACATCAGGAGCCAGAAGCCCTTGCGCTAGCTGTGGTCTGCCGGAATTGTTCACGCATTCATTCCCCTCCTATAGGGACACCCCCCCCCGCCGGCTGCTGGCTGGCTGAGGTCTGGAGCCACGCCAGCGGACTGCACGGCACACCGCATCCGCGGCAAGACAAATCAATTAATCCCGGTCGATCGGCTCCCCTGGGAACACAAGTCATTTCTTGCGCCTTGCGTTAGCGAGCCGCTACGGTTCCTCGTAATTACGGGCGCAGTGAATAGCGTTTGCCGTCGTTGGCCATGGGCACCATTCACCTCAAGCGCCACGGCACCAGTGAGCAAGGCGCCAGCGATGCCATTGAGGCCCTGCGCTGTGCGGCTCCAGCCGAGGACGACGACGGCCAGCCGCTGGGGGCGGTGGTGGGCGTGGACCCCAGGCGGCCGGTGGGACCGGGCAACCCGCCACGGCAGCGGCGCGGGACCACTGCGGCCCCCAGGCCCAGTCGGCTGGAGATCGAGCGGCGGGTGGCGGAGGCCCAGCTGTGGATCGCCCAGCGCCTGCCGATGGTGCAGATCCTGGAGAACGCTGGAGCGAAGTGGGGGGTGCACAACAGCCTGACGGTGAACCGCTACCTCAACCTCGCCCGTGAGCGGATGGTGGAGGAGCTGATCACCGACCGCCGCCGCCACCAGGCCGAGCAGATCTTTGCCCTCAATGAGTGCGCCCGCCGGGCGATGGATGCCGAGCAGTTCAGCGCTGCGGTGGGTGCCTTCCGGGTGATCGCTGAGATCGGCGGATTGTTGCGGGCCCCGATCAAGCCACCGGAAGGGAGGGGAGGTCCATGAGGGCCGCGGCGGTTGCATCTCCACCACGGCTTCTGCCCGACTGGGGCGGGTTGCTGCTGCCCGACAGCGACCCTTGGGGTGACGCCGGTCTGCTCCACCTGCCCACATCCACCACAGCCGAACCAGCGGAACCCCAGAGCCTGCGCAGCTTCATTGCCGAGGCCTACCCCCGCTATGGCTTTCACCGCTGGGCCGAAGTGCTGATCGACTTGCTCCAGCAGGTCGCCGATGGCCAGATCAGCCGCCTGATCGTTACCTGTCCTCCCCGACTTGGAAAAAGTCTCCTGGTTTCCAAGCTGTTTCCGGCCTACTTCCTGCAGCGCTACCCGCACCTGTTTGCGGCGATTGCCTCCTACTCAGCCGAGCTGGCTTACGCCCACTCCCGAGAGGCGCGCCACTTCTACCGGGTGACCGGCCACCTGCTGGCTCGCGATTCAGCTGCGGTAGGCAACTGGCTTACCCGCCAGCGCGGTGGCTGCATCGCTGCTGGTGTCGATGGCCCGTTCACGGGCAAGGGCTACAGCCTGGGGATCATTGACGACCCCTATAAGGGCCCCGGTGATGCCGCCAGCCCTGCTCTGCGGCAGAAGCTGATCGACTGGCTGCGCTCGGTCTGGCTCACCCGGGCTGAACCGGCAATGGTGCTGGGTCCGGACGGGAGGGAGCAGCCGAACCTCTCAGCCCAGGTGGTGGTGCTCACCCGCTGGGACCACCAAGACGTGATCGGCTGGCTGTACGAGCAGGAGCTCGGCGAGGCGCCGCAGCAGTGGACCGTGCTCGATCTACCCGCTGTTGCAGAAGAGCCTGCCGAACGCCCCAAGCTGCCGCCCACCTGCACGCTGATTCCGGACTGGAGGCAAGCGGGCGAGGCCCTCTGCCCCGAGCGCTTTCCGCTGAGCGAGCTGGTCAAAATCCGCGCCCGCCTCGGCGCTTACTGGTGGGCGGCTCTGTATCAGCAGCGGCCCAGCCCGGCGACGGGTTCAATCTTCCTGCGCAACTGGATCAGGCCCCCGTTCCCGAGGGAAGCAACAAGCCAGGCGGCTGGCCGGCAGCGGCAGTACGCCCTGCTGGCCCTCTCGTGCGACTTGTCGTTCAAGGGGGAGGCAGAAAGCGACTATTGCGGCTTCTGCCTGGCGGGCCTACTGGCACCAGCGTCCAGGCCGATCAACCCGCGCAGCGGTGAACCCGAGGGACCGCCTCAGATCACTGCCTTGGAGATGGAAGTGCTTTGGGCCGCCCGGCACCGCTTTGGCCTGCCGGAGGTGATCCGCTTCCTGCTGGGCTGCCTGGAGGCACTGGAGCAGCAGGGCTTGCGGCCTAATGCCGTGCTGATCGAGGACGCCGCCAACGGCCCAGCGGTGCTGCAAACCCTCCGGCGCCGCGTGCCGGGGATGCTGCCAATCACCGCCCGCGGAAGCAAGGAAACCCGCGCCCATGCCGTCGCCCCCCTGGTGGAAGCAGGTCAGATCCGCTTTCACCACCGCGCCCAGCCGCTGGTGGAGGAAGCGATCCGCTTTCCCAAAGGCAGCAAGGACCTGGTGGATGCCTTCTGCCACGGCGCCCTCTGGCTGGAGGGTCGCTACTGGAAAGCCCAGGGCATCCAGCCGGTGGTGACGCCGCTGCTGGTGAGCCGGTGAGTGTGTCCTTGTCGTCCGGAGTGCGGGAATGTTCCACTCATTCCGCAGTGGAGATCCCACGCCCTGCAGTGCTGACTCCGGATGCTGTGCAGCTGGTTCTGCCGATAACGGTTGTGCTGGTGGGTGATAGCGCTGGGGCAGCTCAGATGCTCAAGCAACAGCGTTACCGCCGGCCGGCCTGCCACGCCCGGGCAGAGCAGTTGGAAATCAACCTGGAGGCACCGGTGCATCCCCCGCCGAGGCCCAAATGTCAGCCACCGAAGAGCTGCAAGCCTCGGCGGCAGCGACCTGTTCGGCCCCACGCCGCTGCCGATGCTCTGGCTATGGAGCACATGGACTTGGCAGAGAAGATTGCAGGCAACTTCGCTCGCCGCACTATTCACCAGAAGGAGGACTTGCTGCAGCTGGCGATGATCGGTCTGATCAAGGCA
>JBDLTB010000030.1:0-10682 GCA_039799245.1 Cyanobacteriota bacterium
CCCTCCTGGTACGTGGAAGCCCTGAACTACATCAAGGCCAACCACGGTGTCTCCGGTGACCCCGGTGTAATCGCCAACAACTACATCGATTACGCCATCAACGCCCTCGTTTGATCCTTTCTGATCTCTCGTAACCCATGGGGCCCCTACCGGGGCCCCTTTTTTATGGCAACCCCTTGATCAGTGGCTGGGCAGGGCCCCAAGCTGGGCAATCAACATCGGTGCCACATCACCTTGGTCCAGCTGCAACCAATCCCCCAGCTCCTCCACCAGGGCCTGGCAATCGGCAGCTCGCCCCTGGTCGGCCAAGCGCTTTAGCTGGGCCTCTTGGTCATCCATGGTGAGCAATAACGCCACAAACAGGCGTTGCTGCAGATCTAAGCCCGAGGAAGAGAGCGCCATGGGATACAGCAAATTGTTATCGCCACGTTAATAACCGCCCAGGAATTCGACCACCCCTCCCATGGACCAATCCAGCCCCCAAGGCACGCCGATCAGCGAGGAGGAAGCCCTGAGTCGGCTCCGCCAACAGGAAGATGCCAGCCAGAGGTACTACGCGGCCTGGTGGCTTGGCCGCATGCGCAGCCAACACCCGGAAACAATTCCGCTGTTGCTCCAGGCTCTTAATGGCGCCCTAGACGGCCCTAGCAACGACCCCGACCTGCTCTTCGTGGCCCGTAATGCCACCAGGGCCCTGGGCAAATTGGAGGCCAAAGGAGCCCTGCCACCATTGCTACGGGCCTTACAACACCCTGACCATGGCCTCAGGGAGGCCGCTGCCCGTTCCCTGGGGGAATTAGGTGATCCATCGGCGATTCCTGCCCTGCGGGAGCGGCTGCAGCTCCCCGGGGCGGCCGAACCCGCCAGTGGCGGCCTGCGCCTGGGGGAACCCTGTGAAGCCCTGCTGGAAGCCCTGGGGGAACTGGGCGAAGGGCACCCCAACCCCGAGCTGGCCGCCGAGCTTGAGGGCTTCCTAGGCCACAGCCGACCGGTGGTGCGCAGCGCCGCCTGCCGCGCCCTGCTGCAGCTCAGCGGCGATCCCCGCTGGGCGGAGCCGATGCTGGCCTTGCTGCACGATGGCCAACTGCAGGTGCGGCGGGCCGCCCTGATGGACCTGGGCGCCAGTGGCTGGCGACCGGCAGGCAAGGCCCTAGCCGACTGCCTGGCGGAAAACAGCCTCAAACTGATTGCCCTTAAAGGTTTGGTGGAAGCCCCCCTGGGCTGCCCTGCCCCCCACACCCTTGGCGACCCCGAACGGGAACTGCTCAACCTGATGGATCAGCTGCTGTGAACCCTGAGCTTTCCCCCAACCTGAACGAACATCTGCGGGCAGTAGAGGAGGCCGCCAGCAGTGAAGCGCTGCTGCATGCCACCCGCAGTCTGGTGAGCCTCTGCCCCCAACTGGAGGCCCATTCCAGCGATCAACAGGCCGCGATCCTTTGTTTGTTGGAACTACTGGGCACCAACAACCCCGGCGCCGCCGTGGCCGCCGTGGATGGCTTGATCGCCTGCGGCAACGCCGCCGTGGAGCCGTTGCTGCACAACCTTGATGAACACAATTACGGCGCCAGGGCCTGGGCGGTGAGGGCCCTGGCCAGCATTGGCGACCCCCGGGGCCTGCCGGTGCTGGAGCGGGCCGTGGCCACAGACATCGGCCCCAGCGTGCGCCGCGCCGCCGCCCGGGGCCTCGGCAACCTGCAACTGGAGCAATTACTGGCCGCTGAACGCCCCCGCATCGTGGAACGCTGCCTGCGGGGCCTGGCCCTGGGTTGCGCCGATGGCGAATGGGTGGTGCGCTACGCCGCCGTGGTGGGTCTGGAGGGATTTCTGCCCCAGGCCAGCGCCGCTGGCATTCCTGCCGCCATTGCCCAGGAAGGGCGCTCCCTGCTGGAGCAGCGGGCCCAGCCCAGGGAAGAAGACACCCCGGTGGTTTACCTGCGCGCCCAACAGGCCCTGGAAAATCTCAACCCTGCCAGATGAGCATTACCCAATGAGCAGCGCCAACAAAATCCGGGTGTTGTTTGTGTGCATGGGCAACATCTGCCGCTCCCCCGCCGCGGAGGGGGTGTTTCTGAACCTGCTGGAACAGGAGGGTCTGGCTGGCCAATTTGAGGTGGATTCCGCCGGCACCGGCGGCTGGCACCAGGGCAACCTCGCCGATCCCCGCATGCGCGCCGCCGCCGCCGCCCGGGGCCTGACCCTGGGGAGTCGGGCCCGCCAGATTGAAGCCGCCGACCTGCAGCGTTTTGATCTAATCCTCACCATGGATGACGACAACCTGGCCACAGTGCGAGCCCTAGATCCCAGCGGCCGTTGGCAGCACCGCATCCAAGCGCTCACCCACCATTGCCAGCGCTTCCACAGCACGGAGGTGCCAGACCCCTATTACGGCGGCGAGGCTGGTTTCGAGCAGGTGCTCGATCTACTGGAGGACGCCTGTGCCGGGCTGCTCAGCTCGCTTCAGCGCCAGCGGGCCCAGCAGCAGAGTCAACAGCAGTAGCCCTGAGGGAGGCCATCGCCTCCAGCGGCACCCGTTCGTAGAACCAAGCCACGATCAGCTGCACCACCCCGTCGATGGTCAGGCCATCACTCACCAACTCCAGGGCGTCCTCAGCCCGACAGAGCGGTGCCACCGCCCGGCTGGAATCACGCCCATCCCGTTCGGCAATTTCCTGCTCCAGCTGACCCAGGGCCGGCACCGGCAGGCCGCGGGCGGCCAGGTCCGCGGCCCGGCGCCGGGCCCGTTCCGCCACCGTGGCCGTGAGGAACACCTTGAGTTCAGCCTGGGGAAACACCGCCGTGCCGATGTCACGGCCTTCGGCCACCAGGCCACCGCTACTACCAAACCGCTGCTGTTGGGCGGTGAGGGCCGCCCGCACCGAGGGCAGGGCCGCCACCGCAGACACCCCAGCGGTCACCGTTGCCGTACGAATCACTGCAGTTACATCCTGGCCATTGAGCAACACCCTTTGATCCCCCTCCGCCTGGGCCTCCAGCCGCAGGTCAAGCTGCCCCAGCAAAGCAACTAAGGCGGGGCTCTCCTCGGCCGCCAGGCCTTGGTCCTGGACCAGCCAGGTCACCGCCCGGTACATGGCGCCGGTGTCGAGGTAAACGAGGCCCAGTTGACGGGCCACCAGGCGGGTAACGGTGCTTTTGCCAGCGCCAGCGGGACCGTCGATGGCAACGATGGGGGAACGGGGCATCAGGGTGAGGTGATCGATCAAACGGGTGGTGCCACAGCGCACGGCGGCGGCCAGCAGCCCCGCCCGCTCCAGCCGGGGCAGCGGCTGCAGGCTGTGGGGCTGCACCAACTCCAGGTATTCCACCTGCAGGCCCCGGGCCTCCAGGTGGGCGAGGGCCAGCTGCTGCAACCTGGGGCCATCCTGCTCCCCCGCCCGGGCGGCGGCGGCGGCCAGGGCCAGGGCCTCGGGCAGGGCCTGGGCCCGTTGGCGCTCCAGCGGCGATAGATAGCTGTTGCGGGAACTAAAGGGCAGCCCATCGGCCTCCCGCTGGGTGGGGCAGGCAACGATTTCCACCGGCAGGCCCAGGTCGGCCACCATGCGGCGCAACACCTGTAATTGCTGCCAATCCTTCTCGCCCAACAGGATTCGCTGGGGCCGCACCAGGGCCAGCAGCCGGGCCACCACCGTGCAAACCCCCTGGAAATGGCCCGGCCGCCAGGGGCCACAGAGCTGGGCCCCCAGGGCCGGAGCGGGCTGCACCTGGGTTAAACCCTCGGACCCGGCCGGATAAATGTCTTCAAATTGCGGAGCCCAAAGGGCATCAGCCCCCGCCGCGGCCGCCAGGGCCAAATCCTGGTCCAGGGAGCGGGGATAGCGCTCGAAATCCTCCCCCGGGCCGAACTGCAGGGGGTTCACGAACACACTCACCAGCACCCGACCGCCAAAGCGCCGGGCCCCACGAAAAAGCCCACCATGGGCGGCATGGAGACCGCCCATGGTGGGCACCAGCTGGATCGCAGCTGGGGACTGATTAATCCAGATCCTTAGCTCCGCCAAAGAGCTCAGCAGAGGCAGCGGGGCGGCCATTACCAATCGAACCCAAGGAAGGGGGGTTCTACTGGAGCACCTCGAGTTTCACCTGGGCCGTGCCACTGGCCACTAGGCCCAGTTCCTGGGCGGCGCCATGGGCCAGGTCGATCAAACGGGCCCCATGGAAAGGACCACGGTCGTTGATTCGGACCACTGCGGAACGGCCGTTCCAGAGATTGGTGACGCGCACCTTGGTGCCAAAGGGCAGGGTGCGGTGGGCGGCGGTAAGGCTGCCGGGGCGCAACACCTCGCCGCTGGCGGTGCGATTGCCAAAGAAACCAGGGCCGTACCAGCTGGCCTCCCCTTGGTGGGTGGCGGTGATGCGCGGGGCGGGCCTGAGGGCCGGCCGGGGGGCCAGGGGCAGCGGAGCGTCCAGGGCTGGGGCCTCCAGGTCCTCCAGGGGGAGGGGTTGGGCCATGGCCGTAAGCCGCAGCAGGCCGTCGGTGGGCTCTTGGGCAAGGACGGGGCCAGCACCGGGCAAGCAAGCCAGGGCAGCGGCGCCGAGAACAAGAGCGAAATTGCGTGTACGCATAACAAACGAAACCGACTGCAAATGCAGCGAGTGATGGAATAAATCCGATCCCCCCAGCGAGTAAAGATTCGCCTTCTCAAAATGAGAGAACGCCCGCTGCGGTTCCTAATGATTTGAACGACAGGGAGAACCTAAACCGATTTTCAGAAGAGTTTCGGTTTGAATTTGGCCCTAATCGTTGATCAGTAAATTAAATCAGTCGGCCAATCCCCCTGCCCTAGGGGCTTCTGGGCCGCCAAACCAGAAACTGGCCATCAGGAAATCCGATAGGGCCCATAAGTCGCAGTGATTAGACAGTGGACGATCCCAGGATCGTCCACTCACCCTGGCCCTCGCCCGTGGGGCGCTGGGTCAGCATGGAGCGGTCTGAGCAGCGCCTATCGCCATGGACTACCGCACCGCAGGGGTGGATGTGGAGGCCGGTCGGGCCTTTGTGGACCGCATTCGTGGCAGCGTTGAAGCCACCCGCCGCCCAGAGGTGCTCGGCGGCCTCGGCGGCTTCGGCGGCCTCTGTCGGCTGCCGGCAGGCCTGCGCAAACCCCTGCTGGTGGCAGGCACCGACGGGGTGGGCACCAAGTTGGAATTAGCCCAGGACTGCCAACGCCACCATGGGGTGGGCATCGACCTGGTGGCCATGTGCGCCAACGATGTGATCACCTGCGGCGCCGAACCGCTCTTCTTCCTCGACTACATCGCCACCGGCAAGCTCAGTCCCGAGGCCATGGCCGAGGTGGTGGTGGGCATTGCCGACGGCTGCTCCCAGAGCGGCTGTGCCCTGCTCGGCGGTGAAACCGCCGAGATGCCGGG
The DNA here is from genome assembly GCA_039799245.1 of Cyanobacteriota bacterium. Taxonomy (GTDB): domain Bacteria; phylum Cyanobacteriota; class Cyanobacteriia; order PCC-6307; family Cyanobiaceae; genus Synechococcus_D. Next base: position 5,392 of record JBDLTB010000030.1, read on the forward strand.
CTTCTACCCCCCGGGCCGCTATGACCTGGCCGGTTTCTGTGTGGCCGTGGTGGAGGAAGACGAACGCATCGACGGCCGCCATATCCAAGCCGGGGACCAAATAGTGGCCGTGGCCAGCAGTGGCGTGCACAGCAACGGCTTCAGCCTGGTGCGTCGCATCCTTAAGGATTGCGCCATCGACCTCCACAGCCCCCAGCCGGAGCTGGGCGGGGAGAGCGCCGCCGCCGCCCTGCTGCGGCCCACCTATCTCTATGCGCCCCTGGTCAAGGCGCTACTTCAAGCAAACATCAAGCTCCATGGCATGGCCCACATCACCGGCGGTGGCCTACCGGAAAACCTGCCCCGCTGCCTGCCGGAGGGCCTTGGGGCCCAGCTAGATCCCAAAAGTTGGAGACGCCCCCCCCTGTTCCGCTGGCTCCAGGAGCTGGGGGAAATCCCAGAAAAAGACCTGTGGCACACCTTCAACCTCGGGGTGGGCTACGTGCTGGTGCTCCCCACCCCAGAGGTGGAACCCGCCCTGGCGGTGGTGGCCGCCAGCGGCTTCCAGGCTTGGCCCATGGGCTCGGTGGAAGCCCAGTGCACCGGGGTAAACGGTCTGCCCGCTGGCGCCTAAATGGCCCTAGGGGGCGACTGGCTTGGCATGATGATTGGAAGACAAGAAAGTTTCAGTAGTAGCCCGTGTCGTTAAGCGAGTCACGCCTTACCCGTCGACGTAGTTCTGCCGGTCCAATTCCCCCCAACCGCCCCCAGCGTTTTGGCGAAGGGAGTGCCCCCCGCACTGGCCCCCGCCCCACTTACCTCACCCTTGCCGACCACGGCAAGGTCTATGTGGCGGATCTGCCCCAGATGTCTGATGGACAACTGGAAACCGTGGGCAAGGAAGCCCAGGAGGTCTTTGAAAGCCTCCAAAGGCGCATCAACGAACTGGAACTGCAGTTGGGCCAAGGCCCCCGCGACGACGGCTTAATCCGTGCTTGCACCAAACGGGATGTAACCGATCGCTTTCTGCGGGCCGTGGCCCAAGAACAGGAGCGCCGCCGTGACAACCCCCACCTGCAGGCGGCCGCCGGGGAATCCCTAACCCGCACCTTCCTGGAGGTGGCCCGCCACCGGCTCCCAGGGGCCACCTTTGATTCTCTGTTGCAGGAAGCCCTCGCCGCTTGCGAAAGCAGTGGCAGTGAACAGCTGCCCGCTTTGGTGCCACCCATGGCCCGGGGCAACCTGGAGGAGGCAGAAAGCCTGCCTGAGGTGCTACCAGTGGTGCTAACCCCCGACCTCTGATCCCTACTCGCCCCTGCCCCCCAGCAGCCGCGAAGCCAAGAGCGCATCAAGCACACAAACCAGGGCCGCAGCGCCCCAAAGCAAGCGCCAAAGCTGCTGGCCGCTGTGCAGCGACAAAACCAGCATCACCAGGGAAAGAACTACGTCGAGCACCAGGGCCCGGCGCAACAGGTGACTGGGAATCGGCTCCATCAGGCGCTGCCGAAGGGATTTGCAGGCATTCTCACTTCCAGTGTGGCAGCCACCTGATCCAGCCTTTGGCGTTCCTCCTCCGGCAAGGCCCAACCCAGGGCCCCTGCCACGGCCAACCCCTGCTCCGGCCTACGCAGCCCCGGAATCGGCAGGGCCCCATGGGCCCTGCACCAGTTGAGAGCCACCTCTGGAACCGTGGCCCCCATGCGGCCGGCCACGGCGGCAAGTTCTGTCCGCAAGGGTTCAATCGCCGGCAACAGGCGGCGAAATAACTGGCCCCGGGGCCCGGCGGGCAGGGCAGCCCCCAACTGCCAACGGCCACTGAGCAAACCCAGGGCCAGGGGGCTATAGGCAATCAGCCCTAGGCCCAGCTCCTCACACAGCTCCGCCACCCCCCCAGGGCCCAAGGGATCACGGCATAGCAATGAAAGCTGCACCTGGACGCTGGCCAGGGGCACCCCCCGCTCGGCCAACAGTCGCTGCCAGCGGCGCAGGCGCTTGGGGCCCATGTTTGACACCCCCAATTCCCGCACCACCCCCGCCTGCACCAAATCGGCCAGGCCCTCCAACAGGGGACCTTCCTGCCAGGGGGCATAGCGAGCAGTGCTCCAGTGCAGTTGCACCCGATCCAAACGGCCCCCCAAGCGGGCGCGGGATGCGGCGAAGGCTCGGTCAAAGCCGCGGCGGCCGCGGCGCCAGGGGAACGGGGCCAGCTTGGTGGCAATCACCAGCTGCGCTTGCAGGGCCCCAGGCAGGCTGGCCACGGCCTGGCCCAGCAGCAGCTCACTGCGACCGGCCAGGGGCCCAGTGCCATAGGAATCTGCGGTATCAAAAAAACGCACCCCCGCCGCCACCGCCCCCTGGAAAGCCGCCAGGATCGGGCCGTCATCCTCTGCTGGGTTGTAGTTCCAGAGGAAACGATTTCCCCAGGCCCAAGTGCCTGCCCCAATGCCCGGCAGGGAAAAACTCATAACCACAGCCCCAAGCAGCCCCACCATGGAGGATGCCCGGGCACAATGCGATCCCCCCTGGCCCCCCATGAAGCGCCCCCTGCCATTGCTTTTGCTGGCCAGCCTGCTACTGCCCCTAGCAGCTACCGGAGCCGGCGCCGAGGGCCGCCCAGACAATGTGGGCAAGTTGGCGATTGTTACCAAGTCGTGCAGCCGCAATCTCGATGGTCAGCCCCCCCAGGGCTGCGCCCGGCTGATGCTTGATCAAATCCAGAGCAACCTGCTGACGGTGCGCTTCATCGCCAGGGGGGAGCACCCAGACGCCAGCAGCCAACTCACCTTTGCTGGCAATAGCAAAGGTGCCCTGAATTGCAATTTCAACCGCTGCAGTTTCAACGGACCTGTGGAGCTGGAATTAAGCAGCCTTAGCGAGGTGATCTTTGACCGCAATGGCGTGGCTGAAGGACTGCCCAAAGCCTGGCCAGTGGTGGGTAGCTGCCGCATTGATGCCGGCTCCGTGAGCTGCACTGCCCGAGCTATCCAGGGGGAGCGCTGGGAGGCCACCGCCAGGTTCTAGGGCCCAGCTGCTGAAGTGATCTGGCCAGTGGCGTTGGTGCCGCGGTTAAGCTGCAGACACTAGGGGCTAAAAATGGCATCCGACAGTCTTCACTACTTCTCTGCGGAGGTGGCAAGACGACCAGATCTACAGGAAACAGTGGCCACCCTGGAAAGCGCCGATGCGGTGGTAGCCCTAGCCAAGAACCTTGGCTACGCCTTCTCCAAAACCGAACTTCAAATCTCCCTGGGGGAACTAAGATCCTCTTATTGGAGCTGGTTGAGCCGGGACGAAGCCTGGAAACAAAAATTTTTCAATAATTAAAAGATTCTAAAATTTAAGGATATCGACCAAGTTAGGCCCTAGGCGGTCAAACGAGTCAGCCCAATGCAGAATCATATAAAACTATTTCTGGATTTTGGTTGGCTTGAGAAAAACACCGCTGCGAACTTTAAGCGATTGAGCTGTTTTAATGCGGCAGATTAGCTGATTATTGATCGAATTTTAGACCAAGGCGGCGATATTTAGCAGAAGTCTCCCATTCCCAGCATGAACGTAGGAGAAGTGTTTCTTGGCTCCCTGGGCACTGGCCTAATCACCGCCAGCGAGGTGACCTGGGTTGCTGATCACCAGAATCAATTCAATCGCACGGAAGAGGCCACAGCCATTCGGCTTGGCCGGCTGATGGACCAAGGGGTAATTCAACTTGCCGATAGCCAGCGCAACCTCAGATCCCTACACACAAAATTAGCAACCCAATGGGGCGACCTATTTGGCCGCCGCTAAACCAAAAAATCAGCCCTCGCCTCAGCCCCATGCCGCAACATTAAAAGCCTAAAAGCATTTACATCACCCAAGCATCACCAAGGCAATTGAACGGTTAGCACAAACTTGAACACCCCCTGAATACCCTATGGACCAACCAATTACAATTTGAACTTCCACTGGATGCCCTAACGGAATACTTAAACCGAGTACTAGCTTTGAATACATTTTCTTCAGCCCCTGGACAGTGGTCTACAAGGGATATATTTTAAGCCAAAATATGTAAAATAACTAATATAAATAGTTAACTAAATATGGCTGGCTGACTATTATTTTGTTATTTAGCGGCCTTAGTCAGGGCAACAGATTCAACCATCTTTGCGCAATTGGGCCAGCCGCTTAAGTTCGCCTGAATGGCCAGGGCTCTCCACCTGACTGAGCAACTGCAGCACCTGGTGCAGATCATTGGCGCTCAATTCGCCATTATTTCGCCATTTGAACGCCTTGACTGGCAATTCCCTGATCTCTGCCAACGCCATAGCTAACACAAGAAATTATTTTGCCCTCCCAAAGGGATATTCGAACCTGTTGATTCCCAAAGACTTCCTTAAGCCTGCCCCAAGCGGCCACCGTGTCTAACGAGCCGCCAGGGAAGCAAAGAAAAAGGCGGCACCCAGATTCGAACTGGGGATAAAGGATTTGCAGTCCTCTGCCTTACCACTTGGCCATGCCGCCGGCCAGGGAGCCAAACTCCCAGAATTCGATCGTACCAGTGGCCCCATGACCGCTCGCCTTCTGGTGCTTAGCAATGGCCATGGGGAAGATCTAATCGCCGCACGGATTCTTGAGCCGCTGCAGCGGCTCAACCCCCAACTGCAGCTGAGCCTGCTACCCCTGGTGGGCCAGGGGGGCGCCTTCAACAGCCTCAACCACCAGGCGGCGATCCAGCGGCTAGGGCCGCTGCAGGCCCTGCCCAGTGGTGGTTTCAGCAACCAGAGCCTGGGCGGCTTGCTGCGAGACCTGGGGGCCGGCCTGGCCGGTTTGAGCCTGGGCCAATGGCGCAGCCTCAAACGCTGGCGCCGGGGCGGTGGGGCGGTGCTGGCCGTGGGGGACCTGTTGCCGCTGCTGCTGGCCGCCGCCAGTGGCCTGCCCTACGGCTTCATCGGCACCCCCAAGAGCGACTACACCTGGCGCAGTGGCCCTGGCCAAGATCCCCTGCCCGATGCCTACCATCGCCTCAAGGGCAGCGAGTGGGACCCCTGGGAGTGGGCCTTGATGGGCAGGCGCCACTGCCGGCTGGTGATCTGCCGCGATGGGCTCACCGCCCGGGGCCTGCGCCGCCATGGGGTGGGGGCCCTCGCCCCCGGCAACCCAATGATGGATGGCTTCCAGCTGGGGGGTCCGCCGGCCAGCCTCGCCGCCCAGGAGCTGATCCTGCTGTTGCCAGGCTCCCGTTGCCCGGAGGCCCTGGGCAATCTGCGAAGGCTGCTGGCGGCCCTGCCACCGGCGAGGGATCGGATCCTGCTGCTGGCCTGCGGCTCCCGGCC
>JBDLTB010000031.1:0-26902 GCA_039799245.1 Cyanobacteriota bacterium
CTCGTAATCTAGTATGTTTAGATCTAATGTCTGTCTTCCAAGTGTCTTGCCTCGCTGATCTACGTCAATCGTCGACCATAGTTGAGTATATTTTGCTGGGGATCCTCCATCTTCTATGCTCCTCAAAAGGCTTGACAAGCCATTGATCAGTACTGCATCCTTGAATGTTCTCTCTACTAAGCAAGTGAATACTTCGCAGCACTCCCTGTTGCTTAGCCTGGTGAATACACTATATCTTGATGTGTGCCACTGGCTGCAATCTTGAGTTTGCCATTTCCAGGCATCCATCACGTGTTTGTGTGCCTTGCGTCTATCACTCCATTCGGCATCGCTCTCGTTTCCTTCTTTCCCTTCCACTGCTTCAGTATCAAGGTGATCTTCTTGTAGTCGCCCCCAATACTCGAGATAGACCCGTCGACAGCCTTGCTCCCAATTTCCTTCATGCCCAAAGCCAACTGTTGATGCATTCGGCAGTCGCTGTCGAATCTGTCTCTGTGCCTCATCAGGAGCATTGAGTTGCCCAAGTATATCTTGCATCGCATGACTCTGGATAATATTTGCAGAAACACCGATTACAAACCGGTTGTCGATTATTCCAGTGGTTCCCACCTTGATTGATCGCTCTGTGACTCCTTTGATGCCAAAACTGCTCAGGAGCGTTCGCAGCAGCAGGTCCTGTGTCATTTTTGTTCGACTCCTCCCTTTGCGGATATTAGTGCTGGATTTAACTGAATTCTTCTGTCTGTAAGAAATTATTGCCCTTGATCTGTCAACTGCCACTCGCCTGGCTGACCGAGACAAGTGCGAGACCCGTTCTGTTGGAACAGAACGGGTCTCAGTCGATTGGATGGCCAGGGAGCTATTAGCGGTTGGGGTTGCGACACCTAGCAGCGGTTGCGCATAGATCCAGACCGAACTTCTCTAAATATGCCCCTAAATCCGCCCAGATTCCAGTGACAGCAACGTATCTGCGTAAGAAAATGGGGCATGCAGAAGCCCAAGTTGTTCTGCCCCTGGCAGCCGGATCAGGCTACCTTGCTGACTCCCTCACCGTGTGAGTTGCTGGCAGAGGGCTTGAGCACTGGGGCACACTGCAGTGCCGCAGCCGGGCCTTCTCGGCTGCCGCAGCTTGCAGGGTATTGATCTGCTCTTGCAGGGATTTGTTGGTTTCACCCATCGACAGGCCGGTCCTGCCCATGAGCTCACTCATGAATTGATTGGCTGGCACGTTGTTCTTAAAGCCCGCAGTGGTGGCTTGGGTATTGCCCGCCTCATCCACGTAGTTGATGGTGAATTGGTAATCGTGCTTTTTGGCGCCAAAACCACTCAGCCCTGGCAGACCAAACATCACAACAGAAGCCACACCGATACCGACATCGCTTTTGGTGCCAGAGCCGCCCTGGGACCAGGAGAACACCTTGTCCTTATTGATAGTGAGGCCAGGAAGGCTGATTTTTCCCATCCCCAACAACACGCTGCACTCCGTGCCACCCGAGCAGATCGCGGCATGATTGGCAGCGATGCCCGGGGTTTGCAGAGAAATAAAGCCTAAAGCTGAGGCCAGTAACAGTGCATTTTTGGGGTTGATGGGTCAAGGAGCCTGCGTGCTTCAAGCATCACCGTATGGAGCGCACCAGTGTGAAGGCAGCTTTTTGGATCCGCAGGCTTAAAACAGAACGACCAGGCCTATCAGCCCCCGAACTTGCGATCCAACCACTGGGTCAGCACATAAACGCCAACAAACATTGGCAAATAGGCAATCCACATGTTTGGCAGATCCAGCTCTGAGTTGTTGATCAACACCAACCCGCCATAGCTGACCGCGCCATAGATCAAGGCCCTACGCAGTGGTCCGGTGATCTTGTTCAAGCGAAATACATGGGGCGTTCTGCCCCAGGCTAAGCCCGCTAGCGGCCTTTTCTAGCTCATCGCTACCACCCAAGTGATCGGTGGTTTTGATGTTGAGGCTTACCTGCCTATCAATGGGTAGGCGTTGCCCCCTCTGGTAAAACAAACTGATTTGACCAGCAGTAAGCAGTGAATAAGCAGTTAGTAAGCAGCGAGTGTTCAGCTCACTAGCTCCAACTTCTCCAGCAATTGCCGTTGGGCCGCAGCGGACACAAAGCGGTGGGCCGCCAGGGTGCAGCTCAGGGCTACGGGCGGCACGCCAATTCCTGGGAATACGCCCGCACCGCCCAGAGCTCCCAGGGTTCGTTGGCTGGCGTGTAGCCGTGCAGCATCTGATGCCCCGCTGCCAATCCCCCACCCAAACATGGTGGATTGGCAGCTCGGCCATGCCTTCATCTTTTAAAGCCAGGTGCCAGTGCAGAAAATTGGGACAAGCCGGCGTAGCCAGATGCTTCTGGCGCCAGCGCTCCGGCGCACTGCCCTTACCCAGCAGGGCGGCCGTATCCCATGGGCTGGCATTGCTAATCACTCCGTGGCGGATGTTCAGCCACCGCCGCGCCCGTGCGCAGCTCGCCCCCATGGCGGCGGATGCCCCGCACCAATGCGTCCACCGCGGCGGGGCTGCCACCTAACGGGTAGTCCTACCCCGCATCGGGCTCAAACCACTCGCCAAACAGGGTGGCGATGGCGGCGGCTCAAAGGCCCCCAGGCCAGCGCCAACACCGACAGGGTCAGGCTTGCACGCCCTGCACTGGTGCTTCGCGCCGGTTGCCAGCTAGCTGCCAGCCTGGACACCGTTGCCGATCCGATCGCTTGCCCTTAGATCTCGCCACCCTGCGGCCCCTGCCGTGTACGCCAGCTGTGAGCGGTGTGCTCGAGACCCTCGCCTTTTTTCGTGATCCCGATTTCGCCCGCTCGCGCTTCGAGCGCTTTGGCGATGTCTACGAAACCAGCCTGCTGGGCCAACGCACCGTGTTTATCCGCGGCGGGCAGGCGATCAGCGACCTCTTTGCCCAAGGCGATGCCGTGGCTGGCTGGTGGCCAGCCAGTGTGCGGGAACTGCTGGGGCCCCTATCGCTGGCAAACCGCAATGGTGCCGATCACAAGGCCCGTCGCCGGGTGGTGGGCCAGCTGTTCACAACCGCGGCCCTGAAGCGATCGAGTCCGGCGATCGTGGCGCTGGTTGATGGTCTCGCAGGGGAGCTGCTCGGCGACCAACAGCCCGTGGCCCTGGTGCCGAGATTGAGGCGTTTTGCCTTCAGCGTGATCGCCAGCACGGTGCTGGGACTCGATCCCGTTGATCGCGAGGCCCTGTTTATGGATTTCGAAATCTGGTGCCAGGGCCTGTTCTCCCTGCCGCTCGCCGTGCCCGGCAGTCCATTTGCAAAAGCCCGTAAGGCCCGCAAGCGCCTGCTATCCCGCCTTGGCTCCGTGCTTCAAAAGGCCCAGGCCGCTGCTGCCTCCGGAGCGCCCCTCGCCGCCGGCGGCCTCGATCTGCTGGCCGGAGGCCTGGATGAAGCCGGTCTCCCCCTGGCCGACGACGACGTGGCGGAGCAGCTACTTCTACTTCTGTTTGCCGGTTACGAAACCACTGCCTCATCGTTGAGTTGCTTACTTCTGGCCCTGCTCCAGCATCCCGAGCAACTCGCCTGGTTGCAGGAAGAACTCGACACCTTGTCTTGGCCAGCTGCAGCTGGTGAGGCTGGGAACGCCTCCGACGCTTCACGGGCCCCCCGGCTTGATGCGGTAGTGAAGGAGGTGTTACGGCTCACCCCACCGGTGGGGGGCTTTTTTCGCCGCACCCAACAGCCCATCGCCCTAGCGGGTGTGCTGGTGCCAGCCGATCGGGTGGTGCAGGTGAGCATCAGCGCCAGCCAGCTCCACGGCGCTGATCCTGATGATCTGGCGACCTTTCGGCCCCAGAGGCATCTCGACAACGACGAAGCAATGACCCTGTTGCCCTTTGGCGGCGGCGAACGGGTCTGCCTCGGCAAGGCCCTAGCGGAACTGGAAATCCGGCTGTTGGCGGTGGGGTTGCTGAAGCAGCTCACCCTGGAGTTGGAGCCGGTTCAGGACCTATCACTCAGCATCATCCCCACCCCCTCGCCTAAGGACGGCCTGCTGGTGCGTTCAAGCCACAAATCCCTCCCCTCTGGCTGAGCCTTGATCTCCCGCTCGGCGGTGGTGCGCACCAGCGAGCCAGAGCAGAGGTGACCACCGATCAGGGCGCCAAAGCTGTCCTGAAGCCTTGCACTGCAGGGGATTTCAGTGATTTCTAGTGGGCTTTTAACCGATTGGTCCTGAGTTCGAATCTCAGGCGACCCATATTTTCTGCTGCCTTGAAAGACGTATCGCCCAGCCGTTTTTTGGTGCCACCACCCTCTAGCCCACAGAAGAGCGGGAAGTAGTTATCTCGAACGCCTTGGCGGCCGTAGCGCATGCCAGAACGGACGGCCAGCATCCGCATTTCACCGCTGCCGTGGTGATTGAAGTGGTCATAGGTGCTGTCCCCAAGCCGTTGGGCTGCAGTTAGGGCCTCTTGCACATCCTGATCACTCATATGTAATTTGTCGTTGCGGCTCAGCAGAATTCCAGCCAAACAATCGGCTTGCAGTTCCCTTTGGGTACGGCTCGGCATTGGTCCCACCAATTGTGGGATAGCGTTTTGCAGGTGGTGGCCCAGTTCATGGGCTACCACAAAAACCAGGGCGCCGTCCCCCAGCCGGGCCAGACCATTGATCATGGCCGGTGAGATGCATACGGTGCTGGTGCTGCGGTTGTAGCTGGTGCGTTCACAGCGGTTGGTCACCGTGACCCCTGGCATCCGTTGCAGGCCATAGGCATGCTTGAAGTCATTGATCATCGCCTGAAAGCTACCTTCGGTAACCACCCGGATCAGGCTGGAGGGCGGTCCAGGCCAATCCCAACCGGGGTTTGGGCCTGGTAAAGCCAATTGGGTTAGTAGCACTGGGATCAGCATTGAAGGGGGGCCCAATTGTCCAAAGTTCTACACAGATTTAAGGTTGTTTCAGGCATCCACCAGCATGTGCTGGAAGCATCGGGAGTGAGAGTGTAGGGGTAAGTGCTTCTGTTGATTGTTTTTGTATCGTGCTGAGTTGGCCCTGAGTAAATCTTTTGCCCGTGCTTTTATTGTTTTTTACCGAAGCTATCAGCAAAATTAAAATCAGTGCCACCAATGTTAGATGAAGGCGGAAATATTTTTAATCGCATTGCTGCTGAAATCAATGTTGAAGCCCAGCGCTGACCAAACATCCCTAGCGCTTTGCCAGCAAGGCGTTGTCGGTTTTGCAATTTACATTTGTATTTCTTATGTATTCTCCTTTTTTTCTCCTGGCCCCAGGGCGGCGGCGCCGATGGTCAGCCCTTAAATTGGGCCCATTGTCAGGAGGTGCTGATATGGATCGAGCCAGCCTTGACGACACCTGCCTGAAGTGGGGCGCCGATGGCGAGCTTTCCCCGGTGGATCAACAGCGCATCCTGCAGCGGCTGATGGCCCAAGACCCTGCCGCCCAGGGCCTTAGGGACCACTGTTTCGATGCAGCCCTTGGCTTTGCTTGCTACGGCGACTGAGCCGCCACCGCCCAGCCTCAGCGGCACTGCCCCGCTTTCTGCCACGCCCCCAGCTCCTTGCCAGCCTCAAAAAATTGACCCCGCTTTAGGGCGGCCTCCATGGCCTGGTGCTGGGCCGATGCCCCCCAGCCTTGGCGCGGGTCAGGGCAAATTTTCGGAGTTTCCATGCCTAAGCCCGCATCCACCCCCAGCTCAAAGCGAAACAGCGCCTCCTGGCCATAGCTGCTGCGGATCAGTTCTGGATCCACCGGCGCCAGAGATGTGGCCACCAGCAGGCCAATCAGGGGGCTGAGCATGGCGGTTTGCCTGGGTCCATGGCCTTTTCTTTGCCGTTTTCGGACTTTTGCTCAGCCACCAATTCATCGCGGTGATTGGCAATCCAGGCATCCACTGCAGCGGCTAGCTCCCCTGACGGGGTGCGGTGATGGAGCTTGCCCAGGAGGCGCAGTTTGTCAACTACGTCCTTTTCTAGCGTCCAGGTTTGGCGGGCCTTGCGTTTTTTTTCAGCTGGCATGGCAAAAGCCTAGCGATTAGATCAGAACGCTCCCCATGGTCGCAATTGATACAAAAGGCATCCCAGTGGCATCGCTTTAGATGTCAAATGCCAACAAGTGGATGCCACAGCGCGTAGTTTAGAGGCAGTTGCGCACGCCTTGGTGTTCTCTGTTCTCACTGCAGCGGCGGCGTTGGCCGGCTTAACCATTGCCACGGGCCATCCCCGTTGTGTTGACAATCCGCAGTTATTGGGGGGCTGGGAGCGGACCCAGGCCACGGTGTTTCTTTGTTCAGAGGCGATTGCCAAGTCGGGCCAGTCGCCAGAGGAGGTGCTCAAGCACGAGCTAATCCATGTGATTCAGGAGCGCTATCCGGCCGCATTGCTGCCTGAGCCGCTGCTCTCGATCCTTTCCAGGTCTTTTATTCCCTCGGAGGATGCCCTGGCGATAATTACCGGGGACGACGACAGCTCCAACGAATTCGAGTGCCGGGTGTTGTCGCAGATGCTTTCTAAGGAGGTGGTGGCCCAGTGGCTCCATGAGGTAACGATTGCTCAACCCTCCATGCCAAAGCCGCGGCCCCAGGGCATTGCCCCCGCCTTGATTAGATATTGACTGTTAGCTCCATAGGGGTATCCCATGGGCGTTCCGCCCCCCCAGCTGGTGGCCAGCGTTCGCTGTGTCTGGCAATGGCAATGGCAACGGCTGATGGATGGCCTGGCCCGGGCCGATGCCGATGGCAATTTCAGCCGTCGCCCCAGCCAGTTTTCGGGCCCCCCCAGCCTCGAACCCAGCCCCCAGCGGCCCCTGCTGATCGTGGGCCGCAGCTGCCCCTGGGCCCATCGGGCCTGGCTGGTGTGGAGCCTGCGCCACCTGGCTGGCTCCATCGAACTGGTGGTGGTGGAGCCCGATCCCCAGGCCGGCCGCTGGGTTTTTACGGAACCAATGCTCGGTTGCCAGGCCCTGCTTGATCTCTACGCCCTCTCTGGCGCCTCCGCCCAGCAGCGGGCCACGGTGCCGGTGCTGCTGGATGCTGGTCTGCCGGCTGCATCTGGCCCTGGCCCCGCCCCGCGGATCATCTGCAACGAAAGTGCAGACCTGGTGGCACTGTTAAACCGTTGGCCCTTGCCGGCTGGTAGCACTGCCAGCCCCCCAGATTTCGCCCCGCCAGCGCTGGCGGCCGCCAGTGATGCCTGGAGTAAACGGCTCCAAGACGCTGTGAATGATGGCGTTTACCGCTGTGGCTTTGCCCGCAACCAGGCCGCCTACCACCGGGCAGAAACCGCCCTGTTTGAGGTGCTCGAGGTGCTCGAAACCAGCCTCAGCACAGATTCCCGCCCCTGGCTCTGCGGCGATCAAATCACCCTGGCCGACCTGCGCCTGTTTCCCACCTTGATCCGTTGGGAACAGGTGTATGCGCCCCTGTTTGGTTGCAGCCGTAAGCCCCTTTGGCTGTTCCCCGCCCTTTGGGCCTGGCGGGCGCGGCTCTATGGCCTGCCGGGGGTGGCCGCCACCTGTTTCCCCGAGGCCTGGCGCCGGGATTATTTCGGCGCCCTGTTTCCGCTCCACCCCTCTGGGATCGTGCCGGCCGGCCCAGACCTGGCCACACTGGTTTCCAGTAGTCCCTTTGCCCCCCAGCCATGACCGTTGCCCCGGTGAGCTACGAGGGTGTGTATGGCACCTATACGGTGACCGCCGCCCACCGCCGCGAGGTGTTGGGCTATCGGCTTTCCTTGCTGCTGCTTGCCCTCACCCAGGCGGCCCTCTTGATCCAATGGCGCCAGTTTGGCCCCGCCCTCACCTGGCCCTGGTTGCTACTGATGGCCCTGGGGCTTGGGGGCGCCCTGCGCTGGGTGCATATCTATTTACGGCCCCTGCACCGCGCCCTGCAGCTCTTTTGGCTGATCGGTTGCCTGGGCATGGCAGTGCTGGCCTGGCAGGTGGGCCCTGGCCAGATCTTGCCCACCCTGGTGGCGCAGCCCCTCTGGATCTGGGCCATAGGCCCCTTCTTTGCCGCCCTGGCGGGCCTGGGTTTCAAGGAGTTTTTCTGCTTTCAGCGCCCCGAGGCCATTGGCCTCACCCTGCTGCTGCCGCTGTTGCTGTTGGGCTGGCTCAGCCAGCTGCTGCCAGCCTCCGCCGCCATGGCCCTGCTGGCGGCGGAGGCTGGCCTGCTGTTGATTTTGGTGCTGCGTAAGTTTCCGATGCCGGAGGAGGCAGACCTGGGCGACCTAAGTGTTTTCCAGCACCTTGATTCCCAAGCTGCCCAGGGATAACTTGTGGCAAAAAGCCTTTGCCCCTGGCCAAATACAAGAAAACCCCCAGCTTGGCCGGGGGTTTTCTCGGAGCACCCATGGAGGGTGAGGTGCTCTGGGCCGACGGGGGGCTGCGTCGCCGGTTTCATCTGTCTAGTCAGCTGATCTTTAATTGGCAAGTATGTGTTGGAAAGTTCATCATTTATGGATCAGGCTTCCCCGCTAGCGCCCCTGCAGCCGCCGCTCAGCTGGGGGGCCCTAGAAGCCCTGGCCCCCGAGGAGCCCGATCGCACCGAGGGGCCCACCAGTAGCCAGGCCCGCCTGCGTCTTTTTGGTAAGCCCCTCGCCAGCGTGCGGGTTGTGCTCTATCGCGATCACTACGCCTGGTGTCCCTATTGCCAAAAGGTTTGGCTCTGGCTGGAGGAACGCCAGGTGCCCTATCGGATCGAAAAGGTTTCGATGTTTTGTTATGGCGCCAAGGAAACTTGGTTTACGCGCCTGGTGCCCTCTGGCCTGCTGCCGGCCCTGGCCCTTGATGGCCAGTTGATCACCGAAAGCGATGTGATCCTCCAGGCCCTGGAAGACAGCTTTGGCCCCCTGGGCCGGTCCCTCATAGATCCCGCTGTGCTGCCCTTGCGCCAGCTGGAACGGGATCTATTTAGGGCCTGGTGCCAATGGCTGTGTAGCCCCGGCCATGAAGCGGAAGGTAAGCGTCGCTTTGAGTTGCAAATTGCCCGGGTGTGTGCGGCCCTTGAGCAAAGCCCCACGGATTTTTTCCTAGGGGATTTCAGCAGCGCTGATCTCGTTTTTGTGCCCTACCTGGAGCGCATGGTGAGCAGCCTGCTCTATTACAAAGACTATGAACTCTGCCGGCTGTGGCCCGCCATAGACCGCTGGTTTGCCGCCCTCGAACAACGCAGCACCTACCGGGGCACCCAAAGCGACCACCACACCCACGCCCACGACCTGCCCCCCCAGATGGGCGGTTGCCATGGCATCGGCCCGGCCAGCAGCCGCCAGTGGGCCCCCCGCATCGACCAGGGCCCCTACATAGATCTCGGTGACAGCCGCCAGCCCGCCCCCGCCGATGCCGCCCAGGAGGCCCTGGCCCGGGTGCTCAAGCACCGCCACACCCTGCTGGATGTGTACAGCTCCCTGCCTGAGCTGGCCCTGCGGGCGGCGCTCACCCGCCTGATCACCGCTGAGCCCTGTGCGCCGCCCCCCGGCAGCGACCTGGGCCTGCGCAGCCTGCGGGATCGCATCTGTGTGCCCCGCGACATGGGCCTGCATGCGGCCCGGGCCCTACGCCAGGCCCTGGAGGACACCGCAGCCCTGGTGGGCGATCGCCAGGGCCCGGAGCTGCCCCAGCGCCACCGCCGCGACCAAAACCCCTTGCCCTTCCTGGCCCCCCCTGGGGGGCGGCCCTAGCCGCAGCTAAGCTTCAATTACAGCTAATTCTTTTGGTTCAAGCCCGGTTGCCTTCTTTGGTTCTTTCATTGTTTTCATATCTCTCCGATTCCCAGTTCAAAACTTTTACTAAGTGAGTATTCCTTCCCCTGGGGCCGAAGCCCCTGCCAACGGTTTTGATCAGCTCGGCCTGGGTCAGCCCCTGCTCCAGGCCCTGGCCCGTTGCGGCTACACCGAACCCACTGAAATTCAGCTGAAGGCGATCCCCGCCGTGCTTTCCGGCCGGGATCTGATGGCGGCGGCCCAAACGGGCACCGGTAAAACCGCTGGTTTCACCCTGCCCATCCTCGAACGCCTGCGCCATGGGGCCAAGGCCCGGGCCGGCCAGGTGCGCGCCCTGGTGCTCACCCCCACCCGCGAACTGGCCGCCCAGGTGGCAGATAGCGCCGCCCGCTATGGCCAAGGCCTGGACCTGCGTTCCACCGTTGTCTTTGGCGGGGTGGGTCTCCAGCCCCAGATCGAGCGCCTGCGCAAGGGAGTTGACCTGCTGGTGGCCACCCCCGGCCGCCTGATCGACCTGCACGGCCAGGGCATCACCAGCTTTGATCGGCTCGAGGTGCTGGTGATGGATGAGGCCGACCGCATGCTCGACATGGGCTTCATCCACGACATCCGGCGGATCCTCAGTTGGCTGCCTTCTAAGCGCCAAAACCTGATGTTTTCGGCCACTTTTTCCGGCCAAATTCGCAAGCTGGCCGAGGGCTTTCTGCACCAACCCCTGCAGCTGCAGGTAACCCCGGAAAACCGCACCGCCGACACGGTGGATCAACGCATTCACCCTGTGGACCAGGGCCGTAAATCAGCGTTGCTCAGCCATCTGATCACCAGCAACGATTGGCAGCAGGTGCTGGTGTTTTCCCGCACCAAGCACGGCGCCAACAAGCTGGCCGAACGGCTCACCAAAGAAGGTATCCAGGCCGCCGCCATCCATGGCAATAAGAGCCAAGGGGCCCGCACCCGCGCCCTGAGCAGCTTTAAGGGCGGTGAATTGCGGGTGCTGGTGGCCACCGACCTGGCCGCCCGGGGCCTCGACATCGCCCAACTCCCCCATGTGGTGAACCTCGATCTGCCCAACGTGCCCGAAGACTATGTGCACCGCATTGGTCGCACCGGCCGGGCTGGTATGAGTGGCCATGCCCTTTCCCTGGTGAGTGCCGAGGAGCGTGATCTGCTCGGTGCCATCGAAAAACTGATCGGTGCCCCCCTGCCCCGCGAAGTGATCCCTGGCTTTGAGCCAGACACCTCCCTGCCCGTGGGGCCCCCCCCCGGCGCCAGAAGTTCGCGGCCCCGGGGTGGGGCGCCAAAACGCCAGGGCCGCAGACCACCGCGTTAAACTCCCCCCGTCTTTCCGGTGGCTTGCCGCCGGAACCCAACCCCCCTTAGAGGTTTCCCATGGCCCTCGTTCCCCTACGCCTGCTGCTGGATCACGCCGCTGAAAACGGCTACGGCATCCCAGCGTTCAACGTGAACAACCTGGAGCAGGTGCAGTCGATCATGGAGGCTGCCTACGAAACCGATAGCCCCGTCATCCTGCAGGCCTCCCGCGGTGCCCGCCAGTACGCCGGAGAAAATTTCCTGCGCCACCTGATCCTGGCGGCGGTGGAAACCTATCCCGACATCCCCGTGGTGATGCACCAAGACCACGGCAATAGCCCCGCCACCTGCTTTGGCGCCGCTGCCAACGGTTTCACCTCCGTGATGATGGATGGCTCCCTGGAAGCCGACGCCAAAACCCCCGCCAGCTACGACTACAACGTGGCTGTTACTAAGGAAGTGGTGGGGGTGGCCCACGCCATCGGCGTGAGCGTGGAAGGCGAACTCGGTTGCCTCGGTTCCCTCGAAACCGGCAAGGGTGAAGCCGAAGACGGCCATGGTTTTGAGGGCAGCCTCGACCATTCCCAGCTGCTCACCGACCCCGCCGAAGCCGCGGATTTCGTGGCTAAAACCCATGTGGATGCCCTGGCCATCGCCATCGGCACCAGCCACGGCGCCTACAAGTTCACCCGCAAGCCCACCGGCGAAGTGCTTGCCATCTCCCGCATCGCCGAAATCCATAAGGCGATCCCCAACACCCACCTGGTGATGCACGGCTCCAGCTCCGTGCCCCACGAATGGCTGGAAATGATTAACAAGTTCGGTGGTGCCATCCCCGAAACCTATGGCGTGCCCGTGGAAGAAATCCAAGAGGGCATCCGCAATGGCGTGCGCAAGGTGAATATCGACACCGATAACCGCCTCGCCTTCACCGCCGCCGTGCGGGAAGCCGCCGCCAAGGATCCCGCCAACTTCGATCCCCGCCACTTCAACAAGCCCGCCCGCCAATACATGAAGCAGGTGTGCCTAGACCGTTACCAGCAGTTCTGGGCCGCCGGTAACGCCAGCAAGATCAAACAGCGCGATATCAACTACTACGCCGGCCTCTATGCCAAGGGCCTCCTAGACGCCAAGGTGGCCGTAGCCGCCTAGGACTTCTGGGCCACCAGAAGCTCCAGGGCTTTCTGCAGGTTGTTTTCCATCACAAAGGTGCGGCCGTCGGTAACGACCACCCGCACCAGGGTTGGTATGCCGCCATTGCGGGCCTGCAGGTAGATCGGTTCCACATAGAGCAGCCCCCGGCCCACCGGCACCACCAGCAGGTTGCCCTGCACCACCTTTGAACCCTCCCGGTTCCAGAGGCCAAATTGGCGGCTGATCCCCGGGTCCTGTTCGATCAGGGCGGAAATCTGTTGGGGGCCCAGCAGCAGCCGCTGTTGCGGGAAGCGCACCAGCCGCAGTTGTCCGTAGGCGGCCCCATCGTTGCGGGCCGCCAGCCAGCCCACCAGGTTGGGTCGTTTTAGGGGTGAGAAGGGCAGCAGTAAAACAAATTCCGGCCGTTGTTCCCCCGGCAGCTGCAGTGTCACGTGGTAAGGCCGCACCGCCACACTGCTGTTGCCGTAGATCTCCTGGGGAATCCCCCACACGTCGTCACCGTTGTAAAAGGTGCGCACGTCAGTCACATGGAAGCGCAAAAGCCTTTCCGCCTGCACCGCAAATTGGCTCTGGGGCACCTGAATGTGTTGGCGTAGTTCCTGGGGCATCTCCGTGATGGGTTTAAACATTTCCGGGAAGGCCTTTTGCCAACTGCGCAGAATTGGCTCCCCCGGTTCACTCACGTAAAGCCACACCTTGCCGTTGTAGGCATCCACCACCACCTTCACCGGATTGCGGAAATAGCGCAGGCCTGCTGGGTTGGCCTCGGCGTAGGGATAGCTGCGGCTGGTGGTGAAACCATCCAGCAACCAGTACTGATGCTGTTCCGCTCGGAAATCCCGGTGGTTTGGGATTGAAACCGTTACCAGGTAGGGCTCGCTTTCAAACTTGAGAAAGGGGGCCAGGGCCTGGAGCCGGGCCTGCACCTGGCGCCTCAGCAGCAGCCGCGTTTTGCCATGGATAGCCCCGGTAAACAGCAGCCGCGGCTCGCGCAGGTAAGCGCTGGCAAGAATTTTTTGCCAGTGCTCCCCCAGGGGGATGCCGCCGTGGCCGCTGTAGCTGGAATACACATTCAGGTCCCCCTCCGGGAAGTCGAATTCGCGCACGTGGGTGGGGGCCACGGCGTAGTCGGCGGGGGAGGCACCGAAATAAAGGCGCGGCCGGCCCACCGGCAGCTGGCGCCGCACTTCTTCCGTGCTCACCCGCAGCTGGGGAATCCCTTGGATCTGGCCGCTAAGGCCCAAATCCTTCACGAAATACAGCGGCAGGCCATCGGGGCCAAAGGCATTCACCGGAGATACCGTGAAGCCATAGCCATGGGTAAATACCAGGTGGCGGTTTAACCAGGTGCGCGAGGCGGTGGGTAGGGCATTGGTGTCTAGTTCCCGGGCGGCGATCAGTACCTGCTGGCTGCTGCGGTTGGGATCGGCACTGAGCCGATAGCGATCCACCGCCGCCGAAGGGAATGAGTAATAAAGCCGCAGCTGTTGCAGTTGCCGGTTGGTGGCCAGCAACGGTTGGGTGTCCCAAAGCCGCAGGTTGTCGAGGGTGCCCGGTTCTTCGGCCAGGTCTGCCGCCGTGAGGTTCTGGCGCGGTTGCAGGGTTTCCAGCTCCACCTCCTCCAGGCCAAAGGCGGCCCGGGTGGCCTTGATCGTGCGGGCCAGGTAGGGGCGCTCCAGCTGCAATTCCCGCGGTTGCACCATCAGCCGTTGCACCACCGGGGCGATCAGTAGCTCGGCCAGGGGCACCAGCAGGGCTGTGCCCGCCAAGGGGAGCAACAGCCCGCGCCGCAACCAGCCTTCGGGCAGGGGCACCGTGAGCCCCAGGGCGGTGAGTAGTAGCAGGGCCCCCAGCAGCAGCCGCAACGGCAGCCGTACCTGCAGGTCCACAAAGCCCGCCCCGGCCGCCACACCACTGCCCTGCACCATTAGTTCAAAGGGCGCCAGAAAGGCGATGCAGGCCGCCACCAGGGCCAACACCGCCAGCTGCGGTTGCAGGGTCTTTTGTTGGGCGCGGCTGAGGCCGCTAAAGCGCCAATCGGAAAGGCTGCTGCCCTGGCTAAAGCTGAGCCAAAGGCAGCCGGCCAGGCCCACCAGCCCCTGGGCCATCAACACACTCAGCACCAGGCGCAGGGCCGGCAGCCGCAACACCGTGAAGCTGAGGTCGAGGCCGGTTACCGGATCCCCCTGGCCAAAGGGCGCCGCCAGCAGTGCCGGCAACCAGAGGCTCCAGCCCCGGGCCAGGGCGGTGGCAGACCCCACCAGGGCCGCCGCCAGGGTGATCCGCAGGCTGGTGAGCGGCCAGCGCAGCAGCGGCAGCAGCAAGCCCACGGCCAGGCTGGCCAGCAGGGGCAGCGGTAGGTCGGCCAGCACCGGGAAGCCGCTGAGCACGGCGTCGTTAAAGGGTTCGTTGATTAAGCCCCGGGCCTGCACCAGCAGGTAGGTGAGCCCCCCCACCAGCAGGGCCAGCTGCAGGGCGAGGGCCAAGGCCAGGGGCCAGCCCTCTAGGGCCAGCAGCGGTTTTCGGCCTGGCTTGCCGAGCGCTGGCCCCTTGGTTTTGGTCCCCTGGCGCAGGTTCCAGCAGCGCTGCAGCTGTTGAAGTTGCAGGGGAATGCCGAGGCCTAACACCGCCAGGAAGGCCAGCAGTTGGAGCCCCCAGCGCCGCAGCAACATGGCGCGCAATTGGAACTGATCAAACCAGGCCTGTTCCACCCAGAGCCTGGGCAGCAGCAGTAAGGCCAGCAATAGGGCCGCCCCCAGCGCCACTAACAGCGGTCTCGGGGCAGGGCGGAAACGGGGAATGGAGCGCATGGGGCGAGGCTAGGCAGCGCGCCTAAAAGAACAAGAGCTTTAATCCCGACTGTTAGGGTCGGGATTAAAGCTGGTCGCCGAACACCGCTGCTAGCGTTTCTCCATTCGTGCTGGCGCCGTGACCGCGACCCTTTCCTCGGTGACCTTCAAGGGCTTGCGCTGCAAAGAGTGTGGCCATCCCTACGAGGCCAGCGCCCGCCACGTCTGTGAAGACGTTTGTTTTGGGCCCCTCGAGGTCGTTTACGACTACGACGCCATCCGGGCCCGCACCACCCGCGCCTCGATCGAGGCGGGGCCGGTTTCGATCTGGCGTTATCGCGATTTCCTGCCCATTGAGGGGGATCCCATCGATGTGGGCACCGGATTCACTCCCCTGCTGCGGGCCAACCGCCTCGCCCGCCGCCTCGGGCTCAAGCATCTCTACATCAAGAACGATGGCGTAAACATGCCCACCCTTTCCTTCAAGGATCGGGTGGTTTCCGTGGCGCTCACCCGGGCCCGGGAGCTGGGTTTCTCCACCGTGAGCTGTGCCAGCACCGGCAACCTCGCCAATTCCACCGCCGCCATAGCCGCCCATGCCGGCATGGAGTGCTGTGTGTTTATCCCCTCAGACCTGGAGGCCGGCAAGGTGCTCGGCACCTTGATCTACAACCCAACGTTGATGGCGGTGAAGGGCAACTACGACCAGGTAAACCGCCTCTGCTGTGAGGTGGCCAACACCTACGGCTGGGGTTTTGTAAATATCAACCTGCGCCCCTACTACTCCGAGGGTTCCAAAACCCTGGGCTTTGAGGTAATCGAACAGCTCGGTTGGCAACTGCCTGATCACATCATTGCCCCCCTTGCCTCTGGTTCGTTGTTTACCAAGATCCGCAAGGGTTTTGATGAATTCATCAAGGTGGGTTTGGTGGATGAGAAGCCGGTGCGTTTCAGCGGGGCCCAGGCGGAGGGTTGTTCACCGATCGCCCAGGCCTTTGCCGCCGGCCGCGATTTCATCACCCCGGTGAAGCCCCACACCATCGCCAAGTCGATCGCCATTGGTAATCCCGCCGATGGCCCCTATGCCCTCGACCTCGCCTACAAGAGCGGCGGCACCATTGCCGCCGTCACCGACGAGGAGATCGTTGCCGGCATTCAGTTGCTGGCCGAAACCGAAGGTGTCTTCACCGAAACCGCTGGTGGCACCACCATTGCCGTGCTTAAGAAGTTGGTGGAACAGGGCAAGATCAACCCCGAAGAAACCACCGTGGCCTACATCACCGGCAACGGCCTTAAAACCACCGAGGCGGTTAGTTCTGTGGTGGGCGAACCGCTCACCATCGAACCGCAGCTGGCCAGCTTCAATGCCGCCTGGGAAAGGGCCCAGTCCCTGCAGCGGGCCACCTGGGAATCGGTGGGCGTTTAGCTGGCACTGCCCCCCTGGCAGTTCCCCTCTTGAAATAGCCCCTCCTGGGATATCACCCCCACCCCATTCATTTGCTTGCCATGGCCATTCAAGTTTTGATCCCCACCCCCCTGCAGAAATTCACCGGCGACCAAGCCACGGTTTCCCTTGAGGCCAGCTCCGTGGATGAATTGATCGTTGCCCTCGATGGCAGCTTCCCCGGGCTCAAGGAACGCCTCTGTGATGAGCAGGGCAAGCTGCGCCGATTCCTCAATGTTTACGTAAACAGCGAAGACATTCGCTTCCTTGATAACCAAGCCACCGCCCTTAACGCCGGCGATGAGGTAAGCATCGTGCCCGCCGTGGCCGGCGGCTGAGATGGAATTTCAAAAAAAGGCGCGCCTTTACAGCTACCAAGAAGCGGCCAATCCGGTACGGCCTGGGCTCACCGAGCCGATTCGCCCCTGCCAGTGGCCGGCCAGCATCCATGGCCCAGGCCCCACGGCGCTTATTCCCCTGGAGCCCGGCCCCCAGCAGGGCCTGATCCCTGGTGCCACTAGCCCGGGCCTGGCGGCAGCTTTCCTGCGCATTAACGCCGGCGAGAGCCTCCCCTTAACTGCCCCCTGGGCCAGCGCGGTGTTCTATGCCCTCAACGGCAGCGGTGAACTCACTGGCAGCCTTGGTGGCGAGGCCATGGCCATCCCCTGGGGCCCTGGGGATGCCCTGGTTTTGCCTTCAGTGGATGAGCCTCTGCTGCGGGCCACTGGCGATGCCCTGCTCTATGGGGTGCACGACGGGCCATTGCTCAGCTACCTCGGGGTTGTGCCCGGGGCGCCGCGCTTTGGGCCCGCCCATTACGTCGCCCCAGAGTTGGAGCAGAAGCTCCAGGGGGTGGCCGCAGACCCCGGTGCGGCCAAGGCCAATCGGGTCAGCATCCTCCTGGGCCATGCAGACCTGCCCGCCACCCGCACCGTGAGCCATACCCTCTGGGCCATGCTCGGCATCGTGCCCCCTGGGAACGTGCAGCCCCCCCACCGCCACCAATCCGTGGCCCTTGATCTAATCATCGATTGCTGCCCCGGCACCCATACCCTTACCGGCCCCCAGCTGGGGGCCGATGGTTTGATCCTCAACCCCCATCGGATCGATTGGCAGCCCGGTGGGGCCTTCCTTACTCCCCCTGGTTGGTGGCATAGCCACGTAAACCCCACGGACACCCCGGCCCGGCTACTCCCGGTTCAAGATGCCGGATTGCACAGCTACCTGCGCAGCCTCGACATTCAGTTCCGCTGATAGCCCCCCCGGGCGGTTTTCAAAGCTGGCCACCTGGGCCCGGAAGCTATCGCCATCAAGGGTTTCCTGTTCGATCAGCGATTCCACCAGGTCATCAATTAATTCCCGGCGCGGTTGCAGCATGGCCACGGCCCGGTCGAGGGCAGCGCGGGCCATTTGCTGCACCTCCTGGTCGATCACCTTGGCGGTGCTGGCGGAGTAATGGTGCTCCGAGCGCGTCCAGTCGCGCCCCAGAAATACCTCGCCGCCTTCCTGCTCCAGGGCCACGGGCCCCAGCACCGAGAAGCCATAGCGGGTAACCATTTCCCGGGCGATCTGGGTCACCATCTGCAGGTCGCTGCTGGCCCCCTGGGTTACTTCGCTGGGGCCAAACACCACGATTTCGGCTGCCCTACCGCCCATGGCCACCACCAACCGGGCCTGGAGATAGGCCTTGCTGATCAGGCCGCTATCAAGGATTTCCTCATCGGGGGTGGTGCGGGCAAAACCGCCCACGCCGCCGGCCCGGGGCAGCAGGGTCACCTTGTCGAGTTCGTCGGCGGCGGGCAGCAGCGTGGTGAGCAGGGCATGGCCCACCTCGTGGTAGGCGATCAGCCGCTTCTTGGCGCTGTCCTGGAGGGGTTTGGCGCTGAGCCCCATGGTCACCCGTTCCAGGGCGTCGTTCATCGACTGCTCATCGATGGCCGTGCGGTTGCGCCGGGCTGTGAGGATCGCCGCCTCGTTGATCAGGTTGGCCAGGTCGGCACCGGAGAAGCCCGGGGTGCGCCGGGCCCAGAGCGCCAGGGAGATGTCTTCCCCCAGGGGCCGACTGCGGCCATGGACGCCGAGGATCGCCTCCCGGCCGCGGCGGTCGGGCAGTTCCACCAGGATCTGGCGGTCGAACCGGCCGGGGCGCAGCAGGGCGGAGTCCAGCACGTCGGCCCGGTTGGTGGCCGCCAGCAGGATCACGCCGGAGTTGTCTTCAAAGCCATCCATTTCGGTGAGCAGCTGGTTGAGGGTCTGCTCCCGTTCGTCGTTGCCGCCGCCGATGCCAGCGCCCCGTTGCCGGCCCACCGCGTCAATTTCATCAATGAAAATGATGCAAGGGGCCTTGGCCTTGGCCTGGCGGAATAGGTCCCGCACCCGGCTGGCCCCCACCCCCACAAACAATTCCACAAACTCCGAGGCGGAGATCGTGAAGAACGGCACCCCGGCTTCCCCGGCAATCGCCCGGGCCAGCAGGGTTTTGCCGGTGCCGGGCGGACCCACCAGCAGCACCCCCCTGGGGATCTTTGCCCCCACGGCGGTGAAGCGTTCCGGTTCCTTCAGAAAGGTCACCACCTCCTGGAGTTCGGCCTTGGCTTCATCGATGCCGGCCACGTCGTCAAAGCGCACGCTGACGCTGCCTTCCGGTTGGAGCCGCGCCTGGCTGCGGCCAAAGCCCAGGGCCCGTTGGGCCACCGAGGCGGAGCGGCGCAACAGCAGCACCAGCAAACCAATTAACAAAAGCCCCAGCAGGGCATTCACCAGCAGGCCGGTGGCGGCACTATCCCCTTGGCCGTTATTGACGCTGAGCGGCACCTTGGCCGCCTCCGCCGTGCGCAGGATTTGCTGGTCGTTGCTAAATACGGGCACCCGCCCCTGGCGACCGTCTTTGAAGTGCACCTGCACCTCGTCTTCCCTGGGCAGCAGCTGCAACTGCTCCACCTGGCCAGCACGGATGGCCCTCAGCAGCCCGCTGTAGCTGGGCATGTCGCTCGAATCCCTTTTGGGCACAAGCCTCTTTCGATGCCAAGAGCTTAGCGATTGACGAAAGTGATCACGACAGCAGACAATTGATGTTTGGCAGTGATTGAGCCGGGATGGCCGTACCTAAGAAGAAAACCTCCAAGGGCAAGCGCAACCAACGCCATGCCACCTGGAAAGCCAAGGCCCGAGTGGCTGCCCAGAAGGCGATGTCCCTGGGCAAGGCAGTGCTGAGCGGCCGGGCCCAGGGCTTCGTTTATCCGATGCCCGATGAGGAAGAAGCCGAGTCCTGAGCTTGGGGCTGGGGGCTGCCGGCTTGGTCGGGCCTGGGGACAAAGACCTGAGGTCTTAGCTGCCCGGTCTTAGCTACCCGGTCTTAGCTACCTAGTTTGAAGGCTTCTAGTACCACTGCGTAAACGGCGCCGATCCGGAAGTTGTCCAGCACTGTCCAGAGCAGGCCTGGATTAGTTCCAGCTAGGCGGGTGCGTAAGCGCACCATGATTTCCACCACCAACAGCATCCCCAGGGCGCCCACGCTCTGGAGATGTACGAAATTCAGGTAGATCGAAGTGATGTTGGCGGCCAGGTAAGCCCCCGCCAACAGGGAGATCAACCCCAAGCTTTTTTGCAGCCAGCCGCTGGTTACCCAGCCCAGGAGCTGCTTACCAATTAGTTGTTGCAGGCCATTGAAACGGGTTGATTGCAGGGGGAGCCTTGTCATCGCTCGCTCCCCATGGCAGTAAGGCCCATGGCAGTAAGGCTCATGGCAGCAGTGCCCCCAGGCTGGCCACCGTCACAGGGCCGCCTTCGCCAGCATCCAGATGATCCAGCACCAGGGCGGCCCCAGCAAGGCTGCCATCCCCAGCGGCCCAGCCGCTAATCACCACCGCCAGGCCGGCCCCGCGGGCGGCGGCCAGCCCCTGGGCTGAATCTTCGATGGCAATGGCCGACCCGGCGCTGATCCCCAGGGCGGCCAGGGCCCGTTCGTAGCCCTCCGGGTGGGGTTTCTTGGCGGCCACGTCTTCTCCGCACACCCAGAGCTCAAAGCAGCTTTGCAGCTGGGGATAGGGCTGGAGCAGGGCCTGCACCGCCGATCGGCCGCTGGTGGTTACCAGCGCCTGGCGCAGGCCGGCCGCCTGGGCCTCCAGCAGCAGCCGCTCTACCCCCGGCCGCAGCGGTAAAGGGCCCTGGGCCAGCCGCTGGCGGTAGTGGGCCTGTTTACGCAGTTGCAGGCTTTCAATCCAGCCCGTGGGGTCCCAGCTGCTGGGGTCACCGCCGGCGGCCGCCGGCCAGCTTTGTTGTTGCCCTAGCCAGGCGCGGATCCGTTCGCGGCCGCCGGTTACCGCCAGCAGCCGCCGGTAGGTGGGTCGATCCCACTGCCAGGGGAGGCCGGCTTCGGCAAAGGCCGCATTGAAGGCTGGTCGATGGCCCTCCTGTTCCGTGTCGGCCAGGGTGCCATCCACATCCCAAAGCAGGGCTTGCAGGGGGGCCATCATGCACAGGTGCTGCGCCGACCTTAGGGCGCCTATTTGTAATTCCCCTTTGACCCAGCCGCCCACCCCTGATCCCGAGTGGCAATTGCCCCTCCCCCTGGAGGCCCCGCTGGCGCCCCAGCCAGGGGAACCCCCGCTGGGCGAGCCGCTGCCGTCGGAATTGCTGGCGGTTTTAAGGCGCCGGGGCCATGGTGATGCCGCCGCCATTGGCGCCCTGCTGCAGCCGCCGCCGGCCCCCGCCGCCGCCCAGCATTTCCCAGACCTGCCCTTGGCGGTGGCCCGCCTGGAGCGCGCCTGCCGCCAGCGGGAAATGCTGGCGATTTGCGGCGATTACGACGCCGATGGCATGACCAGCACCGCCCTATTGGTGGGCGTATTGCAGCGGCTCGGCGCCCGGCCCCAGGCGGCGATCCCCAGCCGCCAGTCGGAGGGCTACGGGCTGAATGTGTCGATGGTGGAACGCCTGGCGGCCGAGGGTTGTTTGCTGCTGGTAACCGTGGACAACGGCATCAGCGCCACCGCTGCCCTGGCCAGGGCCGAGGCCCTGGGGGTGGAGGTGATCGTTACCGACCACCACACGATTCCCGCCGAGCGGCCGCCGCTGCTGGCCCTGCTGCATCCCCAATGCACCCCAGCGGGCTCCCCCTACCGGGGCCTGGCGGGGGTGGGCTTGGCCTTCGTGTTGGCGGCGGCCCTGGCCCAGAAACTGAAGCAACCGGAGGCGCTGCAGGCGGCCCTCGATCTTTATTGCATTGGCACCATCGCCGACATGGCACCGCTCACCGGCGTAAACCGGCGTTGGTTGCAGGAGGGCCTGCCCCAGCTGCACCGCAGCCGTTTGCCTGGGTTGCGGGCCCTGGCCCAGCTGGCGGGCTTGGAGGATCGCCCCATCGATAGCCAGGCGGTGGGCTTCCGGCTGGCCCCGCGGCTGAATGCGGTGGGTCGCCTGGCGGATCCCAGCCTGGCGGTGGAATTACTCACCACCACCGATGGCGACCGCGCCCTGGAACTGGCGGAGCAGTGCGAAGCCCTCAACCGCCAGCGCCGCGACCTTTGCGATGGCATCGAAGCCGAGGCCCATGCCCTGGTGGAGGCCGATGGCCCCCAGCGGCCCCCGTTCCTGTTGCTAGCCCAAAGCCATTGGCACCACGGCGTGATCGGCATCGTTGCCGCCCGCCTGGTGGAGCGCTGGGGCCTGCCGGTGGCGCTGCTGGCCGGCGAGGGCAATGGCCGTTTGCGGGCCTCGGTGAGGGCCCCCCAAGGTTTTGCCGTGGACCAGGCCCTCAACGCCTGCGCCGACCTGCTGGAACGCTTTGGTGGCCACCCCGCCGCCGGCGGCTTCACCGTGCGCAGCGAAGCCGTGGCACCCCTGCAGGAACGTCTCTGTGCCCTGGCCGGCCAATGGCTGGAGGGGCGTAACAGTGCCCTGCTGGTGGCCCCCGAGGCGCTGTTGCCCCTGGAGCGCATCGACCGGGATTTTTACCGCCAGCTCCAGCGGCTCGAACCCTTTGGCGTGGCCCATGCCAGCCCCCTGTTTTGGGCCCGCCACTGTGGGGTGCGGCGCCAACGGCTGTTGCGGGGCGGTCACCTCTCCCTGGAGCTGGAGGCGGGGGCCGGCAGTCTGGCGGCCATGGCCTGGCGCTGGCAGGGGCCAGCCCCCACCGCTTCCCGGCTCGACATCGCCTTTCGTTTGCGCTCAGACCAATGGCAGGGCCAGGAGCGCCTCCAGCTGGAACTGCAGGCGCTCAGGCCCAGCCAGGGGGAGGTGGCGGTGCTGCTGCGGCGCGAGCGCCGCTACCTCTGCCATCGGGAGGGGTCGCTGTTGGTGATCCGTAATCCGGAGGGCAAGGAGTTGCGGGTGGCCTGGGCCCAGGGGGCTGCCCCTTGCCAAGATGCAGCCCTCAAGCATCCCGATACCGCCCAGCTGGTGCGCCATGCCGCCCAGGCCCTGGGCCTTGCCGCCTGATGAATCAACCCCAGCCCCCACAACTCCAGCCCCGCCACTGGTTGCCCCTCGCCCTGCCCCTGGCGGGGCTGGGGTTTCTGGTGGGCATTGTTTGCTTGCCGCTCAATGCCGTTGACCAGTGGGTGGATGGCCTCCTGGCGGGCCTCTTTGACCAACCCGCTGGGGCCTGGATTCTTTTGCCCCTGCCGGTGCTGCCATTGCTGTTGCTGCTGCAACGGGGCCCCCTGCGCCAGGGGATCGGTTCTGGCATTCCCCAAACGGTGGTGTGCTTGGAGGAGCCGGAGCGGGGGGAGGCCTTGCTTCGGCTCGGGGCCCTCTGGCCCCGGCTGCTGCTTTGGACCATGGCCAGCTTCAGCCTGCTGCCCCTCGGCCGCGAGGGGCCGGTGGTGTTTGTGGGGGCCGCTTTGGTGTGGGCCCTGAGGCCTTGGCTGGGGGGGCTGCTGGAACACCTGCAGTTGCCGGTGCTGCTAGCCGTGGCCGGCGGCGCTGGCCTGGCGGCCGGTTTCAACACACCCCTGGTGGGGGCGGTGTTTGCCGCCGAAGACCTGCTCCAACGCTGGAGCACCCCGCTGCTCTGGGCCTCCCTACCGGTGGTGCTGCCGGCGGCCCTGGTGGCGGGGTTGGGCGGTGAAGCCCTGTTTGGCTATGGCCTGGTGCCGGTGCCTTCCGATGAGTTCCAGCAGTTGCTGCTGGCATTACCGCTCGGTTTGATGGGGGGCTTGCTGGGGGCCCTATTCAGCGGCCTGGTGCTTTACGCCAGCCGCCGGCTGGGGCCCTTAAGCACTGCCCGGCCGCTGGTTACCGGGCTGGGCCTCGGGGGCGCCCTAGTGCTGCTGGCTCTGATATCGGGGGGCCGTGCCTACGGGGACGGCTCCCAGGTGCTGGTGGATCTGATCGCCCGGGGGGGCAGTTTGCCGCCGGGGGAGGGGCTACGGGTGCTGCTGGCCCGGCTGCTGGGGCCGGTGCTGGCCCTGGGGGCCGGCATTCCCGGCGGTTTGATTGATCCGGCCCTCAGCATTGGCGGCGTGGCCGGTGGGTTGTTGCTGCAGTTATTTAGTGGCCAGGATCCGCTGCTGGGTATCGCCCTAGGCATGGCGGCCGGCTTGGCCGGAGCCACCCAGTTACCGATCTTTTCCACCCTGTTTGCCCTCAGGCTCTGCGGCGATCAACAGGTGCTGGCGGGGGTGTTGTTGGCCAGTGCCGTGGCGGCCATGGTGAGCCGTTCGCTGCAGCCCAGCCCGGTGTATCACGGTCTCACCGAGCTATTCCGCCAGGGCTTGGAGCCTCAGAGGGCGCCGCGGCGGTAGAAAAGGATGAAGACCACGGCGGGGCCAGCCAGGGTGATCAGGGCTAGGGCCCCAAAGTTGGCGATCAGGTGGAAATCAATGCCCATGGAAATCCGCTCAGCTACTAGCCCTTTGATTTTACGTTTACCAATGCCTGCTAGCTGCCCGGGGGGGGCTTAGCCGTGATGGCTTGTCACAGCTGGAGCTGCGTTTCGGCCTGCGGTGCCTGTTGCCGGCTCGACCCCGCCCAGCGCCCCGAGGCCCTCGAGGCGCTCAGCCCTGGGCAGCGCAGCACCTACCTGGCCATGGTGGGTGCCGACGGCTGGTGCATCCATTTCGACACCGGCGGCCGCCGCTGCCGCATCTATGCCGAGCGGCCAGAGTTTTGTCGGGTGGAGAAGCTGGCTGATTTGTTTGGCGTGCCCCAGCCCCAGCAGGAGGCGTTTGCGATTGCCTGTTGTAGGCAGCAGATACGTGTTGAATATGGGGGCAAAAGCAGCGAGCTCAAGCGGTTTGAACGGGCCCTCAGAACCCCCAGCCCCTGAGCCCTCCGGGGGAACAGCCGGGGCCATACTTTTTTCCACCTTCACCACGGTGTTTCTGGCGGAGTTGGGTGATAAAACCCAGGTGGCCACCCTCTTGCTTTCGGCCCAGTCGGGGCGGCCCCTTTGGGTTTTTATTGGCTCTGCCTTGGCTTTGATTGCCTCCAGCCTGGTGGGGGTGTTGCTGGGCCGCTGGCTGGCCCAGTGGTTGCCGCCCCAGCGGCTCGAATTGTTGGCGGGCTCGCTGATGCTCGTCCTCGGCGTCGGCCTTGGCTGGCAGGCCCTCCAAAGCTTTTTCCCCTTCGCTGCCCTCTGGCATCAACCGGCCTGAGATGGACCTGTCCCCAGATCTGCTAACTGCCACCGCCTTGCCCCTGGTGGGTTCCACCTTCCTCACGGTGTTTCTGGCGGAACTTGGCGATAAAACCCAGCTGGCCACGGTGGCGATCAGCGGCACCAGCAACAGACCGTTGCTGGTTTTCCTGGGCAGTGCCTCAGCCTTGGTGCTTGCCAGTTTGCTGGGGGCCCTGGCCGGCGGTTCCTTAGCCCAGCTGGTGCCCACCGAGGTGCTGCAGCTGGCCGCTGCCCTGGGCTTTGTGGTGATCGGTGGCCGCCTGGTGTGGGGTGCCCGCCCCCAGGCGGGGGAGACAAGCGAACCGCCCGCTCCCTAAAGTGCTGAATCAGGCTGTCGCTGCACCATCAGCCCGATTGGTTCCATCGAAGGCGCTTCCCCCGCATGAAATTCTCAGTTGCCGACCTGCTGGATCAGCTGCAGGCCGAATCGGCACTGCCCGTGGCGGACCTGGAGAAGAAGCTCGCGCTTAAATCCGCCAAGGATCAACAGCAACTGCAGATTGCCCTTGGGGCTTTGCAAAACCTTGGGGTGCTCAACCTCGAGGAGCAGGGGATCAGCCGCACGGATTCGGAAGAGCTGATTGAGGCGCGCTTGCGTTGCTCCAGTAAAGGTTTCTGCTTCGCCCTAAGGGAGGGCGGTGGAGAAGACATCTATATCCGCGACCACCAGTTGAACCACGCCTGGAATGGCGATCGGGTGCTGGTGAAGGTGACCCGGGAGGGGGGCCGCCGCCGTTCCCCCGAGGGGGGGGTGCAATGCATCCTCGAGCGGGCAAACACCACGGTGCTGGCCCAGGTGGAACGCCAGGGGGAAGAGCTGGTGGCGGTGCCCCTCGATGACCGGCTGCATGCGCCAATCAAACTGGCGGCCGTTGATGCAGAGCACGCCGACCGGGCCGAGGAAGCGGTGGTGGAGGTGCAACTTGACCGCTTCCCCGTGGCCCAGTTCCCCCCCCAGGGCCACGTGCGCCGCTCGCTGTCGATCCTGGGCGGGGGCCAGGCAGACCAGGAGTTATTGCTGGCCCGCCACCGCCTGTCGCCCGATGGATTCAGCGGTCGCGTCAGCCTAAAAACCCCGGCCGAAAATGGCCGCGAAGACCTAAGCGCCCTGCCCAGCCTGCTGTTGCAGGGCTGGGGGGCCAAGGAGCAGCCCGCCCTGCCGGCGGTGTCGCTGGAGCCCCTGGAGGGGGGCTATCGCCTCTGGGTGCACTCGCCGAGCGTGGGCGAACGGCTGGGGATGGACACCCCCCTGGAGCGCTGGTTGCGCCAACAGGGGGAGGCCCTTTGCCTGGGGAACAGCTGGGTGCCGCTGCTGCCGGCGGCCCTGCAGAAGGCGGCGGGGTTGGCGGTGGGTCAAACCCAGCCGGCCCTCTCCGTGGCCCTGGAGCTCAGCGCCGAAGGGGAGTTGCTCCATTACCGCTTCTGCCGTTCCCTGGTGAAGCCCACGGCCTTGGTGGATGCCAAGGCCCTGGAGGCCTTTGCCGCCCGCAAACCCAAGGCCCGCACCACCCCGGCGGCGCTTAAGACCCTGAAGGAGCAGCTGCCGCTGCTGGAGCAACTGCAGGGGTTGGTTGCTTTGTTGCGCCAGCAGCGCCTGGCCGGCGGCGGCCTGGATTTGGAGCTATCGCTGCCGCCCCTCGAGAGCCTGGCCGACCAGCGCCAGGGGCTGCCTGACCTGCGGCGCCAGGGCTGGGGCCTGGGCTTTGACCCCTGCTCACCGCTGGCCTGGTTGCGGGAGCTGCTGCGGCCGGCGGAGCAGGCCCTGGGTAGGCACCTGGCCGCCTTTGAGTTGCCGGCCCTGTTCCTTACCCAGGCCAGCCCTGACCCCAACGAACTCAATGACCTGGTCAAGCTGGCGGTGGGCCTAG
>JBDLTB010000032.1:0-11450 GCA_039799245.1 Cyanobacteriota bacterium
TGGGTGGCGCCGGCGGCCTTGAAGGCCTCCACAAACTTCTCAAAGCTGCCGAAGTCAGCGGTGATCTTGTCCGCCAGGGCGCCCGTGGGTTGGCCACCGCCAGCGGGCTTGATCGACTGCCAATAAAAGCTGTGGTTCCAAACCTGGGCGGCGTTGTTAAACACGCCGGCCTTTGCGGCATCACCGGCCACCGCCAGGATTGTTTCTTCCAGGCTCTTGCCTTCCAGCTCGCCGCCGGCCACCAGGTTGTTCAGGTTGGTCACATAGCCAGCATGGTGCTTGCCGTGGTGAAATTCCAGGGTCTGGCGGGAGATGTGGGGCTCGAGGGCGTTGAGTTCGTAGGGGAGGGCGGGAAGGGTGTGGGCCATGGGGGAGAAGTAAGGGGTGCGGCGGGGTGATCTTAACGATCGGCACAGGTTTGTTTATGTGCTTTGGGTGGGCCTAGGGGCTCACCTTCAGCAGTTCCACTTCAAAGATCAAGGTGGCGTTGGGGGGGATGGCGCCGCCGGCGCCGCGTTCCCCGTAGGCCAGGTCAGGGGGAATTACCAACTTGCGCTTGCCCCCCACCTTCATGCCGGCTACCCCCTCATCCCAGCCCCGGATCACCCGGCCGGCCCCCAGGGGGAAAGTGAAAGCTTCGTTGCGGCTGTAGCTGCTGTCGAATTCCTTGCCGTTGGTGAGGCTGCCGCGGTAGTTCACCGACACCTTTTCGCCGGCTTTGGCTTCGGCGCCAGTGCCGATTATCAGGTCGGTGATCTTCAGGCCGGAGGGGGTGGTGCGTTCCTTAGAGGCCACTAGGTCTGAGCCCCCGAGCAAGTCTGCGGCTTTGCCCTTGCCCTGGGCCATGTCGTTGGGGGCCATAGCAAAAAGACGGGGGTTGGGGTCGGTGGGATCAAGTTCCAGCGGTGCTGCCACCGCTGCTGCCACCGCTGGCCGGCTGAGCGGAGCGGCGGCTGGCGCTGGGGTGCTGGCGCCCACCGGGGTGGGGGCCACCAGCTGGCTGGCCAGGGCCACCAGCAGGCAGGCCACACAAACAGCGGTGCTGATCAGGATGTCGCGCATGGGTGCAGCCAGCGGTGCCAGGGGGGATGGGGGGATTCTGTCAGTGCCCATGCCGGGGGGGAAGGGCCCGGGCAAGGCTTTGTTTAGGGGTTGTTGTCGCGCAGGCGCTGTTCCAGTCGGTCGATGCGGCCCCGTAATTCATCTACCTCCCTTTGGCGGGCCAGGCCCATGTCTTGAAGGAACTGGTCGAGGTTGCGTTCCAGTTGCCGTTCCGCCTGTTTTTCCGCTTCCGGGTTGTCCCCCCGCAGGGCCTTGGTGACCTCATCGACCAGGGCACTGGCCTGGTTGGGATCAAGGCGGCCGCTCAAAACCCAGTCCTGGGTCACGGAGCGCAGGCGGTCTACCACCAGGCTGGTGGTGCCGAGGCCCCGCACCAGAAGTTGCTGCAGCGGGTTTTCACGATCCATAGGGCCAAGGCTTTCCTTTGGGGTCTAGCGAGCCTTGCCAGTCAAAACCAGATAACGGCCGGATTCGATCTGCAGCCAACCCTGCTGGCGCAGCTGGCCAATAAAGCGGGTCACGGTGACCCGGGTGGTGCCCAGGGCGCTGGCTAATTCCTGGTGGGTAAGGCGCACGCCGATGCGGTTGCCGCCAGGGCCGGCCTGGCCATAGTCCCGGGCCAGCAGCTCGAGGAAGCCGCAGAGGCGATCCTCCACCCGGCGCATACCCATCAGGGCCAGCAGCGATTCCGCCTGGCGGTAGCGGCGGGCCATGGCCAGGAACATCGCCCTGGCCATGGCCGGATCTTCCAGCAATTCGTCCCAGTGCAGGCAGAGCAGATCACTGTCGGCCAGGGTTACCGCTTCGTAGGGTTCCACCGTGCTCAGCGGTGCGCCAAAGGGTTCGTTGGGACCCACCAGGCCTAGCAGGGCTTCGTCGCCACTCATGTAAGAGGTGACCAGCTTGGTCATGCCCCGAATCACGAGCCAAACGTGGTCCTTAAGCAGGGGCACCGGACTGCCGGCGGCCATGGGGATCAGATTTCGGGTTTGGAAATTACTTTCCAGTAATTCCCGAAGGCCTAGGTTGTCTCGGCTGGCGTCTCGCTGGGGGCTGGCAACCATGGCCGAATGCATCGGACGACACCAGCGAATGTATGAGGGATCACCAGGGGCCAGGGCTAAGGATCGACGCCAATCCGCTTAAGGATTGGCTAACAATTCAAAATTGGTATCGATTGCTACCTTTTGCCGCCGGCCTGTTGGCCGGTTTTGCCCTGCCCCCCCAGGCTTGGTTGCCACTCTTATGGCTTGCCCTGGTGCCGCTTTGGGGGGCCGGGCCCCGGGCTGGTTTTGCCTGGGGTGCCGCCGCGGTGCTGGGGAGCCACCGCTGGCTGCTGGCCCTGCATCCCTTGGATTGGCTGGGGGTGCCGGGTCCCTTGAGTTTGCCGTTGGTGCTGCTGTTGCTCACCTGCTGCGCCCTTTTGGGGGGCGCCCTGGTGGCGCTCTGGGGCGGCTTGGTGCAAGGGCTGGGCCCCAGGCGCTGGAGCACGGCCCTTTTGGCCGCCTTGGTTTGGGGGCTGGCGGAGGTGCTGCTGGCGCGGTTGCCGCTGTTTTGGCTGGGGCTCGGTGTGGCGCCCTTGCCGCTGGATCGGCCCCTGGCGGGGTTGGCGGCCCTTGGCGGGGCCGGCCTGGTGGCGGCGGTGCAAATACTGATTAGTTGGTTTTTATGGCGGCGAGCTTGGGCGGCCCTGTTGGTGCTGATCTTGGCGGCCCATGGGCTGGGCTGGGGGGCCTTGGCGGCGGCGGGGCCAAGGGCCGGGGCCGCTGGGGTTGGGTCCGCCGCAACCCCAGCGGCCCCGGCCCTGCGCTTGCAACAGGTGCAACCGGCCCTACCCACCCGCCAAAAGTTTGAGTTCACCCAGCAGCGGCGCCTCTTTGCGCTGCTGGATCAGGCGCAAATCCAGGGGGCCAGCCAGGGGGCGGCGGCGGTGCTCTTACCCGAGGGCTCACTGCTCTTAGGTCAACCCTTGCAGCAGCCGGCGGCCCTACCGATCTTGGCGGGGGGCTTTCGCCGGGAGGGCTTAGAGGAACGCAGCAGTGTGCTTTGGATAGCTAAAGGGGCCCAGAACCCCAGCCGCTGGCTAGATAAACATCGGCTGGTGCCCCTGGGGGAATGGGTGCCGGGGGGGGAGTGGTTGCAATGGAGGGGCCTGTCGGCGGTGGGGGGGCTTAGCCCTGGGTTGCCTTCCCGCCACTTGGAGCTACCAATCGGCGCTGCGGGGGTGGCCATTTGCTATGAGTTGTCTGATGGCACGGGGCTGGCCCAGGCGGTGCGGGCTGGGGCCCAGTGGTTGCTGGTGGTGGCCAACCTCGACCCCTATCCAGCCCAACTGCAGCAGCAATATTTAGCCCTGGCCCAGTTGCGGGCGATCGAAACCGGCCGCTGGCTGGTGAGTGTGGCCAACACAGGCCCCTCCGCCGTAGTGGATGCCCAAGGGGTGGTGCGGGGCCTACTGCCCCTGGGGGCCCCGCTCACCGCCCCTTTGGGCTTGGAACTTCGCCAGGGGCTTACCCCCTACGACCGCTGGGGGGAAATCCCCCTGGTGGTGGTGCTGGTGTTAACGGCGATAGTTACTTTTGGTCGCCGGCGATTTAGAAAGGCAACTCAATAAACAGCTGTGCTGCGGTTTTCCTTGAGGCCATACTTGAGGAAATGCTCAGCGGCATTTTCTTTGAAGTAGGCGGAATTGTTCAGGTCGGGATTGGCGGCGAGGTAAGCGGCATTGTTGAAGCGATCTAAGGAGCGCCCCTCTTGGAGGCCATAGGCAAAGAAGTGACGCCGTGCTAGTTCGAGGTCGTCGCCTAAGGATCTAGCCAAGTCGATGTGGCTGGCGAGGTAGTCATAGGCGATGCCGGTTTTGCGCAACTTGC
Organism: Cyanobacteriota bacterium; assembly: GCA_039799245.1. Classification (GTDB taxonomy): domain Bacteria; phylum Cyanobacteriota; class Cyanobacteriia; order PCC-6307; family Cyanobiaceae; genus Synechococcus_D. Next base: position 3,936 of record JBDLTB010000032.1, read on the forward strand.
TTGCTTCTGGAGCGATGCCTGCACTGGTGATACCAGTGACCGGATCACTGAATTCACCAAAAGCCTTGGCCGCGTTAAATCCTGCGGTGCTTAAACCAGTGAGGATCGTGGTGGAACCATTGCTGAAATTGATTTTGAGGCCAGCGATGCTGTCCTCAAGGCTGCGGCTTAGGCCGCCAGGCCCTACCAGCTGGTCGCCTTCTTGCAAATTGAAGTCTGTGATCGTGTTGCTGCCATCGGCTACGTAAAAGCGGTCGGCGCCAGGGCCACCGGCCAGGGTGTTGGTGCCCAGGCCGGGCAGCAAATAATCGTCACCGCCGGCTCCCGTCAACCGGTCATCCCCAAGGCCGCCAGCCAGTAGGTCGTTCCCCGCTCCCCCCTGGAGAGTGTCATCCCCGCCGGCCGCGAGGATGGCCCCACCGCCGCTGCCGCTGCTGAGCTGATCGGCGCCATCTAGCCCCTTGACATCGGCTTCGCTGGCATTGGCCGACAACAGGTATTGGATGTAGGCGTCGGCAGGCACCCCGAACTGCAGGGGGCTGAGTTCCTCTGTGCTGCTGCCCCGCTCGCGGCCCAGCACCTCCACCTGGAAATTGAGATGGCTGTTGGCGGGGATAGAACCCACGGGGTTGGGGCCGTAGGCCTGGTCGGCGGGGATGCTGAGTTGCACCACATCCCCGACGCTCACCCCCAGTAAGCCAATCTCCCAACCCTGAATTACCCGGTTTGCCCCCAGCTGGAAGCTGAATACCGGTTTCACCCCATCGGCATTGCTGTCGAAGAGTGTGCCGTTATCGAGGGTGCCGGTGTAGCGCACCGAAAGGGTGTCGCCGGCCTGGCTGGCCGTACCGGAGAGGTCGCGGAGGTAGGTGCGTTCGACCCCACCGGTGAGTTGATCGGCCATGGCTAAAACGTTTAAGTAGCAATCGAAGCAAATTTAGTTGAATTCAGGCCGTTTGCACCGTTGCCGCTCCAGGCGCCCTTGCCTCTAGCCCCGCCTGGGGCTCAGAGTTGAAATGCCAGGTCGCCGGCGCGCAGCTGGTTGGGGGTGAGGCCCACCAACAGGGCTTCGCTGCCCTGGAAGAGCAGCAGGCTGTCGTTCCCCTGGCGGGTCACGGTCAGGCCACGGTTGAGCTGGTCCGCCGTGGCGGCCTGTTCGAATACCAACTGGTCTTGGCCTGGGGTGAAATCGCTGATGCGGGCTTGGATTCCCCCTTGGCTGAGCACAAAGGCATCGCGGCCAGCTCCTCCGCTGATGGCTTGACCCCCTAGGCCAGCCACCAGGATGTCGTTGCCGCTACCCCCCACCAGGGTGTCGCCACCGTTCTTGCCCACGATTAGTTGGGGGCCCGTGGGATCTTCGGCGCTCACGCTGCTGTTGTGGCGCCCCATGAAGCTGAATACATCGGGCTGAATGTGGTCGGTGTCGGTATTCAGCAGTATCAGATCTGCCAAGGAGGTGTTATCGATCTGTTGCAAGGTGGCAGCATCAAAGCCTTGGTTTTGATACCAGAGGCGGTCGCCATCGCGTAGGGCTGTGAACTGGCCAGCGATGATCTTTTGAAAGGTTTCGCCCACCATGGCTCCCTTTGCATGGTTTTCGGCTAGGCCACCTATCCATAGATCAAGTTTGTCGACGCTGCCATAGGCCGCCTGCAGTGAGCTCACCACGCTGGGGTCAGCGCTGATCTGGCTGAAGCTGGTGTAAGACTTCAGGCCAAGGGCAACTCTGGTTTCGTTGAGGCTACCCAAGCCCAGGTCGCGACCGCGCTGAATATTGATAGCTGCCAGATCCATGGCAGCCCCAGGCACATTCAGAAAATTGCGCAGGTCATCCACGATGTGCACATCTAGGGCATTGGATATATCACTGGAAAGCTTGCGTAGGAAGCCGTCGGCGCCGCCGTTCGTAGCAAATTCTGTGGGGGAAAGAAAAAATGCATCTTTAAGGCTTAAATCGCTGCCAACTGGGGCCCCGGATTCGTCAATGCGCTGTAAATTATCAGACACGATTGAATGGCCAAAGCGGAAAGCTGCTCCGGCAAATTCTTCGCTAATACTTGCATCAACACCGGCTTTATAGCCTTGGTAAGACTTAATTGCCTGTTTGCCTAATAGGTGGGGCAGGAATTCGCTGTAAGTAATGTTAGCAATTTCGGCGCCCACAATGGCCCGGGCTTGGTTGTAGAGCTGGTCACCACTCCACTGGGGATGGGCTGCTTTGAGTAGATCCACCTGGCGGTTGTGTTCCCTAACAAATAGGGTTTGGATTGCCGTGAGGTCAGGATTTTCCTGCACGCGGATGTCCCCAGCCAGAAACATGCCATTGCTTACAGGCAGATTATTTCCCGCTGATGTTTTCATGGTGCCGTCGCCATTGCGCAGGCTGGCTGCTGTGGCTGCATCGGAGCCATATACCATTGATCCATCCAGCCAGCCGGAGATTGTATTAACAGCGGCGGCTGGCTTGCCTGCTAATCCCGTGAGTGGATCGATGATTGTACGGGTTAGAGAAATACTGCTGGCACTAAGGTTTGGGTCGCCACTGGGAATGCTGATGTCTATGTGATTAATGCCATCCGATCGCATTAGGTTGAGGTCGTGGTCAATGAACTGGCCCCAGGCATACATCATTCCTGAGAGGCCTTCGGGATTAGCTATTTCGCCACCACCGGCCACTACTAGGTTGCTCACGGTGCGGGCATTGGGTAGGTCGGTGACCATGGCACTTACGCCATCGGCGAAGTGCGCCGGGCCCAGGCGCCTGAAATCACTACCTACGGCATTGAGATTGTTGGTAACTAGATTGTTGCCGCTTCCGTCAAAGCTCCGGAATTCAAGGCTGGCGGCCGGTGGTTTTGGCGGTTGGGGAGCAATTGGATTATCCGGATTGGGCTTCGGAGTCAAGGGCGCTCCCGGCCCTCCGGGTGTGCTCCGGCCGGGGCCGGGGCCGTTGGCCTGGGGCCCTGGGCTGTTGCCCTCCGGAAGCTGAGGCGTGGGAGCCGGGCTGAGCGCCCCGAGGGGAATTGCCACCCCGGTGGGGGCTTGGGTGATTGGGCTGGATGGGGTAGGCCCTAGGACTGGGCCGGGGGGCCGCTTCGGCCCTGGGGCTGGCGATTGGGTCAGAGCCTTTAGGGAACTGAGCGGAGTGCCAATTGCCATGGGGAGCCCCTAAGCGGGGGATGGAGTCCCCTGAGCTTGGACTGGCTCAATCGCTTTGGCTTTGACCTAGGTCATCGGTTGCTGTGATCTTGGTCACAGGGTTGGGGAGGGGGCAGGGAAGGGGAGTGGAGAGATAAACCTGTAATTGTTAGACAGGCATTAAAAGAACCTTTTCTGGCTCGGGCAGGGTGCCTGAATATTTGGCGTCGAGGGCGACAAAGAGATTGTTGTAATCCACTACGATTGCATCGTGCTGCACCCAGTTTCGGGCAGTGGTATATATTTTGCAAACAATTTTAGCTGGGTTGCCCACAATGTTGGGCTTGGCTACAACCACATAACGCTTGACGAGAGGTTGCTGGTCAAGATGAGTTTTTAACTCTTCCGCAATAGCTTTAACATCTTCAAAGGAGTGGACTCTTTGCTGCTCTGCAGTTAAAGCAATCTCGTAAACTCTGTATTTGATATTATTGCCGTCTTTTTCTGTAATCATGTAGTTATTGATATTTGCCTCGTCAGCCTTGGAGTTGGGGATGGTAATAAGGCTAGATGGGGTTTCTAGTCTTATTGAACGAAGGCCCACTTGGGAAACAAACCCTTTTGTGCCGGCGATATCTACAAAATCTCCCACTCTGATTGGGCGATCAGTTTGAATAACTAAGCCAGCAATCAGATTGGCTAGCATCTTAGAAGCACCTAAACCTATGGCCAAGCCTGGCACTGCAGAGAAAGCTAAAATTGTTGAAGGGGGAAGGCCAAAAGAAAGCAGCAGTTTGTACATATAATATACGGAGAATACAATGCCAATCAATCGAGATGCCGGCATGATTGAGCCAGACACCATGGATAGATCTAATAGGGTCATGTTTGGGCTTATGGCAATTGCTAAATCACTTAAAACTCTACCTAAAGCTTCAAATAGCAGGAAGGATGTAAAGCTCAGGCCTAGATAATAGATAAAGTTAAATACGTTTGTGATAACTAAGATTGGGGTGCCCGTTATATTGGCGTAATCAACAATTGTGTTTAGGCAACTTGTGGTAGCAATTAGGAAAGCCACCAGTAGAATTAAGCGCAGCCAAGCATCTTTGTCTTGAAGGGAAATCCATTGTTTGGATTGGGTTGATGACTGTGCTTCTTCAAGTATGGAAGGGCGTTGATAGGTTTTTGAAAATGGGATGGATATTATCGCAACAAATATAATATAGATTAGGATGAATGCTGCGGTTAGGCCAATTTGAATTAGTGTATTTTCTCCAAATGCAATGTCACTAATGGCTCTCAGGTTTGGCGGTAGCTGTAAATACCACTTGGGGGCGATTAGATTGCCGGGGGTTTCGGAGATTAACTTGTAAAAGCCAGGGGTGGAGAATTTGTTTGCCCGCCGATCTGAATTGGTGGGAATATCTTTGCGAATTAGTTCATAGAGGCCAGGAATTGCTTCTACTGTGTCACTGGTGAATAGATATTCTCCTTCTTTGCTGCCCCCAAGGGCTAAGGATTGGGGTGGAGATTCGGGGGTGCGGTGATTGCTTAGGGTTATGGGGGATTGGGGAAATTCAACTATGCCCGATTTAGGGTCATTGGAAATAGATCCCTCAGGTATGGATTTGCCTTCTAGCTGGATAGGTTCTGTGGCGTGGGCAAAAATATAGTCAAAAATTTCCTTTAACTGGATTGCCCGATGGGATGATACTTGGGGGCGAATGCTTTCAGGAATTGAACTGGTATCTAAGCTCTTTGTTGCATCGGATAATAATTGACCCATCTGGCTAAACTTTTCTTTTTCTTCCTTAGACCAGAAAGGACCTCCATTTGCATAAATGCTAGGGTCTGTGTAATAAGGAATAAGTTGATCGTAGACCGAGGTTATGTGGGTATAAAAATCTACAAAAGTATCTGTGGCAGAAGGGCCGGTGGCTGTGGCCTCAAGGATCAATGATTTTTCCCCCTCCGATTGTTTTTGGAGTAGATCTTCGTAGATTGGCTGTTTCTCTAGGGGGATATATGTTGCTTCATGGTGTTTGCGCATCAATTGAGCATTTTTGTGGGAATCCGTCCCTAAGGCTTTTGCCTGCAGGCCACTGCCAAGGCCCAAGCTGAATACAAATGAGAGGGCTACCAGAAGGGCGGCAAACTTTCTTTTGGGAAACTTGAAGCCAAGCCCAAACGTGAACATGAGGTTAAACTATTTAATCAAAAAAATTAAACTTTCCCCGCTAGCAGCTTTGATCAGAGGGTGTGACGGTTTTGTGATTGGCCTGGAATTCTTGAATGTTGCCAGGGCGTGATACAGGAATCAGGAGCCTGCAGGGTAATATGAATTAAAATTATTATTTAGATTCTGCTTGCAGATAATCTGCTTGTTAAAGTGGCAGCGGCTTGTAAATGTAAATGTAACCGAATCTGTATATTTAATTAATGGTTGATTCAGTTCGTGCTTAGTTTTGATTGCCTCTTTCGATGGTTTAAGGATTTAATTACTAGAAAATTTACAAAAAAAAACAATTACGCAATCATTAAACTAAATGATTAATTGTTTGATTATTGCCTTGTTTGTTTAACAATGGAGCCAAGCGGATTCGAACCGCTGACCCCCTGCATGCCATGCAGGTGCTCTACCAGCTGAGCTATGGCCCCATTTAGCGTCGGCCGGGGCCGTTCGCGTGTTCAAGCATACAACTCAGACCTGCCGCCAGACCGCCACGAGCTTGCCCTGCAGGGTCACCTGTGCCGCTGGCAAGGTGAGGGGTTGATAGCGGGAGTTGGCGGGCTCCAGCCTCACCTGATTGCCCTCCCGGTGGAAATGCTTGAGGGTGGTGCCACTGCCTGCCACCAGGGCGCTAACGATGGTGCCGGGCTTGAGCCTTTGGGCATCGTTTATCGGTTCCATCAAGACCACGTCCCCGTCGGCGATGTGGGCCTCTTCCATGCTGTCGCCATTGACGGTGAGGGCGAAAAGACCCTGGCGCTCCAGCAGTGGTTGCAGGTCGAGGTGTTCTTGCACGTCGTCAAAGCTTTCGATCAGGCCACCAGCGGCAACGCTGCCCAGTAGCGGGATGCCGGGGTTGCTGGCCTCGCCCAGCAGTTGCAGGGTGCGGGCCTGGCCCTCCTGCCAGGTGATCCAGCCCTTTTGCTGCAGGTGGCGCAATCGGCTCTGCACCGGCGCCGGCGAGCGCAGGCCCATGGCCTCCATCATCTGGCGGATCGAAGGGCTGTGGCGGTGCTCTTGGATGAAGCCCGAGAGCCACTCATAGAGTTCCTGCTGGGCAGTGGTGAGAACCTCCAGGGCCATGGATATTTAAGTGGCTAATACATTTGTCCCACTTTTTTGGCAATCTGTCTAGGGGGTGGCGCCCAGCAGGGTGGCCAGTAGGGCCTGTTGGGCGTGGAGGCGGTTTTCGGCCTGGTCAAAAACCCGGCTGGCGGGTCCCTCCAGCACTTCGGCGCTGATTTCCTCCCCCCGGTGGGCCGGCAGGCAATGCAGCACGATCGCCGCTGGGTCGGCGCCGTTGAGGAGCTCCTGGTTTAAGCAAAAACCCCTGAAGGCTTTTTCCCGGTCTTTTTGCTCTTGCTCCTGACCCATCGAAGCCCACACATCGGTGTAGATCGCTTGGGCGCCCGATACCGCCGCCCGCGGATCATCGACCACCTCCAGGCAGCAACGGTCCCCGGCCAGGGCCCTGGCCTGGGCTAATACGGCGGCGGCCGGTTCAAAGCCCCCAGGGCAGCCGATCCGCACATTCACCCCCAGCAGCGCCCCGCTCAGCAGCAGCGAATGGGCCACATTGTTGCCATCACCCACATAGGCCAGGGTTAAACCCTCCAGCCGGCCAAAGTTTTCCTGCAGGGTGAGGTAATCGGCCAGGGCCTGGCAGGGGTGTTCCAGATCTGTGAGGGCATTAACCACTGGGATGGTCGCCGCCTGGGCGTAGTGCTCCAGGTCTGCCTGGGCAAAGGTGCGAATGGCCAGGGCATCCACATACCTACTCAGCACCCGGGCGGTGTCCTCAATTGGTTCGCCCCGGCCCACCTGGGTGACCGCCGGATTCAGATCAACGGTTTGACCCCCCAGCCGGGCCATCGCCACCGTGAAGCTCACCCGGGTGCGGGTGGAGGCCTTGGTAAAGATCAGCCCCAGCACCCGCCCATCCAGTTGGGGCCTGGATTCGCCCCGCTTAATGGCTGCCGCTAGCTGCAGCAGGCCTTGGCTCTGGGCCGCCGATAGGTCCGCGGAGGAGAGCAGGTCAGCCCCGGCAAGGGCAAGGAGCTCGGGGGGCATCGGCCGCGCCTAAAGAACACTTATCCGGGATCAGCCTTGCTTTCGTCAAGGGGTTAGGCCGCTACCCCCTC
>JBDLTB010000033.1:0-5921 GCA_039799245.1 Cyanobacteriota bacterium
AGGTGTTTTCCGCCAACTGCGCCGCTTGCCATATCGGTGGTGGCAATGTGGTTAATGGTGAGCGCACCCTCAAGGCCGCAGCCCTCGAGTCGTACCTTGCCAACTACAGCGCCGGCCATGAGGCCGCCATCGCCTACCAGGTGACCAACGGTAAAAACGCCATGCCCGCCTTCGGTGGCAAGCTCAGCGCTGCTGAAATCGCTGATGTGGCTGCATATGTTGAAGACAGCGCCGCCAAGGGCTGGAGCTGAGCTAACTGAGTCCAATGGGCGGTTGCCCTAGAGGTTTCTATAGCAACTTTACGGAGCAACATTCCGGAGCAACACCGGAGCATCAATTACAAAGCGGGGCAATGGCCCTGCTTTTTTATGCCCAGTAAGTCCCCAGGAGCCCTCAAGGGGTTACAACTGTGGCATTGCCCAGCTGCCCATTGCCGATGATGTTGATGCACCGCCTTGCCGCAACCTCCCTGCTGGCCCTGCTGTTGCCCCTGCCGGTGGCAGCCCAGATTTCAGGCAGTCCCAGGCCTGGGTACACCCCAGACCGTTGCCGCTGGCTGGTGCCCTGGGGCATGGAATACCTGCAACCCAAAAAATTACCTAGTACAGAAGTGGCAGGAAAAAATGCCAGGGGTTGCCTCTCCCAAAACGACGCCAGCTACGCCAACGATGGCTGTCCAACCAAGTTCTGCGACTATCGGGAAATTGGCCCCCTCCCCAGGGCCGACGACTCCATGAAGTTGCAATTACCCACCCCTTAATCGGCTGACCGCACCCCAAAGGGGGGGTTCGCCCCACCCCAGCGGCGCCTGGCACCCATAGCTTTACCGCAGAGAAAGTAAAAGGCGCCCTGTGATCCAACCCACTGCCGAACAATTCACCGAACAAGCCTGGGGGGCAGTGGTCGCCGCCCAGGGCCTGGCCAAGGAAAAGCGTCAACAACAACTGGAAACTGAACACCTGCTGTTGGCGCTATTGCAACAGCCCCAGGGCCTGGCGGTGCGGATCCTTGAAAAGGCTGGGGTTAACCCCGCCCAACTGCAACAACAGGTGGAGGCCTATATCGGCCGGCAACCAAGCCTTGGGGGCGCCCCAGATAACGTTTATCTGGGCAAGGGCCTCCAGACCCTGCTGCAACGGGCCGATGAATTGAAGAAGGAACTGGAGGACAGCTTTATTTCAGTGGAGCACCTGCTCCTGGCCTTGGCCATTGATGACCGTTGCGGCAAGCAGTTACTGCAGGGGGCTGGCCTAAGCGAAGTTAAATTACGCGACTCAATCAAGGCCGTGCGTGGTAGCCAACGGGTCACCGACCAAAACCCCGAAGGCACCTACGAATCCCTGGAAAAATATGGCCGGGACCTCACCGCCGCCGCCCGCGAGGGCAAGCTTGATCCGGTGATCGGTAGGGATGAGGAAATTCGCCGCACCATTCAAATACTTTCGCGACGCACCAAAAACAATCCGGTGCTCATAGGGGAACCCGGCGTTGGTAAAACAGCGATTGTGGAGGGCCTGGCCCAACGGATCGTGAATGGCGATGTGCCCTCGGCCTTGCAAAACCGCCAGCTGATCGCCCTAGACATGGGGGCCCTAATCGCCGGCGCCAAATACCGCGGTGAATTTGAAGAACGGCTCAAGGCTGTGCTCAAGGAGGTGACCTCCAGCGAGGGGCAGATCGTGCTGTTTATCGATGAGATCCACACGGTGGTGGGGGCCGGCGCCGCCGGTGGGGCGATGGATGCCAGCAACTTGCTTAAGCCGATGCTTGCCCGGGGGGAACTGCGTTGCATCGGTGCCACCACCCTGGATGAGCACCGCAAACACATTGAAAAGGATCCCGCCCTGGAGCGGCGCTTCCAGCAGGTGTTCGTAGATCAACCCACGGTGGAGGACACGATTTCAATCCTACGGGGCCTGAAGGAACGCTACGAAGTGCACCACGGCGTACGCATCGCCGATACGGCCCTGGTGGCGGCGGCGGTGTTGAGCAGCCGTTACATCGCCGATCGGTTTCTGCCGGATAAGGCGATCGACCTGGTGGATGAATCCGCGGCGCGCTTGAAAATGGAGATCACCTCCAAACCGGAGGCAATCGATGAAATCGACCGCAAGATCCTGCAACTGGAAATGGAGAAGCTCTCCCTGGCCCGGGAATCAGACATGGCCAGCAAGGAGCGGCTGGAACGGATTGAGCGGGAACTGGCGGAACTAAACGAACAACAAAGCACCCTTAATGCCCAGTGGCAGATGGAAAAGGGTGCCATCGATGACCTGCAAGCCCTCAAGGAGGAAATCGAACAGGTAACCCTGCAGGTGGAACAGGCCAAGCGCAGCTATGACCTGAACAAGGCCGCCGCCTTGGAATACGGCACCCTGGCAGAACTCAACAAGAAACTGGCGGCCCGTGAATTGGAGCTGGGCAGCGCCGATGGCAGCAACACCAGCAGCAGCCACCAATTATTGCGGGAGGAAGTCACTGAAGACGACATCGCCGAGGTAATTGCCAAATGGACCGGCATCCCCGTGAGCAAATTGGCCCGCTCGGAGATGCAGAAATTGCTGGAACTAGAGGTTGAACTGCACCAGCGGGTGATCGGCCAGGCCCAGGCAGTAACTGCGGTGGCCGATGCAATCCAACGGTCTCGGGCGGGCCTATCCGACCCGAACCGGCCCATTGCCAGCTTCCTCTTTCTCGGCCCCACCGGTGTGGGTAAAACCGAGTTGAGCAAGGCCCTGGCCAGCCAGTTATTCGACAGCGATGACGCCATGGTGCGCATCGACATGAGCGAATACATGGAGAAGCACTCCGTATCAAGGTTGATCGGAGCCCCCCCCGGCTATGTGGGCTTTGAGGAAGGGGGACAACTCACCGAGGCGGTGCGGCGGCGGCCCTATGCGGTGATCCTGTTTGACGAGGTGGAGAAGGCCCACCCGGATGTGTTCAATGTGATGCTGCAGATCCTCGATGATGGCCGCGTTACCGACAGCCAGGGCCGCACGGTGGATTTCACCAACACGGTGCTGATCCTTACCAGCAACATCGGCAGCCAGTCGATCCTCGAGCTGGGCGGCGATGATGCCCGCCACGAAGAAATGGAGCGGCGGGTGAATGAAGCCCTGCGCAGCCACTTCCGGCCGGAATTCCTCAACCGGCTTGATGAAACAATCATCTTCCATAGCCTGCGGGCCGATGAACTGCGGCAGATCGTTGGCCTGCAGGTGCAAAGGCTCGCCCATCGCCTGGAGGACCGCAAGATCACCCTGGAAACCAGCAGCGAAACGCTCGACTGGCTGGCCACCGCAGGCTACGACCCGGTTTACGGCGCCCGGCCCCTGAAGCGGGCGATCCAACGTCAACTGGAAACACCAATCGCCAAAGCGATCCTGGCGGGCAGCTATGGAGAAGGCAGCACGGTGTATGTGGCCGTGGTAGAAGATCGACTGGAATTCAACTAAAGCCCCTGGCCGTGAACCAGCTAATTGCTTATGCAATCGAGAAGAATCTGCATATTATCTCGGGCTGTATAGCCGCATTTGTCATATTTCCAATGGCTGCTTTTGCCCGCAAGGATTCGCAGCGTCACCGCAAATACGGCTACATGGCAACACTATTCGCCTGCGCAGTCGCCATAACTGGAACACTGATGCTGCTCAACCCGATGTTTCCCTCTCTTTGGGCGGCAAATGTAAAAGCTAGGGGAATTGAATGGCAACTATTTTTCAACGAAACCTTCTATGAACCGGCATTTTTCCTATGGCTAGATATTTTACTTCTATATGGCTGTTTTTCATCAATACGCGTTTGGATACGCATTAAATCGATCAAGGCAGATGCCGCCCCCTATGGTGAAGTGGATCTAATCCTTGCATTTCTACTTTCAGCAAGCAGCATCTTCTTTGTATGGGTAGGAATTCACGACATTAGACATATGTCAATTCACCCATTCGCCACAATTTTTATGGGCCTTGGCTTGTATGCCCTGGTATTTGCAGCAGTCGACATTGCCAGCTTTTGGCTTCCTAGCGAACTAATCGTTCGCCATGGCTGGATTCTCCATGGCTACAAATTTCTCTTTGCCTGGCATGGACTAATCACTGCATTTACAATTAGGATGAAAATTAGCTATCAAGCCTTCAGCACCATGGACACCACAATTAGCTTACTAGGCTACCTTTCAACAGCTATTCTTTTCTGGTTTTACCTACAGGCTCAGAAGCCTGCCAACCCAAATAACTTATTGATTAACTGTATGATTGCAGGGGAAGACAAAGCCACGGGTGGTACTAGGGATTAGCTTAATCCAAACGGACAACAAGCCAAAGAAGCAAACTCTCTCGAATTCGCTGGGCCCGCTCTACCAGTTCCGCAGCTTCCTCCGCTGAGATGTCAGAACCTGGGTAGCGGGCGAGCACAGCCCCGGTTGAAATATCCCCTAATTCCTCTAGATCCCATTGTTAGGTCAAGAATCTTCCGAAGATCCTGGCCCAGTTGGATCAACCTGGCCTTGAGCAGTTTTTCCACAGATTGCTGGGCATGAAACACCACAACATCATGGAGTGAATTGCTCTTCTATCCGATTAATGCCTCAACGGCACGGCAATCAGCAGCTGTACCAAGGATCCACTCAGGCACCGCAGACCATGGCTCAGCCATGGACATCTCACCGTGGTCCATAGTCTCGCACCCTTTGGGATCCCCCCTACCGCAAGGAAGCCACCAGCACCTCAAATTCTCGCTGCTGACCAAGCCAAAGGGCTTCCTCCCGCGCACTGGGCAGCAGCCGCAGTAATTCCCCCTCCAGCCGCCCTCCTTCGTCCGCCAGTTTTCGAAATTGCTGTAGAGCAGAGCTAGGACTAAAAAGCACGCACACCAACAAAGCCAAACCGCAACCCATCAAATAATCGACCCAACGGGTGGGGATATACCAATCGGTGAGCGCCTGATAGCCGGCAAAGGTGACCCCACTAGAAATCAGGGCGGTGCGCAGGTGGGGTTGAAGCCCTAGGGCCATGATCAGGGCAACGGTACCCCCCATCACCAACCCCAAAGACACACTGCTCACACCAAAAGTGTTAAAAATCAGCCAAGGCATCAACACCCCAAGGCTAACCCCCACCATGCGATCTCGCACGTTGCCAAGGGTGGCACCTATGCTGTCATTCAGCAGCATAATCACGCCGAAATAGACATATTTAGGGTTGACTGCTCCAACCCCTTGGCCAATGGCAAGGGCCAGCACCGAAAAGACTAATTTGCGCCAGAAAAAGAGATCCTTAAATCGAGCCCTAAGGGAACGTTGCGGTTCAGGCGTGGCCTCCTTTGTTGGGCTGGATGCGGCTGGACTACCTGGTGAGGCCGTGCTCAAATCCAGGGGCAAACGAAAACAGGCCTGCAGAAAAACGCCTACCGCCAAACCAGCAATCACCGCCAACAACTGCTGCCAAGCCGCCAACCAGGTGCTGTTGGAAGCCAGCAAGGGCAAGATCGCCAAGAACGGCAAGAGATTGCGCAAGATGGCCAAGCGGTCGGGCAACACCTGGCCCAGAAGCTGGGCCAGGGCGGTTACCACGGCAAATTCCCAGGCGATGGGGGCATCCACCAGTGGTTTAAGAAAGGTGCCTAGGGCCAGGCCAACGGTTAGCACCAGGGGCAGGGCCACAAATAACGGCGCCGGCCAGGCCTTGAAGTCTGGCCGCACTACTAGGGCAGCAATCACCACCCCATAGGCAGCAGCTGAGGACAAACCCAGCCCCTGACATAGGGCCCACACCAAGCCGGCGGCCAAGCCCACCACCAAGGGATAGCGCAGGGTCAGCAGCAGCTTCACCGGCGGGGCCCAAGGCCCTGGAGCAGCCCCACCAGCAGGCTGATCAGCAACAGCGCCAACCAAAACCACAGCCTTGGGGGCTCCGTACGGC
>JBDLTB010000034.1:0-68231 GCA_039799245.1 Cyanobacteriota bacterium
CCCACCAGTTGACCCACCACCTCAGCGGTGAGGGCAACGCCCCCCAGCCGATGCAGGGCGGCCAGGGGCTGGAGCTGCCTTTGGCCAGGTATTTGCACGGCCAGTTCACTGGGCAGCTGCAGCAGTTCGAGGCCCCCCTCCGGATACACCCGGGCCAGCCAAAGCAGCTGCACCTCCCCCCGCTGGCCGGCCTGGAGCTTGTCGCTGTCTAGCCCCATCAGCAGCACCGTTTGGGGGCGGCCGGGGGGGTCGGCCAGGCGGGTGATGGCTGGGCGATCGTCTTGGGCCTGGGGGGGAGCCCCGCGGGGGAAGATCCTTTCCCCCAGCCAAAGCCCGGCCAGTAAGCCGAGGCCGGCGCTACCAATGCGCCAAAAAATGCGGCCGCGGCGCCGGAGTTGAGCCCAGGTGCCCATGCATGGCAACGGTGAAGCAGCCAGTGTGCCCGATAGTTTGGGGCTTGACCGCCCTTGCTTTGTGACGCCTGCCCCCCACCTGCGGGCCCGCCCCATGGCCCGGGGCACCCTGCGGCCCGCCAAGGAGCTCTGCAGCGACTGTGGCCTCTGCGATAGCCGCTGGGTGGCCTACGTGCGCCAGGCCTGTGCCTTCCTGCACCAGCAGTTTGAGCGCATGGAGGAGCGGGCCCATGGCCGCAGCCGCGACCTGGCCAACGAAGACGAGTTGTATTTCGGCGTGTTCCAGCGCATGGTTTGCGCCCGCAGGCAAAGCCCCCTGGAGGGGGCCCAGTGGACGGGGATTGTTAGCAGCCTGGGGGAACGGGCCCTGGAGCAGGGCCTGGTGGATGCGGTGCTCTGTGTGCAGCAGAGCCCCAGCGATCGCTTCACGCCGGTGCCGGTGCTGGCCCGCACCCCCGAGCAGGTGCGGGCCGCCCGGGTGAATAAACCAACCCTTTCCAACAACCTCTCGGTGTTGGAACAGTTGCCCGGCAGTGGCATCCGCCGCCTCCTGGCCATTGGCGTGGGCTGCCAGGTGCAGGCCCTGCGCGAGGTGCAGGCCAGCCTGGGGCTGGAGGAGTTGTATGTGCTTGGCCTGCCCTGTGTGGATAACGTCAGCCGGGCGGGGCTGCAAACCTTTCTGGAATCCACCAGCCGCTCGCCGGCCACGGTGGTGCACTACGAGTTTATGCAGGACTTCCGGATTCACTTCCGCCATAGCGATGGCAGCACTGAAACGGTGCCCTTCTTTGGGCTCGATACGCCGCGGCTTAAGGAGGTGTTTGCCCCCAGTTGCCTCAGCTGTTTTGACTATGTGAACGCCGGCGCCGACCTGGTGGTGGGCTACATGGGTGCGCCGTTTGCCTGGCAATGGCTGGTGGTGCGCAATGGCCGCGGCCAGCGGCTGCTGGACCTGGTGGAGGCCGAACTGGAATTGCAACCGGTGGCCAGTGCCGGTGACCGGCGCCAGGCGGTGCAGCAGGGGATTGAGGCCTACGACAAGGCGCTGCGGCTACCGATGTGGCTGGCGGAGCTGATCGGTTTCTTTGTGCAGCGGCTGGGGCCCAAGGGGCTGGAGTATGCGCGTTTCTCCATCGACTCCCACTTCACCCGTAATGCCCTGTGGTTGCGGCGCCATTATCCGGAGAAGCTGGATGCCCACCTGCCCAGCTTTGCTAAGGAAATTGTGAGTCGTTATCGCCTGCCAACCCCATGAGTCGCCTGCGGCAATTACTGGGGGGCCAGCGGGCGGTGGGGGTGCTGCTTCACCTCAGCTCCCTGCCGGGCCCGGCCCCTAGCGGTGGCTTTGGCGCCAGCGCCATCGAATGGCTTGATCTGCTGGCCCAGCATCAGGTAGCTGTATGGCAGGTGTTGCCCCTGGCCCCCACCGACGGCACCGGTTCCCCCTACAGCTCCCCCAGTGGCTTTGCCCTCAACCCCCAGTTCCTAGATCCAGATCAGCCCCTGGGGGCCCTTACCGCAGAGCAGCGCTTGGCCTTTAGCCAATGGCGCCGGCAGCAGCGCCATTGGTTGCTCGACCACTGCCGTTTCATGGTGCTGCGCCAACGCTTTGGCGGGGGCCCCTGGTGGCAGTGGCCCCTGCCGTTGAGGCGCCGCTCGGCGGCGGCCTTAGCTGAATTGGACCGCCAGGAGGTAGGGGCCCTGGACCAGGAGGCCGAACGCCAGTGGTGGCTCCAGCAGCAGTGGCAGCGGATCCGCCAGCACGCCAGCAACCAGGGGGTGCAGCTGCTCGGCGATTTGCCCTTCTATGGCGCCCACGACAGTGCCGATGTGTGGAGTCACCCCGAACTATTCAGCCTGTTACCAAACGGCAGCCTCAGCGAGCAGAGCGGTGTGCCCCCGGATTATTTCGCCGCCACCGGCCAGCTTTGGTCTACCCCGGTGTATCGCTGGGGCCGCCATCGCCTTGGTGGTTTCCGTTGGTGGCTGCGGCGGCTCGAACGCCAGCTGGAATTATTTGACCTGTTGCGCCTCGACCATTTCCGCGCCTTCAGCGCCTATTGGAGTGTGCCGGGGGCCGATGCCACCGCTGAACATGGCACCTGGCAGCCTTCGCCGGGGGCGGCGATCCTCAGCCGCCTGCTACGGCGTCGCGGGGGCAGCCTGCCCCTGGTGGCGGAAGACTTGGGTGTGATCACCCCCGATGTGGAAGCCCTGCGCGATCGCTTTGAGCTGCCCGGCATGAAGGTGTTGCAATTCGCCTTTGATGGCAACCCCCGCAACAGCTATCTGCCCCAAAACTTCGGCAGTGGTTCCTGGGTGGTGTACACCGGCACCCATGACAACGCCACCGCCCTGGGTTGGTGGCAGGGGCAATCGGCAGAAGCCCGGGCGCAAATGGAGGCGATCCTCGGCCATGGGGTGCAGGCCCCCGGTTGGGAGCTGTTGCGCCTGGCCCTGGGTTCCACCGCCGATTTAGCCATGGTGCCCCTCCAGGATCTGCTCAGCCTCGATGACCGGGCCCGCTTCAATACCCCTGGCACCGCCTCGGGTAATTGGAGCTGGCGGCTGGAGGGGCCCATCGGCCACCTCGCCGGCCACCTCAGCGGCCTCGCCGCCATGGCCCGGCTTTATGGCAGGGGCCGCAGCTCCGGGTAAAGCTTCAGCAGTTGCTGTAGGGCGTGGGCCTGGCGCTGGGGGGGGCTGCTGCTCGGGGGGATCGGCTGCAGGCTGAATACCTGGGCCGCCGCCAATTGGCGTTGCTGCAGGTTTAACCCATAAACCAATCCGGCCAGCAGCAGCCCATAGGCGATCGTGCCCTGCCAGGTGCTGAACAGTTCGATCGAACTGAGGGTGAAACGCTTCAGCCCGCTGCTGTCGATTTCCCGTTGGTTTTGCTTAGGGGGCAGGGCGGCCTTGAGGGCCCTTTCCAATTCTCCTGGGGGTAGCTCCAGCCGTTGGGCCAACTTCTGCAGAATCGTGCCCAGGAAGGCGGCCTCGGGCAGCCGATCGGTCCAGCCCTGTTCCAGAGCTTCAAGCACTGCGGTGCTCACCTTGGTATCTAGGGCCAGCTGGCGCCGGCTTAAGCCCAAGGCTTCGCGGCGGGCCTCCAGGCTGTGGCCCAATTCCTGCAGGGGCGTTTGGCTCACCCCAGGGCTAGGGGGCCCCGGGCTACGGGCCCC
This sequence comes from Cyanobacteriota bacterium, assembly GCA_039799245.1. Lineage (GTDB taxonomy): Bacteria > Cyanobacteriota > Cyanobacteriia > PCC-6307 > Cyanobiaceae > Synechococcus_D. The sequence goes on from JBDLTB010000034.1 coordinate 3,596, forward strand.
AGGGGGGATGGCCGGCCCGTCGCCCCTGGCTGGCTGGTAGCGCTGCAGCAGTGCATTGAGCCGGGCGCGGAGCCATGCCATGGGAATTAGCAATACCGGGACTAAGGAATTAAGCCTGGGGGGATTCTGCTGGATCCAGCTCTGCCAGCAGCCTTCCCAGGGCAATCTCCTCCTCGGGCTGCAAGGGCCGCCAGGCGCCCGGGGCCAGCTCCCCCAGGGCCACGGGCCCCACCGCCAGCCGTTGTAGATCCAGCACCGGATGGCCCAGCAGCTCGGCGGTGCGCCGGATTTGGCGGTTGCGACCCTCCCGCATTTCCAGCTCCAGCAGGCTGCGGTCCCCGGCCTGTTGCAGCACTTGCAGCAGCACCGGTCGGCTCACGATCCCATCGAGGGGTACCCCGCGGCGCCAGCTTTCGAGGCAGGTCGCCGTGGGCTTGCCCCTTACCCACACCCGATAGGTTTTTGGGTGGCTATAGCGGGGATGGGTGAGCGCCAGGGTGAGGGCGCCGTTGTTGCTAAGCAGTAATGCCCCATGGCTTTCGGCATCCAGACGTCCCACCGGGTGCAGACCCCGGCCCCGGGCCAGCCGCGGCGGCAGCAATTCCAGCACCGTGGCCCGGCCGGCCGGGTCGTAGCAGGTGGAGTGCACCCCCCGGGGCTTGTGCAGCAGCAGGGTGAGCGGCGTGGCCGCCGCTGGCAGGGGTTGACCATTGAGCAGCACCTCATCCACCAGGGGATCGGCCTGGTCCCCTAGGACCGCCCGCTGGCCGTTCACCTGGACCCGCCCCTGCAGCAGCAGCTCCTCGGCCCGGCGCCGGGAGCAAATGCCGGCCGCGGCCAATAGTTTTTGGAGCCGTTGGCGGGCCATTCAGGGTTCCGTTGGTAGGTCTAGGAGCAGCAGGGCGCCCCCCTCGAGGTGGTTGCGGGCCCGGATGCGCCCCCCATGGGCGCAGGTGATTTGATCAACGATCGCCAGGCCAAGGCCGCTGCCCACCCGCTTACCCCGGGAGCGGGAGGGGTCCCCCCGGTAAAAACGTTCAAACATGTGGTGTAGATCCTCGTCGCTGAAACCTTCCCCCTGGTCGCGCACCTCCAGCCGTTGCCAGTTACCTTCCCGGTACAGGTGCACCTGGATCTCCCCATGGTCGGGGCTGAAACGCAGGGCGTTATCGAGCAGATTCAGCAAAACTCGGTGCAGGCGGGCGGCGTCGCCCCGCACCCGGTGCTGGCCGCCACTATCAAGAACTAAATCCACCCCCCGTTGTTCGGCCAGGGGTACCAGGCTTTGCCAGGCTTGGATCACCAGTTCATGTAGTTCAACGCTTTGGGGTTGGTCCCCGTTGGTTAGCGATTTGTTTTCGATGCGGCTGAGTTCAAGCAGGTCGGAAACCAATTGCTGTAATCGATTCAACTCCCGCTGCAGCCGTTCGATCTGAACGCTCTGTTTTTTATTGGGGCTGAGGGCAAGCGATTCGGTGACCAGGGCCAGGGCGGTGAGCGGGGTACGCAGTTCATGGGCCACATCACTCACCCAGCGCTCCTGCTGCTGTTGCAGGGCCTCCAGCGATTGGCGACTTTGCAGAAACACCCCCACCCAGCCCCGCTCCCCAGGCATGGCAAAGGCCTCCAGGGGTTCGTTTTTGATCGGCTCAGGATGGAGTGGAGAAGCACTTACGGCGGTGTAGATCCAGTTCACCTGTTGCTGTCTGCCGCTGCTGCGGGCCGCCTGCACCGCCTCCTCCAGTTGATAACAACGCACCACCTCCAGCAGGTAACGCCCTTGGCTGGCCTGGTCTGGACCTACGCGCAGCAGCCGTTTAGCCCGGCCATTGAGGTGCTGCAGGCGGTTCCAAGGGTCGAGTACCAGCAGCCCCTGGGGGGAGTTATCAAGCCAGGCGAGCAGTTGTTCCGCCTTGATTGGGCTGGGTTGCCAGCGCCGACTGGGTTGCCAGCGTTGCCAGAGCTGCTTAAAGCCAGCAATCATCCGAAGCGGTAACCAAAACCACGCACGGTGAGGATCAAGCTGGGGGCACTGGGATTCACCTCCAGTTTTTCCCGTAGCCAGCGGATGTGCACATCTACGGTTTTGCTATCCCCCATGAAGTCATGGCCCCAGACCCGTTCCAGCAACTTGTCGCGGCTCCAAACCCGTTTGGGGTTTTGCATGAACACCTCTAGGAGTCGGTATTCCTTGGGGGAGAGATTTATCTCCTTGTTATCGCGGGTAACCCGACATTCCTCCGGGAAAAGGCTGAGGTAGCCGTGGCTGATCACCCCCTTGTCAGCGGCATCGCTGTTATGGGCGGAGCGGCGCAGCAGGGCCCGACAACGGGCCACCAACTCACGAATGCCAAAGGGCTTAATCAGGTAGTCGTCGGCCCCCACCTCCAGGCCCACCACCCGGTCGGTTTCCGTGTCCCGGGCACTCACCACCAGGATCGGGATTGAGAAACCGCGGCGGCGCACGTAGCGGCAGATGTCTAGGCCACTCACCCCCGGCAGCATCAGATCCAGCAGGATCAGATCAAAGGGTTGTTTTTCTGGGGAGCCTTTGAAGTGGTCGAGGGCGCCATTGCCGCTCCCCACAGAATCCACCAAGAACCCCTCCGAACTGAGCGCTTCGCTGATGGTTTCGCGGATTGTCTCGTCGTCTTCTACCACGAGTAGCCGGGCTGGGGCAGCCTTGGAAGGCGTGATAACAGCCACTGGGGGGGAACAGGCAACCGGACCCGGATCCTAATCAAATTGAGCCGCAATTATTTGGGGTTACCCCTGGGGCCCCAGGGGCGCTTCAAAAGAACTGGTCGAAATTATCGAAATCCACCGCCTTGAAATTGCCAGCTTCCACCTGGCCCATCAGTTGCTCCAACTGCACCCAGAGGCCACCGCCGGTGAGCAGCGACAGCAGCAGAGCCACTAACAAACCTGTGCCAGCCCCAAAACCAAACACCTGCAAGGCCCCGCCAATGAACAGGGTGATGCCGATCAGGATGCCGCTGTAGGCAAGGCTGGTTTCGGCGTTGCCGAGCGGTAACAGGGCCAGGCGGTCTTGTTTCCAGCCCTCCAGCTTGGCTTCAATCAGGCGCGAAAAGGTGAGTCCGCAAAGCACGGCAATGCCCAGCCCCAGGCCGGCCACCAGGTAGGGCGGCTGGGACAACGGGGCGTAGGGCAGTTCGAAGATGTCGAATTCCAAGGGGAGCTAGCCAAGGACCGCAGGCTAGGTGCTTAGCCCTTGCCATAGGTCCCCGGCCAGGCGCCTGGGGCTAAAACGCCGTTGCAGCAGCCCCGCCAACGCCCGCAGGTCGGCGGTGTGGAGGCGGCCATCGCGCACCAGGCTGAGCAGCAGCCGCTGGCGCAGGTCATGGCCCTGGGGGCCAAGGATCAGACGCATGCCGGCGCCGGCCACCGGTAACAGCTCGGTGGGGTTGCCATCCTGGCCCACCACATCGAGCAGGTTTTCCAGTCGCTGGAGTTGCAGGCGGCCGCGGCGGTCAAAAAGCACATCCAGCAACTTGCGCCGCATTTCCTCGGTGTCGGCCGAGAGCAAGCGTTTGGCTACGTAGGGGTAGGCAACTCGGATGATGCTGAAACTTGGATCTAGCCGCAGGGCTAGGCCCTCCTGGCTTACCACCGCCCTAATGATCAGGGCGAAGCGGGCCGGCACCCGGAAGGGATAGTCAAACATCAACTCCGAAAAGCGATCGGTGATCGTTTTGAAGTTGAAGCTGCCCACCGAATCCCCCAGCTGACCGCCCAAAACCGCCTCTAGGGCTGGCAGGATCGGTGTTACATCGGTGTTGGGATTTAAAAAGCCCAGGCGCACAAAGTCGTGGGCCAGGGCCGGGAAATCTCGATTTAGTAGATGTACAACCGCATCGGTGAGCGTTAGGCGATCGTCGTTGCTAAGCATGTCCATCATGCCGAAATCGACGTAGCCGAGGCGGCCATAGCCATTGGGGCCACCGGCTAGGGCAAAGAGATTGCCCGGGTGGGGGTCGGCATGGAAGTAGCCGAATTCGAGCAATTGGCGTAGGCCAGAGATCACCCCGGCCCGGATCAGGGTGGTGGGATCTAGCTGATGGCGTTCCAGCACCTCCCGGTGTTGCAATTTCACGCCATCGAGCCAGTCGGTGGTGAGCACCCGCCGGCTGCTTAAGGAGCGTTCCACCCCGGGTACAAGGATGGTGGGATCGCTGGCGAAAAGGGCGCCAAAGCGTTCGGCATTGTCGGCCTCTAGGCCGTAGTCGATCTCCCGAAACAGGGTGTTGCCGAATTCATCAACGATGGCGCTGAGGTCATCGCCCAGGTTCAGGGGTAGAAACGGCCCAGTGAACCGCGCCAACAGGCTGATCACCGCCAGATCCAGCTGCAGTCGCCCTTCCAGCTGGGGCCGTTGCACCTTTACCGCCACCCAGCGGCCGTCGTGGAGTTGGGCCTTGTACACCTGGCCGAGGCTGGCGGCGGCGATCGGGTGGTCGGGAAAACTGGCGAATAAGCGTTGGGCGGGGGCTCCCAGGTCTGCTTCGATCGTGGCCAGGGCGAGGCTGTGCTCAAAGGGGGGTAGATCGTCCTGGAGCCGCGTTAGTTGCTCCAGCCAGTCGCGGCGCACCAGGTCTGGCCTGGTGGATAGCGCCTGGCCCAACTTGATGAAACAGGGCCCCAACTCCGTGAGGGTATGCAGCAGCTTTTTGCCCAGCCGCCTTTGTACCTCGGCATCTTTGCTGTCCCCCTGCACCAGCAGGGCGATGCAGAGGTTGCCCAGCTGCCAGAGCACCACCAGTAGGCGGCCCCACACCTGATGCAGGGGAACGGTGGTGGCTGCGGAGATGGCGGCGCTCGGAGCTAGTTGAGACTTTAAGAAGTAGTAGTCGCTGTCGTTGTTTTCCCCTGAGGCCCCCTGGCCCCTAGCGGCCAGCCTTGGCCCCCTGGCCCGCCAACGGGGTCTGTTCCTGCATTTGCCAGCCCACCGCCGCGGCCAAGCGGCTCCGCCGGGGCGGCCGCGGCTGCCCTGGGCCTGGGATCTGCCGGAATTACCTGCATTGGGTGGCCCCCTACTGGCCGAGGGGGCGGTGGCCGCCTCCCAGCGGCGGGTGGCGGCGGAAATGGGGGCCGACCACAGTTGGTATGGGTTGAATGGCGCCAGTGGCCTACTCCAGGCGGCGCTGCTGGGGGCGGTGGCCCCGGGGGGCAGGGTGCTGTTGCCGCGCAACCTGCACCGCAGTCTTCTGCATGGCTGCCTGCTGGCTGGTGTGGAGCCTCTGCTCTATGCGCCCCCGTGGGATCCGGCCACGGGCCTCTGGCAGCCCCTGCCCCCCAGCCAGTTGAAGCAGCTGTTGGCGGTGGCGGCACCGGTGGATTTGTTGGTGTTGGTGTCACCCACCTACCAGGGGCTGGCGGCCGATTTGCCGGCCCTGGTGGCCCTGGCCCATGGCCGGGGGCTGCCGGTGTTGGTGGATGAAGCCCATGGGGGCCATTTCGGCTTTGATTCGAGCCTGCCCAGCGGTGCCTTGGCCGCCGGGGCGGATGTGGTGGTGCAGTCGGTGCATAAGAGCCTGGGGGGGCTGGGGCAAACGGCCCTCCTGCATCTGCAGGGGCAGCGCTTGGCACCGGCAGCGATCGAACAGGCGCTGCTTTGGTTGCAAACCAGTAGCCCTAGCTCGCTGTTGATGGTGTCGGCGGAGCGGGCGGTGGCGGCCCGGGTGGCCCCCCGGGGGCGGAGGCAGCTCAGCCGTTGGCTATACCAGGCCAGCGCCATCGCCGATCGCCTGCGCCGGGCCGGGCTGCCCCTGCTGCGAAACCAAGACCCCCTAAGGCTGGTGCTGGATTGTGGCGCCCTTGGCCTCACGGGCCTGGCGGCGGATGACTGGTTGATGGCCCGCCGGGTGGTGGCGGAATGTCCGGAACCGCTGAGCCTTACCTTCTGCCTGGGGATGGGTTCCCCCCGGCGGCTGGAACGGCCCCTGGCGGCGGCCCTGGGCCACCTGCGCCAGGCCTGGGCGGGGGCAGATCGCCTGCCCCCCTTAGCCCCAGCCCCGCTGCCCGCCCTGGCCCAGCTGGAGGTGCCCCTGGCAGATGCCTGGCGGGGCCCCACCGTGGAGTTACCCCTGGCGGCGGCCGTTGGTCGCATTGCCGCCCGGCCCCTCTGCCCATATCCCCCGGGGATCCCCCTGCTGCTGCCCGGGGAACGCCTGGATCACCCCCGCCTGGCCTGGCTGGAGGGGCAACGGCAGCTTTGGGCAGGTCAGATCGCTGATAGGGTGACAGTTCTGGCCTGATCCGGTGACCTTCCCGGGCTGATCAAGTCCGGCTTGATCTCCCAGGGTCCATTTATCCCCATGGCGGCTCCAGTTTCGGCCCCCGACCCGGCCCCCAACCCTTCCCCCTACCAATGGGATTTCGTTACGCCGGGGCTGCCGGATGCAGCCTTTGAGGCGGCCCCGGGTTTTAGCCCCACCCCGATGGAATTGCGGGTGATGTTGTTGGCGCATCTGCGCCCCCGGGCCGATTCCGTGGTTTGGGATGTGGGGGGGGGCACCGGGGCCCTCGCCTTGGAAATTGCCCGGCTGTTGCCCCGGGGAAGGGTCCATGCCTTGGAGCGCGATCCGGAGGCGGTGGAATTGCTGGAGCGCAACCGCCAACGCTTTGGCATTGCCAACCTGCAGATCCACCAGGGCCAGGCCCCCGGCGATCTCCATCGGCTGGATCCCCACCCCGACCGCGTGTTGCTGGAGGTGGGCAGGCCCCTGGGCGATGTGTTGTTGGCGGTTTGGGAGGCCCTGGCCCCGGCGGGGCGCCTGGTGATCAGCACCTCCAGCCTCGAGGGCCTGGTGGATGCCACCGACCACCTGGGCCAACTGCGGGCCAGTGACCTCCAGGTGGTGCAGGCCACGGTGCATCGCATGCAACGGCGGGGCGACCAAACGCGGCTGGCGGCGGCGGAACCCCTGTTTTTGATTGCCGCCGAGCGCCATTGATGGGGCGCCGCTGGCTGAGTGGACTGCTGGCGGCGGCCTTTGCCCTGCTGATCGTGGGCCTGGGCGGTTGGTGGTTCACCCTCAGCCTGGGGGTGATCGTGCACCTGGCGCTGCTGGAGTTTTTCCGGTTGGCTGAGTTCAAGGGCATTCGCCCGGCAATCAAAACCACCCTGGTGGTTTGTCAATTGCTGTTGATCACCACCCAGCTGGCCCCTGGCAGTGCCCTGGCGGCGGCGGTGCTGCCCCTGGCCGGCTCAGTTATTTGTGGTTGGCTGCTGTTGCAACCGATCACCGGCAGCATCGCTGACATCGCCGCTTCGATTTTTGGGCTGTTTTATTTGGGCTTTTTGCCCAGCCATTGGGTGCGGTTGCGGGACCTAAGTGATCCCTTGCTATCCCCCCACTGGCCGGGCCATGGGGGCCTGGCGATCACGCTGTTTGCCTTTGTGCTCATCTGGGCCGCCGATTGCGCCGGCTTCCTTTGGGGCAGCCGCTATGGCCGCCATCGGCTTTCGGAGGTGTCGCCAGGCAAAACCGTGGAGGGGGCCTTGGCCGGTTTAGTGGCTTCGCTGCTCACCGGCGCCCTTGGCGGTTGGCTGCTGGGTTGGCCCTGGGGCTGGGCCCTGGGGGCGGGCTTGGGAGCGGTGGTGGCCCTATTTGCCTTGGTGGGGGACCTGACCGAGTCAATGATGAAACGCGATGCTGGCGTTAAGGACTCCGGTGCGTTGATCCCTGGCCACGGCGGCATTCTCGACCGGGTTGATAGCTATCTGTTCACGCCGGCGGTGGTGTTTTATGCCGTTACCCTGGTGCTCCCCCTGCTGCGCTGACCAGGGAGGAGCCCCCTAGCCCCAGCTGATCCCCATTGATTGACACCCGGTCAATCTGAATGGTGCTATCCAAGGGAACGGCCAGCCCCTGCAGCCAAAGTTGGCCTGCCTCGGCCCGCAGGTCGCAGGCCTGGCGGCCACCGTTGGCACCAATCAAAACCAGCTGATTGTTTTCTAGGGCATAGGCCCTGAGCCGCTGGCAGCCCAGCAGCTGCTGGGCTAAGCCATCGCTGAACTGGCGCCAGGGGCCGTTGGCCAAGGATTGATTCAAGCCCTCGGCCGTAAACAACACCTGGCCCTTAACCCTGAAGCGTTCCCGCAGTTGCAGCGGTTGACCCTTGAGCATGGCCCCCACATTCAGGGCCAAGGGTTCGCTGGTGAGCTCCACCTCGGCCAGGGCCAGTTGTTGGTACACCACCCCTGTGGCCCTAAGCCTGGCCCCCTCGAGGTGCCCCCCCAGTAGGGCAAGGCCAGAACCCTGCAGATCCAGCTCCAAAGCATCGAGTCGGTCGCAGATGCGCCTTAACCAGAGCCCCACCCCCTGGCCCACCAGCGAGAGCACTGGCCCGCTGCTCATTGCCCTCTCCAGCGTTGGGCCACCAGGGCCGCCTGGTCGAGGTGGGGCAGGTGACCGCAGGCCTGCAGCTCCTCCCCCGGGGCCCCCAGCAGTTGTTGGGCCGCCCGCCGTTGGGGGCCCCGCAGGATGCGGTCGTTGCTTCCCCACAGCACCTGAATTGGTAGCGGCGGCAGGGGCGCCCCCACCCCGGCAAAGCCGCCGCTGCGGGCAAAGCGGGCCAGGGCGGCGGCCCAGCCTGGGGTGCGGAGGTGCAGGCTGGCGATTTCCTCCTCCGCGGCCCCCACACTGCTGGCGGGATCGGCAAAGGCCTGGCGGCAGAGGCCCCTGCGCACGCCTGGCAGGGCCAAGAAGGCCACACCTAATTTGTCTAGGAGTGGCGGCAACGGCATGGGTTGGCCGGTGAGGCCGGCGGGGGCCAGCAGCAGCAACCGCGAGAAACGCCCCGGTTGCTGCTCCAGCACCTCTCGAGCCAAAACCACCGCCACTGCACCGCCCATGGAGGCACCAATCAGCCCCACTGGGCCGGCGGGCATGGCAGCTAAAAGCGCCTGCAGCTGGGCAATTACCAGGGGTGGGCCGTAGGCCACCCCTGGGGGCCGGGGGCCAAAGCCAAAACCGCAGAGGTCGGGGATCCAGAGCTGGTGGTCTTGGGCCAGCAGCGGTGCCAGCCGCCGAAACTCCAGCAGGGAGCTGTCAAAACCATGGAGTAGCAGCAGCGGTGGGCCTGCCCCCAGCACGGCCACCGGCCATGCTTCCTGGCCAGGGATGCCTGGCACCGCCAGCGGCAGCCAGCGCACGGCAGTGGCCAGGGAACGGCCCTGGGGATCCAGCAGCCCGGTGGCGGCCCAACCCAGCAGGGCCGGCCCGTTCAGGGGGCCTCCAGCACAGGGCAGCCCAGGTTGCTGCTCACAAGGGCTGACAGCAGTTCTTCCTTGGCCACCGGAAAGGGCAGGTGGTGGAGGTCGGAGCCGCTGCGACAGGCGAAGGCACACACCTCTTGCAGCTCGCTGAGGCTCACCTGGCCCAGGCCCAGCTCCTCCAGGCTCACCGGTAATCCCAAGCTGCGGAAGAAGGGGGTGAGCTGGCGGCGGGCCTGGGCGGCCAGCTGGTTACCCCCCAGTTGTTCCTCCAGCCGCAATTGCACCAGCACCCCAAAGCCAACTTTCTCGCCGTGGAGGCTGCCATGGCAGCGGGCCAGTTGGGTAAGGCCGTTGTGGATGGCGTGGGCGGCCACGGTGCGACACCGGGCGCCACCTAGGCCACCGATCAGGCCAGCGGTGAGACCACTGGCTTCTACCACCCGGCCCCAGGCTTCGCCGCCGGGCTGGGCCATGGCCTCGTTGCCATCTAGCAACAATTGATCGCGCAGCACCCGCGCCTGTTGTACCGCCTGCTGCACCAAGCCATCGCTGCTGTGGCCACTGCTCACCGAGGCCTCGTACCACTTGGCCATCGCATCGGCAATGCCACTGGCCAGGGTGCGGGCTGGGGCCTGCAGCAGCAAGTTGTGGTCAAAAATCAGCAGTGCTGGGCAGCTACCCAGGGCCTCATCCCCTTCAAAGGCGCCTTCCGCTGAATAGATGTTGGCGAGGGCGGTCCAGCCGGCACAGGTGGAGGCGCTGCTGGGCACGGTGATGCAAGGCAGTTGCAGGCGGTGGGCCAGCAGCTTGCCGGCATCCAGCACCTTGCCGCCGCCACTGGCCAGCACCCCATCGCAACCGGACCGGCGGGCCTGGTCGGCTAGTGCGTTGAGATCCGCTTCACAGCAGTCGAAGCGCAGTTCGGCCATGGCCGGCTGCAGCCCCCGCTCGGCTAATTCGCTGGACAGTTGCTGGCGCAGGGGCCTGGTGGCGGCGCTCCTGCCCAACACCAGGGGCCGGCGGCTGAGGGCTGGGATCAGGGGCAGGGCCTCAGCCCAGGCGCCGGGGCCCCGCAGCAGGCAAGCCGGGGCAATGGCGTGCTGGCTGATCACGCCACTGGTCAAAGGTTCTGTCACTGCACCCTGAAGGTAACTGCCATCACGGCGGTGATGTCCTTCTCGATGGTGCGGGTGTCATAGGAACCACCGTCGCTGCTTTCGGTGGAATCGGGCACGGTGATTTGGAAGGTGCCGGTGTTTGCATTGGTAATGGCACCGATGCTGCTGCCGGCCTCGGCGGCTATGGCCTTGGCCCTTTGTTTGGCGTCCCGGGTGGCCTTGGCGAGCATGTCCACCCGTTTTGCTGCCAGCTTTGTGTAGGTGTAGGCCGGATCATTGATGCTTAGGGGCACCCCTTGGCCAATCAGACTGCTGATCTGACCAGAAACATTACGGACCTTATTTACATCCCAGCTGCCAATTAACACCGCTTGCTTGCTGGTCCATGTGGTGGAGCGCAACTCGCCGGTGCGGGGATCTTGCACATCTATTTTTTCGGTTTTTACCGAACCAAGTTCCATTTCATCGGCCTTGATGCCCTGGCTTCTTAGGAAAGCCAGGGTTTTTTCCACCAGCGGTTGTAAGCCCTGGTAAGAGAGCTGCTGGCTGGGGCCGCCCTGGCTCAACTCCACCGACCAGTTGACGTAGTCGCTAGAGATGCGCTCTGTGCTGGCCCCGGTGACCGTGATTGTGTCGTTGGCCTGGCGGATGCCCTTAACCACCACCCCACTGGCGGCCCAGAGGCCTAGGGAAAGAACGGCCATGGCAAATACCAGGGGCGGGGTGCGCCTCAGCAGCTGCCAGCTGTTTTGGAACCAGGGGGTAAGGGGTGCCATCCGGCTTAATTACACGCCGGCGTTGGCCAGCTCCGGTTGGGGCAACGTCGCCTGGCGGATTACCACCTGTTTGTCGTCGTCCACATCCACCAGGGCGGCATCCCCATCTTTGAGGCGACCGGAGAGGAATTCCTCAGCCAGGCTGTCCTCCAAAAGGCGCATCACCGCCCGGCGCAGGGGACGGGCCCCATAGCTGGGGTTGTACCCCTCTTCCACCAACCGTTCCTTGAAGGCTTCGGTAACGGACAAGCTGATGCCCTTCTCCAGCATCCGGGCAAATACCTCTCGCAGCATGATGTCTGCGATTAGTTTCACCTCGTCGCGGTTGAGTTGACGGAAGACGATGATTTCATCGAGACGGTTGAGGAACTCAGGCCGGAAGTACTGCTTCAGCTCCTCATTTACCAGGGAACGAATGCGGGTGTACTGATTCTCTTCGGCGTCGCCACCACCGAATTCGAAGCCAAGGCCACCGCCCCCCTTCTCAATCACCTTCGAACCGATGTTCGAGGTCATGATGATCAGGGTGTTCTTGAAGTCCACCGTGCGGCCCTTGGAATCGGTTAGGCGACCGTCTTCTAGGAGTTGCAGTAGGAGATTAAAGACATCGGGGTGGGCCTTTTCAATTTCATCAAACAGCACCACGGTGTAGGGCCGCCGCCGCACGGCTTCGGTGAGCTGACCCCCCTCGTTAAAGCCCACATAGCCCGGAGGCGAACCGATCAGCTTGCTGACCGTATGGCGCTCCATGAACTCCGACATGTCGAGGCGAATCATCGCCTCTTCGCTGCCAAAGAAGTAGGCGGCCAGGGCTTTGGTGAGCTCGGTTTTACCAACGCCGGTGGGGCCGGAGAAGATGAAACTGGCGATGGGCCGATTCGGGTTCTTTAGACCCACCCGGGCCCGCCGGATTGCCTTCGATACCGCTTTTACAGCTTCGTCTTGGCCGATTAAACGCTGGTGGAGGGTTTCTTCCATGTTCAGCAGTTTTGCTGACTCACTTTCGGTGAGTTTCTGCACCGGTACCCCGGTCCAGGAGGCAACGATTTGGGCGATGTCCTCCTCATCAACCACAGGCATGCTGTCTTCAACAGCCCCCAGGCCAGCCTCAGCCGTGGCTACAACTTCATTGGCATTGTCTTCCCGGCGGGTTTGGGTGATGCCACGGATTTGATCGCGCAGTTCCACTTCCTTATCGCGCAACTCGCCGGCCTTGCCATAGTCCTGCTCCCGCACGGACTGTTCCTTTTGCTTTTGCACTTCCCGTAGTTGCTTGTCGAGCTCCTTGGCGGCAGGGGGCAACTTTGAATTAAGCAAACGCACGCGGCTGCCGGCTTCGTCGATCAGGTCTATGGCCTTATCGGGTAGGAAGCGGTCGCTGATGTAGCGATCACCGAGGGTGGCTGCGGCCACCAGGGCATCGTCGCTGATCTTGAGGCGATGGTGCTGCTCGTAGCGCTCCCGCAGGCCCTGGAGGATTTCGATCGTTTCGGCCACGGAGGGTTCCCCCACCATCACCGGCTGGAAGCGCCGTTCTAGGGCGGCATCCCGCTCGATGTGTTTGCGGTATTCGTCGAGGGTGGTGGCGCCAATGCACTGCAGTTCCCCCCGGGCCAAAGCTGGCTTGAGGATGTTGGCGGCGTCTATGGCCCCCTCGGCGGCACCGGCGCCGATCAGGGTGTGAACTTCGTCAATCACCAGGATCACGTTGCCGGCGCCGCGGATTTCCTCCATGATTTTTTTGAGCCGTTCCTCAAATTCACCCCGGTACTTGGTGCCAGCCACCAGCAAACCGATGTCGAGGGTGAGGACGCGCTTGTCCTCAAGGATGTCTGGGATTTCACCGGCGGTAATCCGCTGGGCCAGCCCTTCGGCAATGGCGGTTTTACCCACCCCCGGTTCGCCGATTAGTACCGGATTGTTTTTGGTGCGCCGGCCGAGGATCTGAATCACCCGGTCGATTTCGTTCTGACGACCCACCACCGGATCCAGCTTGCCTTCGGCGGCCAACTGGGTGAGGTTGCTGCCGAATTCGTCGAGGGTGGGGGTTTTGGTGCTGCCCTTGCTGCTGCCCGCGGCTACCTCAGCGGTTTCACCAAGCATGCGGATCACCTGGGTGCGCACCTTGGCCAGGTCTACGCCGAGGTTTTCCAGCACCCTGGCGGCCACCCCTTCGCCCTCCCGGATCAGCCCTAGCAGCAAATGCTCAGTACCTATGTAGTTGTGGCCCAGCTGGCGGGCCTCCTCGAGGGACAGCTCCAGCACCCGCTTAGCCCTTGGGGTGAAGGGAATTTCCACCGCCACAAAGCCGGAGCCCCGGCCGATGATTTTTTCCACTTCCACCCGGGCGTCCTTGAGGTTGACCCCCATCGACTTGAGCACCTTGGCGGCGACGCCGGTGCCCTCACCGATTAACCCAAGCAAGATCTGCTCGGTGCCCACAAAATTGTGGCCGAGTCGCCGGGCCTCTTCTTGGGCCAGCATGATCACCTTGATGGCCTTCTCGGTAAACCGCTCGAACATGGGAGGCGGCAGTGCCTGCAGATGTATCCAACCTATCAGGAATTAGAGGCATGCTGTGGTGCCGGAGTGGAGGGGGGATTACTGCCTTTGTCTTTGGGGAACTTTTAATGCTCAATAAACCGCAGGTCGCTTGTGGTGCAGGGGTTTAGCCTTAAGTTATTACCAAAAACTTGCTCTGCTTTAGTGAAAAGAAGGGGCGGGAATCCGCACTTCTTCAGCATGCTTCAGTTCAAGCCATTGAATCAGGGCTGCATCGCCGTTGCGGTAGTAGCGGCGACGGATTCCAACGGTGCTAAATCCAAGGCCGGCATAGAGCCCCTGGGCGGCCCGGTTGCTCTCAGCCACCTCCAGGGTGGCCTGGCCACAGCCCTGCCGCTGGGCCTCCTGCAGCAGGGTCGTGAGCACCTGGCGCCCCAGCCCCCGCCGCCGCCAGCTGGGATCCACCGCCACCAGGGTGAGTTGTAGTTCCCCGGCCACCAACCAGCCGCTGGCCAGGCTCACTAAGCCCTCCCCCTGCCATTGGCCCAGGCAGAGGCTGCCCTGGCGGTGGAGCTCCTGCTGCCATTGCCCTGGGGACCAGAAGCCCCCCAGGGCCCGCTGGTCTAGGGCCTGGGCCGGCCCCAGGGCGTTCAGGTCGAGCGGCAGGGGGGCGGTGGGGCTGAAAGGATGGGGGGGTTCTTCAGCACACCTGTCCTTGGTCATGGCGAGTACGCAAACGGATGCAGCGGCACCGTTGCCTTGGGCTGGGGCTGGTGTGGATCCCCTGAGCCCCAACCGCAATCTTGCTCCCCTGTCTGCGGCCTTGGATGCCGAGGGGCGGCTCACCGTGGGGGGCTGCCTGCTCAGTGAGCTGGCCCACCGCTTTGGCACACCTTTATATGTGCTCGATGAACTGAGCCTGCGCAGCAGCTGTCGCGCCTATCGGGAGGCGTTGGAACGCCATTACCCTGGGCCGGCCCTGGCCCTCTACGCCTCGAAGGCCAACAGCAGCCTGGCGATTAGCGCCCTGGTGGCCTCCGAGGGTTTGGGACTGGATGCGGTGTCGGCCGGGGAATTACTCACCGCCATCGAGGGAGGTATGCCCCCGGAGCGGATCGTGCTCCATGGCAACAACAAATCCAGCGAGGAGCTGGCCCTGGCCCTGCAGCACGGGGTAACGGTGGTGGTGGATAACTGGCGGGACGTGGAGCTGCTCACGGAGCTGGCCCGCGGTCGCCCAGGACCGGTGCCGCTGTTGTTGCGCTTCACCCCAGGGATCGAGTGCCACACCCACGAGTACATCCGCACCGGTCACCTAGACAGCAAATTTGGCTTCGACCCCGATCAACTCGAGCAGGTGCTCACCCACCTGGCCGGTTGTCGTTGGGCCCAGGTGCGGGGCCTCCATGCTCACATTGGTTCCCAGATCTTTGAACTGGAACCCCACCGGGACCTGGCCGGGGTGCTGGCCGATGCCTTGCAATTGGCCCGGCGCCTGGGCCATGGCGCCACCGACTTAAACGTGGGGGGGGGCCTGGGCATCCGCTATGTGGAATCCGATGATCCCCCTTCCATAGACAGCTGGGTGCAGGTGGTGGCCGAGGCGGTGGCCACGGCCTGCCGGGAGCGGGAGCTGGAGCTGCCGCGGCTGCTTTGTGAACCGGGCCGTTCCCTGGTGGCGCCGGCGGGGGTCACCCTCTACGAGCTGGGGAGCCGCAAGGAGATCCCTGGCTTCAGCACCTACCTGGCCGTGGATGGCGGGATGAGCGATAACCCGCGGCCGATCACCTATCAATCCAGCTATACCGCCTGCCTGGCGGATCGGCCCGGGGCTGCCGCGGTGGAAACAGTGACCTTGGCCGGCAAGCACTGTGAATCGGGGGATGTGTTGCTGCGGGAACTACCCCTGCCGGCCAGCCAGCCTGGCGATGTGTTGGTGGTGTTAGCCACCGGCGCCTACAACGCCTCGATGGCCTCGAATTACAACCGCATCCCGCGGCCGGCCACGGTGCTGGTGGGCGATGGCCGCGCTGAATTGGTGCAACGGCGGGAACGACCAGACGAGCTGCTGCGCTACGACGTGCTGCCAGAGCGGCTGCGATCGGTAGGGTGAACCCAGGGGGAATTAAGGACTAAACGGTGTTCTGGCTGAGACTTTTTCTCGACCTGCTGTTTGCCGCCAGCCTCGGCTTTTTGTTGTTGGGGCGGGTTACTGAGCAGCGCACCCTCTGGTTGCTGAGGGGCTATCTGCTGCTGGTGGCCGTGGGCTGGTTGCTGCAGCGCTACGGCGATCTACCCCTCACCGCCAAGCTGATTGAAGCCCTGGTGCTGGTTTGTGGCCTGGCCTTGGCGATCCTGCTCCAGGGGGAATTACGGCGACTGCTGGAATTGCTCGGTACCGGTCGGCTGGATGTGCTCTTGGGCAACCGCCAGCAGGATCGCCAAGACTCAGGCACCGTTGAAATCCTGGTGGATACGGTTGGGCAGCTCTCGAAGCGCCGCTGCGGCGGCTTGATTGTTTTAGACCTCGGCAGTGACCTACGCCCGGAGGATTTTCTTAACCCAGGGGTCCAGATAGATGCGCTTCTGTCGGTGGATTTGCTGCTGAATTTGTTTTCATCGGAAACACCGCTCCACGATGGGGCCGTATTAGTTCAGAGCAATCGCATCGCCGCGGCGGGGGTGATCCTGCCCCTCTCCCGCCAGAGCCTCACCCGCCATGGCACCAGGCACCTGGCGGCCCTGGGCCTCACCGAACGCTTTGAACGCTGCCTTTGTGTGGTGGTTTCTGAGGAGTCGGGCACCATTTCTTTGGCCTCCCAGGGCAAGTTTGAACGGCCGATAACCAACCAGCGCCTGCGGGAGTTGCTTAACGAATCCCTGCAGTTGCAGGCGGGTGAACGGCGCCGGCGCCAGCCGCGTACGCTGCCTAAAGCAACTCCCAGCGGTGAATCCGCTGAACCGAGCCAACGGATACGCCCATGAGTCGGCCCCTGGTGACGGCCGCCCGCTCCACCGCCCTGTCGATGTTGCCTGCGGACCTGGACCCAGGCCGTCTGCCAGCCCATGTGGCGGTGATTATGGATGGCAATGGCCGTTGGGCCCGCCAGCGCGGTTTGCCGAGGGTCATGGGCCACCGCCAGGGGGTGGAAGCCCTAAAGACCACCCTGCGCCTCTGTAGCGACTGGGGCATTGCCACCCTTACCGCCTATGCCTTCTCCACGGAGAATTGGTCGCGGCCGGGGGAAGAGGTCAGTTTTTTGATGACCCTGTTTGAGGGGGTGCTGGCCCGGGAGTTGGAGGGCTTGGAACAGGAGGATGTGCGCATTCGTTTCCTTGGCGATCTCACCGCCCTACCGGCTGGGCTGCAAAATCTGATTGAAGCTGCCACGGTCCGCACCGCGGCCAATGGGGGCATTCGCTTCAATGTGTGTACCAATTACGGCAGCCGCCAGGAGTTGGTGCATGCGGCCAAGGAACTGGCCCGGCGGGTGCAGCGGGGGCAGTTAGACCCCGAAGCCATCAATGAATCCGCCTTTGCCTCTGCCCTGCAAACCGCCGGGGAATCGGATCCAGACCTGCTGATTCGCACCAGCGGTGAGTATCGGCTCAGCAATTTTCTGCTGTGGCAGTTGGCCTACGCCGAACTGCACATCACTGACGTGCTCTGGCCAGATTTTGATGCCGCGGCCCTGGCGGCGGCCCTGGCCGATTTCCAAAGGCGGCAGCGGCGCTTTGGCGGCGTGCTGTCCTAGACCCTTGTTACATCATTTGAGCGCCTGGCCCTGCCCTTGACTGCTGCCCTTGCCCCTACTGCCCTTCTCTTGCGCCATGACTGGAGCCTGGCGGAGATTGAGGCGCTACTGAGGCTGCCCCTGGTGGATTTGCTTTGGCAGGCCCAGCAGGTGCACCGCCAGGTGAATCCCCACTACGAGGTGCAGCTGGCCTCGTTGTTGAGTGTGCGCACCGGTGGCTGTGAGGAGGATTGTGCCTACTGCCCCCAGTCTTTGCACCACAGCAGTGATGTGACCGGCCGGCCGGAGCTGGAGTTGCAGGTGCAGGCGGTGTTGGAACGGGCCCAGGCGGCCAAACGGGCCGGAGCCCATCGCTTTTGCATGGGCTGGGCTTGGCGGGAAATCCGCGATGGGGCCCCCTTTGAGGCGATGTTGGAAATGGTGCGGGGGGTGCGGCAGTTGGGCCTAGAGGCCTGCGTTACCGCCGGCATGGTCACTGACCTGCAGGCCCAACGGTTGGCCGAGGCCGGACTCACCTCCTATAACCACAACCTCGACACCAGCCCTGAGCATTACGGCCAGATCATCAGCACCCGCACCTACCAGGAGCGGCTAGAAACCCTGGAGCGGGCCCGTCGCGCTGGCCTCAGCCTTTGTTGTGGCGGCATCATTGGCATGGGGGAGCAGCTCAGCGACCGGGCCTCGATGCTCCAGGTGCTGGCAAACCTCAGCCCCCATCCTGAAAGCGTGCCGATTAATGGTTTGGTGGCCGTGGAGGGCACCCCCCTCGAGGGCCAGGCCCCATTTGAGCCGTTGGATTTGCTGCGGATGGTGGCCGCGGCGCGGATTCTGATGCCCCACAGCCGCGTGAGGCTCAGCGCTGGCCGTGAACAGCTCAATCGCGAAGCCCAGATCCTTTGCCTCTTGGCCGGAGCCGATTCAATCTTTTACGGCGACAGCTTGCTAACCACCAGCAACCCCAGTGTGGAAGCAGACCGGGCCCTGCTGGCCGCCGCCGGGGTGAAAGGGCTGGAGCAGGGCTAGTTCAGTGGAAGACCTCGCCATAAAGGAGCCTCCCATCTCTGATCTGTCCCGCCGTTTCCAACTGGCCGCCTTCTACAAGTTTGTGGCCCTGGAGGAGCTGGACGCCCTGCGGGAGCAGCTGCTTGCCGTGGCCAAGGCAGGGGCGGTGCAGGGCACGATCCTGTTGGCGGCGGAGGGGTTGAATGGCACGGTTTGCGGCCCGGAGGAGGGGATTACCCGGCTGTTGGCGCAGCTGCGCAGCGACCGGCGCTTTGCTGATCTGGAGGCAAAACTGAGCTGGGCCCCCCGCCAGAGTTTCTATCGGCTCAAGGTGCGGCTTAAAAATGAAATCGTCACCATGGGTTGCCCCAGGGTGAAGCCCACTGAGCAGGTGGGCACCTATGTGGCCCCCCAGGAGTGGGATGCCTTGATTAATGACCCCACCACCCTCGTGGTGGACACCCGCAACGACTACGAGGTGGCCGTGGGTACTTTTGCCGGGGCGATTGACCCGCAAATAAGTCACTTTCGTCAGTTTCCCGCCTGGGTGGAAGAACAGTTGCGTCCCCTGGTGGCAGCAAAGAAACCGCAGCGCTTAGCCCTGTTTTGCACCGGTGGCATCCGTTGCGAGAAAGCCACTGCTTACCTCTTGCAACAGGGTTTTGAGGGGGTAAACCATCTGCAGGGGGGGATTCTTAAGTACCTGGAGCAGGTGCCAGAGACCCAGAGCAGCTGGAATGGTGAGTGTTTTGTTTTTGACCAGCGGGTGGCTGTTAATCACCAACTGGAGCCAGGCGACCACAGCCTTTGCCATGCCTGTGGCCTGCCCTTGGCCCCCCAGGATCGGCAGTTGGCCAGCTATGTGGAGGGGGTGAGCTGTGTCCATTGCCTTGGGCGTTTCAGTGACGCCGACCGGCGCCGCTTTGCCGATCGCCAACGGCAGATGCGGCTGGCGGCCGCCCGGGGCGAACAGCACCTTGGCACCCCGACCGCATCTGGCCCACCGCCCTTAGCAAATTGAGCCTTCTCGAAGCCCTTGAACGCCAGGCCAGCGACCGCGGCCTGCTCCTACGCCTGCAGGTGGGGGGCACCGGCGGTTTGCAAATCCTGCGGGTGGCAGTGGCCCGGCGGGAAGGGGAGCGCTTGCTGTTGCTGGGGGAATTGAAGGGTTGGACCTCGCCGCTGGTGGCGGGGCTGCAGCTGGACACCATGCGGGTGCAGGGATCCGCTACCCAGGGGGTGGGCCCCCTGATCTGGGCCGCCACCTTTGCCTGGGCCCTGGAGGCAACCCCCTGGCGCCGCGCCCGGCTCCTGGCCATTCGAGATGACGACCGCCAACACCAACGGCTGGTGCGCTATTTCCGGCGCCTGGGCTTTAGGCCCGTGCGCGAGCTGGGGGCGGGGGTGCTGGATCTGCCCCTGCGCCTGGTGTGGGGCGGGGCCGGCCTGTTGATGGCAGGCGATTGTGCCGAGGGCTTGGAGCGCAGCCAGCGGCTTTGGGGGGTCAGTCCCGGTGGTAAGGCCCGCCCTGCAGGATTGTGCTAGCTCGATAGAGCTGTTCCAGCAGCAGGAGACGCGCCAGTTCGTGGGGGAAGGTGAGGGGCGAGAGGCTCAGCAGCCCCTGGGCCCGGGCCTTAAGCCCAGGGGCATGGCCATCGGCCCCACCGATCACCAGGGCCAGCCGTTCGGAACCCCGTTGGCCTAAGGCCTGGGCCAGGGCCCTGGAGCTGAGCAGTTCCCCCTCTTCGCTTAATAGCAGCAGCGTTTCCTCTGGTTTTAGGGCCGCCAGCACCGCAGCGGCTTCCTTTTCAGGGCTGGAATCCTTCAGTTCAAGGATTTCCAAGCCTGGTAAACGTTTTAGATACATGGCCACCCCCTCCTGCACCCAATGGCGCCGCAGTTTGCCGATGGCCAAGATCCGCATGCGGGAGGGGTTTATAAACACAACTACCTCACCCCCCAGGGGGCTCGCTGCAAGGTTTGGGATGGCAACTCACCAAAAAGCCGTTGGTAGTTTCTGGAAAAATGACCTGAGGAGCGAAAGCCCCAAGTGCCAGATAGCTCCGCCACTGATGTACCAGTGGGCTCGGCTTCCAGCAGGGCCCGGCGCACCCCATGGAGCCGTTGCAGCCGGATGAATCGCATGGGTGCCATGCCTAGATGTTCATTAAAACCCTGAATTAAGCTGCGTCTGCTGGCATGTACCTGGCGGCAGAGCCCATCAAGACTTATTGGGGTGCCGGGATTCTCCAGGGCCCAGCGTTCTGCCGTTTGCACGATGTCAAAGCGGGGCGGTTGTCGCTGTATTCCCTGCTCTCGTTCTTTGCCATCAACGATCGCTTCGATCAACAGCGGTATTAGCTCGTTTTGGGGGGAAGGCCCAGGGGCTATGGGTGGCCTGGCGAACAGGGCTGTAATGCAGCGGCGCAGCTCCCCTAGGCGCCCGTGGTGCAAGCTCAAAACATTGCTACTGCCCAGTAGCTTTGCCAGATCTGGGGCCCCAAGCGCTTCCGCCTGGGCAAACAAGAGGTCCCGGTTGATCGAGGCGATGGCCAAGCTGTAGCAAGAGGGCGTAACCAGGTGGACGGGGCGCTGGGAATCCAACCCATAGAGCGCTGCTTCGCCCAGGGAGTGCCCATGGGATTGCAAGCCCACGGCGCTGGGGCTAAGCGGCGCCAGGCTGAGGCAGAGCAGCATCATGCCTGCGGCTTTATCGCCTATCACCACCAGCGAGCGATTTAGCTGAATTTGCAGCAGTTGCAGGCTGCCCAACTGCAGCCGCTGCAGCTGGCCGCAACAGTGGCCCCCCTCTAATTGGCGCAGTTGCAGCGGAAAGCCAGCGGCTTGAAGGATGCCAGCCAAATGCTCGATGTCGCTGAAATAAACCCTGAGTAGGGGCGAGTAATTCTGCACTTTTGGAATTTTTGCCCCGTTGGCGTGGCCGCTCGCTGTCCATAGCCTGCCAGTCAATGCTGGCCCCCATGCGCCCCATGGCTTCTGCTCCCTTTTCAGCGCTAACGCGCCTGCTGCTGGCCGCCTTCTGTTGGGGTGTGGCGGCGCCGGCGCCGCTGCTGGCGGCAGGAGGTGGGGCGGTGCTCAATGATCCCGGTGCTGCCGAGGGTCGCCATTTCCACCCCAAGGGCAAGCAACCCTCTCCCTTCACCATTCAGCTATGGGAGCAGCAGAAAGGCAGCTTGCCCTTTGCCGACCAGCGGGATTTGGAGGAGGCCAAGCGCGGTTTCATCGCCGCCCCTGCCTACCGACAAATCCTGCGGGAGGATGGCGGGGTGGCCTGGGACATGGGCAGCTACGACTGGCTGCTGCAGGGCAAGGATTTCCAGAGCATCCATCCCTCCCTGCAGCGCCAGGCCCTGCTGAACATGGCCTATGGCCTCTATGAGGTGGTGCCGGGCAAGATCTACCAGGTGCGGGGCTTCGACCTGGCCAATATCTCCTTCATCAAGGGCAATAAAGGTTGGATCGTGTTTGATCCCCTCACCAGTAAGGAAACGGCCCGGGCGGCCCTGCGCTTTATCAATGAAAAGTTGGGGGCCCGGCCTGTGACGGGGGTGGTGATCTCCCATTCCCATGCCGACCATTTCGGAGGTATTCGCGGCGTAGTTGATGAAGCCGATGTTAAAAGCGGCAAGGTGCCAGTGATTGCTCCCCTGGGCTTCATGGACCATGCGGTGAGTGAAAATGTATATGCCGGTAATGCGATGAATCGTCGGCTTTTCTATCAATACGGAGTTCTGCTGCCCCGCAGTCCTTTCGGCCACGTGGACCAGTCGATCGGTAAAAATACCGCCGCTGGCACCTCCGGTTTGATCGCCCCCAGTCGAATTATCAGCAAGCCAATTGAAGAACTAACTGTGGACGGGGTGACCATGGTGTTTCAGAACACGCCGGGTACGGAGGCGCCGGCGGAAATGAATACCTGGTTCCCTCAGTTCAAGGCCTTTTGGGCGGCGGAAAATATCACTGGCACCATTCATAATATCTACACACTTCGCGGCGCCCTGATCCGTGATCCCCTGGAGTGGAGTAAGAAGATCAACGATGCTCTCTATCGCTTTGGCAGCAAGGCCGATGTGATGTTTGCCTCCCATAGCTGGCCCCGCTTTGGTAATGGCCGCATTCGCGAGGTGATGAGTGCCCAGCGGGATGCCTATGCCCACCTCAATAACAATGTGCTCTATCAT
Source organism: Cyanobacteriota bacterium (assembly GCA_039799245.1). Classification (GTDB taxonomy): domain Bacteria; phylum Cyanobacteriota; class Cyanobacteriia; order PCC-6307; family Cyanobiaceae; genus Synechococcus_D. The sequence goes on from JBDLTB010000034.1 coordinate 26,192, forward strand.
GCTAATAAGGGAGTAACTATTAATGAGATTCATAATGTATATCAGCTGCCCGAAAGTCTGCGGCGCCAGTGGGCGGCCCACAGCTACCACGGCTCCGAAGAACACAACAGCCGGGCGGTAATCAACCGCTACTTGGGCTATTGGGATGCCAATCCCGCCAGCTTGATTCCCCTCTCCCCAGGGGATTCGGCGCCGCTGTATGTGGAGTTGATGGGGGGCAGCGGGCCGATCCTGGCTAGGGCTAAGGAGCTAAATGGCCAGGGCCAGTATCGCCTTGCCATGGAGATCCTCAACAAGCTGGTGTATGCCCAGCCCGGTAACCAGGAGGCCAAAGATGCGCTGGCCGATAGCTTTGAACAGATTGGTTATCAAAAGGAAAGCCCCAGTGTGCGCAACAGCTTCTTGGCCGCCGCCCTGGAGTTACGTTCTGGCATTCCCACCGGGGTAACGCCTAAATCTAGTGGCCCCGATGTGATCCGGGCCATGGGCACCAACCTGTGGCTTGATTTTCTTGGCATTCGCCTTGATCCCAATAAGGTTTCTGGCAAGCGCTTCAAGATTAATTTGATCACTCCAGACAACCAGGAGCGTTATGTGCTGGAGCTGAATAACGATGCTCTTACCAATATCAAAGGCCAAACGGCGGCCGATGCCGATCTCACCATCACCCTCAACCGCACTGATCTGGAAACCTTGATGATGGGCCAAGCCAGCTTCCAGGATCTGGTGGCCAGCGGCAAGGCCAAGTTGAAGGGCAATGGGGCGCCGGTTGAACTGTTGCAAACTTTGCTGGTGCAGTTCACTCCGGATTTTGAAATTATGCCGGGCACTAAAGCCCCAGTGCCAGCTCAACCCCCTGCCAATAAACCCTTTGCCCAGCCCCAGCCAGCCGATAGCAGTGGTGGTTAAGTATCGCTGCGGGACTTTCAATTAAGGAAGTTCAACTGGAATTTTAGGATGCCAATGGTGTGACCTTTGACTTTTCCTTTGATGTATTTGTTTTGTTTCACCGCTAGGGTCACTGTTGTGGCCATTGTTACGGCTGCCCTAGCTGCTATTCTGCTGCCCCCGCCGGCCAAGGCAGAGTCTCCAGTGGAGGGGCCGGCTGTTTCACCCTGGGCTGGAACGGTGGAGTTTTATGGCCTGATTCCCTGGGCTGACACCACCACCACCGTGCGGGGCTTTGAAAGCAGCACTGCCCTGAATCCTTCTTTGATTTTTGGTCAGTTGCTCCAGTCGGCCTTTGCCATGCGGGCCAGTGGCGAATACAACCGCATCGGTTTATTGACGGATGTGAGTTACACCCAGCTGGGGGCTGAGCCGTCGCGCAGCACTGCCAGGGGCCTGCTTAGCGGTAGAAGCACGGTGACCTCGATCAATGGCATCTACGACCTGGCCCTGCGTTACCGCCTGGGGGATCAGGAGGCGGCGGTAGGAAAGCCTGGTCAGTTCAATCTGGTGCCCTATGCCGGCGTCCGCCTGGTGGAGGCCCATTTGCAGGTGGCGGCCGAACTCAACGGCCAAGGCCCCGCTGGCCGCCAGTATGCCCAGCAAGGCAGCCTTTCGCGCACCTGGGCCCAGCCGTTGGTGGGGCTCCAGGGCAGTGTGTTCCTCTCACCAAAGCTGCGGGCCTTTGCCCGCGGCGACATCGCTGGTTATGGCTTGGCCGGCGCCCAAGATCTCAGTGGCAATGCCCAACTGGGGCTGGGCTATGCGGTGGGTAACAGCACCACTTTAAATGTTTCGATGCGTTATTTCGGCCAGGCCTGGAACAATGGCGCCAGCCCAGATAACGGCTATACCAGCCACCAATATGGGCCGGAAGTGTCTTTAAAACTCTTCTTTTAGCGCTGCCATTAGCGCTGTTATGGGGCGCCGCCCTACTGCTGGCCGTTGCTGTTTATCAAGCCTCGGCGTGATAACTACTGCGCACTAATGGTCCGCTGCGCACCTGGGCAAAGCCCAGTTCCCCGGCGATGGCAGCGAGCTGCTCAAAATGTTCTGGCGGCCAGTAGCGGGCCACGGGAAGGTGGGCCAGGGAGGGGCGCAGGTACTGGCCCAGGGTGAGCCGCTGGCAGTCCACGGCCCGCAGGGCCTGCAGGGCTGCCACCACCTCCTCGAAGCTTTCCCCCAGCCCCAGCATTAGCCCTGATTTAGTCGGGATCTCTGGGGCCAGGTGCCGGGCCGCCGCCAGCAGCCCCAGGGAGTGTTCCCAGCTGGCGCCGCGCCGCACTTCCCCCTGCAGGCGCTCAACGGTTTCGAGGTTGTGGTTAAAGCACACCGGTGCGGCCTCTAGCACCGTTTGTAGCCGTTGCCGTTGGGCGGCCAACCCCTCTGCTGGATCGCGGTGGCCCCCCCAGAAGTCGGGGGTGAGCACTTCTATGGCCACCAGGGGCTGCCGCTGGCGGATGGCGGCCATGGTGTTGCTAAACAGGCTGGCGCCGTGGTCGGGCTGGTCGTCGCGGGCGACGGCGGTGAGCACCACATAGCGCAGCCCCAGACGGTGCACGGCTTCGGCCACCCGTTGGGGTTCGCCGGGATCCAGGGGCAGCGGTGCCTGTCCCTTTGTTACTTGGCAAAAGGCGCAGCTGCGGGTGCAGATCGAGCCCCCCAGCAGGAAGCTGGCGGTGCCGGCGGCATGGCACTCGCCCCGGTTAGGGCAACGGCCCTCCTCACAGATGGTGTGCAGCCGTTGCTGCTTCACCACCGCCTGCACCGACTCCAGCTGGCTGGCCGTGCCGATCGGCCGCTGCAACCACTGGGGAAGGCGCTCGGCGGGGCGGATTTGGCTGTGGCGGGAGCTTTTCATCGGCTGCGGGTTTTCAGCGGCGGCAGGGTTTCATTCCATCAAGCGCCGACCCTCCAGGGCCCGGGCCAGGGTCACCTCATCGGCATATTCCAATTCACTGCCCATCGGCAGCCCGTAGGCGATGCGGCTAACGGTGCAGAAGGGCCGCAGCAGGCGGGCCAAGTACAGGCTGGTGGTGTCGCCCTCCACGCTGGGGGTGAGGGCCAGGATCACCTCCTGCACCTGTTCGGGATCGAGCCGTTTCAGCAGCGCTTCAATCATCAAGGCCTCTGGGCCGATGCCATCCATCGGTGAGATCAGGCCGCCAAGCACGTGGTAATTGCCATGGAATTCCCGGGTGCGTTCTAGGGCCAGCAGGTCGCGGGAATCGGCCACCACACAGATCACGCCGGTATTGCGGGCCGGAGTGCGGCAGATTTCACAGCTGGGTTCCGCTGAGAGATGGCCACAGCGCTGGCACTGGCCCACCTGTTGGCGGGCCGCCAGTAGTGCCTGGGCAAAGGCGCGGCTTTGTTCCTCCGGTTGGCGGAGGAGGTGTAGGGCCAGGCGTTGGGCCGTGCGGGGGCCAATGCCTGGCAGTCGCTCAAATTGCTCGATCAGCCGGGCCAGGGGGCGGGTGAAGGCGCTCAGGAAATCCTCCACCAGGGTTATTAACCATTCTCCATCCTTTGGCAGGCGCCGCCAGGGGGATGGACCCAGAATGGCTTCGTTATTCCTTTGCCCAGCGTCAGCTCCCATGCCAATCCGGTTTCTGCCAATCCGGTTCCTGCCATCGCTGGGTCGCCTCCTGGCTGGGGTGTTGGTTCTTTTATTGGTGGGCTGTGCCGCCTCTGCCGCCGGTTTGAACCGTTATGCCAGTGCCGACGGTCGCTACGCCTTCCTCTATCCCACCGGCTGGACCCGGGTGGCCATCAGCAATGGCCCCCAGGTGGTTTTCCATGACCTGATCAACAGTGACGAAACCCTCAGCCTGGTGATTGCCCCGCTGGACCCCAGCAAGCGCCTGGAGGACCTCGGCAGCGCCGAGGCCGTGGGTGAAAAACTTGGGGTAACCGTGATCGCCCCGGTCGGCAGTGGCAGGCAGGCGGAATTGCTGGGGGCCAGCGAGCGCCAAGACCAGGGCCGCACGTTCTACGACTTGGAATTCAAGGTGCACCTGGCTGACCGCGATCGCCATGAGTTCGCCACGGTGGTGGCAGACAAGGGCCAGCTGTACACCTTGGCGGCCAGCACCAACGAACTGCGCTGGCCGCGGGTGGCGGGCCTGTTTGAAAGTGTGGTCACATCCTTCACCCTTAATTACTGATGGCCCCCCCCAGCCCAGACCTCCTGGTGGTGGGGGCTGGCTTGGCTGGGGGGCTGCTGGCCTTGGAGGCCGCCGCCCTGGGGGCCCGGGTCACCCTGGTGGCTGCAGAGCCGATGGCCACGGCAATCAGTTATGGCGGGGTGCCCTGGTGGGCCGGGGCCGCTGACCGGCTGGGGCTGCTCCAGGCCACGGCCCCCGGCCGCTGGCGGGCCCTGGAGGCATGCCATGGGCCCCTGGGCCATGGGCCGGCGGAATTGTGGCTCCACTGGCCCCAGGGCCAGGACCCCAGCCAGGCCCTGGCCGGCCTCGCGGCCTTGCCCCATGGGCCTGAATTCCAGTGGTTGGAGCCGCAGCAGTGGCGGCGGGAGGCACCGCTGTTGGCCGAGGCGGCGGTGGGCGGCTTTGTGGCGCTGCCCTATGGGCGGGTAGATCCGTTTGCCTTCCAATTAGGCCTTGATCGGGCCCTGGATCGGCTCGGGGTGAGCCGTGGGAGGCAGCGGCTGGAGCGCTTAATCAGCAGCCATGGCCAGGTGCTCGGCGGTGTTTGCCCCAAGGGCCAGCAGTTGCTGGCCGGCCAAACGGTGCTCTGTGCGGGGGCCGCCAGCGGCGCCCTGCTGGCCCCCTTGGGGGTAGAGCTGCCTTTGTTGTCTTTTAGTTGGGCGGCGGTGGTGGCCCTGGCGGGATTTGACCTGGGCGGGCCACGCATTTTGATGCCCCTCCAGGGGAAACGGGCCCTAAGGGAGCTGCAGGGGCCCGCCCGGGGCCTGGGGGGGGACGGCGGCCCTGATCTGGTGTGTGACCCTGGCTTGGCCCCCTGGGGTGAGGGGCTGTTGCTTGGCCAAACCTCAGTATTTGCGAGCGCTTTGGATCAAAACCCTGGCCTGCCCCCTGAGGAAGTTCCCGTGCGGCGGGGGCTGGAAACAGCCGCCGCCCAGTTGCTACCCCCCCTTTCCCCCCGGCAGCTGGCCCAGGCGCCCCTGCTCCAGCAACCGGTGGCCTACAGCCGCGATGGCCGCCCCCTGGTGGGGCCCCTGGCTTCGCTGCCGGGGTTAGCGGTATTCACTGGTTTTGCCGGCCCCTTTGCCCTGGCACCGGTGTTGGCCCCCCTGCTGGCCAGGGCCCTGCTGGGGGGCGAGGCGGATCGGCGGGAGCTGGAGGCATTGGAACTGTCCCCCGATCGTCCCCTGGCGGGCTAAAAATCCGCCAAAACGCGCCATGCTGCCAGCCATGGGTGCATCCCTTCCCCTGCGTCATCGCCTGCAGAGCCTCGAGCCCCGCCAGCAGGTGGGGCTGGCCTTGGCTTTAGTGAGCTTTAGCTTTATTGGTTGGGTTCTGTTTTGGCGGGTGCCCACCGAGGTGACCGGCCGGGGTGTGTTGCTGGTGCCCAATGGAGCTGGTCTTTTAAATGCCAGGGCTGAGGGCCAGGTCAAGCGAGTGCTAGTGATCCCAGGGGATCGGGTGCAAAAGGGGCAGCTATTGCTAGAGCTTTATCTGCCGGTGCTGGAGAAGCAGTTGGAGCGCCAACGCCAGAACCTTGTGGAATTACGACTCCACAATCGCCGCCTGGACGCCCGCGACCAATTAAGACTTTCCACCGAAAAACTATCGGTGGAAACCGCTTTGCTTAAGCTGGGTAGTGATCGACAACGCTATGGCGATCTCAAGCGGCTATTTGCAACAAAACTTACAAACTTGCAATGGTTGTCTAAGCGCGATGTGGTGGCGCCCCTGGCCCAGGAAGTAGTGCAAGTGGAGAAGGGTTTTGTTGATACTGATGTAAATTTAGATGAGATACATATCCGTGAAAAAGATGTGCTTACCGCCTACCAAAAGGTGAAGCTCCAAATTGAAACTGAAGCCCTCGAGCGCCGGATGCAGATTGATGATTTGCGTCGGTCTGTGGAGGTTACCGAGGCGAAGCTGGCCTATGACGCCAAGGTGCTGGCAGACCGCGACGGCCAGGTGTTGGACCTGCAGGTGATCCCCGGTCAAACCGTGAAACTTGGCAATCGGCTAGGCACCATTGGCAGCAGTCTTAATTCGATCCCGCTGCGGGCGGTGGCCTATTTCAAGCCCGCCGATGCCCGCCGCCTGCCCCAGCAGCTGAGGGTGGAGGTGGTGCCCGATTGGAAGGAACGCAGTCGCTTTGGCGGCATCGTCGCTGAGGTGGGCGCCGTTAATGTTTTGCCTGCCACGGAAGAGGACATCAGCACCACCACGGGCAATCCCCAATTTGCCAAGGATTTGGCAAAGGAAGGGCCCGTAATGCGCACGGAGTTGCAACTGCTCCGGGACCCCCATAGCCCCGATGGCTTTCGCTGGACCCTATCAAGCGGTAGCAGGGTTTTTCCCATCCGTGATGGTCTCACCATGACCACCCATGCCTATGTGGAATGGCGCACCCCACTTTCCTATGTGCTTCCTGGCCTGCGCTCGATCACCGGCGGCTATCGCAGTGGCAAGGTGGACCGTAGTTTTGGTCCCAACCTGCGGCAGGGGGGGGCAGCCAGTTGGTAAACCCTTCTCCCAAACAGTCTGGTCAAAAATTGCTGCGCCAGGAGCTGCCCTGGTTGGTGGCAGAGGTGGTATTGATGCTGGTGCTGTTGAATGCCAACGCCCCAGAACTTTGGTTCTGGTTGGTGGTAATGCTGGTGGTACTCGCCTACAGGATTGAGCGTTTTCTAGCTAACGGAAATCCCCATTAGCTATTCCCTGTCGGCAGGGTCCAGCGCTTGGGCACTAGTGCATCGGGATCGCGCGGCACCGGCAGCAGTTCGCGCAACAATTGGGCGTAGCTGATATTTACTTCCACAGTGGCATTGAGCCGTTGCACCAGGCTCTGGATCAAGCGGTCTTGGGTGAGGGAGAGGGTCACCTCATTGGCCAGGCCCGTTTGATAGCGAAGTTTGGCGTCTCGGAAGGCCTCCAGGCTGGCGGCCACCCCCCGGCGGGCAGACAGCAACTTGGCAAGGCTGGCCTCCTGTTGGAAGAAGGCCTGCTCCAGCCGCAGGCGAATGTCATTGCGCTGGGCCGCATAGCGCTGGGCCTGGGCCTCCTCGCGCCTGGCCAGGGAGCGCACCTGGGCGGCGGTGCTGCCGGCATCAAACAGCAACCAACGGAAGGTGAGCCCCAGGGCCCAGTCACTGCCGTTCAAATTCAAATTGGGAATCACCGCGATCCCACAGCAATTGCCGGAGATCTCCCATTGTTTGGTTTGGTTGCTGAACCCTCCCCCGTTGGCGAAAAGACCCAGTTGGGGCAACAGCTGGGCGGCCACCGCCGTTTTCTCCCTCGCCAAGGCCTGGCGGGTGGCCAACACCGCCTCCAGTTCGGGGTTGTCGCGGTAGGCGGCCAGCAGGCTTTCCTCCAGGTTTAGGGGCCAGGCCGGCTGCAATTGGATCGGGTCTGAGGCGGCCGGCGTCAGTTGGGGGGGCAGGTTTAGCAGCACCGCCAGCCGCCGCCGGGCCACGGCCCGGTCGGCCAGGGCTTGCACCAGTTGCTCCTGGGCCTCCGCCTCAATGGCCTGGCGGCGCAACAGATCAAGCCTGGGCACCAGGCCCGCCTGCTTAAGGGCAAGCACGTCTTTGAGTACTACCAGGTCGTTACGCACGTCCGCATCGCGGATCAACACCAGCTGGTCTGCCCGTTGCAGCAGGTAGTAGGCCTCCGTGAGGCGCAGTTGCAGTTCCCGCAGGCCATTGGCGTAACTCTGGCGGCTTTGCTGCAGTCGGGCCTGGGCGGCCTGCACCAGGGGGGTGCGGGCGAAATCCAGCAGCGCGTAGCGCAGTTCGAGGCCTCCCTTGATCTGGCGCGCCCCTTGGTTTAGGTAGGCCTGGGCACCCGAGGGCACGTAGAAGGCGCCATTGCTGGAGCCGCCGCCGGTGGTAACCAGACTGTTGGGGGCGAAATTGGGACCAAAGCCCAGGTTGTTGTTGCCCTGGGGGGTGCCGTAGTAGTTGGCGCTCTGGTCGTAGCTGAGGCCCCCAAAGGCGGCCACCTGGGGCCAGTAGCTCCCCAGCTGGGCCTGCAAATTCGCCAGGGCCGCGGCCACTTCCAAGCGCTGGGCTTGGAGGTTGGGATTTATGGAGAGGCCGATGGCCAGGGCTTGGCCCAGGCTCACCCCTTGCACGCCGCTGCCTTTTAGTTGGGGTGCGCTAGGTAGTTCGAGCGGTGGGCTGGGCTGGATCTCAGCGGCCGGGGGCAGGGAACCCTTAGGGGCCTGGTTGGCCTCCAGCAGCCCACTGGGTATGGGGACCGCTTCGGCCGAACGGCTGGGGGGTAATTCAGTGGTAGCGGGCAGCATCTGATCGAGCAGCCGCAGCTGCTGATCCAGCTGGCCCCAGGAGCGTTCCAGTTGCTGGGTGCTCGGCTCCAGGGCGGCCCGGGCGGCCAGCCCCTGCAATAGCAGCAGGCTGACCAGGGGAATCCAGCGTGAGCCCATGGCCCTAACCACTCCCTGCCGAAGCGTTGAGCATCAGTGGCGGAGCCTGGCCTTGTCGGCCCCAGCAGCCCAGCTGCTCAATTGGTTGGGCCTAGGTCAAGCTTGCCCAGCTCTGCTCAAAACGCCCCATGGCGGCGGCCAGCTGTTGACACAACATCGCCCGGCGGCCCCTGCCTTTCTGCAGCATGATTTCGCTGCTGGCTGGGTCTTTAAACAGTTCTTGCTCTGCCTGCACCAGCGCCTCTTCCCAGGGCCACCGCTGGCCCTTGCTGAGGGCGGAGGTTTTATTTGGGCGCCCCTCCGGCCAGTGGTTGGCCCAGGCGCCAAGCAACTGGGCCGATTGGCGCAACAGGTTCACCTCCGCCGCTAGCACTGCTTCGAGGCTTGTTCCCTCCATGGGCACCATCGGCAGCCGCAACAGGGTGCGGTAGTAGCCGATCAACTCGCTGAAAAATTGTTCTTCTAGGTCCCAGAGGCGTAAATAGTGTTCGCCGGCCCGGTCTGTGCCCAGCTCAACTTTTGCGGCAGGCCGCTGGTTTTGGAGTTCTAGGAGGTTCTTGATTAGGCCATCGCGCCGTTGCCGTTTGGTTTGGGCGTCCATGTCCCCACCGCTGGCCATCTGATCGGCCCGTTCGATAAACACCGAGGCGAACTGGTTAAAAAGCAACCGCGATAGCCGTTGATGTTCGGCCAGGGCCCGGCTGGGCCAGAAGCAATTGATCGCCAGCAGCGACAGCAAAATGCCAATCATGGTTACCAGTAGCCGTAGGGGCAACCAGCTGGCTAGGGAGCTGCCGTGCACGGTCCAGCCCATCACCACCACCAGGCCGGCCACCTTGTAGCCGGAGCGCAGGCCGAGGGAACCGCCAAACAGGCGGGTGCAGGCCAGGGCGATGGCGATGCCAATCGGCATGGGCATGGCGGTGCCGATGCCCCCATGGGCCACCACCACAATCAGGCCCCCCAGTAGGGTGCCCTCGATCCTTTGGACCCCCAGGGTCCAGCTGCTGCCCATGGTGCCCCCCAGGGCGGCGGCCACTGTCATCGGCGCATACATGGCATCCGGTAGGCCCAGGCAGATCACCAGGCCCGCCGAGAGCCCCGCGGTGAGCGCCAACCTCAACTCGCTTTGTTGGATCAAGGGCATGGTCTTTTTCATGGGCCCGGGGGCCCGGGGCGACCGGCCAGGGCCAGGCTCTGGGCACTGCACACCAGCCGGCGTAATTCATCTTCAAGGGCATAGAGCAATAGCGGTGGCAGTCCCCGCTGCTGGGCTAGGGGGGAAAGCTGCTGGCGGGCGGGTAGCGGCACCCGGGCAGCCGGATTGCCGTTGGGGGCTGGGGCTACCAGGGCCGGCAGGCTTTCCAGCCAGGCGGTGGGCCCTTTCCAGGGGGGCGGCAGGCTGCCGGCGGGCATCAGTTGGCACAGGTGTTGCAACTGCATGCTGTGGTGGTCGATCCGTTCCCAGAGCAGGCTGCGTTGGCGCCAGTGCTGGCGGCGGGCTTGACCCTGGGGGTGATTGCGTAATTCGTCGTTTACCAATTGGTTTAACTGGCGCCAGAGGCGGGTGCCCTCCATGGCTGGGGCTGGACCTTTGGCCGGCGCCAGTGCGGGGCTGGCACTGCTGAGTTGTTGCTGAATGCTGAGCAGGCGGCGGGCAATGGCCACGCGCAATTGTTGGTCTAGCCCCCGGATTTCCGCCAGGCGATTCACCGGCCAGAGCAGGTTTGTTACCAGCAAAGCAACCACCACTCCCATCAGGGTGTCGATGGTGCGGTTGAACACATAAATCCAGTTCAACTCTGAATATTCCACCACCAGAAACAGCATCGATAGCAGCACCACGGCGGTGGACATGCCGGCCTGCCAGCCGAACCGACGCAGCAGCGGCAACACCAGCAGCAGGCCCACGGTGAGGGCGATCCAGCCCTGCAACAGCGGATGGATCAGGAAGCCCACCAGGCCCCCGGCAATGGTGCCCAGGCAACGACCCCTGGCGGCGGCCACCACCTGGGTTTCCGTTTCATCCATGCACATCGCCACCGCCAGCAGTGGGTACCAGATGAACATCACCCGATCGGTGGCCACGGCAATGCTGCCCGCCACCGCTGCGGCCACGGCGTACTTGATCGCTGCTTTTAAGGCCCGATGGCTAAGCACCACAACCCTTTTGCTGGGGCCAAGCTATGGGAACGGTTTGCCTTTGGTCTGTGTTGTTGCAGCAGGATGCTGAACATCTGCTCAGGCTGGGCCTGGCGGTGGCCTGTGGCTTGGCGGTGGGGGTCAACCGTCTCCATGCCTCCCATAGCCACCCCGGGCGGGTGAGGGTGCATGTGCTGGTGGCCCTGAGTTCCTGCCTGTTTGCCCTGGCGGCGGGGGTTGATGCCAATGCCACCAGCCGGGCGATCCAGGGGGTGGCTACGGGGGTGGGGTTCCTGGGGGCTGGCGAAATCCTGGTGGAACCCCGCCAGGGCAAACACAGCACCCCAGTGGTGCGGGGGCTCACCAGCGCCGCCGCCGTGTGGTTCACCGCCGCCCTTGGCATCACTGCAGGGGTCGCCTCGCCGTTTCTGGCCGGCATGGCCCTGCTGCTGGCCCTGCTCACCCTGTCCGGACCGCTGCCGCCTCAGCCCCCCAACAATCCACAGTCCTGAAGTTCTGGCACCAACCAAAGGGGAATGCCATCCCGGCCCCAATCCCAGAGCCCATGGCGTTTGCCTAGAAATACGGGTTCCTTTTGCACAAAGGCCTGGATCACTGCGGGCCGATCGAGGCCTTCCAGGGCATCTTCCCGGCGGATGCGTTTCACCCGCTCCAGGGGGTCAGAGGTCATTTAGATGTCACTGCGTAGGCCCTGGCCCCGCAGTTCCATGTCTTGGTCGTTGCCCTGGGGTTGCTGGACTTCGTGGGGCTGGTGACTTGTCCCCAGGGGCTGATGGTCCGGCTGCTGCCGTTTCGGCATCGCTTTTAGGCGCCGCTTGAGCGCCTCATCCAGCACTCCGCCGCCATCGGGAACGGGATCTTTAGATGCCATGGCGATCAACAGGGCTGGGGGCAGCTTGCCGAAGCAAAGGCTATGGGGAGGTTAATAGTGGTGGGTGCCCCTAGGGTTTGCTGCATTCAGCTCTGTTAACAGCCCCATGGCCGTGCCCCCCACCCGCACCCTTCGTTTGATCACAGGCGTACTCCTGCTGCTGGCCGGGTTTGCCTCGATCGTTTTCCCGTTCGTTTCAGCAGCTGCCGTCACCGTTGCCTTTGGGGCTGTGGCGGTGGTGGCCGGGGTAACTCAGTTGCTGCGCTTGGGCGGTGCCGCTGATTTGAAGGGCAAGATTTTTCGGGGTTTAACGGCGTTGCTCTATTTATTGGGTGGTTTGTTTGTGTTGTTGTTTCCCTTAGATAGCACCTTCAGCCTCACATTTTTTGTGGGTGCTCTGTTGGTGGTGGAAGGGGTCACAGAATTGGCCGCGGCCGCGGCTGCCCAAGGGGCGGCCCGCAACCTGGTGTTGCTCGATGGTGTTATCACTTGCCTGCTGGGGGGGATGGTGTTGGTGGAATGGCCATCGGACACTCTCTGGGTGATCGGCACCCTCTTTGGGGTTGCCCTTTTGTTCAGCTCTTTCCGCATGTTTGCCTCTGCCCCCGAGGGGGAAGCTGCCTGATTGCTTCAGGTTCCTGGGGCTTGTCCCAGGAACCAGTAGCTAACTCCGTTGTAGTACTCCGGGTGGCCTGGAAGCCTTGAGGGTTCTAGCTTTTTGCCGGCGATGGCACTGGCTAGCCCAATCAATTGCAGTGGGTTTAGGTCTGTTTTTATATCCTTGCCGGCCAGGGTCAGCAGCTGGGGCAACTGGGTAAGGGTTTGGGGTTGAGATAATTTTTTGATCAGGGCGGCAAAGGCCAAGCGTTGGCGATCCATACGGCCCAGGTCTCCCTCTTCATCGTGGCGGAAGCGTAGGAAACCCTCAAGATCTGTGCCCTTGAGAGTTTGGGGACCGGCTTCTAATTCGATGTGTAAGTTTTGGCTGTAATCGTGATAGTTAAGCCTTTTTGGCACAGTGATTTCCAGGCCCCCCAAGGCATCACCCAGGTGCCTCACCGCCTCCAGATTCACCACTATGTGGTGCTCCACTGGTCTGCCCAGCAGTTGGGAAAGCTCCTGCTCCACTGCATCAATGCCGCCAAGGGCATATAGGGCGTTGGCCTTGATTTCCCCGTACTGGGGGGAATTGATATAGGTGTCCCTTGGTACCTGGATCAAGCCGGCACTGCTGCGGTGGAGGTGCAGGCTGGCGATCACATCGGTAAGTGCCCCAGAGCGATCGGTGCCCAGGATCAGCACCTCCTGGGGGACAGGGTTAATCAGTTGCTGTAGAGGGGCCTTTGGGTCTAGGTGCCGCAGGGCATTCAGGGTGGGTTCCAGCAGAAAGGCCCCAAAACTCAGCCCCCCCCCCAGGGCCAGCAGCAGCGGCCATAGGCCAATGGCCCCAGGGCGGCTTGGCGAAACACGGCTAGTCATAATTTGCCCCCTGGGCAGCCCCGTATCGGGTTGAGACACTTCATCCCTGGAAATTACTGCCTAAAGCCTTTGCCCCCAAGGCTTTAGCGCCTGTCTCTATCCAGTTCTCAAGCTGTCGTAAAGCACCAGTCAGTGGTATGCAAGATCACAGTAATCCTGGTAATTGCCCCAGGGGCCCAAGCGGCTTAGCCCCAGCTGCTTCAGTTTTGGCTGGCTTTCAGGGCCTGGAGGGCCATCTGCACATGGGCGCTAAGGGCCCCTAGGGCCATCAACTGGTTTTGGGAGAAATGGTTGCTGGTACTGCCGTTTTGGGCTTTTAGCTCCTGGAGCAATAATTTGCTGGCGGCTGCATAATTTCCTAGAGCCCCCTGCAGGGCTGGCAGCTCGCTTTCAGCCTCTGCCTCCCCCCGGGGGGCTGAGGGCAGCAATTGCTTCAAGGTTTGGTAGCTGATTGCTGCGGGGATGAGGAACTCAGGCTCCTGCGCCATTGATCTAATCAGAATTATTTAAAGCCTATGGAGCTTTGGCTTAGTTTCTGGTTCGGTTGCCGGTAGGGATATCCGCTTTGGCTGCCGCCGCCCAGCATTCCTTCAATATTTTTAACCCTTCCAACCGGCCAAATGGGCGGCGGCATGGGAGCGGGCATAGGCCCGGGCGGCGGGCAGGGCTGCCTCCAGTCGCAGGGAGCTGAAGGGGGGCATGGGTCGGCGCCGCAGCCAGGCCCCCCAGCGGAATTCATGGAAGGGGATTAGGGGAGCCGAGGCAATCACCCCCTCCTGCTTGAGCTTCCAAACCAAACTGCGGAAGGGGTCATCCTCCAGGCCAAAAAGATTTTCGGGAAGGGCTTTGGGCTCCAGGGGGCCCTGGCCGCGGCCGTTGTAGAGGTAAAGCCAGCCCCGATCCCGCAGGTTGGTCAGTACTTGGGCCGGGTCGCTAGTTGCCAGTTCCAGCACCACATAGCCCCAGGCGGTGGCATTGGCCTGCACCTCCAGGAGCCCCCGCAGCCGATGGTGACGATCCACCATCCAGAGTTCCCCGCTGCCACTGCGCACCAGCGGCACTGGTTTGCCCTTGAGGTAGCGCCGCCGCTCTTCGGGCTTTTCCGCTGAAAAATCCCTGTGGCGGTTGAGCACCTCCGCCAGGCCCACACACATCTGGGTGGGATGCAGGCTGGCAATCGGCAGCTCCAGTAGCTCGCGGCTGGAGCTGGGGGGCTCCGGCAGTGGTTGGTAGGGGGGCAGCTCCAGGGTCATGGCAATGTCGGCAGGGCCCCAGGCCTAGGGCTGGAGCGGTTCGTTGTCGCGCAGGCCGGCCTGCACCCGCCAGAGCCGGGCGTAGGCCCCCTGGGCTTTGATCAATTCATCATGGCTGCCCTGTTCCACCAGGCGGCCCGCCTCCAGCACCACGATCCGGTGGGCATGGCGCACGGTGCTGAGTCGGTGGGCAATCACCAGGGTGGTGCGGTTTTTGGTGATGATGTCTAGGGAGCGCTGGATGGCGGCTTCGGTTTCGTTATCCACCGAGGCGGTGGCCTCATCGAGGATCAGCACCGGTGGGTCCTTGAGGATCGCCCGGGCCAGGGCGATCCGTTGGCGCTGGCCGCCGGAAAGGCGGATGCCCCTTTCCCCCACCACGGTTTGGTATCCCTGGGGTAGCGCTTCGATGAAGTCCCTGGCTTCGGCCAGGTGGGCGGCCTTGGCCATCGCCTTGGGGCTAGCCCCAAAGCTGCCGTAGCCAATATTTTCGGCAACGCTGCCATGGAACAGAAATGGTTCCTGGCTCACCAGGCCCACCAGGGAGCGCAGATTGCTCAGCTCCAGCTCGCGCAGGTCGATGCCATCAAGCCGGATCCGTCCGGCGCTGGGGTCGTAGAGGCGCAGCAACAACTTCACCAGGGTGCTCTTGCCGGAGCCGGTGGACCCCACCAGGCCAAGGGTTTCGCCCGCTGGAATCTCCAGGCAGAGGTCCTGGAGCACCGGACTGCGGCCGGGATAGGCGAAGTTCAGCTGTTCAAGGCTCAGCTGGCCCCTCACCTGGGGACGCAGCAGCTGGCGGCCGCCAGATTTGATCTGAATCGGCTCATCCAGCAGGGCCATCACCCGGTTGGTGGAGGCCATGGCCCGCTGGTAGTCGTCGAGGGTCCGGCCCAGGCCGGTGAGCGGCCAGAGCAGCCGCTGCAGGATGAACAGCAGGAAACTGAAGCTGCCAATGGCAATGCTGCCCTGCCAGGCCTGCAGCCCCCCCACCACCAGGATGGCGATGAAGGCAAACAGGATGGCGAAGCGGATCAGCGGAATGAAGGCGGCCGAAAGCCGGATCGCCTCGCGGTTGCTGCGGCCATAGGCAAGGCTTTCCTGCTCGAGCCGTTGGGCCTCCCAGGCCTCCGCCGCAAAGCTCTTGATTGTGAGGATGCCGCCGAGGTTGTTGGAGAGCAGGCTGTTGAGGTCGCCGGCCCTTTCGCGCACTTGGCTGTAGCGGGGGGCCAGGCGCCGTTGGAAACGCAGGGACCCCCAAAGAATCACCGGGATCGGCAGCATCGCCAATAGGGCGAGGCTGGGGGAGAGGAACACCATGGCGCCCCCAACGGCCAGCACCGTGGTGATCAGCTGGAGGATGTCGTTGGCGCCGTTGTCAAGGAAGCGCTCCAGTTGGTTGATGTCGTCGTTGAGCACGGCCATCAGCCGGCCACTACTGCGCGCCTCGAAAAAGGAGAGATCTAGCTCCTGCAGGTGGCCGTAGCTGGCCAAGCGCAGGTCGTGCTGCAGGCTTTGGGCCAGCCCCCGCCAGAGCAGCCCATAGAAATATTCAAACAGTGATTCCAGGCTCCAGATCAGGAACGACAGCACTGCCAGCACCGTCAATTGCTGGGGAACGCTGGTGAAGCCAAAGCCCGTGAGCCAGGCGGTTTGTTGTTTAACCAGCACGTCTACGGCCAAGCCGATCAGCACCGGTGGGGCCAGGTCAAAGAGTTTGTTTAGAACCGAACAGCTGCTCGCCAGCCAAAGGCGCCGGCCATAGGGCCTCAGGCTTTTGATCAGTCGCCCTAGGGGGGCGGCTTGCCATGGGGAAGGGCCCCCGCTGGGCGAGGGCCCTTCAAAAGCCTTTGCCGTCATGGGCAAGGCAACGCAACTGGTTTCAAGGGCGCCCTGGGGCGAAGGTTGTATTGGATATTAGATGGAAAAAGAGAATTCGATAAGCATTGCAATGGGCTTGTGGTTAGGGCCTGTATTAGGTCTTTGACCTAGATCAAGGGATCTTGTGCCCTGCCAATGGCACTGAAAAGCTATGCAAAGGGCTACCGGTGGGGGCCTGATTAAGGGGGCAATGCCACTGTTTTTCGGTAAGGGTTCAGTGGTCTTGCGGCCATTAATTTTGATGGTTCGCCTGGTTTCGGAGTCGAAAATCCCTTGGCAATAGCTGCGCAGAGCATTGCCTTTGGGCGAGGGATAAGCGAAGTGATCGCAGCCGCCTCCAGCTCCATTGCATCGGCAATGGTTCAGTGTTTGAGTTTGCTTAACTGGGGTGGTGTGTCATCCGTCATCGGCACCTCCTGGGGTTGGTATGCACACTTTCACCGATTCAGCAGGGGCTGCCAATAGGTGAAAGTGCCGTTGAGTTCTATGTCTTTTGAATTGGCTTGATTTAGGGAGTGGCGCTTGGCAGCGTTTCCACCCCAGGGGCGGGGCCGTAATCCAGGGTGCAGCGATAACGCAGATCGTTGCGCACCTCCAGGGTTTCACAGGAGCGGTTTAGCAGCACTGATCCCGCTGGCATCTGGCTGCGCGCCCTTTCTTCTGCGTTTTGCTGGCTCCAGATTGACTCCGCCGTTACCGAGCCAGCAAGGGCGGCCCCACTGAAGCCGCCCAGGACCCCGAGGCTGCAAATCCCCATCAGACTTAATCGGTAGAGCTGGGGGGCTCGGTACCTGGGCAGGGGGCGGGTCAAATTGAGATTAATCAACGGCATTACTAATCAATCTATGTAATTAACCTCAGTAATTAACCTTTTGGCAGCACCCGGAAACGGCGGGTGGCCTCAAGTTTGCAGCTTTCCCTTGCCGGCGCAAACGGTTCGCCATCCTGAAGCCGTTGCACCAGGCAACGGCAGGTAAATAGGCCCATGCCCTCTGGGGGCCGTTGGCCCGCCTGCACAAATGCCGTTTGGAAGCCCGCCAGGCAAAGCCGCTGAATCGTGTCGCCCTCGTCGCCCCCTGGGCCGGCGGCAACGGGGGCTGGGGCTGCGAAACCGAAACCGCTGCCGATCCCCATGGCAAGTACCAGCGTGGTTAAGGCCCGTTGGGCTGCCATGAAGGTCTCTGTTGATACAGCACGATCTAACGGCATTAACCAACCGTTGTCAGCGCCCAGGGTGCAGGTGCTAATCAGCCCACCGTTAGCCGGGTGAGTTGCAGCTCCTTTTGCATCACCCGCACCCGCCTCAGGGTTTGCAGCATTTCAGGCGGCATGCCCTTGGGCAGATCAATGGTGCTGTGGTCATCAAAGATGTTGATGCGACCGATCTTGCGCCCCTCCAGGCCGGTTTCGTTGGCAATGGCACCAACGATGTGACCGGGCTTAATCCGATCGCGCCAGCCCACTTCCACCCGGAAGCGTTCCATGTTGGCTTCGGGGCCTTCCGAGCGTTGGCCGGGGCCGCGCCGTTCAAAGCGTTGCTCACCGCCCCGGTCGCCGCCGCGATCACCGCGGTCGCCCCGGCTTTCAATGCGGCCGTTGCGGGGGCTGCTCTGCTGGGCTTGGGGAATGACCAGCAGCGGTTGATCCCCCTGGGCTAGCCGTAGGGCGGCCAGGGCCAGCTGTTCGGCACTCACCTCGGCTTCGCGGCTGATGCGCTGAATGATTTCGGCCATCAAAGCCACCTCCTGCTGGCGGGGGGCCGGCACCGGCTCCTGCAGTAGTTCGGTGAGCTTGCTTTGCAGGTTGTCGAGCCGTTGTTGGTTGATCTCGGCATCGGAGGGCACATCCATTTGTTCGATCTGGCAGCCCACGGCCCTTTCCAGGCCATGCAACAAGCGGCGTTCCCGGGGGGAAAGGAACAGCACCGCATCACCCTCGCGGCCGGCCCGGCCGGTGCGGCCGATGCGGTGTACGTAGGCCTCGCTGTCGAAGGGCACGTCGTAGTTGATTACAAGGCCGATGCGTTCCACATCAAGGCCCCGGGCTGCCACGTCGGTGGCTACGAGCACTTCCACCTTGCCATCCTTAAGCCGCTCGATCGTGCGTTCCCGCAGGGATTGGGGGATGTCGCCGTTGAGCACTGCACAGGCGGTGCCCTGGCCTTCTAGGGCTTCGGCCACCGTCACCGTCACCGCTTTGGTGCGGGCAAAGATGATTACGCCGCCCCGGCCATGGGCCTCGAGTACCCGTTGGAGAGCGGAAAGCTTTTGGTGATGGGGCACCATCAAGAAGCGCTGGCGAATGCGGGTGGCATCGGCCTGACGGGTGCGAATGGTGATCTCGGCCGGATCCTTGAGGTGCTTCTGGGAAATTCGGCGGATTTCCGGGGGCATGGTGGCCGAGAACAACACCACTTGCCTTTTGCTGGGCAACTGCTCCAGCACCCACTGCACGTCGTCGATGAAGCCCATGCGGAGCATTTCATCGGCCTCATCCAGCACCAGGGCCTGGAGCCTTGACACGTCAAGGGTGCCCTGGCGCATGTGATCCATCACCCGGCCGGGGGTGCCAACTACCACCTGAATGCCGCGGCGCAGTTTCTGAATTTGGTCGCGGAAATCAGAGCCGCCGTAGAGGGCCAGCACCTGTACGCCGGGGCTGCAGGCCGCATAGCGCTGGAAGGCCTCACTTACCTGGATGGCCAGTTCGCGGGTGGGGGCCAACACCAGCACCTGGGGCAACCTTTCCTGCAGGTCAATGCGAGCCAGCAATGGCAGGGCAAAGGCAGCGGTTTTGCCGGTGCCGGTCTGGGCTTGACCAAGCAGGTCCCTGCCCAGCATTAGTTCGGGAATGGCCGCCGCCTGGATCGGCGAAGGCTCCTGGTAACCACAGCGGGCCAGGGCGTTGATCAGATTTTCGGGCAGGCCGAAGCAGCTGAATCCGGAAACTTCAGCGGTTTCTTCGGCTTCAGCAACTACTTCCGCTGTGGCTTCAGCAGGTGCTGTTTTGGCAGGCCCTGGGCTGGCTTCGAGGCTGGCCTCGAGATTCAGTTCAATGGCTGCTTGACCAATGGGCGCCTCGGTGGGGGCGTCGCTGGACAGCGGAAAATTAGACGTAGTGGTCACAGAAAAAGGCGAATGTCGCCGCGGGTTGGCCTGAAATTCCTTCGCTTCAGGCCCCGGCAGAACCCACGTTCTGATCTGCCTCGCCTTCTTCAGATGGATTTCAACATTCCAAACTTAACACCCCACCTATCCAGGGCAACGGCCGTAGTCGTCTGCGAAGCGCTCGATGTCGGCTTCGCTAAGCAGTTCCCCCCGCTGTACTTCCAGGATCAGCAGGCCTTCGGCCTCGGCTTCGGCCCGGTGGAGGCCAGCGCAGGGCACCTCAAAACTGTCCCCGGGCTGGGCCGCCAGTTGCTTCCCATTAATGGTCACCGTGCCTGAACCCTGCAACACATACCAATGTTCAAGCCGATGGCGATGCAGTTGCAAGGAAAGGCGCTGGTGGGGGTTAATCGCTAAACGTTTCACCAGGTAACCCTCGCCGTTGGCCAGGGTTTCAAACCAGCCCCAGGGGCGATCGGTGCGGGCCATGGGCGCTAGGGCTCCTTGGTGGTTCAGTGTTACTCGTTGAGGGAGCTGCAGAAGCGGCGGGCCACGGCCACCATTTCTTCAGTGGGTCCATTGGGGTAGGGCAGCTGTTCCCCCAGGGCGCCGTTGTTATTCAGGTAAATGTCTATGCCCAGTTGGGTTTGCATGCAGCTGCGCACCTCGGCGGGGGGGGTGTCGGTGAAGGGCACACCAAAGAAGGGGGCCATGGGCATGGACTTGGGCTCAGTGATCCCAGCCTCGGTGTTGGCGCAGCCCTTGGCAGGCAGGGGCGGTGAAATTGCAAGGAATAGAAGATTGGCAGGGGCCTGGTTTGCTAGCTAAATCGCCATGTATTGAGGGGGATTTACCAAGGGCGAAAAAACTTGCATATTTTTTGTGATGCGCTCCAATTTGGCTGATGTGATTCTTCGGTCCCATGCTCACTGGTTCCGCCCTTCTAGCCAAGGTTAAGGATCTTGGCGATCTTAGTAAATCGGAGATCGTGCGTAGCACCGGCTACGTATCCACCAAGAAAGACGGTGGTGAGCGCCTCAACTTCACCGCCTTTTACGAGGCCTTGCTGGAGGCCAAGGGCCTTGGCTTCAGCTCTGGTTCGGGCCATGGCAGTGGTAAGGCTGGCCGCAAGCTTTCCTACGTGGCCACCGTGCAGGGCAATGGCAATCTTTTGATTGGCAAGGCCTACACCAGTTTGCTCAACCTGGAGGTGGGCGATGAGTTTGAAATCAAGCTGGGCCGGAAACAGATCCGCCTGTTGCCCGCCGGTGCAGAAGATGAAGGTGAGGAATAATTCCGGCGCCCTCGATATTTAAGCGGGCTCGATTTAAGCGGGCTTGCAATCGAGGGGGGGGCAGATTAAATCCACCCCGGAGCGGGCCCGGGTTAGGGCGGTGTACAACAAGCGGGGGTCTAGCCCCTGGGGCTGGGCCACCACCACCACGGCCCGCTGGGCCTGGCTCCCCTGGCTTTTATGCACTGTTAGGGCGAGGGCCGGTTCTAGACCCGGCAACAGGGCCAGCGGCAGGCGCAGGGGGCCATCGGCACTGGCGATCAGCGCCTCCAGCTGGCCCGTGCCATTGGCGCGCACCACGCCCAGGTCGCCATTGGCCAGGTTTAGTTCACTGTCGTTGCGGGTTATCAGCAGGGGGGTGCCCGGGGGCCAGCCCTGGACTCTGTTGTTATGGATCCCCAGAAACCTTTCGTTTAGGGCGGCCACCCCCAGCGACCCCAGCCGCCGTGGGCAGAGCACCATGAGCTGCTCCAGCTGGCTGAGTAGCTCGCCATCGCTGCAGTGGGGGTCCTGGGCCAGCTGGCCCAGGCAATCCCGTTGGTTTTCCAGTTGCTTCGCCACGCTGGCGGGGAACCCCTGGCGCAGGTCGTGCCAGTGCAGGTTGTCGGTGCCACTTAATTGTTCCAGCTGCGCTTGGAGCTCCTGGGCAGGGGCCCTGTGGCGCAGGGCAGTGACAAACGCCCCCAGGGCGGTGCTTTCGTTGAAGCGATGGGAGCCCTGCAGCTGGCGCCAGCAGGGGGAATTCAGCTCCTGGAGCGCCAGTTTCAGGGGTTCGAGCAGGCCAGCGCCGCCGATCGGCGGCAGTTGACCTGGATCCCCCAGCAGCAGCAAGCGGGTCTCGCTGGGCAGGGCCTCCAGCAGCGCTTCCATCAGGGCGCCATCCACCATCGACAGCTCATCGAGCACCAGGGTGTCCACCGCCAGGGGCCGCTGGCGGTGGCGCCGAAACTGACCGCCCCCGGTGGCCTCCAGCCAGCGGTGCAGGGTGCCCGCCGCCAGCGGTGGCTCAAAGCCCGCCAGGGCCTCCCGCAGCCGGGCGGCGGCTTTACCGGTTGGGGCGGTGAGCAGCACCCGCCGGTGGCCTTCCTGGGCGAGTAGTTCGCGCACCAGGCTGGTTTTGCCGCTGCCGGCTCCGCCGGTTACCAGCAGGCCGCCGTGCTGGTTGAGCCGTTCCACCAGGTCTGCTATCAGCCGCCGTTGCCGTTGCCAGCTGCGATGGCTCCAGAGGGTGGGCGTGCCATCGGCCCCCTGCTGGAGTTCCAGGGGTAGGGAGCCCAGCAGGGGGACCAGCGATGCCAGCTCCTCAGGCTGGAGCCGCAGCGGTTCTTCCCCCTGGCTGAGCTGTAGATAAAAGCGTTCCAGCAGGGCGATTAGGGCAGGATCTGCTGGGGCCCCAGGCCCAGCGGTGGCTGGGGCAGCGAGGGCCCAGAGCCGTTCTGCACAGCGGCGGGCGGCGTTCATCGTTGGCCCCCGGGGTCCAGCAGCCAGGCCCCCTCGCCACTGCGGGTAAACAGCATCACCGCCTGCACCGCACAGGGCTCTGCAGCCGCCAATCCCAGCCGCCGCCGCAGCCAAAGCTGCACCGCCTGGCGATAGAGCTGGGCCTGCAGCCAATAATCCTTGGCGGCCATGATCGAGGTCACCGGTTTATGGAGCCGGTTGGTTTTCCAATCGAGCACCACCCATTGGGTGGCACCAGAGCCGCTGCGGTGGCGGAAAACAAGATCGATCACCCCATTGAGAAACCCCGCCGACAGCTGGGGCCGCCGTGGGCCCAGGCGCTGGGCCGCATAGCTCTGCAGCAATGGGTTGGGGTGACGGCCCAACTGTTCCAGCGCTTCCCCAAGGATGTCCCGCTGGGGGCCCCCTTCAAACCCACTGATTGGCAGGTCGAAGGCCAGCTCCCGCACGCTGTCGCCGCGGCCAATGCTGGCCAGGTTGGTGCTGCCCAGGGGGCCCCCAAGGGGCCGCTGCAGTAATTCCACCAGGGCCGGCAGCAAAGGCCCCTCCAGGCTGGGGTCGAGCCCGGAGCGGGCCACGGCGGTGCGGATGATTTGCTGGCCTTCGCTGGCGGCGGGATCAGCGCTGTAATCCAGTTGTTCCAGGATTGAATGCACCAGGGTGCCAAAGCTGGCGCCCCCGGGCAGGGCCGCCCAGGCTTCTGTTTCCGCCGATGCAGTTTCCCCCGCTCCAGCTTCTTCAGGGGGGCCGCTGCGGTCTGGGTCAAAGCCCTCCTCCTCGCGGCCGGAGCGCTCGGCCACCCCAGGGCTGGTGCTGCGTTCCACCAGGCGGCTGTAGCTCCAGCGGCCCCAGGGGGAAAGCAGCCGCGGGCCAGAGGGAGGCGGTAGCTGGCTAGGGGCTGGGGTTTGTGCTGGATTTTTTTCCTGCTGCTGCTCGGTTTCGCCGGCGTTTTCCAGGGCTGGGCCTGGCCCGGCCAGTTCAAATTGGATCCCCAGCTCCCCACAGCGGTTTTCCACCATTTGGGCCAGGTTGTCTGAGCTTTTGATTGCCTCGGCGATCGCCCCCCAGGGCTGCTCGGCCCCCGGTTGGCGCAGCTCCGGGTGCAGCAGCCAGGCGGGCAGGCTGGCGGCGCTTTTATCGATGCGGCCCCAATCGATGCAGAGCTGGTGTTTGGCCCTGGTGAGCGCCACATAGCCCAGCCGCAATTGTTCTTGCCAGGCCTCCCGTTGGGCCTCCAGCAGCCGTTCCTGGCGGGGACTGGTCCAGTCGCGGCGGCCCAGCTCCAGGCAGCGCCGTTGCTCTGCTGGGTCCCAGGCCCGGAAGGGGACCTCTGGCTTAGGGCCAGCATCGGTTTGCCAGAGGGTGGGGCACCACACCAGCGGAAATTCCAAGCCCTTGCTGGCGTGCAGGGTGCTGAGGGTGACCATGGCCCCCCGGGCCACCAGCCGCTGCTGGCTGGCTTCTCCCCCAAAGCTTTGCAGCCGTTGGTGCCCTAGCCAGAGGCCCAGCCGGGCGGCGGTGGGACGGCCCTGCTCCTGCCAGGCCTCCTGCAGTAGTTCCGCCAGTTGCAGCAGGTCGCTGAGCCGCTGGTCAGTGGCGGCCCAGCCCCTGCCGTGGTTAAGCAGCACCTCCAGGGCCGGCAGCGGACCCAACTGGCCAAAGCGTTGGCGGGCCCGTTCCAGCTGCCCTAGGCAGTGGCCCCAGGCGCTGGCGTCCCACTGGGCCAGCTGGCTGGCGTTGGCGCCACCAATGCTGGAGAGGGCCAGGGCGGCGGCGCTGGGGCGGTGGCCCTGGCGCTCCAGGGCGCCCAGGGCGAGGTCGAGGCTGGCCGCCTCTGGGCTCTCCCATACATTGCCGCCGCGGCCGATGCGGGCGGGAATTCCCCGGACTAACAGCTCTTTCTGCAGGGCCAGGGCCTCACTGTTGCGGCCCACCAGCACCGCCAGATCGCCGGCATTGATGGCCCGCCATTGGCCCTGGTCCTCCAGTTCCAACCCCTGGTTCAGGCTGTTTTCCAGGTCCCTGGCCAGTTGCGGGGCCAACTGCTGGCGCAGCTGGCTGGCGGAGCTGCTGGATTTATCCGCCGTGAGCCAGCGCAGCCGCAGGGGGGGGGCGGCTTGGCCAGGGGCCTGGCGGAGGCGGCTGGCAGGGACCCCCTCAGGGGCCGCCACGGCCGCATAGCTGATGCCGGAGCCACCAAAGGCATCACCGTTTTCAAATAATTTGTTGAGCACCGCCAGCAGGGCCGGGTCGCTGCGCCGGTTGGTGGTTAGGCAGGCCCGCTGGCGGCCCGGCGCCCCCGTGGCCAGCCGATAGGTGCGGATGTCGCCGCCGCGGAAGCGGTAGATCGCCTGCTTGGGGTCACCGATCAGGGTGAGGGGCACTTGGCCATCAAAGAGGCTGCTGAACAGGCGCCACTGGATTGGGTCGGTGTCCTGGAATTCATCGATCAGGCAGCACTGAATCCGTTGCTGCGCCCAGCGCTGCAGCGCCGCCAGGCTGTCGGCCGGCAGCCGCGCCGGATCCACCAGTTCGAGCAGATCCGCAAAACTCACTTGGTTTTGCTGTTGGCGCCGGTGGCGGGCCCCCTGGCGCAGGTCCCAGCTGAATTGCAGCAGCAACTGTTCCACTGGCTCGTAGCAGAAGCGCTCGGCCAGCCCATGGATGCCCGCCGTGGGGGCCTGGTCTGGGTCGGCCAGGCAATGGCGCAGTTGGTTGGTGGCAAAGCCCTGGCAAAACAGCCGATAGCGGCGAGCCGCCTCGGCCGCCGGCCAGTGCTCAAACAGCCGGTGGGCTGCTTCGGTGTGCTCCGCCAGGCTGGCCAGTTGTTTCTTGCCCAGGTCCTTCACGGGGCTGCTGTTGCCGCCGCCCTTGCAGAGCTGGGCCACCGCTGCACTGGCCTCGGCCCCCTCGCGCCCCAGTTGGCTGAGGAAGCGTTGTTCCAGCTGCAGCCACTGGCTGCAGGGGCTCCCGAGGCCAGGGGTGGCCGTGGGGGCGGCGATCAGCATGTCGCGGTCGTCGTCGATCAGCTGGGCCAGGGCCCGCAGGCCGGCCGTATCTAGGTCCCCATGGCTCTGCACCCAGGCCTGCCAGTGGGCTGGCGCCGGCGACAGCTGGCAGCGGCGCCAGTCGGTGACCAGGCTATTCAGCAGTTCTTGGCTGTTTTCCTGCAGCTTCACCAGCGGATCAAGGCCCAGCTGTTCGCTGTTTTCGCGAATTAACTGTTGGATGAAGCCATGGATTGTGGTGATTGGTGCCAGGTCCAGCCGATCCAGGGCCCGCAACAGCCGCAACAGCAGGGAGTAGCCATCGCTGCGGCTGGCCCAGAGGTTCAGCAGGGCCGTGAGGGTGCTGTCCCCCGCGGCCAGCGGGGCGCCGCTGGCCGCCCCCGCCAGCCGATAGGCCAGCCCGGTGGCGGCCTGGTTCAGCCGTTGGCGGACGCGCTGGCGGATTTCCGCCGCCGCCGCCCGGGTGAAGGTCACCACGAGGATCGTTTCCACCGGCACCGCTTCCTCCGCCACCGCCCGCAGCAGCCGATGGCTGAGGGCATAGGTCTTGCCGGTGCCAGCGCTGGCCTCCAGCACCTGGGTGCCGCCGCTAATGGGGCCATTTAGATCCAGCGGTTGCAGCTCAGCCATGGGTCTCCTCCCCTGAATCCAGGCGGGGATCAAAGGGGTTTAGGCCGCCGATGCTGTCGGCGGCCAGGGCTTGGCCCAGGGCGAGGCTGAGCGGCAGCAGCACCTCACCCACCAGTCGCCAGGCCTCCGGCTGGGCCGCCCAGCGCTCGAAATCAGGGGCTTCGCCCCCCTGCAGCTGCAGCACTGCCTCCGACCAGCGGGGCCCCTCCCCCCAACCAACGCCGCCGCCAAACCCCTCAAGGGCCTTGGCCTCCAGGCCTTCCAGGGGGGCGCCCTGGGCCGTGGCCTGTTTCTGACGGTGGGTAAGAAGCTGCCAGCTGGGTTCTGGGGCAAAGGCGAGGGGCCGTTCCAGCCCCTCCAGGCGAATCGCCGACAGCAGCTGCCAGTGCTGTGTGGCCACGGCCGCGGGCAGTGCCCCCAGGGGCAGGCCCCGCAGGCGATCCTTCTGGCCTTCCTTGGTGGGGCCCAGCAGCAGGGTGTCTTGGGGGGCTTCCCGATTGGCCCAGAGGTGGGCAAGCCAGGCCTGCAATAGCCGTTTTGGCCTTAGCCGGCCGGCGCCCACCATCAGCTGGGCGTCGGGCCGCAGCTCCAGGTGCTGGGCCGCCAGTTGCAGCAGTTGCCGGCTGCGGCGCCAGGGGCTGGCACTGGCACTGGCGCCAGCTTCCGCCTCCGGCAGCAGGCCGCGGCGCCCCAGGGCAAGGCGGCTGGCCGGCCAATTTTCTGGGGTTAGCCCAGGGTTACCGATCGCCAACAACAGTTCCCCTAGTTGCCAGCGGGCCAGGCCCTCCGGTTGGGCCTCCTCGGGATCTGCGTTTTCCTCGAGCCCCCCCTGGGGGCGGATGCCATGGCTGCGCAGGAGTTCGCGGGCGGGGTCGCGGAAGAAGCTTTGCAGCTCCTCCAGGGTTGCTTCCTCTTTGGCTACCTCCCCAGGGCTGGGCCAGCGCAGCTCGGCGGGCCAGGGCGGCCCAGGGGCCGTGGCGCCAACGGCCCAGGGCCGCAGGGGGTCGGCCAGGTGCACCAGCAGCGGCCCCAGCGGCTGGCCGCCGGGGCCCCGGAAGCTGCGTTCCAGGCTGGCCAGCAGATCGGCCAGGGGGGCGGCGGGGTTGCGGGCTTCGCCGGTGCGGGGATCGGTGCCGTTGTAGGTGGCGATGAACTGGTCGCGGCAGGCCTGCAGCGCCTCCAGCAGCATCGCCCGGTCCTCCTGGCGGCGGTTGCGGTCGCCGCGCCAGGGCTCCAGAGCCATTAGGTCGTAGCTGGCGGGGTTATCGCGGCGGGGCAGGCGCTGGTCATCCATGCCAAGCAAAACCACCACCCGGTGGGGGATCGAACGCATGGGTTCGAGGGCGCTGAGGGTGACGGCGCCACTCACATGGCCGTAGCGGCCCTGCTCCTGGGCTTCGGCCTCTTCCATCAGCCGCGTTACCGCCTCGCGGTCGAGCAGCAGGGCCTGGCTGGCGGCTGACCGCAGCGGCGTCAGCAGGTCGTAGAGCTCTGGCGATTGCCAGCCGTCGTCTTCGCCGCTGCCGCAGAGTCGGTGCACCCCCCGGGCCAGGGCTGTTTCCCAGGTGGCGGGGCTCTGGAAACCCTTTAGCTCGGCTAAGACCTCAAATAAACAGCCACAGGCCTCCACCAGGGCGATCACCACGGCGGCGGGGGCTAGGGGATCGCTGAAGGCCGCCCGCCCCTGCCATTCCCCGCTGGCGGCGGGCTGCTCTGGGAAGCGGTCTTCCAGGTGGATGCCGAGCAACAGTCGATCCAGGCCCCATTGCCAGCTGTGGGCCTCGCCGGCGGGATAGCCCCAGCTCTGGCGGTGGTTGCCATCGCGCCCCCAGGTGATGCCACAGCTGGCCAGCAGCCCCAGCCATTGCTGGTGGGAAAGCTGCCCCAGCTGAAATTGGCTGGCCACCAGGGGCAGCATCAGCAGGTCCAGCAGTTCGTGGCGTTCGAGTCGGCTGCCGGCCAGGGCCAGCAGCCGAAAGGCCAGGTCGATCTGGGGGTTGCGCTGGCGCAGGGTGCGATCCGTCACCCGAATCGGCAGATGCTCCGGGTTGGCATTGCCGCCGGGCCGCTCAAAAATTGCCTGCACCAGCGGCGCGAACCGAGCCACATCAGGGCTCATCAGCAGCACGTGGCGTGGTTCGAGGCTGGGGTCTTGGCGCAGCAATGCCAGCACCGCCCGGTGGGCCTCCTCCACCTGGCGCAGGTCCCCATGGCAGTGGATTATCTGGAGGTTGAGCTGGGCCGCTTCCAGGGCCAGCGGGGTTTCATGGCCGGGCAGGTCGGACCGGCAGCGGCCGTGCAGCAGGTCGTCCTTGAGCAGGCTGAGTAGGTCGCCGTCGGCTTCAACGGCGGGGCTGGGCAGGGATTCCTCCTCAAACTTTTCCTGGAGATCGGCCCTAAGGATTTCCAGCTGCCATTGGAAATCCCGTTGGGTGCGACCCAGGTTGGCCAGCAGCGGGTGCCCCTGGTGCAACAGCTGGTCTTCCAAGGCCTCCAGCGCTTCCTCGGGGGCGCTGGAGGCGGGCAGGGGCAGCTGGGCCCAGGGGGCCAGGCACGGACTCAGCCTGTAGAGCAGCACCTGGCGGTAGCCGCGGCCGGCGATGCCGGCCAGCAGTTGCAGGAAGGCCGGCGGCAGTGACGACAGGCCAAACACATGCAGCGGCCCCTGCTGGCGCCAACTCTGCAGCAGCTCCTGCTGGGTTGCCAGTTGATCTAGGGCCGCGGCCAGGCGCTGGGAGGGGTGGCTGAAACCCTCGGCGGCGGCCAGCCCTTGCAATTGCCGCAGGAGTGCCGGTTGCCAGCGCTCCTGGGCCGCCAGCGGGGCGCCGTTGAAGCCCAGATCTAGCCCCCCGGCTGGGTTCTCCAGCCAGCGGCGGACCGGGCCGGGGCGATAAAGCCCGTATTGATCGAGGGTGTCTGCCAGTTGCAATAGCAGCTGCAGCCGGTAGCGATCCAGCTGGCCGGGGGGCGAACCGCGCCGTTGCCAAAGCCTTTGTAACGGACCGTAGGGCCCCTCCTCCGGCAGCTGGTCCAGCAGGCCGGCCAGACGCCAGCGCAGCCCTTCCGGTTCCCAAGGGTCACTGGCCGCGGCGGGCTGTTGGGCCAGGCTGCGCACCAATTGGCGCAGGTAACGGCCACCAAAATCAAAGTCGATGCCGGCGCAGATGCCCAGGTGTTCACTGAGGGCCAGGGCTAACCAGCGGCCCATGGCATTGGTGCTCACCAGCACCTGTTGGGGTTGCAGCGGATCCGCCGGCAGATCAGCGTTCAGCCTTTGGGCCAAGGCCCCGGCCAGGGCCTCGATGCTGTTGCTGCGAATGATGCGTAGCAAGGGGCCCCCGGAAAGATTTAGGCCTCAGTTGCCTAGGAATCAATGGCGAGGGGATCAGTGGCGAGCGGATCAGTGATCGAGGTGCTGGGGGCTTCGAAGCTGCCCTTGAGCACGTATTCCAACCGCAGTTTCATGAATTCAATGAATTTGCTGTCGGTGGAAACCACGG
This sequence comes from Cyanobacteriota bacterium, assembly GCA_039799245.1. Lineage (GTDB taxonomy): Bacteria > Cyanobacteriota > Cyanobacteriia > PCC-6307 > Cyanobiaceae > Synechococcus_D. The sequence goes on from JBDLTB010000034.1 coordinate 55,395, forward strand.
CGGCGGCGGGCCGGGGGACGGCCTGGGCCGTGGCTTGCAGCTCGGCACTATTTAAAAAGGCGGGCCGGCGCAGCAGCCAGAAGTCGATTGATTTACCCTTCTCGGCGTAGTGGCGGGTCCGTTCCCGCAGCACTTCCTCCAGCGGTTCCTCGGCGGTGAGGAAGGCTTCACTGGCGGCCACGTAGTAATAGGTGGTGCTCATCCCAGGGGCTCCAGGGCTTCAGCGGGGTTAGCAGGATTCTGCAACAGGGCCCCGGCGCCAAACAGCGGCTCCCGGCGGGGCTGGCTAATCAACTGCTTCATCTGGCGGACGGCTTGCTCCAGGCCCACCGCCAGGGCCCGGGCCACGATCGTGTGGCCAATATTCAATTCTTCAATCCCTGGGATGGCGGCCACAGCCTCCACGTTTTGATAGGTGAGGCCATGGCCGGCGTTTACCCGCAGCCCCAGCTGCCGGGCCCGGTCGCAGCCCTCCACCAGCTGGGCCAGGGCCAGGGGCTGCTGGGCCCAGCTGGCATCGGCGTAGGCGCCGGTGTGCAGCTCCACCCACTGGGCACCACTGGCCTTACAGGCCTGCAGCTGCTGGGGTTCGGCATCCACAAACAGGCTCACGGGGATGCCGTGGCCCTGCAAGGTTTGGATCCGCCGGCGAAATTCTTCCCCTTGGCCGGCCACGTCAAGGCCGCCTTCGGTGGTTACTTCCTCGCGCCGCTCCGGCACCAGGGTGACCATGGCGGGCTGAATCTCAATCGCCTTGGCCAGCATCGCCTCGGTGGCGGCCATCTCCAGGTTGAGCCGGGTGCGCACGGTGGCCTTCAATAATTCCACGTCGCGGTCTTGGATGTGGCGGCGGTCCTCGCGCAGGTGCACGGTGATGCCATCGGCGCCGCCCAGTTCCGCCAGTAGGGCCATGGTCACCGGATCGGGTTCCACCGTGCGGCGGGCCTGGCGCACGGTGGCCAGGTGATCGAGGTTTACGCCAAGACTGGCCATCGCGATTGCTGTCCAGCGGTTGATCTTAGGAACCCCCTGGCTGGATAGGGTTTGCCCCATGGCTTGCACCCCCATAACCGGAACGATGGTCAGCAGTGAGCGGGCCCTGGCTTTGCAAAGTCATGTGGCCCCTTGGCTGGCGCCGCTGGCCACTTGGGCCACCGAAGACCTGGCCCTGAGGTTTTATTTCCAGCGCACCGAGGTGCTGGGTATTGAGCATTTGCCCCGCTCCGGGCCGGTGCTCTTGGCCCCCACCCATCGGGCCAGATGGGATGCGCTGATGCTGCCCATGGCTGCGGGCCGGCGCGTTACCGGCCGTGATTGCCGTTTCATGGTTACCACCACTGAAATGGTGGGTTTGCAGGGTTGGTTTCTGCGGCGCCTCGGCTGTTTTGGCATCGACCAGCAACGGCCAGGTACCGCCAGCCTGCGCTATGCCCTCGATTTGCTGGCGGCGGGGGGGCAGGTGGTGGTGTTCCCCGAGGGCCGCATCGGCCGCGATGAGGATCTAATTAAGCTGGAGCAGGGCTTGCCTCGGCTGGCCAGCATGGCCCACACCCGGGGCCTGGAGGTGCCGGTGGTGCCGGTGGGCTTGGCCTATGGCCATGCGGTGCCCCAGTGCGGCGATGCGGCGGCCCTATGTTTTGCCCCCCCCCTGCGACTCACGGGCACGGGCAAGGCGGCGGCCCTGGATCTCACCAATCGCCTGGCTGGGGCGATGCGTTCGGCTGAGGAAGCGGCCCGCCGCAGGGTGGGCCGCCCCTTGGAACCTAATTAAAGTCCTGCAAATTCAATTGATTTGGTACTTAGGCCCATGCGCCGTTTCTTACTCACCGCCAGCCTGGCCTTGGTGCTTTCACCACTGGTAGCTGTTGGTCCTGGCGCCGGGGCCCTGGCCCAAACCCAGGCGGCCCCCAGCGCCGGGGGCGACAACTTCAACCTCAGCTCGGTGGATGCCCTGCTGGCCAAGGGGGACCGCGATGCCGCCAGTGGCAACCTCACCGAGGCGGTGAAGAGCTACGACAAGGCCCGTAATGCCTCGCGCTCGCTGTTGTCTTTTTACCGCGACCTGGGCGGTGCCTTCCGGGGCCTTGATGCCCGCATTCCCCGCGACATGGACCAGAAGGGTAGGGAATCCATTGAAAAGTTAGCCCAGGCAAACCTGAGACTGGCCGCCGTCTACCGTCGTCAGAACCAGTCAGAGGTGGCCGTGCCCCTGCTGGTGGAAGTGGTAAAGCTGATGACCCCGAGCACCGGCGACGGTCGTAAGGCCTACCAGCAACTGGTGGAAATCGGTTTTGTTTCCACCCCATATACGGCCCCCGCTAGCCCCACCTCTAACTGATCCAATGGTTCAACCCGAAGCCGTGGCGGCGGCGATCCGCCAGCTGCTCCCCGATGCCCAGGTGCAGGTGGAAGATCTCACCGGCGGCGGTGACCACCTGCAGGTTCATGTGATCTCAGAGCAGTTTCGCGACCTTTCCCGGGTTAAACAGCACCAGCTTGTGTATGGGGCCTTGAGGCAGGAGTTGGCCTCGGAGGCGATCCATGCGCTGGCCCTGCAAACGTCGTGCCCCACCTAAGCTTGATCAATCGAATTTTTTTGCCATGGACGCCCAGCTGAAATCACGGATTGAGGCGCTGATTGGCGCAAGCCCGATCGTGGTGTTCATGAAGGGCAACAAGTTGATGCCCCAGTGCGGTTTTTCCAATACCGCTGTGCAGATTTTCAACACCCTCGGCGTGTCTTTTGAAACCTTCGATGTGCTGTCTGATCCGGAGATCCGCCAGGGCATAAAGGAATTCTCCGATTGGCCCACGATTCCCCAGGTGTACCTGAAGGGTGAATTCCTTGGGGGCTCAGACATTCTGATTGAGCTTTACAACTCTGGTGAGCTCCAGGAAAAGCTGGAAATCGCCTTGGCTTCCTGAGTTAGGCCCTTGTGGCGCTTGGCCCTGCTTCAGCGCCGCTCCGACTCATACAAACGGCTGGGATCGCCATCGGGGCCCACAAAACTAGAGGGATCTTGGATCCAGCGGTCGATCAGCTCCTCCAGCCGATTCTGGCTGTGGTGATCCAGCTGCTGGCTGCGCCTCAGGGCATGGATGTAGCCGTCGGCGTAAAGCCTTAGTTCCGAGGGGCTGTGATAGCGCATGGCCAGTTCCTCACAGGCATCACAGAGGCTTTGGAAATGGCGGATGGCGTCTGGGTGCTGAAGCGCGGTCATGGGGGGACAGCTGGCAAGGCTTCGCCTATTACCGGCTGAGCGGAAAATCCCTACTACGGTAGGGGTTATTGATCCTGGTGTGGTGGATTCAGCGGCAGAGCACGGCCAAGCCCGCATCCTGGTGGTGGACCCCCATCCCACCTTGCGCATGGTCTTGGCCCAGCGCCTACGCCAAGACGGTCACATGGCAGCTGCGGTGGGCACCGTGGCCGAAGCCCTTGAGCTCTGTGTGGACCAACAGCCGGAACTGTTGGTGAGTGCAGAGTTGCTGGAGGAATCCAGCGCCCTGCGCTTGGCCGCCCAGTTGCGCTGCCCAGTGTTGGTGCTCAGCGCCCGCACCGGCGCTGAGGCGGTGGTGTCTTTGCTGGATGCCGGCGCCGAAGACGTGCTGCGCAAACCCTTTGGCCTGGAGGAGTTGGCGGCCCGCTGCCGCAAGTTGCTGAGCCGCCGGGGGGGCCTGCAGGAAAAGGTGACCGTGGGGCCCTTGGAGGTGCATCTCTTGTTGCGCCAGGTGACCCTGCGGGACCAACCGGTGGAACTCAGCCCCCGGGAATTTGCCCTGCTCTGTGCGCTGCTGATGCCACCGGGCCATGTGCGCAGCCGCCAGGAGCTGCTCACCATGGCCTGGCCCCCCTTCAGTGGCGGCCCCCGTTCCGTAGACACCCAGGTGCTCACCCTGCGCCGCAAGCTCGAGCAGGCCGGCCTCGGGGAGGGCGGTGGCATCGAAACGGTGCGGCAACAGGGCTATCGCTTCAGCCTTGAGAATTTGCCTGAAAAGGGGCCAGAGCCGCCGGCGGAACCCCTGGACCCCAGCCGTGAGCAGTTGGCGGCCCCGATCAGCTTTGATGGGGGCTCCAGCGCCTAGTTACTGGGGAGCATGACCCTATCCCTGTCGGCCAATGGCAGCTTCCAGCATTACCTGATCGGCCTATTGGCCATTGGCAACAACATCTCGGCCATTGGTGCCTTTCTGGTGCACACCCAGGGGTTACCACCGGCCAAATTGCGGCGGATGATCTTGGTAACCAGCGCCGCCTGCCTGGGGATGCTTTTGCTTTTTCTTTGGTTTGGCACGGCGGTGCTCAACTTTTTTGGCATTTCCGTGAGTGCTTTCCAGATCGCCGGTGGCTTGCTGCTGGGGGGGGTGGGGCTCGACATGCTCAATGCCCGCCAACCCGATGATGTGGACAGCAAGGCGGTGGAGCCCAACCAGCGGCCCCGGGGGGGGGACGACGATGGCCAGCTCTACGCCACGGCGGTGGTGCCCATCGCCATACCGCTCACGGTGGGAGCCGGCACCTTCTCGACGGTGATCCTGTTTGCCGACCTGGCGGAACGTTCAGGCAATGGGGGAAGTTTGTTGGCGGCGATTTTTGCCTTGGTGCTGGTGAACCATGGGGTGTTTAGCTTCAGCGCCGGCATCGTGCGCTTTGCCGGGGAGGTGGGGCTGAGCGTGTTTACCAAGATCATGGGGTTGTTCACCCTCTCCATTGGGGTGGAGTTCATCATCAGGGGCCTCAGCACGATCTATCTCGGAATGCACGCCGGCTGAACCGTGGGCTCAGCTGGGCAGGGCCCAGGGGTTGAGGCCCAGGTCAGCGCCGATGCGATGGGCGCAGGCGAAACCACTGAAGGCCACGGCATTGAGCCCCTGGCCGGGGAAGCAGGAATCGCCCACGCAGTAGAGGCCGCCAATGGCGGTGCGGTTGAAGGGCATCGGCAGGAGGCCGGGAAGCTGCAGGGCTGGCACCGGTCCGTAGCTGCCCTGGTGGCGCCCGAGAAAACGGCGATGGCTGCGGGGGCTGCCCACCTCCCGGTGCTTGATCGACCCGGCCAGGCCCGGCAGGATTGCCTCCAGCCGTTGGATGAGCCGCTGGGCTGCGGCCTGTTTTTTGGCGGCGTAGGCACTGGGCCCGAGCCCCTGCCAAAGCTCCATTGAGGCCGGCGTGAAGGCATGGAGGATGTGGCACCCGGCCGGCGCCAGCCCTGGATCCAGCAGGGTGGGCATCGACACGAAAATCACCCCCTCATCCGCCTCCAGCTGCTCCCAGTGCTCCAGCAGCAAGTGGTGGCAGTGGAAGCCGGGGGGCACGATCGCGGCGTCGATGCCCAGGTGTAAGGAGAGAAAGGAGGGGGAGGGTTTATAGCGGCGGCGCCAGGTGAGTTCGGCGGCGGGGGTGTGGTCGGCATCGATCAGGCTGCCGAAGGTGTCCCAGCGGGTGGCGTTGGAAACCACGCGGCGGGCGCGGATTTGTTCGCCATTGGCCAGCTGCACACCCACCGCCTGGCCCTGCTCCAGCAACACCTTGGTAACGCGGGCGCTGCTGCGGAATTCACCGCCGTGGCGCTCGAGGCCGGCCACCAGTTTTTCGGCGATCACCCCCACCCCCCCCTTGGGGTAGTTGATGCCCCCGGCATGGCGATCGGAAAACACCATGCCCGCATTGATCATGGGCGTGCGATCGGCGGGCATCACCGACCAGCAGTAGCACTCGATGTCGATGAATTTGAGCAGGATTGGATCCTTGATGTGTTGGCGGGCCACGCTGCCCACGTTCACCGGCAACCAGCGGGCTAGGCCCAGGCAGGCCAGGGGTGCCCGGAAAAATACCTTGGCCAGGTAGGCGGGATCCTCCAGCGAAAGCAAGGGCATCGCATCAAGACAGCGGAACACCTGCCAGCAGCTGTCGTAAAAGCGGCGGATGCCGACGGCCTCATGGGGGAATAGGGCCGTGAGCCGGGCGATGAAGCTGTCGTAGTTGCGATCAACCGCCACCGTGAGCCCGGCGGGCAGGTGGTATTCGAGCTGGGTGGGGTCTGGGATCGTTTCGCAGTGTTCGCCCACGGCGGCCAGGGCGCGGGTGAGCAGGTTTGTGTGGCCCTCTTCGCCGAAGCCAAAAATCATCGAGGCGCCCACATCGAAGCAGTAGCCGTTGCGCTTGAAACTGCCGCCACTGCCCCCGGGGATCAGGTAGCGCTCCAGCACCAGCACCCGCGCCCCCTTACTGGCCAGTTGGCTGGCGGTTACGAGGCCACCGATGCCGGCGCCGATCACCACCACGTCGTAGCTGGGGGTGCCAGGGGTTGTGCTCAAGGCAGGGTTGCGGTAGCGGCTAAGACCTTAGGAATACCGGCTACCGGCCAGCTGCTTAAGTGCCAAGGCCATCAGCTCCACCTTGGTTTTAACGCCGAGCTTGCGGCGTATTTCTTTAACGTAGGAACGCACGGTTTCGTAGGTGAGTCCCAGTTCCTCGCTGATCTGGCGGTCTCCCTTGCCGCTAATCACCTGATCCAGCATCGATTGTTCGCGCTTGGTGAGTAGCTCTTCCATGCGCTGGGGAACCTTGGTTTCTCCACGGCTTTCAAGCATTCGCTTGGCGGTGGGGCCCAGGTAAAAGCGATCCGTTGCAAGGCTCAAAAAACCTCTCCTAATCGGAAAGTCATCGGTGCCAATGTCTTGCTCATGGCAGATGCCACCAGGGTTGAGGCTGAGGGCCCTTTGGAGATCGGAATCGGGGCTGGAAAGAAAAATAAAGGTGCGCAAATCTGGCACCATTTCTCTGCTGCGCCTAAGCAAGCTGAAGCCATCACCGGCTTCGAGCTGATCACTGCAAATCAATACCCCTGCTCGATGCTGCACCACCGCCTCCAGGGCCTCCGCTTCGGTGGTGCTGGCACTAACTAGCAGTTTTGGCCGCTTGAATTGCCCCATGGCGCCAATCAGGGCCAACTTCGAGCCAAAGGCCAAACAGAATTTTGGCCGGATGCCGCCGCTTAGAAACCATTGGGCCACCTCCCTGCGCCTGGGCTCGCTTTGTTCCTGGAGAAATAGCAACTCCAAGGAGTAAACCGAGCCGAATACTTAAGAAATCTTAGCGTATTTGCACTCCGGTGGAGAGGCTGGGGGTGTTGGCCTTAGGGCTTGGCTGGTTGAGCTTAAGCTTGAATTTGTTTATTGATTGATTGTGAATCCTGGGACAATAACTGGCTTTAGATAAATCAAATTGTTTAGTATTCGCTTTCTTGATTTGCTCATCTAGCGCTTCTTTCAGGGTGCTTAGAGTGCTGATTGGCGCTGATTCCAAGGCGGCGCATAGGCGGGCTAGGCCCAGGTCAGGCTCATTCAATAATTTTCGCCAGGAGGCATCTATCCATTCGTTCAGGGCCTGCATACCCTTCACAGGGGTTAGGTAGTAAACCTTCTGGCGAATTTGTTTGGGATTATTCAGGCGCCGTAGATATTTCTTTTCAACAAGTTTGCCGAGGGTGCGGGAGGCCTGGGGTTGGTCGATGTTTAGTTGATTTTGTAATTCCCGGGAGGTGCAGCCAGGGTTTTGGGCTATGTTCACAAAAACTTCAGCTTCCGCCGGCGAAAGGGCCAGAAACTGTTTTTTGAAATTGGCCAACAGAACGAGCAGAGAGTCCGGGCGTCTTCTTGGCACGGGCTGTGTATCTGGGGTAGATCTGTTGCGAAGTTAGCTATGGCAATCGGCATATATACACTTTTTGTCTAATCCCCCCCCCCATTTGGGGGTTTGGATTGGGGTGCGCATTGGATTTTAGGTAGCCATTAATACCAAATCCAAGGCTGTGGCCAGATCTGTCAGGGCCCGGTCCCTGTAGGCCCCATAGCGGCGGCGTTTATCGCGCACGGGTTCCGCCAGCTCCGGCAGTAAGCCGAAGTTGGCGGGCATCGGTTGGAAGCCCCCCCGTTTCCCCTTGCCATTGCAGGGGGCTTCCGCAATGAAGTGAGTGAGAGCGCCAACCATCGTGGTGCGCGGCAGGGTAATGGGCCCTAGGCCCTGGGCTAGTCGGGCGGCATTGGTGCCGGCCAACCAGCCGCCGGCCACGGCGGCGGCATAGCCCTCGGTGCCCGTGATCTGACCAGCCGCCAGCAGCGTGGGCCGCTGGCGGAATTGCAGGCTGGGCTCTAGGAGCGCGGGCGCCTCCAGGAAGGTGTTGCGGTGCATCACGCCGAAGCGCACGAATTCGGCCTCCTCCAAGCCCGGGATTAGCTGTAGCACCCGCTTTTGGGCGCCCCACTTGAGGTTGGTCTGGAAGCCCACCAGGTTCCAGAGGCGGCCATCCTTGTCCTCCTGCCGCAGTTGCACCACCGCGTAGGCGCGGCGGGCGCGGCGCACCTCCCTGTCGGTTACATCCCCCCAGCGGGGGTCCCAGAGGCCAATCGGTTTCAACGGCCCGTAGCGCATGGTGTCTTCCCCGCGGCGGGCCAGCTCCTCGATCGGCAAGCAGCCCTCAAAAAAGTTGGCGTTTTCTTTCTCAAAATCCTTGAGTTCCGCCTGTTCCGCTGTCAGTAGGGCCCCGCGGAAGTTCAGATACTGCTCCCGGTCCATCGGGCAGTTGATGTAATCGGCGTCGCCCTTGTCGTAGCGGCTGGCGCGGAAGGCCTTGGTGAGGTTGATGCTTTCCCCGGCGACGATCGGGCTGGCCGCATCAAAAAAATGACAGGCTTCTCTGCCGGTGAAGTTACCCAGGTCCGCGGCCAGGGGCTCACTGGTGAGAGGTCCTGTGGCGAGCACGGTGATTTGCTCGGCGCTGGGGAGGTTTAGTTGTTCCCGTCGTTCCACTGTCACCAGCGGGTGCTGCTCGAGGGCGGCGGTGAGGGCGGCGCCGTAGCGACCACGATCCACGGCCAGGGCCCCCCCGGCCGGCACAGCGTGGTGGTCTGCGGTGGCAATCACCAGGGAACTCAGCTGGCGCAATTCCTGTTGCAGCAAGCCTGCGGCCCGGTCGCTGGAGAGGGCCCCAAAGCTATTACTACAAACCAACTCTCCGAATTCACCGCTGTGGTGGGCCGGGGATTGGCAGCCAGGGCGCATTTCCACCAGGGTGACTGGCACGCCAGCCCTGGCCACCTGCCAAGCAGCTTCGGTGCCGGCAAGGCCCGCGCCGATCACCAAAACCTTCAAACGCTCAACCGCCAGCTCGCTTGATCATCAGCTGCAGCTGACCCAGGGCGGCACGGCCGATGTTGAAGCCTGCCCAGCCCAGGGCCAGCAGGATCGGGAGAGCTACCAGGGCAAGCCGGAGATCCATGGGGCAGGGGATTAAGACGATGCTGATCTTAAGGACATTCCGGCAGCCCAGGCCTTTGTTTTTGCCATTCGCAGCAAATTGCCAGGGGGCGAGGGGCAGCGCATCTGGCCTGGCCAGCTTTGAATGCCGATAGCTACCTCGATCAGCCCCATGGTGCAACGGATCCGCTCAGAGTTTCTCCACCTCAATTCCCGCCATAGCGCCCGGATGGCGGCGGCCCAGCTGCCGGCGGAGATTCCCAGGAACCGCCTGCCGGACCATGGCCTGGAGGCGGATCTGGCCTATGAGCTGATCCACGACCACCTAATGCTCGACGGCAATGCCCGGCTCAACATGGCCACCTTTGTGGGCACCTGGATGGAACCCCAGGCCCGGCGGCTGATGGAGGAGTGCGCCGAGAAAAACATGATTGATAAGGATGAATACCCCCAAACCGCCGAACTGGAGGACCGCTGCCTGCGGATGCTGGCGGAGCTTTGGCATGCCCCGGATGCCAGCGCCGCCGTGGGCAGCTCCACCACCGGCTCCAGTGAGGGCTGCATGCTGGGGGGCCTAGTGATGAAGTGGCATTGGCGCCAGCGGCAACGGGCGGCCGGTGCCGACAGCTCCCGCCCCAACCTGGTAATGGGGGCTAACACCCAGATCTGCTGGGACAAATTTTGCGCCTACTTCGATGTGGAACCGCGGCTGGTGCCGCTCAGCCACGACCGCTTGCACCTAACCGCCGAGGAGGCGGTTAAACGCTGTGATGCCAACACGATCGGTGTGGTGGGCATCGTGGGCAGCACCTTTGATGGCAGCTATGAGCCGATCGATGCCTTCCAGCTGGCCCTCGATCAGCTCCAGGAGCGCAGCGGCCTTGATATTCCAATTCATGTGGATGCGGCCTCCGGCGGTTTTGTGGCCCCCTTCAATTCCCCTGACTGGGCTTGGGATTTCCGTCTGCCCCGGGTGGTGTCGATTAATGCCAGCGGCCATAAATACGGCGGCGTGTTGCCTGGGGTGGGCTGGGTGCTCTGGCGGGACCAAGCTCAGCTGCCAGAGGAGTTGCGTTTCAATGTCAATTACCTGGGGGGTGAGATGCCCACCATTGGCATGAATTTCTCCCGGCCCGGGGCCCAGGTGGTGGGTCAGTACTTCAATTTCCTGCACCTAGGCCACCAGGGCTACGCCCATCGCATGGCGATGCTGGAGGCGATTGCCTGCCACCTGGCCGATGGCATTGCCGCCCTTGGGCCCCTGCGGCTGGTGAGCCACCCCCTGGGCCAGCTGCCGGTGTTTGCCGTGGAGCGGGCCCCCGGCATCAACCATTGGGATGTGTTTCAGCTGGCCGACAAATTGCGGGAACGGGGTTGGCTGGTGCCGGCCTACACCCTGCCGGCCGCCTGTGAAGGGCGGGCGGTGCTGCGCTTTGTGGTGCGGGCTGGTTTCTCCCGCGACATGGCCGATCAGCTGCTGGAGGACCTTGAGCGGGCGGTGGCCTGGTTCGAGGGGCTGGAGGCGCCCATGCCCCAATCGATGAGCGGCCCTGGTTTCGCCCACCTTTAGCCCGCCTGGGCGTGCTGCTCAGCCAGCTGGCGGTAGTGGAGGGCATGGGCCCGCTGGGCGGCGATTGCCTCGGCGCTGAGTTCACGCTTCAGCTGGGCCGGGGCCCCCATCACCAGGCTGCCGGGGGCCACATCCCGGGTGACCACGGCCCCTGCTGCCACCAGGGCACCGGCCCCCACCTGCACGTCATTGAGCACGATGGCGCCGATGCCGATCAAGCAACCGTCGCCCAGCTGGGCCCCATGGATGACCGCCCGGTGGCCGATGGTTACGTCGCGGCCGACCAGCACCGGTTTACCGGGTTCGCCATGCAGTACCGCGCCATCTTGCACATTGCTGTTGGCGCCGATGCGAATCGGGCAGAGGTCCGCCCGCAGCACCGCCGTGGGCCAGAGGCTTACCCCCTCCTCCAGTTGCACATCGCCAATCACCACAGCGCTGGGGGCCACCCAGGCGGCGGCCTCAAGCTGGGGTTCAGGCCAAGGGCTTGGGCACATCTGAATTAGGGATGTTGACGTGATACTTTCGACTCTGCCCGATGGGGCCAAGGGTCGCTAGCTCAGCGGTAGAGCATTCGGCTTTTAACCGATTGGTCCTGAGTTCGAATCTCAGGCGACCCATATTTTGGAACGCCTTAGACTGCAAGGGATAAGCCTTGCGGCGCAAGCGTTTTTAAGGGTCAAGAGAGCTTCTTCCCTTGGGCGAAATGAGTCCGGGAAGGATCGCCGAAATCCCTAGTTGTGTCATTTCCTTGGGACAAGTCCCAAGGAATCTGCCCGTCTCAGCTCGTGAGACTGGGTGGACCCGGGAGCCTGGTCGGTGGGAACACTCACAACAGAGATGCGTTCCCCATGGCCACCATTCAGAGCCCCATGCACCGCTGTAATGCGGTGCTGCGTGCCCTCGGCGCCCGCTACCGGCTGAGGGAGCACCGCCGCAGCCCTTGGATCACGGTGTATCAGCTGGGAGCTGGCGGAAGGACCCGCGAACCCACCATTAAGGGCTACGCCGCTGCTGACCCCCAGGCGATCGAGAGGCTCCAGGACCTGCTGATTGAGGCCACCAGAAGCGGCAAACCCGTGCTCCTGCCAAACCGCTAGACGGACCTGGAGGCGACCACCGCCTGCTTCCAAGGCGGAGTTTGAGCTCAAGAACAAGCTCTATGCCTGGGTGGAAACGGCACCGGCCTAGGGCAAACGCATGGCGCAGAAGCGCAAGGAACCTTGCGTGCCCTACGACCTGCGCCACGCCTGTGCAATTCGCGCCCGGGAAACGACGGCCTGGAATTACGCGGATGTGGCGGCGGTGATGGGCCACAGCCCGGAGGTGCACCGCCGCACCTATTTGAGTGAAATCAGCGGTGAGCAGACCAAGGCGTCAGAGGCCAGATGGATGCTGCTTGGTTAGGGGCTGCTCAAGGGCATGGCCGCCTCGAGCGGCTTGAGTTGCCGTGAGTTCCAGCTGGTCGCCGATACGGTGATGGCAGCGTTGTTGCGGCCATGGCGTATCGCATCCGGCTGCTTGAGACAGAAGAAGGCTGGTCGGTAAGTTGCCTGGACCTGCCGGGCTGCCATTCCCAGGGCGATAGCCGCACCGATGCCCTGGCGAACATCCCGGAAGCCATTGAGCTCAGGCTCGAAGTGGAAGCAGAAGAAGGTGGGGTGAAAACGGTGGAGACCTTGGAGCTTGCGATGTAATGCAACGGTTGCCAGGAATCAGCCAAAAGGAGTATGTCCGGATCTTCGAGAGGCTCGGCTTTCGGGTGGTGCGTGAATCCGGTTACCTTTTCCGCAAACTCCTAAGGATGTTGGTTTGATTGATAGTGCTTGATGATACAGGTCTTGATTAAGATGGAGTGGGATGCAAGTCTGATGCGCACTTACGTGCGCATCAGGTCGTCAGGCGTTGCCATACTTTTACCGCGGAGCCAACCCGTGCGGCAACTTTCTGTTTCAGGCCAGCCAGGATAGAAACACGGTTGCCGATGGGGGTGGTCGTCGCTGGAGCAGTA
>JBDLTB010000035.1:0-46092 GCA_039799245.1 Cyanobacteriota bacterium
GGCTCCAACGCCATCAGCCTCAAGCGCGGCATTGATAAGGCCTCCGACTATCTCGTTAAGAAGATTGAGGAGCACGCCAAGCCGATCACCGACAGCAAGGCCATCGCCCAGGTGGGCTCCATCTCCGCCGGCAACGACGAAGAAGTGGGCAAGATGATTGCTGATGCCATGGATCGCGTCGGCAAGGAAGGGGTTATTTCCCTGGAAGAAGGCAAGTCGATGACCACCGAACTGGAGGTCACCGAAGGCATGCGCTTCGACAAGGGTTATATCTCCCCTTACTTCGCCACCGATAACGAGCGGATGGAAGCGGTGCTCGATGAGCCCTACATCCTGCTCACCGATAAAAAGATCGGCCTGGTCCAAGACCTGGTGCCCGTGCTTGAGCAAATCGCCCGCACTGGCAAGCCCCTGCTGATCATCGCCGAGGACATCGAGAAGGAAGCCCTGGCCACCCTGGTGGTTAACCGTCTCCGCGGTGTGCTCAACGTGGCTGCCGTTAAGGCCCCTGGCTTTGGCGATCGCCGCAAGGCCATGCTCGAAGACATGGCTGTGCTCACCAACGGTCAACTGATCACCGAGGACGCTGGCCTCAAGCTCGATAACGCCAAGATCGAGATGCTGGGCACCGCCCGTCGCGTCACGATCAACAAGGACACCACCACCATCGTGGCCGAAGGCAACGAAGTGGCGGTGAAGGCCCGTTGCGAGCAGATCCGTAAGCAGATGGACGAAACCGACTCCACCTACGACAAGGAAAAGCTGCAGGAACGGCTGGCCAAGCTGGCCGGTGGCGTGGCTGTGGTGAAGGTGGGCGCCGCCACCGAAACCGAGATGAAGGACAAGAAGCTGCGGCTGGAAGATGCCATCAACGCCACCAAGGCGGCTGTTGAAGAAGGCATCGTTCCTGGCGGTGGCACCACCCTGGCCCACCTGGCCCCCGTGCTCGAAGAATGGGCTAACCAGAACCTCGTTGGTGAGGAACTGCTGGGCGCCCTGATCGTGGCCTCTGCCCTCAACGCTCCCCTCAAGCGGATCGCTGAGAACGCCGGTGCCAACGGCTCCGTTGTGGCTGAAAACATTCGCCACAAGCCCTTCAACGAGGGTTACAACGCCGCCACCGGCGAATATGTCGACATGCTGGCTGCCGGCATCATCGACCCCGCCAAGGTGACCCGCTCCGGTCTGCAAAATGCCGCCTCCATCGCTGGCATGGTGCTGACCACCGAGTGCATCGTGGTGGATCTGCCCGAGAAGAAAGACGCAGCCCCCGCCGGTGGCGGTGGCGGCATGGGCGGCATGGGCGGCGACTTCGACTACTGATCGCTTACCCCGGAGGCTTTGCCTTCAAATCAACAGGGGCGGAAGGGTTTTTACCCTTCTGCCTTTTTTTATGGCTTGCTTTAGAAGGATTTTGATGCCTTAGGGCACCCGCTGCTCCCCAGCCGGTGTATCTGGGGTGAGTTCAACTTCAGCAACCCACTTAAGAAGGCCCAAGGGCTGCAGACTCCAGCCCCGTCTTAGCCCCAGACACCAGGTTCCTAGCAAAATCATCAGGACCGCCATGGCACCAAGCAGCTGACTGGCCCAGAGACTGTTGTTGAGGAAATGGGACCGTAGGGAGAAGCTTTGGTCGAGATCTAGCCCCAAGAGGTTTAGTAAGTGGCGCAGTGAAGGCATCAGAAGGGGATCCTTGCGCCAATTCGTGTACATCAGCTGATTGAGGGGATTGCTGCGGTAGAAGTCCAGCTGGGTTTGGGCCCTGTAATAGGGAAGATTGGTCCGAATTTCAGTCAATGAAGCTGGGGTTCCCGAGCTGGTACGAAACACGGTGTTTTGAACTGGGTCGAGCAAGATCCATTTGCCTTGGTACCAGGCTTCCACCACGGTGTGGCACGACCGGTCCTGGCCGCAGCCCAATTGGAGGATTCGGCTGCGATAACCAGCGGTTTGCAAAAGTTCTGCCAGCACCCAGGAGAAATCTCCGCAGGCCCCCTGGCCGCTCATCAAGGCGTCTCGCCCACTGGGTAGGAGGCGGTGTTTCAGGCTGATGGCCCCGCCGCCGAAAATAACGCCTCGATCTTTGAGGAGCTGGTGGGTCACATTCATCAGCCGCACCGGTTCAGGTTCTGCCTGGAAGGCCCCGGTGGAAATTCGTTTGGGGGCTTTGTTGGGCACCCCCTCATAGGGCTGCAGCCGTTCCACCCTCACGATTTGCCGAAAGAGGCCCTGCTCCTCCAAACCCTCGATCGCCAGCCAGCAGGCGCCTAGGCCAGAGGCAGCGGCCAGGCTGAGGCAGATCGCGGCCCAGGGGCGCGGTGAACGGCAGCTGGAACCTGGTAATTCGATCGTTAGTTTAAGGGAAGGTTATGCAGCTTAGGGGGTGATTTGCCCCTGGGGGCCCCATTGCTCAGATTTGGTGCATGGATGCTTCGCTGGGGCTGCATTTTGTAGCAATCGCTACGTGGGATCCCCTGTCAATTGTTCATGGTGAACTGCGATCGCTGAAATCCCTTTGTCTGCAGTGGCCCTTGCCAATAACGGCTTCATCCTGATCTGCGCCGCCCTGGTGCTGCTGATGACCCCAGCCCTTGGCCTCTTTTATGCCGGCTTTGTGCGGGGCCGCAACGTACTCAACACCTTGATGATGAGTTTTGGGGCCATGGCCCTGGTGAGTGTGATTTGGGTGCTTTATGGCTATAGCTTGGCTTTCTCCGAGGGCTCCGGCCCGTTGGCCCCTTTTATCGGGGGCTTGGCCTGGGCAGGGCTCTCCAATTGGTCGGTCCCCATCACTGCTGGCGGTCCCAGCCACGGGGCGGTGGCTTTCTTTCAGCTCACATTCGCGATCATTACGCCCGCCCTGGTGTCTGGGGCGGTGGTGGAACGGATGAATTTCCGGGCTTGGCTGCTATTTCTATTGCTTTGGAGCACTTTCATTTATTTACCCCTCGCCCATATGGTTTGGGGGCCTGGGGGCTTCCTGGGCACCACTGGCGGCCTGGGGGCCCTGGATTTTGCCGGGGGCTATGTGGTGGAGATGGCCTCAGGGGTGGCTGCGGCTGTGGCGGCCGTGGTGGTGGGCCCGCGCCGCACCTACCCAAGCCACAATGCCCCACCCCACAACGTGCCATTCATTCTGCTTGGGGCTGGTTTGCTGTGGTTTGGTTGGTTTGGTTTCAACGGTGGCAGTGGACTGGTGGCTGGAAATCTCGCCAGCCTTGCGTGCCTCACCACCAATACGGCCGGAGCGGCAGCGGCCTTGGTGTGGATGCTCTTAGACACTTACCAACGGGGTAAACCCACGGCGGTGGGCGCCGCCACTGGGGCGGTGGCTGGCCTAGTGGCGATTACCCCGGCGGCGGGGTTTGTTAGTCCAATGGCTGCCATTGTTATCGGTGCCCTTGCTGCAGTTGTGTGCAGTACTGCCCTGCAATGGAAGGGCAGATTGCGGTTGGATGACAGCTTGGATGTTTTGCCTGTCCATGGGCTGGCGGGCACTCTTGGGGTGCTCCTAACCGGAGTTTTTGCCCTTAAAAGCCTTAATCCAGCTGGGGCCGATGGTTTGCTGGCCGGCAACCCCTTGCAACTATGGATTCAACTCAAGGCCGCTGGTTTTACGTTGCTATGGGTGCTGGTGGGCACCTATGTGGTGTTGCAGATCATTCGCCAATTCATGCCCCTGAGGGTAAGTGACCATGCAGAAAGACAGGGTCTGGATATAAGCGCCCATGGGGAAGAAGCCTATAATGATGAGTTTACGGGCTAGCTTTGTATGCGGTTTGGCCTGATTTAAAGACTGGGTAAATCTATGGCCAGGCTGCTTTTGGGTCTGGCTAACCTTTTTGTTGATTGGTTTTTGACCGGGCTTGATTTGACCCTGGCTGAATGTTAAATGATCAGAGATAAAAGCCAACTGTCGTTATCACCCTGGTGCCCTTTGCCCTTAGGGCACTGCGGAGGAAATAGGTGGATTGGTTGTGGAGTAGGGCCTCCCAGCGGTGCCTGGTTACAAACACGGGTAATACCACCGTGCAGAAAAGGTTTGCTCCCTTGCGATGCTGTTGCTCGAATTCCTGCACAAAATCCACCACTGGTGAAACCAGTGATCGGTAGGGAGATTCCAGTACCACAAGGGGCACCTCTGGTAATTGTTTCGCCCATTGGCGGCGGAAAGCAACGGCTTTGCCATGGCCCAGATCCACGTGCACAGCCACCAGTTCCGTGGCAATGCTGTGGGCGTAGCGCACGGCTTCGTAGCTGCCACGGTGTAGCTGTCCCACCAGCACCACCACGGGCGCAGACGCACCATTCTTTGAGGGGGCAGGCGGCAGGCTTAGTTTCACTTCCGTGCCGAGCCGTAGCCGTTTCGACACCAGGCGGTAGTGGTTGTGGATCGTTAAAAACACGCTTACTAGCAGGGGAACCGCCAGCACAATCAGCCAGGCCCCCTGCTGAAACTTGCTGAACAGCAGCACTGCGGTAACCACCGCAGTTACCAGGGCTCCGAAACCATTGATGAGGGTCTTGACCCGCCAGCCCCGGGAGCGTTCCTTCCACCAATGCATCACCATGCCCGCCTGGGAGAGGGTGAAACTGGTGAATACCCCCACCGCATAGAGCGGGATTAGTCGACTGACGCTGCCACCAAATATGATCAGCAGAAGACCAGCAGCTATGGAAAGGCTGACGATGCCATTGCTAAATACCAGCCGGTCTCCCAGGGAGGCCAACTGCCTGGGCATGAAACCGTCCTGGGCCAGAAAGGCTGCCAGCCTGGGGAAATCTGCATAGGCGGTGTTGGCCGCCAGGAGCAGGATCAACAGCGTGCCGAGCTGGAGCACTAGCAGCAGTGGCCCATTGCCAAAGACCTTTTCGCCAATTTGATAAAGAAGCGTGGGGCCATTTTCCAGATAAACCAGCCCCAAATGACTGGCCAGCAGGCTGATGCCTAGGAACATCACCGCCAGCAAGATCACCATGGTGGTTAATACCCGCCGGGCATTGCGCCATTCCACCGGCCGGAATGCCATCACGCTGTCGCTGATCGCCTCGATGCCGGTAAGGGCGGCACAGCCTGAGCTGAAAGCCCGCATCATCAGCACTGGCCCGATGGCCATGGCCGTGCCATGGGAGTGGCTGGCGGCCGCTTCCGAGAGCAACGATTGTTGTTGCTCCGCAGCCAGGGCCGGCAGGGATCCTTGCAGTAACTGGAACAGCCCGGTTCCCACCAGTAGCAGGATCGAACCAAGAAAGAGGTAGGTGGGCAGGCTCATTACCTGGGCGCTGGAGCGCACCCCCCGCAGGTTTGCCACCATCAGCACCACCACTGCCAGCAAGCAGAGCGGCACCCGCGCCGCATCAAGGCTGGGCAGGTAGGAGGTGAGGGCCGCTATGCCTGCCGCCACACTCACCGCCACGGTGAGCACATAGTCAAGGGAGAGGGAGGCCCCGGCCACCAGGCCAGCGGTGGAGCCGAGATTGTCATGGGAGACCCGGTAGGAGCCGCCGCCTTGGGGGTAAGCCTTGATTGTTTGGCTGTAACTAATGCCCACCACCACCATGAGCAGCACGATCAGGCCTGTGATCGGCAGGGTGAACTGCAGGGCGGCAGCTCCGGCCATGCCCAGCACCAGCACAATCTCCTGGGTGGCATAGGCCACCGATGAGAGGGCATCGGAACTAAGGATCGCCAGGGCCTCTGGGTTGCTTAGCCGTTCTTCGTCATGGGCACTGGTGGGCAACGGCTCACCAAAAAGGCCCCGTTTAAGGCGCTCCAGCACCAGATTTAATTGGCTTGCCATTGGTCTAATTCACCCAACCGGCGCTAAGAACCACCGCCAGGCCGAGGAATAGGGCCAGCAGGGTCCAGCTAATGCGGTTGAGGGTGTTTTCAGCGCTGCGGGCACTGGTAAACATCGAACTGCCGCTGGCGGCTAGCCCCCCCATGCCATCACCTTTAGGACTGTGCAGCAGCACAGAAATGATCAGCAATACGCCGGTGACGGCCCAAAGCCAACTGAGGATGGATTGCAGCATGATCGATGGCGATCAGGCCAATGTAGGTCGAGAGTGAACTGGGCTTTCTGCCTTGATGGGCTGCACCAAGCTCTGGCCACTCATCGAGGTAGGAACTTCTATGCCTAATAGTTGAAGCACCGTGGGGGCGATGTCGGCCAGGCCGCCGCCTTGGCGCAGCTGGAGATCACCACCAAAGCCCGCCAGTTTGCGTTGTTCTCCTTCCACCAGGATGAAAGGCACGGGATTGGTGGTGTGGGCGGTCCAGGGGCGGCCATCGGCCCCTTGCATCAATTCGGCATTGCCATGGTCTGCAGTAATCAGCAGGCTGCCCCCCATGGCACAGGTGGCATCAAGCAGGCGGCCCACACATTTGTCTACGCAGGTAACAGCTTCCATGGTGGCCTGCATATCTCCCGTGTGGCCCACCATGTCTGGGTTGGCGAAGTTAATCACCACTAGGGAATAAATGCCCTTGCGGATGGCTGCCACACAGCCATCGGTGAGGCTGTCGGCCGACATGGCTGGGGACTGGTCATAGGTGGCCACCTTGGGGGAGGGCACCAGGTGCCGGTCTTCGCCGGGAAAGGGTTTCTCCATGCCGCCATTGAGGAAGTAGGTGACGTGGGGATACTTCTCGGTTTCGGCGGTGCGGAATTGGCGTAGGCCTTCGCGGGAGATCACTTCCCCCAGCAGGTCGTCAAGGGATTCCGGGGGGAAGGCCACCGCCACGGGCAGGCCCTTTTCGTATTGGGTGAAGGTGACCACATGTAGGGGCTTGATCTGCTGGCGCCCAAAGCAGTTGAACTCTGGTTTGACCAAAGCTGCAGTGAGCTGCCGCATGCGGTCGGGGCGGAAGTTGAACAGCACCAGCCCATCGTTGGCACCAATCACTTCCGGGCCAAAACGCACTGGCTCCAGGAATTCGTCGCTGGTGCCAGCCTGGTGGGCGCTGGCCAGGACGGCCTCAGGGCTGTCGTCGCTGATGGGACCAGCTTCCGTGAGCAAGCGATAGGCCTTCTCCACCCGTTCCCAACGGTTGTCTCGGTCCATGGCCCAGTAGCGGCCACAGAGGCTGGTGATTGAGCCAATGCCCGCCTCGGTGATGGCTTCCCGCAGCTGGGCTAGGTAAGCCAGGGAGCTGTTGGTGGGGGTATCGCGGCCATCGGTGATGGCATGGATGCAAACTTGCTTGAAGCCACGGCCGGCGGCCCAGTGCAGTAGACCCGCCAGGTGCTTTACGTGGCTATGCACACCGCCATCGGATACCAGGCCCAGTAGATGCAGGCGGCCGCCGGTCTCGAGCAGGCCGTCGGCCAGTTGGTTGAGGGCGGGGTTTTGGTTGATGCTGCCGCTGGCCACGGCCTGGCCAATGCGCACTAGTTCCTGGCGGATTACCCGGCCGGAACCAATGGTGAGGTGCCCCACCTCGGAATTGCCCATCTGGCCCTCGGGCAGCCCCACATGGGAGCCACTGGCCTCGATCAGGGTGTGGGGATAGGCATGCCAGAGGGCATCCATCACCGGCGTATTTGCGGTGCGAATGGCGTTGTGCTCAGCCTCTGGCTGGTGTCCCCAGCCATCGAGGATTGCCAATACCACTGGAGCCACTGGGGGCAAACTGCGCTCCACAAGGGTTGAATCGGTGGTGGGGGGTGTCGCCGCTGTCACCCGGGGTTGTGTTGGTACTTAAGGAAATTTACATCTTTTCCAGGGGCTTTTCCCGTGGGGGTGGCGGGCGTCAGCTTTTGAGCACGCTGATCAGCCCTAGGATCTGGCTACGTTTTGGTGGCAACCGGTGATGGGACGAGCGTCCTTCCCGCCCCAGGATTGCGATCGGCTCACGATTCTCGATGCGGCTGAGTTGCATCGCACTGTGCTGCGTTTATGCACCCAAGTGCTGGAAAGTGTCCCTAACCCCAGGGACCTGGTGCTGCTCGGGATTCCCACCCGGGGGGTGGCCCTAGCCCAGGTGTTGGCCCGGGAGCTGGAATCACTGTTGGGCCAGCCGGTGGACCACGGGGTGCTTGATCCCACCTTCCATCGGGATGACCTGAACCGGGTGGGCACCCGCCTCGCCCAGCCCACCGCCCTACCGGTGTCGATTGATGGCCGTGCCCTGGTGTTGGTAGACGACGTGGTGTTTACGGGGCGCACCGTGCGGGCGGCCCTGGAGGCGCTGCAGGCCTGGGGCCGTCCGGCCACCGTGCGATTGCTGGCAATGGTGGATCGCGGCCACCGGGAACTGCCGATTCAGCCTGATTTTGTCGGCCGGGTGGTGCCCACCAGCCGCCAAGAATTTATCCACTTGATGCTGCAGGAAGTGGATGGCGAAGAGGGGGTGGCCCTGTTGAAGCCAAGGGCCCACTGACAGCTATTCGCTGATCAGTTGCAGTTCATCGTCCCGGAAATGGGCCTTGTAGCGGCCAAAGGCCACTATCACCGGCAAAGTTGGGCTGATGGGCCGACCTTTCCAGTCGTCTAGCACCGTGGTTATTTCCCCCTCCTGGCCTTGCATATCAAATGCTTGGCCGCGGTGCTCAGGGTGGGTGAATACCTTCACCGATTCACTTACACGGACACGGTCGCCGGGCTTCATGCCTGCTTTTGCTTTTGGCCCATCCTGTCATTTCAGCGGCGGCAATCACTCTCGGGCCCCTCTTCATGCACCTTGCCGCCCAATTCCCGGCAGGCGGCCTGGAAGGCGGCCCAGTCCCCCAGCCCCTCGCCCAGGTGACGGCGCACGGAGGCATCCAGCCGCTGGGGATCTACTTGGCCCCCTGGGCTGCGGCCCTTGGCTGGACCATGGCTGTCGTGGTCTTCATGGCGCTGGCGTAGGGCTTCAATGGCCCCATCCACCTGGCGGCGCAGGGGGGCTGCCTGGGTTTTCCACCAGGGGTGGTCCAATTGATTGAGTTGATCGAGGGCCTCCCACCACTGTTTTTTCAGCACCGTCCCCTGGGTTTTTTCAAACAGGAAACGATTGAAGGCCCAGTTTTCGCGCAGGGCCTCCTGGAGGGCCTGGCCTTCGGGAAAGCGGTTTTCGCCGCTGCTACTTAGTAGTGAAAAAGCTTGGTTTAGTTCCCCCCGCTGGTAGCGCTTCATCACCCATTGCTTGAGCTGCTGGCGCCATTGCTGCAGTTGACGGTTTTCGGCCATGGGATTGGCGCTGCGGCTCACCAGCCGCCGCTGTTGGTCTAGGGCGGCCCACCAGCGGCCCTGGTCCCAACTGCGCTGGGCTTGGCGGCGCAGGCAGGTTTCCACCAGGGCCTGCTCCTCGGGGTGGAGGGGTTGGAGGGCCCCCAGCTGGCGACCAAGCCGCAGGCAGGCCCCCAGCTGCCCCGCCTGGGCGGCGTTACGCAGGCGCTGGGGCAGGCGTTGTTGCCAGAGGCCCAGGCCTGCTAGCACAAGAATCAAGACCCCAAGGGTTCCGCTCAGCCAGAGCCAGGGGAGCCGGGGGGGGCGTAGGGCCAAGACAGCGCCAGGGCTGGAATTACTCCAGCATGCCAAGCAAATGGGGGCCTAAGGCTTGGTTGCTAACCAGGTCTTGACCCTGCACCCACAGCTGTTGTTGGCCATCGATATGGAATTGCAGCCGTAACCGATCGCTTTCCGCCTCGGCTGGCGGCTCGATGACCAGTTGCTGGGGGCTAGCGCCCCAGGGGGAAACCCGCCCACTCCCTGCCGGCTGGGGCCGCAGGCTGGGCAGGCCATTGCGATAAATCACCTCAGCCCGGCATTCGGGTTCTGGGGTGCCCAGCTGCAGTTCCAGGGCCGTTTGGCCGCTGCTGCAGCCCAGTACCAGCTCCAGGGGTTGGGGGGTGGGCCAGGCCTGGCCAGCCAGGAATAAAGGATGCCAGCGGTGGGCCTGGAGGCGTCGATCCCAACAGCGCAGGCTCACGGCTTGGCTCAACACATCGAGCACCTGTAGGGCCGGGGTCATGGCCAGGGCGCCGCGCACCACCGCCTCCAGCGGTTGGGCCACCGGCAGGCGCCGTTGGGGCAGCCGTTGGGCCAACCATTGCTGCAACCAGGGCAGGTGGCTGCCGCCCCCCACCGCCAGGACGCCATCGAGCTGATCTAGCTCTGTTCCAGCCCGGCGGGCGGCGGCCGCCACCTGGGCTAGCAGCCCATCCAGCTGGCCCGCCAGACCGTTGGTATCCAGCACCGCCTCGAGCTGCTGGCGTTCGGCTCGCAGTAGCCGCGGGGGGCCATCTGCCTCTAGGAGCACCTGGGCGGTGCTGGCGCCACTGAGGGCGCATTTGAGTTGTTCGGCGGCCGCTAGCCAGGCGGGGTGCTGGGGGTGGGGGGCGCCGAGGGCCAGGGCCCAATCGCGATCGATTTGCTGGCCGCCGCTGGCCTGGCCGGCCTTGGCCAGCACCCGGGCGGTGCGCAGGCCCTGGCGCTCTGGGGTCAGGTTTCTGCCGGCGAAGCGCAGCAGTTGGGCCATCGGGGCCGCCTTGCCTTCGCCCCCCTCCAGGCGCACCAGGGATAGGTCGGTGGTGCCAGCGCCCATGTCGAGCACCAGCACCAGACTGCCGGGGGCCAGGCCGGCCCCAAGGGCGGCGGCGGTGGGTTCATCGACTAAGGCCAACTCCGGCACCGCCAAATCGCTGGCCCAGCGGTGTAACCAGCGGCGGTAGGCGGCGAAACCCTCCACGGGGGCTGTGAGCACCAACCGTTGGGGTAGGCGATCCTTGGGTAGTCGCTCCCAGATGCCCTGGAGCAGGGCTTCGGCGGCGCGTTGGGCCTCGGGGGGTGGCGTTGGCTGGTTGAGCAGCGGCTTGAAGTGGCGCACCCAGCTTTCCGGGTTGCCGCTGTCGAGCACCTGTTGGCCCAGCAGGGGTTTGCCCGGGCCAAATTGCACCAGGCTGGGGATCAAAGGCGGGCCGCTGGGGCGGCAGAGGGGGGGCAGAGCCAGCAGTTCCGGGGCACTGCTGGCATCCCCCTGCCAGGCCACCAAGGTGCTGGAACTGCCCAGATCAATGGCAAGGGTGCCTTGGCCCAAGGGGTGCCCCATTAACGAATCCTGAAACCATTACAGACAAGGCCCGCCCTTTGGCGCGTTTCTCCCCAGATTGAGAGTATTGGGTCTGGAGCCGAGATGATTTTTTGGGGTTGGCTGAATGGGGATAGGTGGATGGGGGCGGTTTTGTCTTTTTACCGGGAGGACCCCCGCGAACTGGCTCGGTTGGCGCCCCTGCGGGGCTGCCGGTGGCGGCGCCGTTGGTCGAGCTTGCTGATCACCTGTGGCGACCGCGAACAGCTGGAGCGGGTCCATGGCCTGGTGGAGCTGTTGCGTCCCCCCCTGGCGGCCCTGCGGTTGGTTAGCCAGATCCGACTGGCGGCCCCCGGGCTGGCCGAACGGGTGTACCCCGTGGCCACCCCCTTGGGCCAGGGGTCAAGGGCATAGAATTGAAGATCTGTTTTTAGGCCGGGCTAAGCCCGGGTGGCGATATGTACCTCACCCAGCAGCCCGAGGCCAAGGAACTTGCCAAGCGCGGGGAAAGCCTGATCCGCCATTCGAGCAACCGTTATCTCACCACCGTGAAGATTGCTTTTCGGGCAAAACAACGGCGTTTTGATGATTTTGAGGGGCTGCTAGACGACAGCATGGTCAAGCCCGTGCAGCGGGCAATCGTTGAACTCAGCGATGAGCAGGATCAACCAGACCTCCTGGCCGGCTGAACGGTTTGGCCCCCCTCCAACGCCAGGGGCCCGGGTGGCGTCTGGCCGTTGATCCCAGTCGTAGCCCCTACCAGGCCCTGATTGGTGGGGAGGGTTGGGCCATTGAACTCACGGGCCAGGAATTGGCCCAATTTAAGAATTTGTGCGAGCGCCTAGGGGCAGAACATCAGGCCTTGGCCGATCAATTGATGGCGGAAGAACAGCTGCAACTCTGTTTGGAACAGGGCCAATGGTGGTTGGAATTAAGTGGCGACCGCCAGCGGTGGGCCCTGCGCTTTGTGCTTAGTGGTGACGGCTTGGCGGCCGGCCGCGGCGCCGAGGGCCATTGGCCTGCCCCTGCCAGTGGCGCCTTTGTGCAGGCGCTGCTGCAGGGGGACTGTTTTTAGCCTTCCAGTAGAAAGCCGGTGCGGTCTTCTTTGTCAAACAAGTGTTGATAGGCCGCCACCAGGCTGCAAACCACCACCGGTGCTGCCACCAGGATGCCCACGCCAAATAACAGAAGACCCCCCAGGGTGATCAGCACCATCAAAATTGCAAAGCCCAGAAGACGCAAGAACTGGGGATCAATGCGGTGACGACCGGCCTGGAATGCGGCCAGCGGTTTTTCACCGCGGGCTACCACCAGGGGCAAGTGGAACATCTGGGTGATCGCCACATAAATAAGCACCAGCACCCCGGCCACCAGGGGCAAAGCCATGAGTTCCATGCGGATAAGGCTGAGGAGGGCCCCAGCCAAACCGGCCACCAAGATCACCAGCAGATTGATGCCCAGCAGCAAGAAAGCCATCCAGAAGAGGCGGGTCATTGCTCGGTTGTCCCAACGCAGAAATTCTGCAAATTTGGGTGCTGTGCCCCCCACTGCCTTCCAGGCCCCCCTGAACAGGCCCAAGTTCATCCAGAGGCTGGCTATTACGTTTAAGGCTAAGCCCACCAGGAAAACAAGAATCCAAAGGATTGGTAAACCAGTGTTGGCTTCGATTGCCGAACTGGCGTGTTCTTGAATTGATTGGGTGAGCAGATTCGATAGGCCGCCCACCAGGGTGAAGCCGATGAAAGGCCAGGGGGCGCGGGCAAAGGCAGCCCAGCCCTGCTTAACAAGCTGAACAATCGGCAGAGCGGAAGCGGGCTGGCCTGCGGCGGTCATGGGGGGGGGACGTTCGGCTGAACTTAGCGGCAGCTTCTCGCTTCCGCCAGCAATCGCCTTAAAGCTGCATAGGACCCAGCAGGGTCAAGAGGCTGGCAGCGCTTTCGGCGGGCACAGGCATGATCGAGAGGCGGTTGCCCTTGCGCACCACGGGCAACTGTTCCGCATCAAACAGTTCCTTAAGCCGATCAAGGCTAAGTAGCGCCTTAAAGCTGCCCCGGTAGGCCAGGCGCACGCAGTCCCAGCGGGGGGCCTCAGGCTTAGAGGCGGCATCAAAGTATTTATTGCTGGGATCAAATTGACTGGGGTCGGTGAGGCCCACCTCTATAACTTCCATGAGGCCAACGATTCCTGGGGGACTGGCATTGGAGTGATAAAAGAAGGCCTGATCACCCACCGCCATCGAGCGCATGAAATTGCGGGCCTGGTAGTTGCGAATGCCATCCCAGAGGGTGCTGCCCTCTGCCTTGAGATGCTCGATCCCAAAAACATCGGGTTCGCTTTTCATTAACCACCAATTCATCGTCATGGCGTGGGGGGTAGGGCCTGCACCAGCTGGCGGAAATGCTCGCCCCTCAGCTCAAAATTCCGGTATTGGTCAAAGCTGGCGCAGGCGGGCGAGAGCAGCACACTGCTGGCCCCCAGTTCCTCGGCCAGGGCCTGGGCCAGGGGTAGGGCCTGGTCTAGATGTTCCTGCTGTTCAATCCGACCCGAGTAGCCGCTGGCTCCTAACAATTCCTTGAAGGTGGGCATCGCCTCGCCGAATAGCACCACGGCCACTGCCTTTTCCCCGAGGGCCTGGAGCCAGCTGGCCGGTTCCCCCCGTTTGGCCCGGCCCCCGGCCAGCAGCACCAGGGGCCGAGCCAGGGCCTGGAGCGCCCCTAGGGAGGCGTCGTAGTTGGTGGCCTTGCTGTCGTTGTAATAACTCACCCCCCGGTGGACCCGAATTAGTTCCAGCCGGTGGGCAACCCCGGGAAAGCTGCGGCAGGCGGCTTCCATCTGCTCGCCACTCACCCCTGCCGCCTGGGCCACAGCGGCGGCCAACAGTAGGTTTTGGCGGTTGTGGGCGCCGGGCATGGCCAGGGCCCTGGCATCCAGCAGGGGCCCCTTGGGCCCTACCACCTGGTCCCCTTCCATCCAGAGCAGGGCCCTGGCACCGGCAGGTAAATCCTCCTTCGCCCCGGTGGTGACCCAGCCGGCATCGGGCCAGGCGTCGGCATGGGCCCGTAGGTCTGGGTCATCACCATTGAGTATCTGCAGTTCGCAATGGCGCAACAGCCCTGCCTTGATGCTGCGGTAGTTATCCACGCTGCCGTGGCGATCGAGGTGGTCTGGGGTGAGGGTGGTCCAAACGCCGATGCGGGGGGCCAGGGCCACGGCCGCTTCGATTTGGAAACTGCTCAGTTCCACCACCGCCCAGTCTGGCTTTCTGCCGTTTTGGCAGGCCAGGGCGAGTTCCGCCGCTGAGCTGCCGATGTTGCCGCATACAGGGGCATCAAGGCCGGCCTGCTGGAGCAGATGGCCCACCAGGGAGGTAACGGTGGTTTTGCCATTGGTGCCGGTGATGCCGATCCAGGGCACGTCGGATAGCCCCTCCCAGGCCACCTGCATTTCGCCCACCACTTCGATGCCCCGGTCGCGCAGCTGGTTCAGCACCGGGTGGTCAAAGGGGATGCCGGGGCTCACTACCACCCGGCTGGGGGGGGGCACCAAGGCTTCAAAACTGGCCAGGGCTAAGGGTTGGCCCAATTCCACCTGGATACCCTCCAGGGCCAACTGATCGGCCTGGAGTTGCAGCTCGCTGGTTTGCTTGCTTTCGATCAGCCATACGTTTTGGCCCCGGCCGTTTAGGAGGCGGGCCGCACCGGTGCCGGAACGGCCAAGACCCACCACCACCACCGGTTCATGCATGCTGCTAATTGAGGGGAAGTGGGCGATACTGGAATCGAACCAGTGACTCCTACCGTGTCAAGGTAGTGCTCTACCTCTGAGCTAATCGCCCTATCGGGCTGCTGCGTCCCTCTGGCCAGGGCTTGTCAACCGAATCCTTCATACTCGCTAGGGTTCACCACTGTCAAATCTGGCCCCAGGCCTAGGCAAGGCCCCAGGGGATTTCTCTCTGGATTTGGCATTATTATTTAGTGCCTTGAGACTCCTATCAAGTGGTTGAAATCGATGCACTAGACGCATTGGATCAATTGATTTGGAGGCGCAGTGGTGATGCCGCTGCCAAGGCAGTGAAAATGCACCAGTCCACCGTCAGTCGTAAGACCCGGGAGGTGCTCCAGCTGTTGGGGCTCCAGATGGTGCAACGGGCGGGGGAATGGGACCTGGAAGGCTGCCATGACTTCATACGGCTGGAAAGACAACTCCACCAACTGCACCGGCTGAAGAGCGGTGCTCCTTTGAGATTAGAGGGGGTTTTTTGGTGGCAGCCTGTCCTGGCTACACCCCCAGCGGGTTGGTGCACCGGAGTCTTCAACCATCTAGGCCTTGTTCGGGCCCAGCAATTGTTGCGCCAGCGGGTGGTGGATGCCTGGTTAATTGCGCCGCCGGATCATCCTGAGGAGGATGATCCGGATCTTGCTGTGGTGCCCTTGGCAACAATGCCTGTGCGTTTAGTGGTGGGCAAATCCCACCCCCTGGCTGGTGTGAGGGGCGTAACTTTTAGGGACGTGCATCGATTCCCCACCTTGGCATTACCCGCCGGTTTGTTGCCAAAAACGGAAAAACGTTTGCAGGAATTGGGCCTATGGAATTCGCCAGTAAGGATGCAATTTTATGACCATGATTCCTGGCAAGGTCAATGTTATGACCAGGCAACAATTAACTATGGCTCTGGGCTTTCCCTGGCCCAGCAGCCACACCTCACGACCCTTGATTTACCGCTGAATTTCCACTCAGGTGATGCTTTGGTTGTGCATCGAGACCTGGTTTCCAGTCCGCGGATAGAGCTTTTAGTTAGACATCTGCGAGGTTGTTTGCAGCGGCTGATTCAACATCAGCATGGCTTTAGGTTGGCGGCGATTTGATAATTGAAAATTTGGCTTTGTATCTCATTTCTTATTTGCCCCCTATTTGACCCGCGGCTAAAGCACCCTGGTAAGGCTCAGTCGCCAGCGGTCCCGTTTGGTGAGCAGCACCGTTTCGAGTACTAATTCGCCGCGCCCCACCAGTTGAATTCGGTCGCCGGGTTTGAGTTCGCGGCTGGGGCTGTCCACGGGGTTCCAGTTGATGCGCACCTTGCCCAGGCGGATCAGTTCGGCCATGCGGCTCCTGGAGATGCCAAAACCAGCCGAGGCCACCGCATCCAGGCGCAGGGAGGCCTCCACCGTGCTGAGTGATTTTTGTCGAGGCGCCTGGGCCCCCAGCAGGGCCCAATCAGCGGGCTGCAGTTGACAGGCGACGCTGCGCACCAGCAGCGGCTGTCCTTGCAGGGCCAGGGCCGCCTCGGGGCTGCAGATCAGCAGGGCGCCGCGGTCCCCCCGCACCAGCAGATCCCCCAGGGCTGCCGCCGCCACGCCGCCCTGCTCCAGGGCCAGGCGGAAATCGGCGGCTTCGGCCGGATCAAAGAGAAAATTGCCGCTGATTTCCAGCAGAGCGAGGGGTACTTCTGCGGGGGGCGGGCTGTCCAGGCGTTCCAGGCGCAACCGCCGCCGCTCCGCTTGGCCGTAGCCCCCCTCCGCCGTGAGCTGTAGTTCCCCCAGGGGGGCAAAGCGGGCTTCGGCTTCCTCCCACACCGGTGCCGCCAGAAAGCCGCTCCAGCTCGGCTGGTGGGTGCGCAGGGCGGTTTCCGCCAGCTCCAGCAGCTGGCCCAGGGCCTCCGGGTGGGCGGCGCCTGTCAATAGCTGCTTACGGGGCAGCATTAGTCGTCTTTTAGGCGCACCACGGCCTGGGGGCGGGCCTTTTGAATTAAGCCCCAGGGCATGGCGTCACCGCTAACGGCCTCCACCAGCAGCACCCAGTTGCCCTCTTCCAGGCGGTTGCGCACGGTGCGGATCTGGTCATCGCCTTCGCCGGTGACGCTGGCCGCCGCCGCATAGCTGCCCATCCAGCCAGAGCCAAGGCCCAGCAGGCCGCCGATCAAGGGTTGGCCGATAGGGCCAGCGAAGCCAAAGGTGTCGAGGTTGGTGATGAAGGTGAACATCACCCCGGCGGCAAACCCAAAGGGCAGCAACCAGCGGGCCATGGAGCGCTGGCGGTCCCGCCGGTCTAGGGCTGGGTTTAATTCCCGCACGGTTTTCGGGTCAAGGGCATCGGCGCCCACGGCCCGCAGGCCCAGGGGGGGCTGCTGACTGGCCAATGCCAGGCGGAGCTGTTCCAGCCGTTCCCATTTATCCAGCACCACTGCCACGTAGAGGCCCATCCGAATCGAAGCCCATAGGAGCGATCCCTACACTGCACCCGCGCCTGCCCCGCGGACCATGACCAAAGTTTTGGTGTCTGACCCCATCGACCAGGTAGGGATCGACATCCTTTCCCAGGTGGCCCAAGTTGACGTGCGCACCGGGTTACCCCCGGCGGAGTTGAAACAGATCATTGGCGACTACGACGCCCTGATGATCCGTTCCGGCACCCAGGTGACCGCAGAGATCATCGAGGCAGCGCCCCGGCTCAAGATCATCGGCCGCGCTGGCGTGGGGGTGGACAACGTGGATGTGCCCACGGCCACCAAGCACGGCGTACTGGTGGTGAATTCCCCAGAGGGCAACACCATTGCCGCCGCTGAGCATGCCCTGGCGATGATGCTGGCCCTCTCCCGCCACATTCCTGCGGCCCACAGCAGCACCGCCGCCGGCGGCTGGGACCGCAAAACCTATGTGGGCAATGAGCTCTACAAGAAGCGCCTCGGTGTGGTGGGCTTGGGCAAAATTGGCTCCCATGTGGCCCGGGTGGCCCAGGCCATGGGCATGGAGGTGATTGCCTACGACCCCTTTATCTCCAATGAGCGGGCCCAACAGTTGCGGGTGCGCCTAAGCGCCCTGGAACCGCTCTTCAAGGAAGCCGACTACATCACCCTGCACCTGCCCCGCACGCCAGACACCGAAAACCTGGTGAATACCGAACTGCTGGCCAAGATGAAGCCCACGGCGCGGTTGGTGAACTGTGCCCGGGGCGGAATCATCAATGAGGCAGACCTGGCCACTGCCCTCAAAAACGGGGTGATTGCCGGGGCCGCCCTTGATGTGTATGCCCAAGAACCTTTGGAGGCTGATTCGCCCCTGCGCAGCGTTGGCGAGCGCCTAATCCTCACCCCCCACCTGGGGGCTTCCACGGAGGAGGCCCAGGTGAACGTGGCGGTGGATGTGGCTGAACAGATCAGGGATGTGTTGCTGGGGCTGCCCGCCCGCAGCGCCGTGAATATTCCGGGGCTCACCCCGGAGGTGATGGAGCAGCTCAGGCCCCACCTGCAACTGGCCGAAACCCTGGGGCTGCTGCTCAGCCAGTTGTCTGGGGGATCAGTGCAGGAACTGGAGGTGCGCCTCCAGGGCGAATTTGCCGAGCACCCCAGCCAGCCCTTGGTGGTGGCCGCCCTCAAGGGGCTACTCAGCTCCGCCCTTGGGGATCGGATCAACTATGTGAATGCCGCCCTGGAGGCCAAGGGCCGGGGCATCCATGTGCTCGAGGTGAAGGACGCTGTGAGCCACGATTTTGCCGGGGGCTCACTCCAGCTCTCCTGCCGTAATTCCCAGGGCAGCCACACCGTGACCGGGGCTGTGTTTGCCGATGGGGAACTGCGGATCACCAGCATCGATGAGTTCCCGCTCAACGTGCCCCCCAGCCGTCAGATGTTGTTTACCCGCCACCGGGACATGCCCGGGATCATTGGCCATCTCGGCTCCCTGCTGGGTGAGCACAATGTGAACATCGCCTCGATGCAGGTGGGCCGTCGCATCGTGCGGGGCGATGCGGTGATGGTGCTGAGCCTGGATGACCCCATCCCCCCCAGCCTGCTCACCAGCATCTATGCCATCAATGGCATCCAGGAGGCCCATCCCGTCACCCTCTGACCCATGACTTCCCGTGTTCCCTCCTGGTGGCGCCTTGAATTGGAGCCGCCAGGCGAGCTGGAGGAGTCGTTGCTATGGCGCCTGGAAACCCTCGGGATTCAGCGGGTCGCCTTGCAGTTCCGTCCAGAACAACCGCACCTGCGCACCCTGGTGGCCTGGTTGCCAGAGCCCGATTGGCCAGAAACGGAACGGCAGCGCCTCGGCGAGGCCCTCGCCGCCCTGGCGGAGCCCTTTGGCTGTGAACTGCCACCGCTGCGCTGGCAACGGCAGGCGGAGGAGGATTGGGCTTTGAGCTGGAAGCAGCACTGGCAGCCAGATCCGGTGGGCCAGCAGCTGCTGATCCTGCCGGCTTGGTTGGAATTACCGCCGGAATACCGCCAGCGGCAGGTGCTGCGGATTGATCCCGGCAGCGCCTTTGGCACCGGTAGCCACCCCACCACCCGCCTTTGCATGGAGGCCCTGGAGGGCCTAGAGCTGGCTGGTGCCCTCGTGGCTGACCTGGGCTGCGGCAGCGGCATCCTCGGCATCTCTGCCCTGGCCCTGGGGGCCAGCCAGGTGCTGGCCAGCGACACCGACAGCCTGGCGGTGCGGGCCACCGCTGAAAACTCAGCCCTCAATCAATTCAGCGCCGGCCGCTTGCAGGTGGCCCAGGGCTCTGCGGAGGCCCTGGCGGTGCTGTTGGCCGGTAGGCGGGCCGAGGTGTTGCTTTGCAACATCCTGGCCCCGGTGCTGGCGGAGCTGGGCCCCAGCTTCGAGGGGCTGGTCAGCCCCGCTGGGGTGGGCTTGCTCAGTGGCCTGCTGGTGGAGCAGGTGGAGCCCCTGGTGGCAGTGCTGGAGCCGCTTGGTTGGCGTTGTCGGCTGGGGGCTGAGCAGGCCCGCTGGGCCCTGCTGGAGATTCGCCGGGCATAAACCAGGCTTATCTATACCTCAATTTTCATTGGCCTTCCCCTGCCTCAGCCCGTGCGGGGTCTCAATGAGGTGTAGAAAGGTCCCGCCCAACAGGCCCGGCTTGCCGAGGACCTGAGCAACCACCACTGCCATGGCGTCCTACAAGGTCACCCTCGTCAACGAAAGCGAGGGCCTGAACAAGACCATTGAAGTGCCCGATGACCAGTACATCCTCGACGCAGCCGAGGAACAGGGCATCGACCTTCCCTACTCCTGCCGTGCTGGCGCCTGTTCCACCTGCGCCGGCAAGATCACCTCTGGCACCGTTGACCAGAGCGACCAGAGCTTCCTGGACGACGATCAGATCGAAGCGGGCTTTGTGCTGACCTGCGTGGCTTACCCCACCAGCGATTGCACCATCAAGACCCACTCGGAAGAAGAGCTGTATTGATTGGCTGCCAAGGGCCGTTCTGCGGCCGCTGAGCAGTGCTGGCCACCCCCTTGGGGGTGGCTTTTTTGTAGCTGATCACCCCTGGTCTCTGCTGCGCCCCCATAACGGCGCCCAAATAACCGCGCCCCTGTGACCGCTTCCCTGTGACTGCTTCATCGCCGCTTTCCCACGAACAGTTGCTGGCTAGCGGCACGGAGCACCCCAGCCCCGGCGGCATGTACAGCTATCGGGTGCTGGGCCCCTGCTGCCGCCTGTTTGACCGGGAGGAGCTGCCCTGGCCCTGCTGCCGCCTGCAGTGGCGCACGAAGGAGCCCAGTTGGCGGCGGGTGGGCAAGCGCTTTGTGCCTGACCTGGCAGCCCGGCGCTGTCCCAGCTATGGGGTGGAGCTGCTGCAACCGGGCTTGAGGCCCACCCAAACGGTGCTCACCCTGTTTGCCGAACGGCTCAGTCCGGAATTACAGAGCTGGTGGTACGCCAAAAAAGGGCCCTCGGACGTAACCGAGAACCCAGAAGAAACAGAAGAATGATCAGCCGCTCTGAACCTTGGCAGTAGGCGGACCCTGAAACTAATTTAAATAAGGTATTGGCAAGAGCAAGGATTGAGCCAAAAACTAAGCCAGCCAAGTAAGCTAAGCCAGCTAAGTATGCTAAGCAAGCTAAGCGGGATAATCAAGCTCAGTTAACCAGGTTGGCCAAGTCAAATAAGCAAAGCTAAGTAGATCGGGCTAAGCTGTTGAGTTAAGTAAATCAAGTCAAATCAAATCAAGTCAAATCAAATCAATTAAATGATGCCGGTCGAAATTAGCTGTCAAATTGCAGGTGCCTAGGCTCAATGCCTAAATGCTGTCAATTTAACTGAAAAGTTTGACTTCAGCTGATTATATGTTCCAGTCAATCTGAAAGATTTAATAGGAACAGATTAACTCAAGGCGAATCAGATCAGAAGTAGATCTTGCCGCCACCCCATTGTTGGCCTTGCACCTTTGGGGCCACAAGTATGTAGCCGGCAATCCGACGTAGGTCTTCGTCGTTGAGGTCGCGCATTTTCACGAAAACATCGGAGCTGCGCAGGCTGGGGTGCAGGTCGGCGATGGAAGTTTCCCCGTCGTAGGAGGTGGGATCTTTCATGTAGTCGACCAGGGCATTCACCGAATCCCGGGGTGGGGTGGCCAGGGCCAGGGTTTCAGGGTCGAGACCCACGTTCTGGTTGGTTTTGGTGATGCCACCGGCGTGGCAGGTGCCGCAGCTGTCATTGAAGACCTTGCGACCTGCTTTGATTTCCGATTCGCTGAAGGTGACCGGGGTGCCACTGGGATCAGCGGGAACGGTCAGGGTCTCGGCAGTCCACTGCAGGGCCTGGGCCGCAGGGGCCAGCAGCAGTAGAACGACGGGAAGCAGCAGCATTACGACAAAGCGCCGCAGACCCTGGAGGACAGTGGACATGGAGGAAGCGTGCAAGGGGACGGACTCCTGAGCCCTTGTATCACGCGCAACCGGTCCTCTGGGGCGGAATCCCGGGGCGACTCACGAACTGTTGCAGGGCCCGGGGCTCAGTTCAAGGCTGAGAAAGTCTTTGGCCAGCAGGGTGTTGCTAAAGATCGCCTGGGCTTCCTTGAGCAAATCCTCCGGGGTTTCGCCATTGCCGGGGGCGTAGCGGGGGCTCAGGTGGGTGAGGGCCAGCTGCTCCACTCCGGCCTCCGCCGCTGTTTGGGCGGCCATGGTGCTGGTGGAGTGCTGGCGCTGGAAGGCCATTTCCGCATCCCTGTGGGAAAAGGTGGCCTCATGGATCAGCAGATTGACGCCCCGGGCCAGGCCCACGGCCGCCTCACAAAACACCGTGTCGGTGCAATAGGCCAGGGCTAATCCCGGCTGGGGCGGGCCGCAGAGGCTGCGGCCATCCACCTGGCGGCCATCGGGGAAGGTGACTGTTTCGCCGGCCTTGAGGCGGGCATAGAGGGGCCCCGGGGGCAGGCCCAAGGCCCGGGCCCCGTCGATGTTGAAACGGCCTGGCCGGGGTTGTTGCTGCACGCGATAGCCAAAGGCCGGGATCCGGTGCTTCAGCGGGGCACAGGTGACCGTGAGCTCGCCATCCACCAGCACTGGCTCGCCACTGGTGGCGGCGGCCTCCACCCGGTGAAATCTGAGCGGATAGCCGATGCGGGTGGAGGAGTGCTGGAGCGCCCCCAGCACAAAGGCCTCCAGGGGCGCCGGCCCATAGAGGTCCACGGCCGGGCAGGTGCCAGCCATGCCGAGGCTGGCCAGCAGCCCCGGCAGCCCAAACACATGGTCCCCATGCATATGGGTGATAAAAATTCGCCGTAGTTGCGACACCCGCAATTCACTGCGCATGAATTGGTGCTGGGTGCCCTCACCACAATCCAGCAGCCAAAGTTCCGAGCGTTGCGGTAGGCGCAGGGCCACCGCCGACACGTTGCGGCTGCGGCTGGGAACCCCTGAACTGGTGCCGAGAAAGGTGACCTGCAATGGCGCCATGCCTTCGCCCCAGCTTTGATGGTGCCACGGCAGCCCTGGCATCTGTTGATTCCGCTTGTTCTTGCTCTTTCCACGGCCCTAGGGGCTGAACCCCAGGTGCGGGTGCTGGTGGACGAAGGCGCCGCCCTGCGGGTGGTGCCCGGGGAAGGGCGCTTGTTGCTTCAGGACGGCCAGGGGCGACCCCTGGGGGTGCTGGAGGCTGGCTTAACCCTGCGGGCCAGTGCCGCTGGCATCGAGGGGGTCGGCGCCCCCCAGGGGGAACTCTGGATCAGCCCGGAGAGCCCCGCTGGCAGCCTTTGGCTACAGCAGAGGCGCTACCGGGGGCGGCTGCAGTTGCGCCTGGAGCAGGGGCGGTTGCAGGCGATTAATCGTTTGGGGCTGGAGAGCTATCTGCCCAGTGTGGTTGGGGCGGAGATGCCGGCCCAGTGGCCCCTGGAGGCGTTGCGGGTGCAGTCGGTGGCGGCCCGCACCTATGCCCTGCGCCAGCTCAAGCCCTCCGCCCCCTTCGACCTGCGCTCCACGGTGAGCAGCCAGGTGTATCGGGGCCTGGAATCGGAAACCGACAGCACCCGCCAGGCGGTGCAAAGCACCCGCAGCCTGGTGCTCACCTATGCCAACAAACTGATTGATGCTGTTTTTTTCAGCAGC
Source organism: Cyanobacteriota bacterium (assembly GCA_039799245.1). Classification (GTDB taxonomy): domain Bacteria; phylum Cyanobacteriota; class Cyanobacteriia; order PCC-6307; family Cyanobiaceae; genus Synechococcus_D. Next base: position 23,339 of record JBDLTB010000035.1, read on the forward strand.
AGCGGTGGGTTCACCGAAAACAGCGGTGAGATTTGGCCCCGGCAGATGCCCTACCTGAAAAGTGTGCCTGATTTTGACCAGGCCAGTCCGGTGTACCGCTGGACCAAACCGCTGGATGGCCCCACCCTGTTGAGTTCCTTCCGGGAGATCGGTGGGGCCAATTCCATTGAACCGCTGGAAACCACCAGCACGGGTCGGCTCAAGCGGGTGCTGGTGCGGGGCCCCTCCGGGGAGCTGCGCCTCGGGGCCGGGGAGTTGCGCCAGCGCCTTGGTTTGCGCAGCACCTTCGTGCAGTTCGAACGCCCCGCCCCCCCCACAAATCCCTTTGATCAGGTGGGGGAATGGCTGGGGCTGGGGCTGAATGCCCCCCTGGTGGCGGTGGGCCGCGGCTACGGCCATGGGGTGGGGATGAGCCAGTGGGGGGCCTTTGGCCTGGCCCAACAGGGGGAAAGCTTTGGTTCGATCCTGCGGCATTACTACCTGGGGGCGCAGTTGGAGCCCTACGCCCCCCTGGCCAATGGGGGCCCCCCAGGGCCAGCCTGGCCAAAAGCTCCCCCCAACCCCTAGTTGCCCTTTTTATGTCTGTTGCAGCCGGCCCCAGCCTGGAGGTGTTGCCAACCGAAGAGGCGGTGGCCAGCCGGGGGGCCACCCTGCTGGCCGAGGCCTTGCTGGATCCCCAGCGGCCGCCCACGGGTTTAGCCACCGGCCGCACGATGCTGCCCCTCTATGGGGCGCTACGGCCCTTGCTGGGGGCGGATCGACGCTTTGAGCCCAGCGGCTGGCGCAGTTTCAACTTGGACGAATATGTGGGTCTGGCCCCCACGGATTCGCGCTCCTTTGCTGGCTTTATGGCCGCCCAGCTGGGTGATCCGTTGGGGCTAGCCCCCGGCCGGCTGGCCCTGCCCAATGGCCTGGCCCCCGACCCGGCCGCCGAGGCCGAGCGTTACCGCCAGGCGGTGCTCCAAGCGGGCCTGGGGCTGCAGTTGCTGGGCCTCGGTAATAACGGCCATGTGGCTTTTAACGAGCCCCCCTGTGGGTTCGAGGCCCGCTGCCGTTGGGTGGAGCTAAGTGACGGGACCCGCCGCCAAAACGCCCCAGGCTTTGGGGGGGATCCCGCGGCGGTGCCGCCCCTGGCGATCACCCTAGGGCTGGCGGAAATTCTGGGGGCCGAGGAGCTGCTGCTGGTGGTTACCGGTGCGGCCAAGGCCCAGGTCTTGCGCCGGGTGTTGGAGGAGCCCCCCCATGGGGCACTGCCGGCCAGCTGGCTCCAGGGCCATGGCCGCTGGCGGGTGCTCTGTGATCGGGAAGCCGCCAGTGCCTTGACCTAGCAGGCCTCTGCCCGCTGGGCGCTACTAGCTGGCCTCCGGAACCGTGAGATTGCAGCTCACGCTGCGCACGTCATCAAGGTTCTCGAGGCTGTCTAGGAGCCGTTCCAGCTGGCTTAGTTGCTCCCCTGCCCCTAGGGCGATCAAGGTTTGGGGTTGCCAGCGCAGTTCCGCCCCCTGCACGGGCCAGCCCGCCTCCGTGAGGCTGCGGTGCAGCCGCTCCAGGGCCGGCAGCTCACACCAGATTTCCCCCTGGGGGCCCTCAAGTTCATAGCTGAGTACCTCCTGCTCCATTAACAGCTCCAGCAGCGGCTCCTCGTCGAGGGGGCTGTCCCCCTCCAGCCACACCACCCCCCGCTGGGCAAATAGGTAGGCCCCACAGCCGCTTTCGCCCAGGTTGCCGCCGTTTTTGCTGAAGGCCAGGCGCAGGTCTGCGGCGGTGCGGTTGCGGTTGTCGGTGAAGGCCTCCACCAGCACGGCCACCCCGCCGGGGCCATAGCCCTCGTAGCGCATCTCCTCAAAGCTGTCGCATTCCTCCGACCCCTGGCCCGAGCCCTTGGCGATCGCCCGTTCGATGTTGGCGTTGGGCACCCCGGCGGCCCGGGCTTTTTCCAGGGCGGTGCGCAACTGGAAGTTGCCGGCCGGATCGGCCCCCTGGCGGGCGGCCACGGTGATTTCCCTGGCCAGGCGGGTGAAAACCACCCCCCGCTTGGCATCGACCACGGCTTTTTGCCGCTTGATTTGGGACCATTTGCTGTGGCCTGCCATGGGTGTTAAGCGGGGTCTCAGCCGGCGGCGTCAAACACTAGTTTCGGTTGCAGGCTGCCCTCAGGCCGTTGGCGGGCCATGCCCGCCAGGCTGCCATCGGGCCGCAGGATCACCCAGGCCTGGTCGGCGGCAAATTCGGATCCTTGCTCGGATCCTTGCTCGGATTCACCCACCACCCCTGCCAGCCGTTGCCCCCTGGTCCAGGCCAGCCATTCGCTCTCCAATAGCTGCCGTTGGGGCAGATGGCCCAGGGGACATATCGGATCGATCAGGGGACTGTCGGGGTTGAGTTCCTCAAGTTCAAGCGCTTGCTCCAGTTGGAAGCCCAGGGCGGCGGTGCGGCGCAGGGCGGCGAGGCAGCCACCGCACCCCAGTTGTTCCCCCAGGTCCCGGGCAAGGGAACGCACGTAGGTGCCGGCGGAGCAGCGCAGGCGCAGCGACAACCGTCCCGTTAGGGGATCCCAGCCGGTGAGTTCCAGGGTTTCGATAATTACCGGCCGCGGCGGCAGGTCCAGAATTTCGCCGCGGCGGGCCCTGGCATAGGCCCGTTCGCCGTCCACATGCACGGCACTAACTGCGGGGGGGCGTTGTTGTTGGGCCCCCCGGAACCCCGCCAGCCATGGCTCCAGCTCGGCGGCGCTGAGGCTGGGCCAGGGGGCCTCGGCCAGCACATTGCCGCTGAGGTCATCGCTGCTGGTGCGCAGCCCTAGTTGCACGCTGCCCTCGTAGCACTTGCGGCCATCGAGGTAGGGCAATAGCCGGGTGGCAGGGCCGATGGCCAGGGGTAATACCCCTGTGACTGCCGGATCCAGGGTGCCCCCATGGCCCACCCGCCGGGTGTGGAGTAATCGCCGGGCCGTGGCCACACAGTCGTGGGAGCTGGGGCCGGCCGGTTTATTGATCACCAGGAAGCCACAGGGATCCGCCATGGGGCTTGGGGGCTGGGGAGATCTAGCTTGCCCCCTGGGGTGAGGGCCAAACGAGAGTGGAACCAGAGAAGCCAGGGGATCCAAAAATGGCAACGGAGCAAAAAATCGCAGGGGACCAAAGCATTGCCCAGTTTCTGGAGGATGGCTTTGACCTGCGCCGCCAGTTGGCCCAGCACCTGCAGCTCAGTGCCGAGGCCCTGGAGGAAAGGCTGCCCCTCAGCACAGCCGCCCTGGCCGCCCTGCACCCAGGGGCTTTTGCCGCCGAGGCCGCCGAGGCCTTCTATGAATCTGAAGTGGGCGATGGCCATTTGTACGAGCTGGCCGCCTGGCACCTGGGCAGTGCCGATTACATCGCCTCCACCCTGCGGCTCCAAGCGGAAATAGCCCACGGCCAGCACCTGGATTTCGGCGGTGGCATTGGCAGCCATGCCCTGGCGGCGGCGGCGCTACCCCAGGTGGAGCAGGTATGGATGCTGGATTTAAACGGCCACAACAGGGAATTCGTGGCCTATCGGGCTGAGCAGCTGGGCTTGGCCCATAAATTGCACTGCTGTCGCGATCTCCACGACCCAGGGTTACCCAGTCGCTTCGACAGCCTGGTTTGCCTGGATGTGCTGGAGCATCTGGCTGATCCCGCCGCCCAGCTCCGCTGCTTTGCCGAACGGCTTGATCCAAGGGCCGGGGTGGCCCTATTCAACTGGTATTTCTTCAAGGGTTTCGCGGGGGAATATCCCTTCCACTTCGATGAGCCCACCATGGTGAAGCTGTTTTTTGAAACCCTGCAGGACCTTTTCCTAGAACGCTTTCATCCCCACCTGATCACCGCCCGTACCTACACCCTGCGCTGATGTTGCTGAAATTGGTGCTGGTCAAAAAATTGGTGGAGGCCTTCCTGCTTTTGGTGGTGGCCTTCTTCGCCACGGTGGGCAGCAGGCACTACGTTCAGCTGCCGCTGGTGGTGGATCAACTGACGGGGGCGGACCGCCAGCTGCTGGCCCAGCTAGCCCACAGGGCTGTGGCGGCGGGCCCAGATCGACTTGAGCTAGTGGGGGCCGGGGCGGGTATCTATGCCCTACTTATTTTGATTGCTGCGCTGGCCACCTGGAGGCGGGCCCCCTGGGGTGAATGGTTGATGGTGGCGGTGTTCCTCAGTGCCCTGCCCATGGAAATCTGGGAAATCACCAAGCAACCCTCCATACCCCACGGGCTAGTACTTGCCCTTACCCTGCTGGGCTTAGGCCTGTTGCTATGGGAGATGGGAGCCCAGGGGAGACCCCTGCCGTTGGGCAGGGGGAGGCGATTCAGAGGGGGGCGACGGTGATGCGCTTGCGTTCGCGGGTGGCCCGGCGAATTGTTTCAAACACCACCACCCCATCGATTAGGGCAAAAAGGGTGTCGTCAGAACCCTGACCCACATTCACACCGGGCAGCACCGAGGTGCCCCGTTGGCGGATCAGGATCGAACCGGCGGTTACCTTCTCCCCCCCAAAGCGCTTTACGCCTAGGCGCTTGGAATTGGAGTCGCGGCCGTTACGGGTTGAGCCTGTGCCTTTCTTGTGGGCCATGGGGTGGAGAGCGAAAAAAAACTTATTGGTAACTAGTATGGGTTTTGGCCTGGGGGCCTGGCAACAGGCCCTGAAAACGGCCCTAAAGCCTCAGCTCAGCGCCTTGCCAGCCACGGTGATCGATTCCACCATTACCCGGGTGAGCTCCTGGCGGTGACCATTTTTGCGGCGGGTCTTTTTCTTCTTGCGCATTTTGAAGATGATCAGCTTGGGGCCGCGGCGATGGGCCATCACCTTGAGGCTCACCTCAGCATCCTTCACGTAGGGCTGGCCCAGGGTGGCTCCGGTGCTGTCACTGACCAGCAACACCTCCTTGAGCGTGATCACCGAATCCACATCGGCGGCGATCCGATCGAGGTCGTAATAGCGGTTGGGCTGCAGCCAGAACTGCTGGCCGGAGGCTTCAACGATGGCGTATTGGCTGGTGCCTTCCGCGGACCGGCTGGCGGCGGGGGCAGGCGCCGGGGTTTTCTCAGTTGGGCTCATGGAACTCTGTTGGCATGGCCAGGCAGACCTCACGGTCTTTGGGCCTGGCTCACGACCAATCGAAAGACAAACAAAGATCTTCGCTGATCGCAAGAACTTTAGTCAATACTGCCTATCGCCATGATTTCTGCCTTTCCTTTTTTTTGATGGTGGATACGGATCTGGTGATTGGTGCTCTGGTGCAAAAACAGGAGCTGCTGGCGGCCTGTGGCCAGTGGCTCCAGGGGGGGCGCTACCGGCTCAAGCCCATCCCCCTAGAGCAGTTGCAAGACTGTTGGGACAGCCTCGATGGCATGTTGATCGAGGGGGAAGCCCTTGATGCCCAGGCCATGGAGCGTTTGCGGCGGCAGGGTTTGTTGTTGCCGGCGGTGGTGATCGGCGAGGTCACCGGCGGGGTGACCTACCACGAGGCGGAGATGCATCTGCAGCCGGATCAACTGGAGCAGTTGCCTTACAACCTCGATGCGGCGGTTTCCCGCTTTCTGCAGCATCGGCTTCAGCGGGAGGGGGCCGAGGCGCCGCCGCCCTCCGAGCACTGGAAGTTGCCCCAGCGCCTGGAGGGGCGCCTTGGCTACCTGGGGGTGTTTTACAAGCGGGACCCGCGCCTATTTCTGCGCAACCTGGCCCCCGGTGAGCAGCGGGAGCTGCTCCAGTCGCTCGAGCGCAGTTATCGCGATGTGTTGCTCAGTTATTTCCGCGATCCCCCGGCCGCCAACCAGGCGATCGAAAGCTTTGTGAATACGGCTTTCTTCAGTGATCTGCCGATTCCAAAAGCTGTGGAAATCCACATGAATCTTGTGGATGGTTGGTCTAAACAGCTATTGCTGGAGGGCCATAAGAGCGAGTTCCTCCAGGACTATCGCCTTGCTCTTCTCGATGTGATTGCTCATCTGTGTGAAATGTATAGACGCTCTATCCCTCCGGATGGAGCCTCTGGCCAACAAGGTCGCCTTAGGGATCCCTACATACGTCAGGCGGAAATGTCATGAGCCCCAGAAAGACCTACATCCTTAAGCTCTATGTGGCGGGGAACACCCCCAACTCGATGAGGGCCCTGAAGACCCTCCGCAACATCCTTGAGACCGAGTTCCTTGGGGTTTATGCCCTCAAGGTGATCGACGTGCTCAAGCAGCCCCAGCTGGCGGAGGAGGACAAGATTTTGGCAACGCCCACCCTTGCTAAAATTCTTCCTCCGCCAGTGCGGCGAATAATCGGTGATCTTTCAGATCGGGAAAGGGTACTGATTGGTCTTGATCTGCTCTACGAAGAGCTCACCGATGAAGACAACAACTATTCCTTTGAAGAGGCTTCTGAATAGCCATTTTTTATGACCTCCCCAGCAATGCCAGAAAACAGTCCTGAACCCACCCACCTCAACCAAGTGCAGAAGCTTCCCACTGGGATAGAGGGGTTTGATGACGTTTGCCATGGGGGCCTGCCGATTGCCCGCTCCACCCTGATCAGCGGCACCTCCGGCACCGGTAAAACAGTATTTTCCCTGCAGTTTCTCCATAACGGCATCAAAAATTTTGATGAGCCGGGAATCTTTGTAACCTTTGAGGAATCCCCCTTAGACATTCTGCGCAATGCGGCCAGTTTTGGCTGGGATTTGCAGAGCATGGTGGACCAAGATAAACTATTTATTCTCGATGCCTCCCCTGATCCTGAGGGCCAGGACGTGGCAGGATCTTTTGACCTGTCTGGCCTGATCGAACGGGTGAATTATGCGATTCGTAAGTACAAAGCCAAGCGGGTGGCCATTGATTCAATCACTGCTGTTTTCCAGCAATATGATGCGATTTCAGTGGTCCGTCGTGAGATCTTTCGCTTAATAGCAAGGCTCAAGGAAATCGGTGTAACCACGGTGATGACCACCGAGCGCATTGATGAATATGGGCCCATCGCCCGCTATGGCGTTGAGGAATTTGTTTCTGACAATGTGGTGATTTTGCGCAATGTTTTGGAGGGGGAGCGGCGGCGGCGTACCTGCGAGATCCTTAAGCTGCGCGGCACCACCCACATGAAGGGCGAATTTCCTTTCACCATGGGTCCCGCTGGGGTAAGCATCTTCCCCCTAGGGGCCATGCAGTTAACCCAGCGCTCTTCAAACGTGCGTGTTAGCTCCGGGGTGCCGCGACTTGATGAGATGTGTGGTGGCGGATTCTTCAAGGATTCAATCATCCTGGCCACTGGGGCCACCGGCACGGGCAAGACCCTGCTGGTGAGCAAATTTCTTGAAAATGCCTGTGCCAATAAGGAAAGGGCAATTCTATTTGCCTATGAAGAGTCTCGGGCGCAACTATTGCGCAATGCCACCAGCTGGGGCATGGACTTTGAACAGATGGAATCGGAGGGGATGCTCAAAATCATCTGTGCCTATCCAGAATCCACTGGCTTGGAAGATCACCTGCAGATTATTAAAACTGAAATCAGCCAGTTCAAACCCTCGCGGATGGCCATTGATTCGCTCTCAGCCCTGGCCCGGGGCGTTAGCCAAAATGCCTTCCGTCAGTTTGTGATCGGCGTGACGGGTTATGCCAAGCAAGAGGAGATTTCCGGCTTCTTCACGAATACTTCCGAGGAGTTTATGGGTAGCCATTCGATCACTGACTCGCATATCTCCACCATTACTGACACGATCTTGCTGCTCCAGTACGTGGAGATCCGTGGCGAGATGTCGCGGGCTCTTAATGTGTTCAAGATGCGTGGTTCGTGGCACGACAAGGCCATCCGGGAATTCATGATCACCGGCCACGGGCCTGAGATTAAGGATTCCTTTGCCAATTTTGAACGGATTATCAGTGGCGTCCCCCATCGGGTCACCACTGACGAACGCAGTGAGCTTTCGCGAATCGTGCGGGGGGTGGTGGGCGACGACCTTTAGGTGCTTGGGGCTTAGACGCCGATCAACGAAGGTTGACGACTTACGGCTTTTAAGATCAGTTCATCGTTGTCTGCCTGTTCCAGGGGCAGGTCAAACCAGAAGGTGGTGCCTACCCCTAGTTCGCTAACTATCTGCACGCGCGTGCCATGTTTTTCAAGGATTCCGCGCACGATTGAAAGGCCTAGGCCGGTGCCTGCTTCAGTGTGCACACTGTTCTCCACCCGGTAGAAGCGTTCAAATACCCGGCGGCAATCATCTTCGCCAATGCCACTGCCGGTATCAGCGATTTCCACCCGCAGCCGTGGTAACTGGGAGCTGGCATCTTCCGGTTCGAGTGGGCAAGTATCTGGCCAGGGATAGGCTCGCAGTTGTACTGTGCCGCCGGCGGAGGTAAATTTAACTGCATTGCCCACCAAATTATCAAATACCTGCAGGAGTAGGTCCCAGTTGCCCCTCACCCGGGGTAATTGTAGGGCCACATCAAGTTCTAAGGTAACTCCTTTATCTTTGGCATTGAGCCGATAGCTGCGTAAAGTTTGTTCCATGGCCGTGGGTAGTTCCAGCGGTTCAAAATTCCAAACCCGATCTGATTCCAGTCGGGAGAGATCGAGCACATCATTAACAAGTCGAGTTAGGCGATCGGTTTCTGAGTTGGCCGTGGCCAAAAACTCTTGCTTCTGTTCTTCGCTGAGCTGATCGCCGAGGTCATGGAGGGTTTCCACGTAGCTCTTGATGTTGAACAGCGGTGTGCGCAGCTCGTGGGAAACATTGCTGATAAATCGACTCTGGGCGGCATTTAGTTCCACCTCCCTGGTGAGGTCTTGCACGGTCACGGCAATGCCCTTGAGGGTTTCACCACTGCCATCACGCACCGCCTGGAGCACCAGGCGTAGGGTGCGGGCCGGTTCGCCCATGGCACAGCGCACTTCGGCATTGTCGCGAATACCACTCAGCACCTGTTCCAGGGGGTCCTGGAGCTCCATGGCCAGGCTGGAGGGCAACAGGCTGCCCAGGGCAGATCCCTCCAGGTTGCGGCCTTCCCAGCGGAATAGGCGGCGGGCGGTGGGGTTTGCCAATACCACCAAACTTTCTTGATCAAGCAATAGGGCGCCATCGGCCATGGTGGCAATCAATGACTGTTGTTTCACCTGGGCGGCGGTGAGTTCTTCGATGTTGGCGGCGGCATAGGCCTGGAGCCGCGTGGCCATGTTGTTGAAACCCTCCAGCAATTCCCCCAGTTCACCGCCCATGGGGAGGGAGATGCGGGTGTCGAAATCACCCTCGGCCACGGAACGTACCCCCCGCAACAGCTCTTTTACTGGGTGGGTAATCGTGAGGGCATTGAACACTGCCCCAAGAATCACCAGCACCCAGATCGACACAAACACCGCCACGGTCACATCGCGGGTGAGGGCGGCACTGGCTAAAACGGCCTCATTGGGATTAATCCCCAGGGCCACTACCCCCAGGTAGCGGTCGCCAGCCAGCATCGGCACAAACACATCGGTGACCAGACCATCGGGGGTTAGGTGCTGGCGGATCAGCGGGTTTTGGGGCCTTTCTTTTAGGTCTGGGGGTATCTCTAGCCGCCGGCTTACCAGCAGTTCATCACTGCTATCGACACGGCTGATCGGAATGCCGAGATAGATCACCCCCTCGGGGTCGGCATAGAAGATGTAACGCAGGCTGCGGCTGGCCCGCCAAAAGTCTTCGGTGACCCGGGCCAGCTCCCGATCGCGGCCCTCCGCCGCCAGGGGGGTGACGTTGCTGGCCAGCAGTAGCCCCAGGTCGCGGGCGTAGCGGGTATCCCCCATGCGGGCCTCCATCTGGATGCCGTTGAGGGAGAAAAAGGTGAGGCCTGTCATCACCAGGCTCACCACCAGGGTGGCCACCGCCAGTAGCTTGGTTTGCAGGCTGAATTCCGCCCACCAGCGCTGGATGGCCTCCCGGAGGCTGCGGCGGGCTAGGGGGTCAGCGGCGGGCTGGGCTGGGTTGGGGGTGGCGCTGGTCAGGGCAATGGCAGGGATAAGTGCCAGCAGCCTAGGAAGGGGGAAAGGCTGTTAAGCAAAGGGCTGGCCTGGCCAGGCTTTTGGCTCAGTGCTTTCTCACCTGGTGGCCAATGTCTTTCCTCACCTGCATGCCAGCAAAGCTCACTTGGGCCAGGCGCCCATAGGCAGCTTCAAAGGCGGCATCGAAATCAGCTGCCTGGGCCACGGCCGCCAGCACCCGGCCGCCGCTGGTAACTAATTGGTTATTGCCATCGCCAGGGGGCTTGCCTGGGTTGGCATCTTTAACTCCGGCATAGAACAATTGGCAGCTGTCAGCCCCGGCCTCGCCAAGACCTGGGCCAGCATCACTAATTAGATCCCCAAGTTTCGGTTCCCCGGGGTAGTCAGCGGCGGCGGCCACCACACAGGCACTGCATTGGGACCTAATCGTTAATGGCGGCGCGCTGTCTAGCCGGCCTTCGGCACAGGCCAGCAACACTCCAGCCAGCTCCCCCTCCAGCAATGGCATCAAGGTTTGGCATTCAGGATCGCCAAAGCGGCAGTTGAATTCGATCACCTGGATGCCGGTGGGGGTGAGCATCAACCCGGCATAGATCACGCCGCGATAGGAAATCCCCCGATGCCGCAGGGCAGCTAATACGGGCTCCAGCACCAACCTGCGCACCTCCCCTAGGCCGGCGTCATCTAGCAGCGGTGCCGGTGCATAGGCGCCCATGCCACCGGTGTTGGGGCCGCTATCGCCCTCGCCGATGCGTTTGTGGTCTTGGGCGGGGGGCAGCAGCAGTAGCCGTTCGCCATCGGTGAGGGCAAACACCGATACCTCTGGGCCGCTCAGGGTTTCCTCCAGCACCACCCGCTGGCCGGCGCTGCCAAAGCGACCAGAAAAACAATCTTCAATTGCCGCCAGGGTTTCCGCCAGGTTGCTGGCCACGGTTACGCCCTTGCCGGCGGCGAGGCCATCGGCCTTCACCACCAAGGGCCGATTCAATTCCCGGGCAAGGCGGCAGCCCTGCTCTGCCGATTCCACCACCCAGAAGCCGGCCGTGGGTACCCCCGCCTCGCGCATCAGCTGCTTCGCCCATTGCTTGCTGGCCTCCAGCTGGGCCCCATCGGCCCCAGGGCCAAACACCGCCACCCCCGCCGCCCGCAACTGATCGGCCAGGCCCGCGGCGAGGGGCCCCTCCGGACCGATCACCACCAGTTCGATTTGGTGCTGAGCACAGGCGGACACCAGGCCGGCCCCATTGCTGGCCTCGATCGCCAGGGTTTCACAACCCGGAATCGCCCCACTGGCGCCATTGCCCGGGGCTAGCCACACCCGCGGTTGCCCCTGGGAGCGGGCCAGGGCCCAGGCCAGGGCGTTTTCCCGCCCGCCGGAGCCCACCACCAAAACTCGTGCCACAGCCATACTTGCCCGGTGCTTCCGCGCCGTTTTGCTCTTCACTCTTACTGCGGCGGCGGTCCCCTGGCTTATGGGCGCTGGCCTCATGGCCGCTGCCCCCAAGCCCGTGGTGGTTTTACCCCCTGGGGCCAGCAGCGTTGAGGCCTTTCAAAACCTGTTGCTCAAGGGTGATCGCCCCGCTTTGGTGGGCGGTTGCCAGGAGGCCTTAGCCCTGGATTTAGACGATCGTTTACGGCTCTTGCGCCAGCGGTTGTTGGAGATCCACGCCGATGACCATGGGCTGGAGGTGGTGCTGGCAGATGCCAAGGCCCTGCTCACCTGCCGCGCCCCGGACGGGGCCCTGCAGGTGTTGGCCCGGGTTAGTCCGGCGGCCGGGCCCCCCAGGCAGCAATGGTTGTTGCTGCAATGGCAGGCGGCCAATGACGGCCTCGACCACCGCCGTGCCGCCGCCGCCCTCGGACGCCTGGCCCAGGGCTCGGGGGGGGGGGCGGCGGCGGCGAATCTCTCCCGTTTGATGTTGCCGCTCGGGGAGCCAGCCACCCCTGGGGAGCCGCCGCCCCAGCGCCCGGCCCTGGAAATGCAGGCGGAACAGCTGGAGGCCATCGGTGAGCGGGAACGGGCGGTGGCCCTGCTGCAGCAACCAGCGCTGGACCCCGCCACCACGGCGGATCGCTTGCGCTGGGCGGCCCGCCTTTTGGCTGAAGCCGGCCAGGGGGAACGGGCCGAGGCACTGTTGCCCGAGGCCCTTAATCAATCGGCCCTGGGGTCAGCCTGGGGCCTCAGTGAAGTTTTGCTGGAGGACCAAAGGGCGTTGCAGTTGGCCCAGGGCAATGGCGTGGCCGCCGCCCAAACCAATGGTCGCCGCGCCCGGCTAGCCCGGCGCCTGGAGGATGCCATGGCCCAGCGGGCGGTGTTGATCAGTGGCATCGCCGATGGCAGCAGTAATCCGGCGCTGGCCCAGCGCTTGCTGGATCGCCAGGAGCCCCTGGAGGGGCGCCGGGGCGCCCTTTTGGACGTGCTTCTAACCCTCGGTGAGCCAGGAGACCCAGGGGCGGAATCGGTGCCGGATCGCCTGGCCCGCCTTGATCTGGCCGTGCGGTTGGCCCAACGGCTCGACCATCGCGAACGGCTCCAGGATCTCTTGGCCCAGCAGGAAAGCCTGGCTCGTCCCAGTGATGACCGCTGGCTACTGGATCGGATCAACCGTTTGGCACTCCAGGGCAGCGCTGGTAATCCCCTGCGGGAGCTTGAGGCCATTGACCGTCGCCAGCGGGAGTTGCAGCTGGATCCACCCGGGGGCCGCAGCCTCTGGGAATCCTTTACCCCCCAGCGGCAGCAACGCCAGCGGGAGGCCCTGCAGCGGCAGGCAAGGGCCGAGGGCCGCCGCCAGCAGCGGCTGGGCTTTGACCCCTACCCCGGCAGCTTTGCTTTGCCGGTGCTGCTGGAGGACCTGGAACGGCTGCGCCAGGTCCGCCCAGACCAGCAGCTCCAGCAGTTGGCTCCCGCCTATTTCGGTGAGTTGCCCCGCCAGTTGCCTGCGGAAGAGGCCGCTAAGAAACGCCGCGCCCTGGAGCAGGCCCTGCTCACCGCCCTGCCCGATGCCAGCGAAAGGGAGCAGGGGCTAAGGCGTTTTGGCACCCTGGTGCAACAGCTCCAGCGGCGGGAGCAGCTGCAGCAGCAATTGGCCCAGGAGCTGGCCTCCGCCCAATTGGCGCCAGGGGCCGTGGCGCGCCAGCGGGAATGGTTGGAGTTGGAAAGGCAGCTGGACCCGCGTAATTCCCAAATCAAGGGGCTGGCCGGCTTCGGGCGCCCGGAGGAGGAACTAAAGGCTTTGCAAGCGATCCAGGACCAACGGGAACGCTTCTGGTTGCTAGACCGCGGCCAGGAGGCCAAGGCCCTGGGTAGCCGCCGCCAATTGCTGGAGGACCAGCTGCTCCAGGGCCAGCGCCTGCGCTGGCAGCCCCGGGCCCCGATCACCGCCCCGGAGCAGGAGGCGGTGTTGCAAACCCAGCGTTGGCGTGAATTCCGCCAGGATCCTGGGGAGGCCAGTGCCGCCCAGTTGCAGGATTTGGCCGCCCACCGCCACCAGGAGGCGGTGGAATTGGAGGCCCTGCGGTTGCGGCTTGGTCAGCTTTTAACTAATCCGGTGGCTCCAGCATCAACAATGCAGGAACTGCAGCAGTTGGAGCAGCAGTTGCGTCGCCCGATCAACCCATGAGTGCCCTTGCCATCGAAGCCCTGCTCCATGAGGGCAAGGCCAAAAAGGTGTTTAAAACCAACCGTGCCGGGGTGGTGGCGGTGCAATTCAAGGACGATGCCACCGCCTTCAATGGTGAGAAATTTTCCCAGTTGGGGGGCAAGGGACTACTGAATTGGGAAATTTCCGCCCGCCTTTTTGAGGCGCTTGAGCGGGGGGGGCAGCCCAGCCATTACCTGGGCTGCCTTGATCCCGGTTGGATGGTGGTGCAGGAACTGGAGATCGTGCCCCTGGAGGTGGTGCTCCGCAACCGGGCGGCCGGTTCCCTCTGCAGGCAACTGCCATTGGCGGCGGAAACGCCATTACAGCCGGCGCTGCTCGACCTGTACTACAAAGACGATGCCCTCGGGGATCCGCTGCTTACCGAAGCGCGTTTGCAGTTGCTGGCGTTGGTTTCTGAAGCTGAACGCCAGGAGCTGGAGCGCCAGGCCCGCCAGGTGAATGGGGGCCTACGGCGGCTGCTGGAGCCGCTGGCCATCGAGTTGGTGGATTTCAAGCTGGAGTTTGGGCGTAATCAGGCCGGCCAGTTGTTGCTGGCCGATGAGATCAGCCCAGACACCTGTCGCCTTTGGGATTGCCGGGCCAGCGCTGATCGCCAAGGGCGCATTCTCGACAAGGACCGCTTCCGCCAGGATCTTGGTGGGGTTGTCGAGGCCTATGGGGAGGTCCTCAAACGGGTCCAAGGCCTGGGGCCAAAGCCCCGCAACTACCAGTAAGTTCACGCGAACTGCGGCTAAGCCGCTGATGCTTTGCATACCCATGGGTTCGGGTCGTCGCCGGTCATTCCGTTTGCAGCTGCTTAAGGGGCTGCTTACCACCGGCTTTAGTGCTCCTTTGTGGGCAACGACTGCTTTTATCTCCGCCGCCCAGGCCCAGGGGGAGCCCAATGCCAGCCCCCCAGGCGGCCCCCCCGCCGGCCAATTGCTTCCCGCCTCTGAGCGGGTAGATAGCCCTTCGGAGCCAGGGTCCAGCTCGCCGGCAGTGGCCCCAGGGGCCGCCCCTGGGGGGGAACCGCAGGTGTTGGTCAGTGAAGTGGCGGTGGTGGGTCTTGCCGATCACCCCGATAAGGAAAGGCTTGAACGGGCGATTTATGACGCCCTTTCGGTGCGACCGGGCACAAGCACCAGCCGCAGCTCGCTGAAAAATGATCTGGCCGCCATCTACGCCACCGGTTGGTTTAGTGATGTGCGCATCCAGCCGGTGGATGGTCCCCTGGGGGTGCGCTTGGTGGTGAACGTCACCCCCAACCCCGTTTTGAAGGAGGTGCTGCTTGATAACCCCAAGGCCCTGCTGCCTAAGGAACGCATCAAGGATGTGTTTGCCACTGATTACGGCCGCACCCTCAACCTCAAGTCCCTGGAAAGGCGCCTAGGCGAACTGCAGAAGTGGTATGCCGAGCAGGGTTACTCCTTGGCCCGGATCACCGGTCCCACCCGCGTTAGCCCTGAGGGGGTGGTGGAACTATCGGTGCGGGAAGGCCTGGTGGAAGCCATCGAAGTTCAGTTCCTCAATGCCAATGGCGATGCCACAGATGAAAAAGGCAACCCGATAAAGGGGAAATCCAAGCCCTGGGTGGTTAGCCGTGAGATCTCGCTACGGCCCGGCAAACTCTTTAACCGCAGGCAACTGGAAGGTGACATCAAGCGCCTCTATGCCAGTGGTCTCTTCTCCGATGTGAAGGTTACCCTTAAGCCGATCCCCGGCAAACCCGGGGAGGTGATCATCCTTTTGGGGGTAACAGAGCAATCCACAGGTTCCCTTTCCGGCGGCATCGGCTATAGCCAAAACCAGGGGCTTTTTGGTCAGATTCAGCTGCAGGAAAATAACCTGTGGGGTAATGCTTGGAACCTGGGTTTAAATTTCACCTATGGTCAGTATGGGGCCCTGGCGGATTTCAACTTTGAAATTCCCTGGCTTAAGGATGACCCCAACCGCAGCAGCTTCCGGGCTAAAGCCTTCATTAGTCGTGAAATACCCCAGCTGTTCCAGAGCCAAAATGATGGGGCCGTACGCACCATTTATGGTTTCTATGAACCACCGGCCACCTCGGTGAATAGGGCGACGGCCATTGCTTTGAACCGTGCCTTTAACAGGCCCGAAAATCTTGTGCTTAATGTGGAAGATATTGGCTTTGACAGCGTTGATTTGGCCGCTTCTGGTTATTTCAATGGCTATAACTTCTACGAGCCGGAAGGCGATCTGGTGCGGGTGCAGCGCACCGGCGGCAACCTTCAATATATTAGGCCCCTGCGCGGTAATGATCCCTACAAGCGCAACCTCTGGACCCTGATTTTCGGCTTGAGTGGCCAGGAGGTGGTGACGATGAATGGCGCTAGCCAACCCCGCAAATATGGGGCAGCGCCATTCACCAATAACGGCGATCCCTATGCCAGCACCGATGAGATTCTTTGCCTCGCCTACAACTGTGCCAGTAATAACCAATTAGTGGGGGCGCGGATTGCTGCCTCCTACAACACACTCAACGACAACAAGAACCCCCGTTCGGGCTCCTTTTTAACGATGAGCACTGAGCAATACGTAAGCGTTGGTGAAAATTCCCCCACCTTTAACCGTCAGCGCCTATCCGCCACCCATTTTATCCCAGTTAACTTCTTTAAGTTTTATAAGGGTTGTCGGCCTAAGAAAGGGGAGCCTGAGGATTGCTCCCAATCCATTGCCCTCCAACTCACTGGCGGCAACGTTAGTGGCAGCTTGCCCCCCTATGAGGCCTTCTGTTTGGGGGGGAATAATTCGGTGCGGGGCTATTACGACTGCGACCTGGGTGTCGGTCGCAGTTATATCGAAGGAACCATTGAATACCGTTTCCCGATCTTTAAGATCATTAGCGGTGAATTGTTCCTGGATGCCGGTTCCACCCTGGGCAGTCAAAACCAGGTGCCTGGCAACCCCGGTGGCTTACTGCTCAAGCCCGGCCAGGGCTTCTCGGTGGGTACCGGTGTGATCGTTACCACTCCGGTGGGTCCGCTGCGGTTGGAGGTGGCCAGCCAAGACTTCAGTGGCAACTGGCGATTCAATGTGGGTGTGGGCTTTAAGTTCTAGGGGTGAACTGGTCTTCCGACTACAGCCGTTGCCTGGGCTTGGCCTCCGCCGTGGAACGCCACGGGGTGGGACTGCATTCCGGCGCCCCCTGTCGGGTGCGGCTGCAGCCCGGGGCTGAGCCTGGTTTTCGGTTGGGTTGGCTGGATAGCCCCCAGCAGGCACCTCAATTGCTGGAGCCCAGCCAGGTGGCTGACACCCGCCTTTGCACTGCCCTGAAGTTCGGGGACCGCCAGGTGGCCACCGTTGAGCATTTGTTGGCGGCCCTGGCCGGCACCGGCCTTACCCAGGTGGAGATCCTGGTGGAGGGGGAAGAAGTGCCCCTCTTGGATGGTTCCGCCCTGCCCTGGGTGGAGGCCATTGCCGAGGCGGGATTGCAGGATCTCGGCCCCCGGGGGCCACTAATGCCGCTGCCGGAGCCCATCACCCTGCAACAGGGCCTCAGTTTTGTGGCAGCCCTCCCCAGTGACCGCCTGATGATCACGGCGGCGATTGAATTCCCCCAGGCCGCCATCGGCCGCCAGTTGTTTTCGATTGAGCTCAGCCCGGCAAATTTTGTGGAAGAGATTGCCCCGGCCCGCACCTTTGGCTTCCGTGATCAGGTGGAACAGCTACAGGCCGCCGGTTTGATCCGGGGGGGCGCCCTCGACAATGCCCTGGTCTGTGACGGGGCCCAATGGCTTAATCCGCCCCTGCGCTTCAGTGATGAACCGGTGCGCCATAAGCTCCTGGACCTGATCGGTGACCTGGCCCTAGTCGGTTTGCCCCAGGCCCAGGTGCTGGCCTTCCGGGGTTCCCATGCCCTGCACACCTCCCTGGCGGCAGCCCTCGACCGCCGTCCCCTCAGCCTGTCCGAGCGCCCCGGGCGCCAGGACAAGTCCCCTGCCGCCCGATGACCTCCCCTGCGCCCACGCCCAGCCTGCTAACCAGTGAGCAGATCCTCAACCTGCTGCCCCACCGTTATCCCTTTGCCCTGGTGGACCGGGTGCTGGAGCATGAGCCCGGCAAACGGGCGGTGGCGATCAAGAACGTGACCATCAATGAACCCCAATTCCAGGGCCATTTCCCTGGGAGACCCCTGATGCCTGGGGTGCTGATTGTGGAAGCGATGGCCCAGGTGGGCGGCTTGATCGTGACCCAGATGCCAGACCTGCCAAAGGGCCTGTTTGTTTTTGCCGGCATCGACGGTGTGCGCTTCCGCCGGCCGGTGGTGCCCGGTGATCAGTTGCTGATCAGTTGCGAGTTGCTCAGCCTCAAGCGCCAACGCTTTGGCAAAGTGCATGCCGAAGTAACAGTGGATGGGGCTTTGGTGTGCTCCGGCGATCTGATGTTTTCGCTGGTGGACTGAGCATGAGCATGTCTGCCCTAGCACCGCAGATCCACCCCACGGCGGTGGTTGATCCCCGGGCCCAGCTGGCCGAAGGGGTGACGGTGGGCCCCTATGCCGTTATTGGTCCGAAGGTGCGCTTGGGGGCGGGCACCCGCATTGGCCCCCATGTGGTGCTGGATGGCTGGGTGACCATGGGGGCCGATAACCAGGTGTTTCCGGGGGCTTGCATCGGCCTGGAGCCCCAAGACCTCAAATACACCGGCGATGAAACCGAGGTGGCCATCGGTGATGGCAATCGCATCCGCGAATGCGTAACCATCAACCGAGCTACGGCCGAAGGGGAAAGCACCGTATTAGGTAGCCACAATCTCTTGATGGCCTACAGCCATATCGGCCACAACTGCCGCCTCGGCAACCGGATCGTGATCGCCAATGGTGTGGCGGTGGCCGGCCATGTGGACATCGGTGACCGGGCCGTGATCGGCGGGGTGCTCGGCATCCATCAGTTTGTTCACATCGGCAGCCTCGCCATGGTGGGAGGCATGAGTCGCATTGACCGGGATGTGCCCCCTTTTGCGATTGTGGAAGGCCATCCCGGTCGCCTGCGGGGTTTGAATCGCATTGGTTTGCAGCGCAGTGGCCTGGCCGATTCCGCCGATGGGGCCGTGATGCGGGAATTGCAGCAGCTCTGGAAACTGCTTTATCGCTCTTCTTTGCCCCTTACCGAAGCCCTGCACCAGGCCCGCCACCAGAGCCTGTCCCCCCCCGCTGAGGAGTTGGTGGCCTTCCTCGAAGCAAGCTGTGGCCCCAAGCGCCGCGGTCCCCTGCCGGCCCAGCGTTCGTGACCCATCTGCTAATCAGCACCGGTGAGGTGTCCGGTGATCTGCAGGGCAGCCTGTTGATTCGTGCGCTCCATGGGGAGGCCGCCCACCGGGGGATTTCCTTGCGGATCAGTGCCCTGGGGGGCCCTCGCATGGAGGCCGCCGGGGCTGAATTGTTGGCCGATACGGCGCCCCTGGGGGCGATTGGTTTGTGGGAGGCCCTGCCCCTGGTGTGGCCCACCCTGCGCCTGCAGCGCAAGGCCCAGCGTTGGTTGGCCAAAAATCCCCCTGACGGGGTGGTATTAATCGACTACATGGGGGGCAACACCCCCCTGGGCCGCTGGATAAAGCGCCAGCGCCCGGAGGTGCCGGTGCTGTATTACATCGCCCCCCAGGAATGGGCCTTCCGGATTGGCGAAGGCGGCACCACCCGCTTGATTGGGTTCAGTGATCAGATTCTGGCGATTTTTCCTGAGGAGGCGCGCTTTTACCGGGAACGCGGTGCTGAGGTGCATTGGGTGGGCCACCCCTTGATCGACACCCTTGGCGCATTGCCCAGCCGCGACCAAGCCCGCCGGCAGCTGGGCCTGGCGGCCGATGAGTTGTTGTTGTTGCTGTTGCCTGCCTCCCGCACCCAGGAGTTGCGTTGGCTGGTGCCGCCCCTGGTGGAGGCAGCCGCTGAACTGCAGCGTCGCCACCCGCGGCTGCGGGTGATTGTGCCCGCCGCCCAGGCTGGTTTTGAACAGCCCCTGAGGGCGGCCATCGAGCGAGCTGGGCTTAGGGCCACGGTGCTGGAGGCCAGCCAGGCCGATGCCCAGCGGCCGATCTTCTGTGCCGCCGCAGACCTGGCCCTCACTAAATCAGGCACCGTCAACCTGGAGTTGGCCCTGCGGGGGGTGCCCCAGGTGGTGGGTTATCGGGTGAGCTGGCTCACGGCCTTTATGGCCAAGCAGTTGCTGCGCTTTCGGGTGGAGCACATCTCGCCGGTAAACCTGGTGCTGGGGGAACGGCTGGTGCCTGAATTACTCCAGGAGGACCTCCAAGTGGCGGGCCTGGTGGCCGAAGCCCTGCCCTTACTTGAATCCCCAGGGGCCCGCCAACGGATGGCTGAGGGCTATGGGCGCCTGCGCCAGGCCCTGGGGGAACCAGGGGTGACCCAACGGGCGGCCCGCTTGATTCTTGATGCGGTTGTCCCTACCTGCAAGGGCTAGGTAGGCCCGCTAAGTTGCCCAAGTAAGTGCAGGTTTCGATGTATCTGCTCACCATCCGCGAAGGCCTAACTACCCGTTATGTAGGTCCCTACGAGAGCCCTAAGCACGCGGCAGACGATCTTGATCGCCTGCTGTCTAGCTGTGATGAGCGGGCCCGTTGGCAGATCCACGAGCTGCAATCCCCGGCATCGATCACCGCCCGGGTGGCCAAGGCCCCAGCCCAGGTGGCCTAACGGCGCGGATAGCCCCTGAACAGGCCGCTTTCAACGATTAAGCCCACCCCAGCGTTGATGCAGATCAAGCTGATGCTGCCCAGCCAAAACCAGGGCTTAGGGGGATCAGCGGCCCTGCGTATCACCGCCTCGCCAAAGAGACACATGCCCAGGGGCAACAGCAGAATGCCGGCCTGGGCCCGCAAATACCACTGCCATTTAAGGTTCAGCCAGCGGGGTATCCGCAAGGGCTCAGTGCAGTTCTGGCCAACTTAGGCGGAAGCTACACCGCCAGGGTTTGGCCTTGGGGGTGGTGCTGGGCGGTGCGGCGCAATTTGCGCAGGGCGTTCTGTTCCAGTTGGCGGGTGCGTTCGCGGCTGAGGCCAAAGCGCTGGGCCAGCTCCTGGAGGGTGGCCTTGGGGCCGTTGCCATGGCGTTCGCTCAACACCAGCGCCTCCCGGTCGCTCAGGTTGGTTTGTTGCAGAAGCCGTTGCAGGTCTTCCTTGGCCCAGTCCTGTTCCAGCTGTTCCATCGGGCTGATGCGTCCATCCTCCAGCAGGTCCCCGAGGCTGCCGTTTTCCTCCCGCCCCGCCAAGGGAGTGTCGAGGCTGCAGCCACGGCTGATCCGGGCGGCCCGTTCTAGGTCCAGCAGCTGGGCCTCGGTTTCGCCAAGGGCCTCACAGAGTTCCTGGCGGCGGGGGGGGCGACCCAACTGTTGGCTGAGCCGTTGGGAGGTGGTCGCCAGCCGCGAGATGCGATCGGCCACATGGAAGGGGAGCCGCACCGTGGGGCTCTGCTGGCTGATGGCCCGTTGCAGGGCCTGCTTGATCCACCAGTAGGCGTAGGTGCTGAAGCGATAGCCGGTGCTGGGGTCGTATTTCTCCACGGCCCTTTGCAAACCGATCGAGCCTTCCTGCACCAGATCCTCTAGGGCAAGGCCCCGCAGGCGGTATTTCTTGGCCAGGTGCACCACCAGCCGCAGGTTGGCCCGCACCATGCGACTGCGGGCCCGCAGCCCCTGGCGCCGCAGCGGGGGTGGCGCCCCATCGGGGCCATCGGAATGGTCTTGCCAGGAGCGCACCTGGCGACCTAGTTCCACCTCTTCCGCCGGGGTGAGTAGGGCCACACGGCCGATGCCCTCAAGCATCCAGCCAAAGCAGTCAGCGCTGTTCCGGGCCATGGGGTAAGCCCCAATCGAACTCCCCAAACAATGGTTCCAGTGCTTCTTCCAAAGGAAGTGGGAAAGCCGTCAAGGAAGGGGCGGATCCCCCTTAGGCCTGGCAGCACCATTCCACAAGGGTGCGCACGCCAAAGCCTGTGGCGCCGGCTGGGTCGCTGCCGCGGCCCTTCTCACTCCACACCGGCCCGGCGATATCTAGGTGGGCCCAGGGGATCTCGGCATCCACGAATTCCTGCAGGAATAGGGCCGCCGTGATCGAACCGCCGGGGCGGGGGCCCGTGTTTTTCATGTCGGCAAAACTGCTTTTTAGCCCCTCCTTGTAGGAGGCCTGCATTGGCATGCGCCAGAGCGGTTCCCCCGCTTGGCGGGAGGCAGCCTTGAGCTGGTCGGCTAGGGCGTCGTTGGGGGACCAAAGGCCGGCAATTTCATCCCCCAGGGCCACCACGCAGGCCCCCGTGAGGGTGGCTAGGTCAACGATGGCATCGGGTTTAAGGGCTGAGGCATACACCAGGGCATCGGCCAGGGTGAGGCGCCCCTCGGCATCGGTGTTATTGATCTCGATCGTTTTGCCATTGGAGGCGGTGACGATGGCGCCAGGATGAATTGCTTCGGCACTCACCATGTTTTCGGTGGTGGCACTGATCACATGGATCTCCACCCCGGCTGGCTTGAGTTCGGCCAAGCTGCGGGCGGCCCCGAGCACAGCCCCACAGCCGCCCATGTCGAACTTCATCATTTCGATCTGGCTGCCGCCCACCTTGAGGTTGTAGCCGCCGGAATCAAAGGTGAGCCCTTTGCCGATCAGCACCAACCGCCGCCGGATTGGCCCCCCAGGCCGGATCACCAGGTGCAGGAACCGGGGCGGCACGCTGGCCCCCTGGGCCACCGCCAGGTAGGCGCCCATGCCCCGTTGGCGACAGCCCTCCTCATCCAGCACGGTGAGTTCCAGCTGGTAGTCCTTGGCCAGGGTGCGGGCCGTGGCCTCCAGGCTCAGGGAATTGACCACGTTTGGGGGGGCCGCCACCAGTTCCCGGGCCAGTTCCACCCCAGCGCAGATGGCCTCATTGCGCTGAATTTCGGCCCCCAGCTCCTCATTTAGCCCCAGCAACCAGGTGCTGGTGGGCAGTTGCCTGGGTTCCGGTTCGCTGCGGAAGCGTTGGTCTTGGAAGAGGGCGAGCCTTACCCCTTGCACTAGGGCCGCGGCGGCGCCGGCCGGGGCAAAGCCCTCCAGGGGCAGGGCCAGGGCCAGCTGGCTGCAGCCCTGGCCGGCGCTGGCCTTGGCCAACTGGGCCGCCCCCAGGCGCAGGGCATTGCCATC
>JBDLTB010000036.1:0-39099 GCA_039799245.1 Cyanobacteriota bacterium
GCACAGCCATGGCGCACCACCAGCACATCGGAACCCATGGCCACATAGGTGCGGGCCGTATCCAGCAGGCTTTCCCCCTTGCTGAGGGCACTGCTGGCGGGGGAAAAGCTCTGCACATCGGCGGAGAGCCGCCGGGCGGCCAGTTCAAAACTGCTGCGGGTGCGGGTGCTGGGTTCAAAGAAGAGGGTAGTTACCAAACGGCCCTGGAGGGCCGGCAAGCGCCGGGCCCCGGCGGTGGGCAGGGCATGGAAACGGCTGGCCAGCTCCAGCACGGTGGCGTAGTCGTGGCTGCTGAAGGCCGCCAGATCAAGCACATGGCGGTGGGACCAGCGGCTCAAGACAACGCAGCGCAAACACCCTCAAGGTAAGGGGAGGGGCGCCATTGGCCAGCGGGGGTGGGCGCTGTACCTATGGTTGTACGACCCATAGGTCAACAGCATGGATGTGGTGAGTTTTTCCGAAGCCAGGGAACACTTCAAGGCGGTGCTGGATCGGGTGAGCAACGATGCCGACATGACCCTGATCACCAGGCGCCATGCCCCCAGCGCCGTTGTGATGTCGCTCGACACCTACAACAGCCTGATGGAAACCGTGCATCTACTCGGTTCTCCAGCCAATGCAGCTCACCTACAGCAATCACTGCACCAGGCAAAAGCTGGGGAACTGCTGGAGCGGGGCTTGCTGGATCCTGATGCTTGAGCGGTTGAGCTGGACCACCAACGGCTGGGACGACTATCTGTTTTGGCAAAACCAAGACAAGCGAATGCTGCGAAGGATCAATCAGCTAATTGAGAGCTGCCTGCGGGACCCCAGCAGTGGCATCGGCAAACCCGAACGCCTGAGGGAAAATCTCTCCGGTTGTTGGAGCCGACGGATCGACGCCTGTCATCGCCTTGTTTATCGAGTGGATGCCCATAGCTTGGTGATTCTTGCCTGCCGCTACCACTACGGCGACTAAACAGAACTTCCCCCTGCCCGGCGGCTAACACTGGCACTGCTGCGCAGATACCAACGCCAGGGCAATTCCTGCCCCTGGCTGATGCCTATGCGGGTGGTTTGCACTAGATCAGTCGACATAACTGCGCCCAACTCTGGCGACCTCGGCGCCAACCACAAACCCGAAGCCTCCGCCACCGGCTGGCCGTTATGGGAGCGATCAATGCCAAAACGGCGCGCCAAAAGTCCTGGCCCGGCCGCCACCCTCGCAGGCTCATCGGGCAGGGCCACGGCGCGGAGCAACACGCCATTGGCCCAGTTGTGGCGATCCGTCACCACATTGACGCAGTGGTGGATGCCATAGGTGAGATACACATACCAATGCCCAGGCTCCCCAAAGAGGGTTTCGTTGCTGGGGGTTCGGCGGCGATGCCCATGGCAGGCTGGTTCTGACTGGCAATAAGCCTCTGTTTCCACAATCACGCCCCCCAGCAGCTCCCCACCGGCTTGACGCTTGAGCAGCAGGCAGCCAATCAGCTCTGGTGCCACCTCCTGGGCGGGGCGGCAGAAGAACTCTGGGGGTAGGGCAGTGGGGGGTTGGAAGGGGATGGTGGCCATGGGGCTGGCTTGGATGTCTGCACCTCCATTAGATGCAGGCATCCATCTGCTGTAAATGCAATGGATGTGCAGCTCGCCAATATTCCCACCAAATCTAATCTCGATCAAAACGACTGCAGCTAGCTCAAGCAGGCCGCAAGCTGCCAGCAGATTGATCAGATCTGAGCCCAATCTTCCAGTTTTAGCCCTGGGATCCGGTCAAATTCGCGAACATTGTGAGTTACTAATACACGCTGAAGTTGCAAGGCATGGCAGCCAATCAGCAAATCATTAGCACCAATTGGTTTGCCGCGGCGGCGGAGCTCGGCCCGCACTTCACCATAGAGATCAGCCGCTTGGCTTGGCCAATCAAGCACTTCCACTTCCTGCAGGAAGGCCCGCAGGGCCTCTGAGTTACTGCTTTGGCGCTCTGGAGCTAAATAACTTATCCCATAGCGCAGTTCAGCCACCACCACAGCGCTCACAGAAATCTGTTCAGGCTTGGTGAGCGCCAGCTGCTCCCGCACCGCTGGTTCCCGGCCCGTCATCACTGCAATGCAGGCGTTGGTGTCAAGCATCCAGCGTTTCACCAGCCCAGTTCGCCATTGGGTTCTTCCGCCGGAACATCATGTATATCGACTGGGAAATCGGGATCCAACAATGGTGCCGTAGCCAAGTAATGCTGCCAGTTGCGTGGCTGGGCACGGATCAAGAGGGCGTCACCATGCCGTTCGATCAGCACCGCATCGGCATCAAATTCCATTTCCCGTGGAAGCCGTAAGGCCTGGTTGCGGCCATTACGGAAGAGGCTGGCACTGCGGCGCAGTGGTTGCTGACTCATTTTACGCCTCCTGCAATCTGCTTGCAGCTTAGGGCGGCCTAGGTCAAAGGCCTAGGCCTTTTGAGTACCCTGGTTTGACCACTCACAGGTGAGGCCAGCAGCAGCACAGCCTTGCCATCCAGTACCAGCGTGGTGCCATTTAGCACCAGTGCGCCCCGCTGAATCAGCAGTGCTCCAAGGCCACTGGTTACCAGAAACGTGCGCAGATCCCGATCGCTAACGCTGTCGTCCCAGCGCTGCTAACTGAGCTGCCGCCCGCCAAAGGCACGAAACCAGCCCACGCCCTCCAGCTCTAGGCGCCTGTCACCTGGGGCCATCTGCACCGTGGCGCTGCTGTGGGGGCCTTCCGCTTGGACCTGCAGCTTCCCCACAACGTCCGTTGCCGTCTTCATAGGGGTGCAGGGTGACGAACCAGAGATGGGCTAGGCCGGCCCGCAGCAGACCATCGACTGGTTGAGGCGGTGCTGCCATCCAGGAAGAATTCAACATATAAGGGTGCCAAAGCCCCCTGAGCCGCCACACTGGATCCCTACTGGCCACCCATTGCCATGACTTTTGCCCAGGTACTACCGGTGCTGGCCGGCCTATTTGGCCTGTCGCTGTTCTTTTTTGGTGGCACCGGCGGCTATTACGACACCGACGCCTACGAAGGCAACGGCTGCGCCCACTAGGGCTGGGGCTTGAGCTGCTCCGCTTCTGGACATTCGTCCTGCTCGGCCACCATTAGGTCTTCGGATGCGGCGCTGCGGCTGAAGAAGGCCAGGCGGCTGCTTACCGCCCCAATTGAATCGATCCGCACGATCTCCTCCCAGCTGTGGAGCTCGTCCTCCTCCTCGGCGTCGTAGCGGAGGGTGACGCAGTCCCCCTCAATCTCAGTGATCCGAGCCTGTTCAATCCAGCGCTGTTGATCCTTGAGAAACACCCACACCGGGCGATTTTCACAGCTGAACTGGTAAAGCTTCCGTAGCAGCATGGCCAAGGCGCTCCCGCGCGCTTCCGTCATCCTAGGGATGCTGAGCAGTGGGTTCGCATCGATGACAACAAAGGCCATCCCGGGAGCAGTGCCTGAAGCCACGGCCATCCGCCTGCAACTGCGCAGCTGGCCAGAGGTGGAAAGCTATTTGCAGCAATGCAAAGGGGTAATCCTGCCGCTGGGATCCACCGAACAGCACGGCCCCACCGGGGCGATCGGCACCGATGCCCTCACCGCCGAGGCCGTGGCCCTCGAGGTGGGCCGCCGCACCGGCGTGCTGGTAACCCCCACCCAGGCCTTTGGCATGGCCGAACACCATTTGGGTTTTCCAGGCACCGTGAGCCTGCAGCCCAGCACCCTGCTGGCGGTGTTGAGGGATGTGGTGCTTTCCCTGGCGGGCCATGGCTTTGAACGGATATTTGTGATCAATGGCCACGGCGGCAACATCGCCACTGCCAGGGCCGCCTTTGCCGAGGCCTATGGGGAGGCCCGCCGCCGCCAGCTGCCAGGGGCCGATCGGCTGCAATGCCGCCTAAACAACTGGTTCATGGCAGGCCCGGTGTTGCGGGAAGCCCGGCAGCTCTATGGCGACAGGGAAGGGCACCACGCCACCCCCAGCGAAATCGCCCTCACCCTGCACCTGGAACCCAGCCTGCAGCGGCTGCAACGGCCCCTCGGGGAAGCAGCCCCCGCCGGACCGATCCATGGCCCCGCCGATTTCCGCCGGCGGTACCCCGATGGCCGCATGGGCTCAGACCCCTTCCTGGCCCAGGCCGACCACGGCGCCCGCCTGCTGGAGCTGGCCGCCACGGCCCTCAGCCAAGAGCTCACCGAATTTCTTGGCAATGAACTGGCCCCTTAGGCTGGGTTCCTGGATTCCATAACCATGAGCCGCATTAGCGCCGACGACGTTCGCAAGGTGGCCCACCTGGCCCGCCTCGACCTACCGGAGGAAACGATCGCCACCTTCACCCCCCAGCTGGAACGGATCCTTGATTTCGTCGCCCAGCTGGAGGCCATCGACACCGAGGGGGTGCCCCCCACCACCCGGGCCGTGGAAGTCACGAATGTGACCCGGGAAGATAGCGTTAGCCCCACCGGCGTGCGGGAAGAACTGCTGGAGCTGGCCCCCCAACGGGAGGGTGATTTCTTCCGGGTGCCGAAAATAATGGCCGATTAATCTTCCATTATTTTTATTTGGTTCGGTTGGGTTGGGTTGCTTAGCGGGGACCCACTGAGGTGCGATGCAGGAAGGAAATCACCCGGCGGCGACTGGCGTGGCTAGGCATCAACTTCGCCAACCAGCGCAATTTGGAACGGCTACGGCTATGGCTGCGAATGCCGAGCAAAATGTCGTAGAGGAAATTTGTTAGATCAGTTTTTGATTCATAAATACCTAGCCGCTGGGGGGAGCCGTGGCGGTCAAGCAGGGGTTTTGTAGCCCCATAGGCAGTTTGATATAGATACCAGGGAATCGAAGGCCAAAGATGATGCACAAGGTGATAATTCTGGCCCATGATCAATAGATTCATAGTTTTACCTGGATACACCCTGGCGTTGTGCCAACGGTTGCGGGAATTGAAAGGGCGGTGGGGGAGATAATCAAAAAACAGCCCAAGGGTAACCCCCACCATCAGGGCCGGCGCAAACCAACAATTAAAAATAAAAGGCAAGAAATTGCCGCGGGCCGCCGCCACCACAATCATCACGAAAACCGTGCGGGCAAAGATCCATTCAAATAATTCGTAGCGCCGCCAAAGCCGCCGCTGAAAGAAGAAATACTCGTGATAAAAGAAGCGCGGCGCAATCAACCACAACGGTCCAAAGGTAGAAACTATGTGATCGGGATCATGCTTGGGGTCATTCACATGGGCATGGTGTTGGAGGTGCACCCTGGTAAAGACCGGAAAGCTGAAGCCCAATAGCAACGCCGCCCCATGGCCCATCACCGCATTCAGCACCCGGTTGGGATGGGCGGCGTTATGGCAAGCGTCATGGATAACAGTGCCCTCCAGGTGCAGGGCGAGGAAGCCGGTCAACACCAATAGCGGCAGGGACCAATGGCCCACAAACCAGCCGTAGATCGTGAGGGCCGCCAAGCCATAGCCCCCCAGGAACAGGCCGATGGTGGGGTTCAGGGGCGCCGGAGGTTCCACCAGGTGGCGGGGAACCGATCGGAGCGCGGCGGAATCAGTCATCTCAGCCTGCGCAGGACGATCGCCAAAAGTGGGAATTCACACTAAAGGCTGAACAGCTTTCAAGAAGACATCTGCCCGCCTCGACCTAGCAATACGGATTAAATGCGGAAAGGGCGCTGCATGCGCCCCTTTGCCCGATGCCCACCGGGGGACTTGAACCCCCACGACCGAAGCCACTGGTACCTAAAACCAGCGCGTCTACCAATTCCGCCAGGTGGGCAGACGCCAACTTTAAGCGGAGTGAGAATGCGTACAGCTGTTGCCCTGCCAATGCTCGCTGTTCTGGTGGGTTCCCTGGCCTTGCTTTTCGGGCTGGCACTGCTCCTGCTCCCCCTGCTCAGCCCTGAGTTGGCCCGGCCCCGCGATGGCCTTTGGGCCGCCGTGGTGCTGCTGCTGGGGTTGGTGCTGGTAACCGCCGCAGAGCGGCTCACCGGCGCCCCCATGCTGGGGGTGCTCTGCGGCGGCTTGCTGGTGGGCAGGCTGGGCACTGAGGTGGGCCAGCAGCGCTGGCTGCAACTGCCCAATGAGGGCCGCAGCCAGCTGCGGGACCTCAACCTCTGGAAGGGGCGCCTGGCAGGCCTGGGCAGCAGCGTCAGCCAGCTGCTGGGGCTGATCGGTGGGCTGCTGGGCTGGCTGCAGGAACGCATGGCCAAGGCCAAGGCGCCGATCACAAAAAAATGGGTGCGGGCCGAGGAATCCCCTACAGGGCAAGCGCCGCAGCTGGAGGCCGCAAGCGAGCCTGGGGAGCTTGACGAACTTGGGGCAGTTCAAGAAATTGCAGAGGATTCGGAAGTTCTTGAGGTTCTGGAAGTTCCTGAGGTTTTGGAGGTTCTGCAGATTTCAGAAATTCTTGAGCTGGTTGAAACGGCTGCCGAGCCCGCTAGCGAATCCATCGAGGCGCTGGCGCCTACGCCAGTAACGGTGCCTACCCCAGTAACCACGGCCGATACGGAGCCCCCCGAGACAGTGATTGAATCCCTCGCGGAGGTGGACGCCCTGCTGGATGCCGCCGAGCACGGATAATCGGCAGTTCTGCGCCCCTGCTGCGGTGACGGTCAGTCCGATTTTCTATAAGGACACCCTGAACCTGCTGGAGACGCCGTTCTCCATGCGGGCCAACGCCCGCAGCCGCGAACCGGAGCTGCAGCAGTTCTGGCAGGAGTTGCGGCTCTACGAACGCCTCAGCCAGGAAAACCCCGGCCCCGCCTTCACGCTCCACGACGGGCCGCCCTACGCCAACGGCGCCCTGCACGTGGGCCATGCGCTCAACAAAACCCTTAAAGACATCATCAATAAGTTCGAGCTGATGCGCGGCCGCCGGGCCCGGTTTGTGCCGGGCTGGGACTGCCACGGGCTACCAATCGAACTGAAGGTGCTGCAAGCCCTCTCCCAGGGGGAACGCCGGAACCTCAGCCCGATCGAGCTGCGCCGCAAGGCCCACGCCTATGCCCTCGAGCAGGTGGAGCTGCAGAAAAAGGGCTTCCAGCGCTGGGGCATCTGGGCCGACTGGGATAGCCCTTACCTGACCCTGCAGAAGGACTACGAGGCCGCCCAAATCGGGGTGTTTGGCCAGATGGTGCTAGCCGGCCACATCTACCGGGGCCTTAAGCCAGTGCATTGGAGCCCCAGTTCGCGCACGGCCCTGGCCGAAGCGGAACTGGAGTATCCCGATGGCCACACCTCCCCCAGCCTGTTCGTGGCTTTTGAGGTGCTCGAGCCCAGCGCTGCCCTCGCCGCCAGCCTCACTGCCGCCGGCCTCACCACCGAAAACCTGCAGGTGGCGATCTGGACCACCACCCCCTGGACCCTGCCCGCCAACCTGGCGGTGGCGGTAAACGACCGGCTCGACTACGCCATCTGCGGCGACGGCCAGGGGCGCCAGCTATTGGTGGCAGCGGAACTGATCGAAAACCTGCGGCAGCAGTTGAACCTGCCCCTGGAGGCCCTACTCACCGTGAAGGGGGCGGTGCTGGAGGGGATCAGCTACCGCCACCCCCTGCTAGACCGCAGCAGCCCGGTGGTAATCGGCGGCGAATACATCACCACCGAAGCCGGCACGGGCCTGGTGCACACCGCCCCCGGCCACGGGGTAGACGACTTCAACACCGGCAAGAAATACAACCTGCCGGTGCTCTGCCCGGTGGATGAGGCCGGCAACCTCACGGCGGAGGCGGGTCCATTTGCCGGGCTGAATGTGCTCAAAGACGCCAACGCCGCGATCATCGAAGCCCTACGCGAAGCCGGCGCCCTGCTGGCGGAAAAGCCCTACGAGCACCGCTATCCCTACGACTGGCGCACCAAAAAACCAACGATCTTCCGGGCCACCGAACAGTGGTTTGCCTCGGTGGAGGGGTTCCGCGAGCAGGCCCTAGCCGCCATTGCAGCGGTGGAGTGGCTGCCCGCCAGTGGCCGCAACCGCATCGAGGGCATGGTCAAGGAACGGGGCGACTGGTGCATCAGCCGCCAGCGCACCTGGGGGGTGCCGATTCCGGTGTTCTACGAACGCAGCAGCGGTGAAGTGCTGCTCAATGCCGACACCCTCAGCCATGTCCAGGCCCTGATCGCAGAGCACGGCTCCGATGTGTGGTGGGAGCGCGATGAGGCTGAACTGTTGCCAGCGGCCTACGCCGCTGAGGCCAGCCGCTGGCGCAAGGGCAGCGACACCATGGATGTGTGGTTTGACTCCGGTTCCTCCTGGGCCGGCGTGCTGGGGGGGCTCCAGGGCGGCCAGCCCCGCGCCCCCCAACTGCAATACCCCGCTGACCTCTACTTAGAAGGCTCCGACCAACACCGGGGCTGGTTCCAATCCAGCCTGCTCACCTCCGTGGCCGTAAACGGCCAGGCCCCCTACCGCCGGGTGCTCACCCACGGCTTCACCCTGGATGAAAAGGGACGCAAGATGAGCAAATCCCTCGGCAATGTGGTGGATCCCGCCGTGATTGTGGAGGGGGGTAAAAATGAGAAACAGGAGCCGGCCTATGGGGCCGATGTGTTGCGGCTATGGGTGAGTTCGGTGGACTATTCCGCCGATGTACCCCTGGGGCCAGGGATCATCAAACAGCTGGGGGATGTGGCCCGCAAGGTGCGCAACACCGCCCGTTATCTGTTGGGCAACCTGCATGATTTCCAGCCAGAACGCGATGGGGTGGCGATCAATGAGCTACCGCTGCTCGATCGCTGGATGTTGCAACGCACCGCCCAGGTAATGGAAGAAGTAACCGGTTATTTTGAGAGCTACGAGTTCTATCGCTTCTTCCAGGCCCTGCAGAATTTCTGCGTGGTGGATCTCTCAAACTTCTACCTAGATATCGCCAAGGATCGCCTCTATGTGAGTGGCGCCACCAACTTCCGCCGCCGCAGCTGCCAAACGGTGCTGGCCCTGGTGGTGGAACGGCTGGCGGGGCTAATCGCCCCGGTGCTTTGCCACATGGCCGAAGACATCTGGCAAAACCTGCCCTACCCGGTGGCGGAGCGTTCGGTGTTTGAAAGGGGCTGGCCCACGGCACCGGCGGCCTGGACCGCAGGCCTGTTTGCTGAGCGGGTGGCGATTAGTGATGTGATCAACCTGCGTTCCCTGGTGAATCGCCAACTGGAGGCCTGCCGCAGTCGCGCTGAATTGGGGGCCTCCCTGGAGGCCCAGATCCAGTTGGAGCTGGGCGAGGGGGAGGCGGCCACTGCCCTGCAAAGTGTTCTGGCCCTGCTGGAAAGTAGTCCCCACCCGGAGATCGACAACCTGGCCGACTGGCTGCTGGTTTCAGCCCTGGAATTGCAGCAGGCGGGCGCACCGCCCCTCGCCAACCCCTTGGCCGAAGCCAGCGAAGCGGGCATCACCGTGCGCATCGCCCGGGCCGTAGGCGAAAAATGCGAGCGCTGCTGGCACTACGAAACAAGCATCGGCCAACATGCAGCCCATCCCAGCATCTGCAGCCGCTGCGTGGCGATCCTGGCCGATCAAGATTTTTACTGACTATTTTTGCCAACTAATTGAGCCTGGTTCGGCCATAAAAAAGGCCCCTAATCAACCTAAAGCCAACTCTCCGGATCTAGAAACTTATCCACCGGGGCAGGGCCGGCCAGCCGCTGCTCGGCATTGGGATTGAGCGGCGCCGCCAACAATTCAGCGCTTTCGAGTGTTGCCCCCTCC
Source organism: Cyanobacteriota bacterium (assembly GCA_039799245.1). Taxonomy (GTDB): domain Bacteria; phylum Cyanobacteriota; class Cyanobacteriia; order PCC-6307; family Cyanobiaceae; genus Synechococcus_D. The sequence continues at coordinate 9,690 of JBDLTB010000036.1, forward strand.
GGCAACAGCGACTGGTCTGGGTCATGGGCGGTGGGATGGCTAACGCTGCTGCTGATGCCTCGATAAATCAAGAGCTCAAAGGCCTCGGGGCCTTCCGCCCCAGGCAAGTTGCCCCGGAGCCGCAACAGCCGGTCGGGGCGCTGGCGGCTCAGCTCCTCCAGGGGCGCCAGCACTCAGAAGCCCCCGGCCAAACGCCCCTGGCGGGGCAGGCGCACCAGCAACCACTGGATCAAGCCCACCGCATAGGCCGCCAGGCCCAGGTAACCGAGGAAGGCCGTTACGGCCGGGGTCCAATCGGCACCAAAGAAAAAGCCCATCACCACCGCCAGGATCTGCTGGAAGCGTTCGGGGGCCTCCAGCCACAGCTGGCAGAGGGGGGCCGTGGGTTGCCCCCAGGCGCAGCCCAGGGCGGAAGCGCTCAACAGCAACCCCAAGGCGCTCAAGAGCGTCATCGCCCAACGCCAGCTGCGCAGGGTGAAGGGCAATGGCCGAAACGGGGGCAGATCCGCCAATTCCTCATTGAGATCCACCCAGAACCAAAGCCCGATCAAAATGAATAAATAGGCAAGGCTGGCGGTAAGAAAAGCCAAGGGCCTGGCAGCGGCCATCAACAACACGGTGATGCCCAGCAAACTGCTCACTTTCCAATACAGAGTGAGCAGTCGTACCAGGGCCTGCTCCTGGCGCACCGCCGCCCAGATCAACAGCACTAAGGGCAAGCCGAGGCCAAACACCACCGCCAGCCGATAGTCGAGCCAGATCAGGCTGCGCAGGAGCGGTAGCGGCATGGGGGGTAACCAGATGGGGCCATTATCGGCGTCGCAGCTGTAGGGTCCAAAAAGTACCCCCGTGCCCATGCTGGCCTGGCTTTCGCGCGGCACCCCTAAGGCCCTGGCCCGCACGGCCCTTTCCCAGAACCCCTCCCTGGAGGGCGCCGTGGCGGAGGTGGCCAGGGCCCTGGCCCCCATGGGCCCGGCAGACCTGGCCCTGGTTTTCAGCAGCAGCAGCTTCGCCAGTGACCTGCCCCGGCTACTACCGCTGCTGAGGCAAAACCTGCGGGCCGATCACTGGGTGGGGGCCAGCGGCGCAGGGGTGGTGGGTACCAACGCCGCCGGCAGCCCCCAGGAACTGGAGCAGGGCCCCGGCCTCAGTGTGACCCTGCTGCGCCTGCCCGGCGCCCAGATCACCCCCTTTGCCCTGGATCCCAGCGCCCTGCCCGACCTAGACGGCCCCCACCAGCCCTGGCTAGATGCCGTGGGGGCCGACCCCGGGGCCGGCGGTGGCATGTTGCTCTGGATCGACCCCTCCAGCAGCGGCATCAACGACCTGCTCAATGGGCTTGATTACGCCTATCCCGCCATGGCAAAGCTCGGCGGCCTGGCCGCGATGCATAGCGCCGGCCAGGGCTCGTTGCTGCTCAACGATCAGGTATGCAAAGGCGCCGTGGGCTGTGTGATCAGTGGCAGCTGGACCCTGGAGGCAGTGGTGGCCCAGGGCTGCCGGCCGATTGGTCCGATCTTTGAAATCGAGCAGGCCCAGCGCAATGTGCTGCTGGAACTCCGCCAGGGCAGCGCCCTCAACAAACCATTCAATGCCCTGCAGGAGGTGATCGAAACCCTCTCACCCCAAGACCGGGACCTGTTGCGCAACTCCCTATTCGTGGGCCTGGCCCGCAACCGCTTCTCGATGCAACCCCAAGCACCGGAACCGCCGTTTCTGATCCGCAACCTGATGGGGGTGGACCCCCGCCATGGGGCCATCGCCGTGGCCGACAGCGTGCGGGTGGGCCAACGGCTGCAATTCCAGCTACGCGATGCCAGCACCTCCCGCCAGGAACTGCAACAGCTGCTGGCCCGCCAGTACGGGCGCCAGCCCCAGCCCCTCGCCGCCCTGGCCTTTGCCTGCCTGGGCCGGGGCGAAGGGCTGTACGGCACCCCCCACGTGGATGGGCAGCTCTGCCGGGAGGTGTTCAGTGAAGTGCCGATTGCCGGCCTGTTTTGTAATGGTGAAATTGGTCCCGTGGACGGGGCCACCCAGCTCCATGGCTACACCGCCTGTTGGGGCTTCCTAGTGCCCACCACGACCTAAGCCGCCCTTGCGCCAACACGTCAATCCGCTCAGCAGCTTTTATCAGGTGGAACGGGACCTGTCCCCCCTGGGGGAGCTGTTCCTAGATCCAAACCTGCCCCTGCACCTGGACATCGGCTGCGCCCGGGGGCGGTTTCTACTGGCCATGGCGCCCCAACAACCCCAACGCAATCACCTGGGCCTGGAGATCCGGCGCCCGCTGGTGCAGCTGGCGGAGGCCGACCGCGAAAGGCTGGGGCTGGGCAACCTGCGCTTTCTCTTCTGCAACGCCAACATCAGCCTGGAACGCTGGCTGGCAAACCTGCCCCCCGGCTGCCTTGAGCTGGTAACGATCCAATACCCCGACCCCTGGTTTAAAACCAGGCACCACAAACGCCGCATGGTGCAACCGGCCCTAATCGAAGCCCTGGCGGGGGCGATGGCACCGAGCCGCCAGCTGTTTATCCAGAGCGATGTGCCCGCGGTGATCAACCAAATGCTGGAGGCCGTAGACAGCAGTGAGGCGTTTGACCCCCTCGATGGCGGTGAATGGCTGCAGGAAAACCCCTTGGGGTTAGCCACGGAACGGGAGTGGCAGGTGCTGGACAAGGGGCTGCCGGTGTATCGACGCCTCTACCAACGCAACCACCGCTGCCCCAGCGGCGATCAAGCCCTCCATAATCCGAGCGCTGAGAACCCGCTCGCCGAGAGGTCTGCCCACCCATGAGCGCATCCCCCGCCCCCCCCTGGCTGCTGCGTTGGCAGGGGCTCTGGGCCGAGAGCCCCCACAGCCGCCTGCGCCAGCACCTGCCCAGTCTGGCCGGGGGGTTGCTCTGCCTGCTGCTGCTGTTGCTGCCCCTGGCGGACCGGGGCGGCCTGGCCCTGTTGATCAGCGCCTGTGGGCTGTTTTGGTTGCTCTGGGGCCTGGCCACCGCCCCGAGCCCCCGGCCCCTAGGGGCGCTCAATGGTTGGCTGCTGGTTTATTTAGCCCTGGCCTTACTGGCCACGGGCTGTTCGCCGGTGCCGGCCGCCGCGGCCAAGGGGCTGTTCAAGCTGGTGAGTTATCTGGGTGTGTATGCCCTGATGCGACGGCTGCTGGAAACGGCGCCGCGCTGGTGGGATCGGTTGCTGGCGGCCCTGCTTCTGGGGGAACTGGCCACGGCGGTGATCGGCCTGCGGCAGCTCTATGGCGATGTTGAGGAACTGGCCCGCTGGGCAGATCCCAATTCCGTGGCCGACGGCACCCGCCGCATCTACAGCAGCCTCGAAAACCCCAACCTGCTGGCCGGTTATCTGCTGCCGATCCTGCCCCTGGCGGTGGTGGCCCTACTGCGCTGGAAAGGCCTTTGGCCCCGCCTACTGGCCCTGGCCAGCTTTGGCTTTGGCGCCGCCGCCCTGCTGTTTACCTACAGCCGTGGGGGCTGGATCGGCATGCTGCTGGGCCTAGGCCTGCTGGGGCTGCTGCTGCTGCTGCGCCAGAGCCGCCACCTGCCCCCCCAGCTCCGCCGCTGGCTGCCGCCGCTGCTCATTGCCCTGGTGGTGCTGGGCCTGGTGCTGGCCGCCACCCAAATCGAACCCCTGCGGGTGCGGCTGCTGAGCATGGTGGCCGGCCGCCAGGACAGCTCCAACAACTTCCGCATCAACGTGTGGCTGGCGGCCCTTGAGATGGTCCAAGACCGCCCCTGGCTGGGGATCGGCCCGGGCAACAGCGCCTTCAACCTGATCTACCCGCTCTACCAGCAGCCCCGTTTCACCGCCCTGAGCGCCTATTCGGTTCCTCTAGAGCTGGCGGTGGAGGCCGGCATCCCTGGCCTGCTGGCCGGCCTTGCTTTGTTGGTTACCAGCCTGCGCTTGGGCTTTGCCCAGTTGCACAGGGAACTGCTACTGAGCCTGCCGGCCCTGGGCAGCCTCGCCGCCGTGGGGGGCCTCGCCGGCCATGGGCTGGTGGACACGATCTTTTTCAGGCCTGAAGTGCAGATCACCGGCTGGTTTCTGCTGGCCACCCTCGGGGCCGCCCAGGCCCTCACCGACGCCCCTGGGCCCAAGGAGAGCCCAAACCATGGCTGATGAGCCCTTGGTGGCTGGTTTTGACGCGGGGCAAACCAAAACCCGCTGTCGCCTCAGTGATCGCCAGGGGCGGGTGCTAGCCGAGGGGGAAGGCAGTGGCGTTAGCCACCTGGACAGCACCGCGGGCCCCGAAAAGTTCCAGGCGGCCCTGGGCAGCAGCCTGGCGGCGGCCCGCCAGGGGTTGGGCCCAGAGCTGCGCCAGCCCCAGGGGCCCCTGACCTTGGCCGCCGCGGCCATCGGTGCCAGCGGCATCGAGCAGCACAGCCCCAGCCAGGCCCTAGGCACCCGCCTGGCCCAGGAGCTGCTGGGTATTGAGGCGGTGCTGGTGGGGGGCGATGAAAGCACCGCCTTGGCGGGCGCCTTTGGTGGGGGCGCCGGCATCGTGTTGATCAGCGGCACCGGCAGCATCTGCGTGGGCCGCAACAGCCAGGGCCAGCAGCACCGCTGTGGCGGTTGGGGCTGGCTCCTTGATGGCGGCGGCAGTGCCATGGACATCGGCCGCGATGGCCTCGCCCTCAGCCTGCGCATGGCCGATGGCCGCCTCAGGGAAACCCCCCTAAAAGCCCTGCTCTGGCGGGCCCTCGGCGTGCAGCATTCCCATCAACTCAAGGCCCTGGTGGTGGACCCCAGCTTCGGGGCGGCGGGCTTTGCCCGGCTAGCGCCCCTGGTGAGTGCCCAGGCGGCCACTGGCGATCCCCAGGCCCTGGCCATCATCGAGCGGGCCGGGGAGGAACTGGCGATGTTGGTGGAGGGGGTGGCAAAGGGCCTGGGGCTGGAGCAACCGCCGCTCTGCTGCCTGGGCGGGGCCATCACCCACCTGGCGCCCCTGCAACGGAGCTTCCAAAGGGTTTTGGCGGAGCGCTTGCCGGGCACCATCCCCCAGGCGCCCCTGGGGGATGCCTGCAGCGGTGCCCTAGCCCTGGCCCGCGGGCTGTTGGCTTGAATCGCTAAATACAGCTCAACCGTTCAGTTCCCGGTCAGCGATGGCGGCCAGCTGCTCGGTCCAGTGGTCTACGGCGACCTGGCTGGAGGCCTCCACCATCACCCGCAGCAGCGGTTCGGTGCCGGAGGCCCGCACCAGCACCCGCCCCTCGCCGCCCATGGCCGTTTCCGCGGCGGCAATGGCCTCTACCAAGGGACCGCACTGCTGCCAGCCCTTGCGCCGGGCCTTGTCGGGCACCCGCACGTTCTTGAGCCGCTGGGGATAGGAGCTGAAGCTGTGGTCGAGGCGATCGGCGAGGGTCTCGCCTGGCTCCAGCAGGGCCACCAGCTGCAGGGCCGTGAGCAGGCCATCGCCGCAGAGATCATGGTGGGCACAAAGGATGTGCCCCGACTGTTCCCCGCCCAGGGCGGCGCCACTGGCCTCCATGGCCCCATGCACAAACTGGTCGCCCACGGCGGTGCGCTCCAGCAAGCCGCCCCGGGCCAGCCAGGCCCGCTCAAAGCCGAGGTTGCTCATCACTGTGGCCACCAGCCGCTGCTCGGGCAGCTGGCCCGCCGCGGCCAGGGCTGATCCCCAGAGGTAAAGGATGTGATCACCATCCACCAGCCGCCCTTGGCCATCCACCGCCAGCACCCGGTCGGCGTCGCCATCAAAGGCAAAGCCCAGCTCCGCCCCCTGGTCCAGCACCGCCTGCCGCAGCGGTTCCAGGTGGGTGCTGCCGCAGCCCACATTGATGGCACTGCCATCGGCTTCCCCATGCAGCACGATGACTTCAGCCCCCAGGTCCCTAAACAGATCTGCGCTGAGGGCGGTGGCCGAACCCCAGCAGAGGTCGAGGACGATGCGGCGACCGTCTAGGCGGCGGCCGGCCAGGCTCTGCTCCAAGAGGTCGCGGTACTGGCTGAGTAATTCGTTGCGCTGGTAGATGGCCCCCCAGCGGCTCAGGGCCGGCCGCACCTCCCCCCGCAAACCGGCCTCGATCGCCTCTTGCTGGCCGCGGCTGAGCTTGGCGCCGGAGGCAGCAAAAAGCTTGATGCCGTTGTCTTCCGGGGGATTATGGCTGGCGGACACCATCACACCACCAGCGGCCCCCAGCCGCCGCACCAGCCGGGCCACGGCGGGGGTGGGGCAGAGGCCCAGTTCCCACACCTCGCGGCCGGCGGCGGTGAGCCCGGCCGCCAGGGCGGCGCCAAGCATCGGGCCACTGCTGCGCGAATCCATGCCAATCAACACCGGCCCGTCGCCAGCGAGCACCTGGCCACTCCAATAACCCACCTGCAGGGCCAGGGCTGGGGTCATCAAGGGGCCCACCCGGCCTCGGATGCCATCGGTGCCAAAGCTGATGCCGCCGCCACCCAAGGGGGCCCCCACGGGATGGGTTGCCAGGTCGGCCATGGGTGCGGGTTCGAGCTGGCGGGAGATTAACCGCAGCCGCCCAACACCCCTAGACCAAAGAGACCCACAGCTCGCCTGACGGGCCACGGGCTCAACGCCAGCGCCGCGGTCGCCAGGCGAGGCCAAACAATTCCAGGGCAGCCCAGATCAGCAAGCCCCCCACCACCCAGCCCGGCAGCCAGAAGAAGGGCCAAAGCGGTCGCAACAACCAGCTGGCCAGGCCCAGCAGCACCGCCACCAAACAACGGCGCCGCTGCAGGGCCAAGGGGGACAGCTGGGGGGCCGTGGCCTGCCACCAGTGGCGAAGGACCCCAAGGGCCTGCTGGAGCTGCTGCACTGGCGGAAGGGGGCGGGTAAGGCTGCCCGGCCAGTCTTGCCCCCATACGATGCCCTGGCCAGCTGTTGCGTTTTGGTGAACCTGCAGGTGCAACCGTTCAAGGATCGGGGGCTGCTGGCCATCGCCGCCATCGCCGTTGGCAGTGGCCTGGGCCTGGCCCTGCTGCAACAGGGGCTATTGAGGCTGCTGCCCCCCCTAAGCAACCACAGCTCTGCCGAGCTGCTGCGCCGCAGCAGTCGCTTTGATCCCGATCCAAGCCGCCGCCGGGAAGCGCGGCTGATCCAGGCCCAGGCCCTCAGCGAAGCCCCCAGGGCCCAACTAAAGCTGTTGCGCGGCCAGGGCTGGAGCCCCGCCGGCGGCCCCAGCCTGCTGGCGGCCGTGGCCCTAAAACAGCAGGCCCTAGCCGAGCAAAAACTGGGGAATAGAGCCGCCGCCCATCGGCTCTGGCGGCAGCTGCTGCAACGGTTTCCCCTGGCACCGCCCAGCGCCGATGCCCTCTATGCCCTCGGCAGCAGCGGCGGCCCCGAGCGCCAGCTGCTGCTGCAACGCTTTCCAGCCCACCCCGCCGCCCTAGCCGCCGCCCTGGAATGGGACCAACGGCTGGGGGGGCAACTGGGCGGCCTTCACCTGGCCCGCTGGGGGGAGCGCTGGCCCGGGGCCGCCGCTGCCATGGCCAGGGCCTGCCAGCAGCCCCACCGCCCGCTAACCCCCAGCGAAAAAGACTTGCTGGCCGGCGGCCTCGCCCAACAGGGGGAGCTGGCTGCCGGCAAACGCTGCCTTGGCGGTCTCCCCCCCCAAACCGCCCGCACCCGGGAACGGCTGGCCCCGGCGGTTTTACCGCCGTTAACCGCCGCGGAACTGGGCTGGGAGCGCAGTCGCCAGCTGTTGCTCAAGCAGCAGTGGGCGGCGGCCAGTGCCAGCCTGCAAAAACTTGACCCCCAGCGGCAGAGCCCGCCCCTGGCGGCCCGCAGCCGCTTCTGGCTGGGGCTGGCCGCCCAGCAACTGGGCCAAACCGCCCAAGCCCAGAAACTCTGGACCAAACAGTTACAGGCCTACCCCTACGGCTACTACGCCTGGCGGGCGAGCGAACGGCTCGGGCTAACCAAGCCTTCCTGGCCCTTACCCCTACCAGCTCCAGCGGGGGGGCTCCTGGCCCCACCCCTGGCCCAGCTGGAGCGGCTCGGACTCCACGGGGAAGCCTGGGAGCATTGGCGCACCTGGCGGGGGGGCCGAGCCCCAGAAAATCCCCAAGACCTTTGGCGCGAAGGCCAGCTGCGGCTGGCCCTAGGGGACCGCTGGATGGGCCTGGCCCAACTGGACCAGGCCTCCCTGGAGGGGGCGGCTAAGACCCCTGAGCAGCTGCGGCGGCTGGAACAGCAGCGCCATCCGCTCGCCTTTGGCCCAGAACTGCGAAACGCCGCCTTGCAAGCTGGGCTCGATCCCAGCCTATTGATCGGTGTAGGCCGCCAGGAATCCCGCCTAAGCCCAGCGGTGGGTTCCCCCGCTGGGGCCGTGGGTTTGCTGCAATTGATGCCCGCCACCGCCAACGAACTGGCGGAGAGCCCCCTCACCCGAGCCCAACTGGAGGACCCCAACCTCAATGCCCAGTTGGGGGCCCGCTACCTACAGCAACTGTTCAAAGCTTTCGCAAACAATCCCTTCCTGGCGGTGGCGAGCTACAACGCCGGGCCCGGGGCAGCCCAAAGCTGGGGTAACACCCACCTCAATCAATTACCGGAACTCTGGGTGGAGGCCATCCCCTACCCGGAGACCCGCCTCTACGTGAAAAGTGTGCTCGGTAACCGCTGGACCTATGGTCTGCTGGAACCCAGCTTTACCAAGCCCTGAACCAAGGGAAAGTGGAAGAGTTGCAGGTGCAAGGCATGGCCATAGACCACAAAAAACATAATGAAGCCGGTGAAACCAACCAGCGCCAGCCAGGAGGGGGGCCAGATATGAAGTCTCACCAGATCCAGTCGAGCCAAGAGCAGCGCCGCCGCCAACACCAGCAGATCGACAAAACCTGGCATATAAAGCAAATACATCCCCCCCAGCACCACTAACAGCAAGGTGACCACCAGGGTGATTACCTTGCTGGCCGCCATAAATAGCGAAATTTGACGTAGTACCAGGTCGGGCAGGGTGCAAAAAAACACCAGCACAGACACCTGCAATAGAGCAAATGCCCAGAAGAGTTCATCCCAGAGGGAGTCCCCAACCATCGCTGTGCGGATGCTGTCTTGCTGGAAGCCCCAATGGGCCCCCAGGTAAAAACTGATCGCCCCCAGCAGGGTGAGCATCGGCGCCCGCACGGGCAGCAGCAACCACTTCAAGAGGGAAGTCATCAGAGCTTCAGGCTGATTGCTTCCAGGGGGCAGGCGGCAATGCACTGCTCACAAACCACACAGCTACGCAGGTCAAATTGCAGACGCCAGTCTGGAGCCTCACAGCGCAGGGCCCCACTGGGGCAGACACTTGAGCAGATGCCGCAGTCCACACAGCGGTCGGGATCGATGCGAATCTCACCGGCGGCGGCGGTAATTTCCAGGCCAATGCTGGCCAACCACTGCTGGGCAGCCTCCAATTCATCAATGTCGCCTGACAGCTCAACCACCATGGTGCCCCGCTGGTTGGGGGCCATCTGGGCCCGGATGATCCGCGAGGCCACGTCGTAGTCAACCGCCAGCCGATAGGTGATCGGCTGGTGCACCGCCTCCCGGGGAAACTGCAGCGTGAGCCGGCGTTTCAAACAACTGCAGGAGGGGGGCTGCCAGCATGGCAGCGCTTGGCCGGCCTGGCATCCCCATGACCCCCCCAACCCCCTTCCCAGCCCGCGCTGGGCAATTGCTATTGCTGCTGGTAGCCCTGCTGGTGGTGGGCCTTACCTGGCTCAAAGGCAGCCTTGGCGCTGGGGACCTACTGGATCAACTGGCCCGCCGCTCCCTGCCCCTAGGGGAGGCCCTAGGCAATGGTCGGCCCAGCCTGGTGGAGTTTTACGCCGACTGGTGCGAATCCTGTCGGGCCATGGCGCCGGCCATGGCACAGCTGGAAAAAGGGCATCCGGAGCTGAATGTGGTGCTGCTCAATGTGGATAACCCCAGCTGGCAGGCGGAACTGGACCAATGGCAGGTAACTGGGATCCCCCACCTGCAATTGTTTGATCGCCAGGGCCAGGGCTTGGGCCATTCCATCGGCCTGCGGCAACCCCAAGAACTGGAACAACTGGCCAGCGCCCTCAGCAATGGCTCAGCCCTGCCATCGCTGGCGGGGGTGGGGGCCACCAGCAGCCTGGCGGATGCGGAACCCAGCCTTGCCGAAATTTCTAGCCCAAGCGCCGGCCCCCGCAGCCACGGTTAAGGGGCGCTTAGCTGCAGTAGCAGCTCCACCAGTTGACTGTCGGCATCAGCCACCGCCAGGCGCCCCATGCCCACGGCCAGGGAGCTGAGCGGATCAGCCAGCCCCTCGGCCCCCCGCAGCCTTGGCCCCAACAGTTGCCACAGGGCCCGCCCCAGGGGCGGTCGATCGGGGTCGTGCTGGTGCACCAGCAGCGCCGCCCCCAGGGCCAGGGCCGCCTGGGCGTTGGCCAGCTGATGGTTGTCGGCCGCTTGGGGGAAGGGCACCAACACCGCAGGGGTCCTAGACACGGCCAATTCACTGAGGCTGCCGGCCCCCGCCCGGCTCACCGCCAGGTCGGCGTGCTGCAACAGGCCGGGGATTTCGTCGCTGAAGGACCGCTCCACATAAAGCGGATGCCGTAATCGCCCCTGGTCGGGGTCGTGGCTGCCACAGAGATGCACGATGCGACAACCGGCCGCCAGCAGCGGTGGCGCCGCCGCCCGCACCATCCGATTTAGACCCACTGCCCCCTGGCTGCCACCAATCACCAGCAGCAACGGCCCCGGCCCCTGGGGCAGCCAATCGGGGCAGGGGGCAGGCTGCAGAAAGGCCGCCCGCACGGGGGTGCCCGTGACCAGGGGGCGGCAACCCGGCAGCAGCGCGGCGGCCTGGGGCAAGCCCAGGGCCACCCGGGTGCAGAAACGGCCCAGCAGCCTGGTAACCCGGCCGGGCACCGCATTCGATTCGTGCAGCACCACCGGCCGCCGGCAAAAACGGGCCGCCAGAATCGCTGGGGCGGCAATGTAACCGCCGGTGGTGAACACCACAGCGCACTGCTGGCTACGGATCAAATGGGCCACCGGCACAGTGCTCCAGAGCAGCTGCAGTAATTGAAAAAGCTTGGCCAAGCCTTTGCCCTGGAGCCCCCCGGCCCGCACCGTATGCAGCGGATAACGGGAGGGCACCAGCTCCCGTTCGAGGCGATCGGGCACCCCCACCCAGCTCACTGCCCAGCCCTGGGGTAAACAATCGGCCACCGCCAGGGCAGGAAACAAATGGCCACCGGTGCCACTGGCAGCAATCAAAAGCCGGGCCATGGATCGGATCGAGGCGGCGCCTAACTTAAGAGTCCCGATTGGAAATTCAGTGATCGCTTCCCTGCGGCGCAATTTGGCCATGGCCGCAGGGATCCTGCTGGCCAGCTTGCCCCTGCTGCAGGCCGGCGCCGCCCGGGCGCGCTTAAGCGATGAACTGTTGCGCAACCTGGAAAATGCCCTAAACGGGGCAAATCCGGCGGCCCTAAATGGCCTACTCGCATCCGGTCCTGGCCTCAACCCCCGCAGTCTCGAGGCCCGTTATCAGCAATTGCGGCAAAACTTCAGCGATGCCCGCTGGCAACTCAGCTCCGGCCCCGACCTCAAAGATGGCCGCAGCACGCTGCTGGTGAAGGTGACCGGCACCCATCAGGAGGCTGGCCGCAGCTTCCGCTTGGAGGCCACCCAACGGTTGGCCGTTCAACAGGCAGGGGCCCGGCTCAGTGGCCAGGAGGTGCTGGGGGAAGAATCAATCCTGCGCAGTGGCAAACGGGACTTGGGGGTGAGCCTTTATGTGCCGGAGGAGGTACTGACCGGCCAGCGCTACGACCTGGATGTGGTGATGGACGAACCGCTGAATGACGCAGTAATCGCCGGCGGCCTAGCGGAACTATCTGCGGAAACTTTGCTCCACTTCAAGAGCCCAGAAATGCAGCTGGGCGCCCTAAATGGTGGGGGCCTGTTTAAGACCATCCAAGCCCCCTACAAGCCCGGCAGTCAATCTTGGGCCGTGATGCTGCTGCACCCCGAAGGCACCGTGAGCATCAGTCGCATGGTGCGGGTGGTGGCCCGCCGTTGAGCCCCTGCCAGCGGGCTTGCTGATTGCCAGCGCGATAGCGACACTGCCGTTGCGATCTTGATCGAATTAACGGTGGCTCCAACTTGGGTGAACAGCCCCGTGTGATGGAAGCGCTGCTGCGCAGCGTATTGGGACTAGATGACGACCCTGGTAGCAGTTCGTTGAACCTGCTGCCGAGCCAGTCACAGGGGGGCCACAGCAGTTCGGGACACTGAAGTCTGTTTCCAAGCCCCTAATGCACCGCAAGATTCTGGCCGGCGCAGCCCTGCTACCCCTCCTCTGCGGGGGAGTGAATGCCGTTCAGGCCCAACCCACAGATCTGCCCAAACAAGAGCGCCAGCCCTTCGAACGGCCCACCTTCACAAAAGAACAACAGCAGAACCTGTTCAAACTGCGCGCCAGCATCGAACAGAAGAGTCATGCCGGCCGCATCGCCATCCTCCAGGAGGCGGAACGCTGTGTGGGCTCAGCCCAAACCTCCACTGCCCTAAAGACCTGTGAACAGGGGGAGCGGGAGGCCCGTAAGAAACTGCGCGAACAACTGCGCACGGAGGCCGAACAACTGCGTAGCCAATACGGCCTGCCCAAGCCCCCCCAAGGCCCCTGGGGCCAGCACCGCCCAGGCTCAATGGCCCAGTAGCAGCACCAGCCCTAGGGCCAATAGCGCCAACAGCAGCCAGGCAAGCCACGGGGATCGCTGCCTGCTGGGGCGCCTACCCCTGGGGCCCTGGCCCCGGCGGGCCCAGAACTGTCGGGAGAGCTCCCTTTCCCGATCCGTAACCATGGGGTTATGGGTGGTTCAAGCGGCCCCGTCGAGGGCGGCCACGCCGGGCAGCACCTTGCCCTCCAGCAGCTCCAGGCTGGCGCCACCGCCGGTGGAGATGTGCGACATCTTCTCGGCTACACCCACCTTCTCCACGGCCGCCACGGAGTCGCCGCCGCCAATGATTGTGGTGGTGCCGGTGGCGGTAAGGCCAGCCAGGGTGTGGGCAATGGCGTCGGTGCCGGCGGCGAACTTGTCAAACTCGAACACCCCCATGGGGCCGTTCCAGATGACGGTTTTGCAGTCGGCCAAGGCAGCTTCAAAGGCCTTGATCGAATCGGGACCGATATCAAGGCCCATCCAGCCGTCGGGGATGGCATCGATGGCAACGATCTGACTGTTGGCATCCGGGGCGAAATTGTCGGCTAGCACCACATCGGTAGGTAGCAGCAGCTGGACCCCCTTGGCCTTGGCCTTGGCCTCCAGTTCCTTGGCGAGTTCGAGCTTGTCTTCCTCCACCAGGCTCTTGCCCACCGCCAGGCCCCGGGCTTTGTAGAAGGTGAAAATCATGCCGCCGCCGATCAGCACCTTGTCGCATTTGTCGATCAGGGCTTCCAGCACGCCGATCTTGCTGCTCACCTTGGAGCCGCCAACGATGGCGGCCAGGGGGCGCTTGGGTTCATCGATGGCGCCTTGGAGGTACTGGAGTTCCTTCTCCATCAGGAAGCCGGCCACGTTGGGGCTGAGGAACTTGGTTACGCCCTCGGTGGAGGCATGGGCCCGGTGGGCGGCGCCAAAGGCGTCGTTTACATAAAGGTCGGCCAGGGCCGCCAGCTGGGCAGCAAAGGCAGGATCGTTCTTTTCTTCTTCCGCAAAGAAACGGACGTTTTCCAGCAGCAGCACGTCGCCCTCGGCCATGGCTGCCACCTGGGCCTCGGCGTCGGGACCAATGGCACTCTCGGTTTTGACCACGGTCACCCCCAACAGCTCACTGAGGCGCGCCGCCACCGGGGTAAGCCGCATCGCTTCATTTACCTGGCCCTTGGGCCGACCGAAGTGGGCCGCCAGGATCACCTTGGCCCCATGGTCCTTGAGATGGTTGATGGTGGGTAGGGCGGCCCGGATGCGGGTGTCATCGGTGATGGCACCGCCATCGTTAAGCGGCACGTTGAAGTCGACCCGCACCAGCACACGCTTACCTCGTAGATCATCGGCAGTAAGGGAGGTGAGGGAAAGCTTCGTCATGGGCTTAGGGGTAACGGCGCGGCGAGGATAACGCGGAAGTGGTTGCCTGTTGCCGCCGGGGAGCTAGGACAAGGACAGTGCTGGCACTGCGCCCCCTATGTTCCGCACCGTTCTCTTCCCGATCGACCACAGCCGGGCTGCGCTGGAAACAGCTGTCACCGTGCTGAAACTCGTGCAGCAATACAACAGCCGCCTGGTGCTGCTGTCAGTGGTGGACCCAGAAGACACCACCATGGCCAATGCCACGGAGGTGGGCCAGCTGCTGCAGCAGGCCCATGACACCTTCGAGCGGGCCGGGGTCACCCCTGAACTGATCGAGCGGGAGGGGAAACCCGCCTTCGTGATCGGTGATGTGGCCGATGAAATCGAGGCAGATCTAATCGTGATGGGTACCCGAGGCATCAGTCTTGACACTGACCAGACCAGCACCGCCTCCCGGGTGATCCAGCTGGCCCCTTGCCCCGTGTTGGTAGTGCCTTGAGCGACGTTGCCATCCAGTGGTACCCAGGCCATATCGCCAAGGCGGAACGGTCGCTGAGCGCCAGCCTCCAAAAGGTGGATCTGGTGTTGGAGGTGCGTGATGCCCGCATCCCCTTGGCCACCGGCCACCCCCGCCTGGAGCGCTGGACCAAGGACAAGGCACGGCTGCTTGTACTTAACCGGCGCGACATGGTTAGCGAACAATCGCGCCTTGGTTGGGACCGCTGGTTTCGGGCCCGGGGCGAAACCCCCTGGTGGTGTGATGCCAAGGCCGGCACCGGGGTGATGCAGCTGATGCAGGCGGCGGTGAGGGCCGGCGAAAGTTTGAATGAACGGCGGCGGCTCCGGGGCATGAAACCCCGGCCAGTGCGGGCCCTCATGCTGGGCTTCCCCAACGTGGGTAAATCCGCCCTAATCAACCGGCTGGTGCGCCAGAAGGTGGTGAACAGTGCCCGCCGGGCCGGCGTGACCCGCACCCTGCGCTGGGTGCGCCTGGGCCAGGCCCTCGACCTGCTCGATGCCCCCGGGGTGCTGCCCCCAAGGCTGGAAAACAAACAGGCGGCCCTGCTGCTGGCCTACTGCGACGACATCGGCCAAGCCGCCTACAACGTGGAGGCCGTGGCCCTGGCCTTCCTGCAGCTGCTATCCAGCCTGGAGGGGCTGCCGCTGGCCGGGGTGCCCAAGGGGCTGCTGGAACAGCGCTATGGCATCCCCCTGGCGCCCTTGGCTGCGGCTGGTGATGGTCTAGCTGAAGATGTTTTGGCTGCTGATTTCGAGTTCTGTACAGGCCGTACAGAAGCTGAAAACCTGGGGGAGGAACCTGCCAGTGACCCCAACATTGATTCCAACAGCGATCCAAATTCCGCTCTTAATACCAATCCAGAATCCAATCCGCATTCCGCTCTGAATGCCCACCCCGACCTGGGCACCTGGCTGGAGCGGGCCGCCGCCCGTCACACCGGCGGTGACACCACCCGCATGGCGTCAAAACTGCTCGACGACTTTCGCCGCAGCGCCCTGGGCGCCATCACGCTGGAGCTGCCCCCCGCCGATGGCTGAATTCGGCGAAGGGGAGGGAGAACTGCTCAGCCTGGAATACCCCAGACCACTACCAATGCGTCTGGACCGCTGGCTGGTGTCACAGCGGCCAGAACAAAGCCGAGCGCGCATTCAGAAATTCATTGATGCTGGCTATGTGCGGGTGAATGGTGTGACCGGTCGGGCCAAAACGCCGCTGCGCCCAGGGGATGCCGTGCAGCTCTGGATGCCACCGCCCGAACCGCTGCCCTACCTGAAACCAGAGGCAATTCCCCTTGATGTGCTCTTTGAAGATGCCCATCTGATCGTGCTCAACAAACCCGCCGGGCTCACGGTGCACCCCGCCCCGGGCAACAAAGAGGGCACCCTGGTGAATGGTTTGCTGCACCACTGCCCTGACCTACCAGGCATCGGCGGCGAGATGCGTCCGGGGATCGTGCATCGCCTCGACAAGGACACCACCGGCTGCATCGTGATTGCCAAGAGCCAGGAGGCCCTGGTGCGCCTCCAGGTGCAAATCCAGAAGCGCATTGCCTCGCGGGAGTACCTGGGCGTGGTGCATGGGGCCCTCGGCAGCGAAGCAGGCACGGTGATAGGTGCCATTGGTCGCCACCCCATAGACCGCAAAAAATATGCGGTGGTGGAAGACAACCAGGGTCGCTATGCCTGCACCCATTGGCGCCTGCTGGAGCGGTTTGGCGACTACTCCCTACTGCGCTTCAAGCTCGACACCGGCCGCACCCACCAAATCCGGGTGCATTGCGCCCACCTGGGCCACCCGCTGCTGGGCGATGCCACCTACAGCCGTTGCCGTCGGCTGCCGGTGGAACTGCACGGCCAGGCCCTCCATGCGGTGGAACTGGGCCTTGACCATCCGATCACAGGGGAGCGGATGGTCTTTGAAGCCCCCCTGCCGGAGAGCTTTGAGCGGCTCCTAGAGGCGCTTCGCCGCCGCTAGAAGCCAGCCCTGCGCTGGGCCGCGAAGGCCAAAGCCCCCGTAAAGCCAGAGTTGTAGTCGATGGCAACTTCATTGCCGATGTAGTCGCTACGTACATCGGTGTAGGCGAAGTCGTTGGCCTGGCTAGGGCCGCCCACCAGGGCGCCATAGAGGATGTTTTCGTTTGGCAGGCCATTGCGGAAACCATCCCAGCCCACCCCGGAAGCGGCCCGGTGGTGGGGCTGCTGGGGGGAATTAATGCCATAACCCACCTCATAGCTGGAGTTACGGGGGTTATCGCCAAGGATGTAATCGATGGTATCGGTGGCCAGCTGGCTGTAGGCGCCATTGGGATCGGTAACGCTATCGGCGTAAACCCCGGCCAGCATCGCCGTATTGGCGGCGTAGCGCAGGGAGCCCCACTGGCTGATAAAACGCAAACCCCCAGCGGTGATCTGCACCCCATTGCTGCCATTCACCCAACTGTTCAGCCAGCCCTCCACATCGCTGCGGATCTTGGCGTTACCCGTGTCCTCGGCCAGCAGCACGGCGGCGCCGTAGGAGCTGTCATCCCAATTTTGGGTCCAGCCGTTGCTCAAGCCACCGATCTCAGTGTTATAGAGCTGGAGAGCCTTCTGGCGGTAGGCGCTGCCATCACCGCCAGCCGCCTCCTTGGCCCGGGCCAACCAAGCGGCGCCATAGCTGAGTTCGTCTTCGTAGCCACTCCAGGAGTTGTAATAGCCCTGCACCTCGGTGATTGAGTCGGAATACTTGCCCCGGTAGGTATCGGCAAAGCGATATAGCGACTCCGCATGGCGCAGCAGTTCATCGGCGTAGGCGATCGAGCCGTTCTCCCGAAAGAGAATTGAGGCGGAGGCCAGGGCCGCGGCACTGCCGGCGGTCACGTCGGAGCCAGGTTTCTGGGCGGTAACGGCCATGGCCGGCCGGGCAATGGTTTGGTTTTCGGGGGCGCTCCAAAGGGCATGGTCTGCGGCCCCATCACCCACCTGGGCCACAAAGAAACTGGTGTTGCCAGAGGCATCGGTGCCATGGGCCTTGAGCAGGTAATCGGTGCCCCACTTCACCGCCGCCAGCAATTCATCCAGCTGGCCAGTGGCGTTGTAGCCCTGCTTGAAGGCAATCCCCCCCCAGGCCAGGCTGGAGATGGTGGAGGCCAAGGGCATGCCGAATTTGCCGTGGTCCCCGGCGTCGTGGTAGCCGCCGGTGAGGTCAAGGCTGAGGCCCAGCTGCAGGTTGGCGGCGTTGCGATCCCCGAAGTACACCCCATCGCGGCCATCGTTGAGACCGGAATCCCCTCGCCAGGGCACCCGATTGGTGGCCCCATCGAGGTCACCGGAGCGATTTGCCTCATAGAAGAGGAACGACTTCTGCAGGGCCTCGGCGTAACCAGTGCCACTACCAGCCCCTGGGCCATTGTCTAAAGGTGTCACCGGCGGAGTAACCACCGGGGGGGTAGGCAGCACCGGTGATGGGCTGCTGCTAAACAACTGCGCCGCGGTCAACGCCCCATCGGTGCCAATGCTGCTGCCCTGGCTGCCGTTAAACCCAACGTTCACCGAGGCCCCCGCCTTCAGGGCCGCTGCCCAGCCCGCACCACTAAGGGTGTAGCGGCTAATCCCATTACCCAAGGCTGTGCTGGTAACCGTGGCCCCCCAGGGGGCGCCACTGATGCTGTGGGGACTATCAAATGTGTAACTCCAACTCTGCAGGTCTTTGCCACTGCTGTTGGTGATCTTCAGTTCGGCGGTAAATCCACCCCACCAACGGCTACCGCCCACTGCCACGCTCAACCCACCATTGCCAACCACAGGGGGGGTGGGCAGCACAGGCCCTACTGGCATCACCGGCACTACCGGAGGCGTCACCACTGGTGGCGTAGGCAGCACCGGTGATGGGCTGCTGCTAATCAACTGCGCCGCGGTCAACGCCCCATCGTTGCCAATGCTGCTGCCCTGGCTGCCGTTAAAACCAACGCTCACCGAGGCCCCCGCCTTCAGGGCCGCCGCCCAGCCCGCACCACTGAGGGTGTAGCGGCTAATCCCATTACCCAAAGCTGTGCTAATCACAGTCGCCCCCCAGGGGGCGCCACTGATGCTGTGGGGACTATCAAATGTGTAACTCCAACTTTGCAGGTCTTTGCCACTGCTGTTGGTGATCTTCAGTTCGGCGGTAAAACCACCCCACCATCGGCTACCGCCCACCTCCACACTCAGGCCCCCATTGCCAACCACTGGGGGTGTAACCACCGGAGGAGTCACCACAGGGGGGGTGACCACCGGCGGGACTGGGGAAATAACAGGATCACTGCCGTAATCCCCCCAAACACTGCTGAAGCCCCCCGCAGCAATCGCTGGCAGGCCGGCATGGTTGTTGGAAACTTGCCCCGCAGCCCCAGGGTTATCGCGGTTAATCGACCACATCGAAAGCATCCCCAGACCATTCTCCCTGGCAAAAACCTCGAGCTGCTCAGCATCTTGAATTGTGAATACCTCACTGGTGATGTCATTAACACCCAACATCGGCGTTACCCCCAGCTGATTCCAGCCAAAGCTTTTGCCCTGGCTGGCAAACAGATTGGTTAGTTGGGCAAAAGTAGTGGTGGCGGCATCAATGGCGTAGGCCCCCATCGACTGGAGCTGCGGCGGAGCAGCTGAATCGCCATAGTCCATCGCCATCACATTGACGCCATCCACCTGAACGCCCGCCAGCAGAGCCGCCTTCACAGTGTTGAGACCATCTTGGGTGAGCCCCTGGGGCAACACCGGCAGGGTGAGCCACACACCGAGGCCAGGATGGGTCTGTTGCAGCAAGGCGACGGCCTCCATCTGCAACTTGATTGTTTGGGTTTCGGCCAGGGCTGCCCCTTCAATGTCGAAATCAAGCTTGCTGAGCTTGAGGGTGTCCACCATTTCCCCATAGGCGGTGGCCAATGCCTGAACCCCCAGCCCCCGCTGGGCATAGGCCTGGGCCAGGCTCTGACCGGCAGCGCCCCCCAGGGACACCATCACATCGCCACCGGCGGCCCTCAGGGCGCTGATTTCGCCAAGAATTGCCACCGCCTGTTCATGGCTGCTGTCCAGGCTGAGGGCATCGAGGCCGGCCCAGGCCAACTTGCCGCTGGGGCTGGCCTGCATGAAGCCAAGGCTGAAGAGACCCACTCCGTACTTTTTGGCCAGGCCATCCAGGTCGGGAACGGGATAAAGCCCCATGTCTACGTAGGGCGCAAAAAACTGCTCCTGCCAGCGATCAGTGCTACCAACAGCAGCCAAGGGGGCTGCATTAGCGAGGGTCATCCAGATATTGGAAAGTAAACAACTTCTATGCGAAGCAGATCAGCCCCATCAATCCGTCAAATGAAGGGTTTTAGCGGCAATAGCCCTGGCGCAGCCCTTCCACCGCGGCCGCCGCCCGGCTTTTCACCCCCAAACGGCGCAGGATGTCGCGCACATGGTCCCGGGCGGTGCTGGTGGCGATATGGAGCTGTTCGCCTATGGCCCGGTTACTTAAACCCTCGGCCACCAACTGCAGGATTTGGATCTCCCTAGGGGTCAGCTCCCCTGGGGCGGTGCCCAACTCCCCTGGAACAGGGTCTGTGCAGATGGGTCCATCAAAGGCGGGATCCACAAAACCCTGCCCCTTGCTGAGGCATTCCATCGCATAAATCAAGGCGCCGGTGCGCCCCAAACTTTCCTCCAAAACCACCGCATCGGCCCCCGCCGCCAGGGCCTGTTGCACCAGCACCTGATGGTTATGGGTGAGCACCAACAAACATCGGTGCTTGGAATTAAGAACTTTGGCCTGACGGATCAGTTCCATGCCGATCCCATCGCTGAGATGCTCGGTGGCAAAGATATAAAAGCTGCCGGATTGCCGCTGCAATATCTCCAGGCCCTCGGCCACGGAAGCGGTCATATGCAACTGCCGTTCGGAGGATCGCGGCAAACCCAGGGCTGACTCACGCACCAAATTAAGCAGGAGTAATCGCGGATACACGCAAATCAGCACATCTTGATCACGCACCAACAATTTGATTAGGTCAATCCGAGCCTGAATCAAGGCAATATCAATGGGAAAATCCATACCTGATCAGGGTTGTGGGCCGCCCAGCTCCACCATGGCATAGGGGGAGGGCAACAACCGACGGCGGGCGAGCATCCAATTAACCCGGGCCGCCGTGCCCATGTAGTCCATCACCAGGCTGAATAAAGAAAGGCGCCGCCGCAGTTCTGCCATGGCTCAAACCCGCTGGGGTAGGCGCGGACAGGCGGCCACCAACTGACGGGTGATCGGTGCCACCGGATCCCTCAGTAAACCATCGCCCCGGCCCTCCTCCACGATCTTTCCCTGGTCGAGCACGATTACCCGGTGGCAGAAACCACTGGCCACCCCCAAGTCGTGGGTCACAAAAATCATTCCCAGGCCAAACCTTTGCTGTAAACCCCGGAGTAATTCCAAGACCTCCGCTTGCACCTCAGCATCCAACATGCTCACCGATTCATCACAAAGCAGCACGCTGGGTTTAAGCACCAAGGCCCGGGCAATCGCCACCCGCTGCTGCTGCCCCCCCGACAGTTGTCGCGGCAGCCGTGAAGCAAAACTGGCCGGCAAACCCACGGCCTCCAGCAGCTCCCGGGCCTGGCGACGGGCCTCGGTGCGATCGGCCAAGCCATGGATCAAGAGCGGATCAGCGATGGCGTCCCCCACCGCCATGGCCGGATTTAGGCAGGCCAATGGGTCTTGAAAAACCATCTGCAAGCGCCGGCGGGCCTGGCGCAGCTCCCGACCCCGCAACCGCCGCAGGTCGCGACCATGGAGCAACACCTCCCCGCCCCGCAGCGAATTGAGCCCCATCAGGGCCCGGCAAAGGGTGCTCTTGCCACAGCCGGAAGGGCCCACGAGCCCTAGGGTTTCGCCGGCATGGAGCCGCAGGCTCACCCCATCCACCGACTTCAGCCAGCGGCTTTCCCAGGGCAGCGATGGCAACCGGTGCCAGCAGCGCAACTGCTGCAACTCCAATACCACCGGCCCCGGCGCCAGCGGGGGGGTGTCGCCCCCCTCCCGGCGGCGGGCGGCGGCCACCAACCTTTGGGTGAGCGGTTGGTGGGGATTACTGAGCAGCTGCGGGGCCGGCCCCTGCTCCACCAGGCGGCCCCTATCCAGCACCGCCATCTGGTGGCACCAGCGACCCGCCAGCGCCAGGTCATGGGTGATCAACAGCAGGGCACTGCCGCTCGCCTCACACAGATGACAAAGTTCGGCCATCACCTGGGCCGCCACGGCCACATCAAGACTGGTGGTGGGTTCATCGGCGATCACCAGGGGGGGCTCCAGGGCCATGGCCAGGGCGATCGCCAGCCGTTGGCGCATGCCCCCACTGAACTGATGGGGGTAACTACTAAAGCGATCGCTGCCGATACCCACCCGCGCCAACAACTCCCCAGCCCGGTGGCGCAGCTGGGTTCGGCGTCCCCTGGGCCGATGGGCCTGGAGGGTATCGGTGAGATGGGCGCCAATGCTGAGCAGGGGATTGAGCCGGGTCATCGGGTCTTGGAACACCAAGCCCACGGCCTCCCCCCGCAGCTGATTAAGGGCCCGACGGCTGAGCTGGCTGGGATCTTTGCCCATCAGTTTGAGGCTGCCCCCCCGGCGGCTCCCTGGCGGCAACAGCCCCAACACCGCCCTGGCCACGGTGCTTTTGCCGCAGCCGGAGGGACCCACCAAGGCCAAGCGTTGGCCCGGCTCCAAGCTGAGATTCAAGCCATCCAAGGTTGGTTCAGGCGCCTCCGGATAGGCCACCAGCAGCTCATTCAGCAGCAGGACTGGTCCAATCCCCATCGGGTAGTGCCCACACAATTGGGGGTTTGCGCTCGCAGCTGAATAGCATGAAAACAATCTGACGGGGCCATGCTCGACGCCACCGAACGAGGGGGATCCACCGCAGCCCTACCGCTGCCGGAAATCCACAGCTGTGATCCACCGCAGTTGAGGGCCAGCTTGCCAAGCCCCGACGCCTACGGGATCCCGCTGCCCCATTGGTTGCGCACCTGCATCGAACACGGAGCCCCCAGCCGGGGCAACTGCTGCCCCACCGAGCCGGAAGAGCTGCTGGCCTCGGCCTTTGATTTCGCCTATCAGCTCCATGGCAGCCAGGTGCGGGCCAGTGGCGAGCCCTACATCATCCATCCGGTGGCCGTGGCAGACCTGCTGCGCGACATTGGCGCCAGCGCCGCCGTGATCGCCGCCGGCTTCCTCCATGACGTGGTGGAAGACACCGATGTCACCCCGGAACAGCTAGAGGATCATTTTGGGGCGGAGGTGCGGCAGCTGGTGGAGGGGGTAACCAAACTCGGGGGCATCCATTTCACCAACCGCACCGAAGCCCAGGCGGAAAACCTGCGCAGGATGTTTCTGGCCATGGCCAGTGACATTCGTGTGGTGCTGGTAAAGCTGGCCGATCGACTGCACAACATGCGCACCCTTGGGGCGCTAAAAGCCGATAAACAACTGCGAATCGCCACCGAAACCCGTGATATCTACGCCCCCCTCGCCAATCGGCTTGGCATCGGTCGGTTCAAGTGGGAATTAGAAGATCTTGCCTTCAAGGTGCTCGAACCCGAGGCCTTCCGTGAAATTCAGCAGGAGGTGGCTAGTAAACGCAGCGACCGGGAAGATCGCCTGGCCGTAACTGTTCAGTTGCTCAAAGATCGCCTAGCGGCATCGGGGGTGGAGGGCTGCGAAGTAGTTGGTCGCCCCAAGCATCTCTATGGCATTTGGAGCAAGATGCAGCGCCAGCAGAAGGCCTTCCACGAGATCTACGACGTGGCCGCCCTGCGGATTGTTACCCCATCGGTGGAAAGTTGCTACAGGGCCCTGGCGGTGGTGCACGACACCTTCCGACCGATTCCCGGTCGCTTCAAGGACTACATCGGCTTACCAAAACCAAACGGATACCAGTCGTTGCACACCGCCGTTATCGGTCGCCATCGGCCGATTGAAGTGCAGATCCGCACCGCAGATATGCACCACGTGGCGGAATACGGCATCGCCGCCCATTGGAAATATAAGGAAGGCGGTTCCCCCGCCGATGGCGATGAAATGGCCCGCTTCAACTGGCTGCGGCAGTTGGTGGATTGGCAAAAAGAAGGGGGCGGCCGAGACCACAGCGACTACCTCAAATCAATCAAAGAAGATTTGTTTGATGAAGAGGTTTTTGTTTTTACCCCCAAGGGGGATGTGGTGGGGCTGCGCAAGGGTTCCACCGCCGTGGATTTTGCCTATCGCATCCATAGCGAAGTGGGTAACCACTGCCAGGGGGTAAGGATTAATGACCGGCTTTGCCCGCTCACTACCCCCTTGCAAAACGGCGACTTCGTTCAAGTAATCACCAGCAAAACTGCCCACCCCAGCCTTGATTGGCTGAATTTCGTTGCCACCCCCACCGCGAGGGAACGCATCCGCCAGTGGTACAAACGCAGCCACCGGGAAGAGAACATCCTGCGGGGGCGCGAAATGCTGGAGCGCGAACTGGGCCGTGATGGCTTGGAAACCTTGCTCAGCGGCGAAGCCATGGCCCGGGTGGCCCGCCGCTGCAATCTCTCCAGCAGCGAAGACCTGCTGGCCTCCTTGGGTTTTGGTGGGGTGACCCTGCACCAAGTAACCAACCGGCTGCGGGAGGAAATGCGCCTGCAGGAAGCTGCCGCCGCTCCGGTGGTGAGCAACGAACAGCTGGCCAAAAACCTTTCAGACCAGGCGGAGGCCCTTAATGCAGACCCCAGCGGCAGCCCGATCCTGGGGGTGGAGGGCTTGGAATACCGCCTGGGCGGCTGCTGTTTTCCCTTGCCAGGGGAAGCAATCCTGGGCTCCGTGGCCCTGGGCAACCACGGCATCACCATTCACCGCCAGGATTGCAGCAACCTGGCCCAAACCCCGGTGGAAAGGCGCCTACCGGTGCGTTGGAACCCAGTGGCCAGCGAACATCGCCGCAGCTACCCCACCCAACTGCGCATCGAAGTGCTCGATCGGGTGGGCATCCTTAAAGATATCCTTACCCGCTTATCAGATAGCCGCATAAATGTGAGTGACGCCCGGGTGCGCACCAGCTACGCCAAGCCCGCCCGCATCGACCTCTGCATTGAACTATCCAGCGCCAGCCAACTACAAACCACCATGGATCAGATTCGTTCGATGGCTGATGTGCTGGATCTCTGCCGCACTGGCAGCGGCTGAATTGCATTGGCTCAAAACCATCCCAAGTGGGCCAGGGCGATACTTCCAATAATGCCAAGCAAAACCACCAGCACCGGTGGCAAACGCCCCACCATTAAAATAAACAATAAAACCATAAAACACAATAAATCTATGGGCCTCTTGATTGCCGAGGTCCACAGGGGGCTATAAAGCGCAGCTAGCAATAGGCCAACCACCGCAGCATTAACACCAATTAATGCCCTGCCAATTTTCTTATTTTGACGCAGGCGCTGCCAAAACGGTAAAAAGCCAATCACAAGAAGATAGGCAGGCAAAAATATAGCAATTATCGCAAGAATTGCCCCAAACATCCCCCCAGAGGAAGCCCCTAAAAATGCAGCAAAAGTAAACAACGGTCCAGGCACAGCCTGGGCCGCCCCATAGCCGGCCAGGAAAGCATCTTTACTAATCATGCCATTTGCTACAACCTCCTTCTCCAGCAGTGGCAAAACCACATGGCCGCCGCCAAACACCAGGGAACCAGAACGATAAAAACCATCGGCAATTGCAACAAAATAATTATCAGATAGCGCCCTGAGTCCAGGCAACAAAAATAGAAGCAGCAGAAAAGCAATCAGGCAGCCCATGGCGAGCCTCTTTCCATAGCCAATCCTTATATTATTAACGGCCGGCAACCCTTCTGGATCAAAAATTACCAGGCCCAAAAATCCAGCAATCATAACAATCACCAACTGGGCAAAAATACTGCTAAATAGCAATGAACCTGCCATGGCTGCTAATGCCATTGACAATAAAAAGCCATTAACAAGCAACTTTCTCCCCATAAATAAAACCGCCTGACAAACAATTGCAACTGCAACTATTTGAAGGCCATGGATCCATGGCGCCGCAGAAAAATCAGCGGCCTTCATATAAAGAGCAAACAGTGACAACGCAATGGCCGAGGGAAGGGTAAACCCAAGCCAAGCAACTATTCCCCCCAGCAGCCCCGCGCGGATGGCACCAATTCCAATGCCCAATTGACTACTTGCCGGCCCAGGCAGAAACTGGCAGATTGCCACAAGCTCGGAAAAGCTATCATTATCAATCCATTTCCGTCTCTCCACATACTCGGCATGGAAATATCCAAAATGGGCAATTGGCCCACCAAATGAAGTAAGCCCAAGCTTTAAAGCCACAAAAAACACCTCGCCGAGGCCATTCATCTGCAGCAACCGAACCAACCCTGGCCCTTAAAATGTACAGCACCAGCCAAGGCCGTCAAGCCAATACCTACCGAGAGCCAACTCTCTCCGCGGATCAACTTAGTCACCTTACTCAATCTTGTCACCCACCAAAGAAATCCCCTTAAACCAATGTTCGATTTGAGCCCTTGGTTATTCAAGCCATGGCCAAATCTGGCTGATAATTTTTACCATTGTGTCAGGCCATTTTGACTGACAAGGGGAAAATCTTCTCAGGTCTCAAGCAGATTTTTCAGCCCGTCTCCCCCACTTGGCCCGAGCCTGTAATACAGCAATAACACAAGATATTGGCTGGCTGGCCCAGGCCTTGCCACTCCCTTCCTGCCTCAACCTGGGCGGTCCGAGCTGAGGGGGCCCCCCGGCATCGCCCCCAAGCCCACGGCCGCAATCCCAGCCAAGGCACAGGCTTCATCGTTATCGCCGGTGTCACCAGACACCCCCACGGCTCCCACCACCCCTTGGTCATCAGCCAGGATCAGCACCCCCCCCGGCGAGGGCACCATGCGCCCCTGGGTGATCGCCCCCAGGGACGCCACAAAGCTGGGCATAGTTGCTGCCCGTTCGGCCAATTCGCGGGTGCCAAAACCCAACCCCAAAGCCCCCCAAGCCTTGGCATTGGCGATCTCAAAGCGGGCGATACCCGCCCTGTCTTCCCGCTGGAAAGCCACCAGCTGCCCGCCGGCATCCAGCACCGCCACGGCCACGGGGGCCAGGGCCAAGCGGCGGGCTTCCTGCAGCGCCCCATCAATGATCAAGCTGGCCTGCGCCAGCTGCAGCGCTGCCATTGAATGCCCCAGCCAGATTCATTAAATTTAGATCGAAATAAATGCTCAATCCCTTTGGCACCATTGCTCCCCTGGCCACGCCAGGATGCCCCAGTGCCCTGTGAAACCTCTGCCCCCAACCACGATCGTCCCTTGGCAAGCCTGGGGCTAATCGTCAATCTGCTGGGCTTTGGGGTGATTGCTGGGGCGATAGCTATCCCAGACCCCATCCACACCGCCAACTTGGTGCTGGCCCTGGCCGCCGGGTTGCCCGCCGCGATCACTGGCACGGTGGCCAGCCTGGCCTTGCTGCAAGAAAAGCGCTGGGGGATGGTGCTGGCCCTGGTG
This sequence comes from Cyanobacteriota bacterium, assembly GCA_039799245.1. GTDB lineage: Bacteria > Cyanobacteriota > Cyanobacteriia > PCC-6307 > Cyanobiaceae > Synechococcus_D. The sequence goes on from JBDLTB010000036.1 coordinate 36,776, forward strand.
GCCCTGGCTTTACAACTGCTGGCGGTGGTGCCCTATGGCATCGTGCGCACGGTGCTGGTGGCCGGCAGCCGCGGGCTGAGTGGCACGGTTACCGGCCTAGGTTTCGCCGCCGCCGTGCTGCTGATTATTTACTGGGCCCGGGCCCTCGCCCGGCCCCAGGCGAGCCCATGAGCCTTAGCCACGCCACAGACACCATTGCCGCCGTCGCCACCGCCGTGGCCGCAGGGGAAGGCAGCGTGGCGATCGTGCGGCTCAGCGGGCCGGAAGCGGAGGCGATCGGCCGCAGCCTGTTCCGACCCGCCGGCCAGCAGGAATGGGCTAGCCACCGGGTGCTCTACGGCCATGTGCTTGAACCCAGCAATGGCGAACGGGTTGATGAGGTGCTGCTGCTGCTGATGCGCGCCCCGCGCAGCTTCACCCGCGAAACGGTGCTGGAACTGCATTGCCACGGGGGCCTAATCAGCGTGCAACGCCTGCTGGCCCTGGTGTTGGCGGCCGGGGCCCGGCGGGCCCTACCGGGGGAATTCAGCCAGCGGGCCTTTCTGAATGGTCGGCTTGATCTCACCCAGGCCGAGGCAATCAGTGAATTAATCAGCGCCCGCAGCCGCCGGGCGGCCCAGCTGGCGATGGCCGGGCTTGATGGCGGCCTGCAACAGCAGATCAACTTGCTTAGGGAACGGTTGCTGGATCAAATGGTGGAACTGGAAGCCAGGGTGGATTTTGAAGAAGACCTACCACCCCTAGATGCCAGCGCCGTAACAACGGAATTAGCGGCGGTGGGTGCAGAACTGCGGGCATTGGTGGCCGCCGGTGACCAGGGACAGCTAGTGCGGGAAGGGCTGCGGGTGGCGATCGTGGGCCAGCCAAATGTGGGCAAAAGCAGCCTGCTCAATGCCCTCAGCGGCAGCGAACGGGCGATCGTCACAGATCTACCTGGCACCACCCGGGATCTACTTGACAGTGAACTGGTGCTGGAGGGGGTGCCGATCACCCTGCTGGATACCGCCGGCATCCGCGCCACCACAAATCCGATTGAGAAAATAGGCATTGAACGCAGTCGGGCCGCCCTGGCCAGTGCCGATGCGGTGCTGCTGCTCTATGACCTCACAGCCGGCTGGACCCCAGCGGATGAGGCCCTGCGCCAGGAGGTGCCGGAGGGGCTGCCGTTACTGCTAGTGGGCAATAAAGCCGACCAGCTAATAGCAAACAAAACAACCCCAAGTTCAGGCAAGAACAGTGGAGCCGATGCTGGCAATAATGCTGCCAAAACAACTGAATTAAAAATCAGTGCCCTGGAGGGCAGCGGCCTTGGCGAGCTCACCAAACAATTGCTGCGCAGTTGTGGTCAAACGGAGGGCAGCAACTTGAAGCTGGCCCTCAACCAACGCCAACGGGATCTGGCCGCCTCAGCGGCGGCAGCCTTAGCACGCAGCATGGAGGCAGCTGCCCAACAATTGCCCTGGGATTTCTGGACGATTGACCTGCGGGAAGCAATCCGTTCCCTGGGGGAAATTACCGGTGCCGAAATCAATGAAAGCTTGCTAGATCGTGTTTTTTCTAAATTCTGCATTGGCAAGTAAAAGCCCCCTGCCATTCGCTCAGCTCACCCCGCAGCCCCGCAGATAGATCTCCCGCCGCAGGGAATCTAATGAAGGGGAACTTGGCGCCTCTGCCGCATACAAAAGTAACCAGGCAAAAGAGAGATTTTTCTGGTCCAGCAGTTGCTCAATGGACTGGAACCAAGCCTGGGGATCTGAACCCAAAGACTTCAACAACAGCTCGGCCTTGGCCATCTGGGGCCGAGGCGCCCCCGTGAGCCTGATGCTGGCGAAATCCCCGGCCGCAGCCCCCTCAGGCCGCAACCGCACCCGCACGGTTTCGCCTGGCCGGATCGCCGCCAGGGGCCAAACAATTGGCCCCTCCATGGCCTCTCCAGCAGCTGCCTGCCGCTGCCAAGCCACCCTGCCTTGGCGCTCAATCATTACCTCCCGCAGGGGACCCACCGCCAGAATCGTGGGGTTACCCAGGGCCACCTGCCCATGGGCATCGGCCCCCGCCCTGGCCCCTAGCCGCGGACTTACCACGCACACATCAGCGGCCAGCGCCGGCCCGGCGGCGGCCAGCAGCCCGACGGCGCCAATCAATGCATTGCGAAACAACAGCTTCATGCCCTGGTCATAGCTAAGGCAACGGCCAAGATGAACCCATGAAGTTGAGCCCGCTGCCCATCACCCCCGCCCTGCGGCAACAGCTCCAGGGGTGGCTGATGGAAGACATCGGCCGGGGGGACCTAACCGCCCCCGCCCTGGGGGACCGCCGCGGCA
>JBDLTB010000037.1:0-38186 GCA_039799245.1 Cyanobacteriota bacterium
CAGGCATCAAGCAGAGACAGATATCAAAACGGGTAATCAACGGGTACGGCGATAACCAGCAAACCAACCGAACAGAACCACACAGGAAAAAGGAAACAGGAAAAATGGAGATTGTTGGGGCCGAAGCCGCCCGAAAACGCCTGCCGGAGCTGTTGGAGCGGGCCCTGCGGGGCAAGCAAACGCTGATCAGTCGCCATGGCCAATCCGTGGCCGCCCTCGTGCCCCTGCACCAGCGAATGCTGCCCCAGCGGCTGATTTTGTTGGGGCTACGGGGCAGTGGTCGCCACTGCTGGAAGGTGGATGAACGGCATCGGGCCTGGCGCCCAGTGCCGGCGAGCATGCTTCCCTTTGGGGCGCTAGTTGCCATCGATAGCTCAGCCCTGATCGCCTTTCTCACCCAAACGGGTAGGGACGGCGCTGGTTATGACCCGCTGCTGCAGGCCATTGCCCTTGGCCACTGTGGCGGACTGATTAGCACCCTCAGCATTGGTCACCTGCTGATGGGCCCCCTGCGCCAGGGCAACGAGGCCCTCGCCCAACGCTATGCGTCCGTTTTTTGCGATCCAGCCAGCTGGCAGCTAACACCACCCTGCCCTGCCATCGTTGAGGCCGCCGCCCGCCTGCAGCTAAGCCAAGACCTGCCGGAAACCGCCGCCATCGATCTGGCCACTGCCCTGCATGGGGGGGCCATCGCCATGGCCACCCACAACCCGCAATTGGCCCAAACTGCAGCACTGCCAGTGCTCACTGCTTTGCCACTCACCGCCTTGCCCCTAGCCGCCCTGCGCTGATGCCGATTCACCTCTACTGGGGCGACGACGAGGCCGGCCGGGAACGGGCGCTGCAGCAATTGATTGAAAAGTTGGTGGATCCCGCCTGGCAGAGCCTCAACCTCAGCCGCCTCGATGGCAACGACACCGCCCAGGCGGCCCAGGCCCTCAGCGAAGCGCGCACCCCCCCCTTTGGCCCTGGCGCCCGGGTGGTGTTGCTGCAGCGCAGCCCCTTTTGCGGCCAGTGTCCGGCGGAGCTGGCCCGCCAGCTGGAGGACAGCCTGGCGCTGATCCCCAGCGACACCCACCTGCTGCTCAGCAGCCCCAACAAACCCGACGCCCGCCTGCGCACCACCAAGGCCCTCAAGGCGATCGCCCAGGAAAAAAGCTTTGTGCTGCCGGCGATTTGGGATGGGGCCGGCCAGCTGGAGCTGGTGCAGCGCAGCGCCGAAGCCCTGGGGCTGCAGCTGGAACGGGCCGCCGCAGAAGCCCTAGCTGAAAGCGTCGGCAATGACAGCTCTCGCCTGGCGGCGGAACTGGAAAAACTGAGCATCTACTGCAACGGTCAACCGATCAGCGCCGCCGCCGTGGCCGCCCTGGGCGGCGGCCAACACCACACCAGCCTGCAGGTGGGGGAAGCGCTGCTCAATGGCCAGCTGGGCGAGGCCATCGGCCAGCTCGATGCCCTGATCGCCGCCAACGAACCGCCGCTACGGCTGGTGGCTTCCCTCACCAGTCAACTGCGGGGCTGGCTTTGGGTGAGCCTGCTCGACCGCCAGGGGGAACAGGACGTGGCCGTGATCGCTAAGGCCGCCGGCATCGGCAACCCCAAACGCATCTATGTAATGCGCAAGCAACTGCGCGGCCGCAAGCCCGATGCCCTGCTCAAGCTGCTGGCGCGGTTGCTGGAGGTGGAGGCGGCCCTCAAGCTGGGGGCCAACCCCGGTGATGCCTTCCGCGATGGGTTTCTGGGCACAACCCTGGCGGAAGCTCCCTAGGGGGCCAAGAAAGAGCCAAGTCGGATAATTGGCACTGGCATCCCCCGGATCATGGCGCTGCTGGTTCAGAAATACGGCGGCACCTCCGTGGGCAGCGTTGAACGGCTCCAGGCGGTGGCCAAGCGGGTGGCGGCCTGTCGCAACGAGGGCCATGACCTGGTGGTGGTGGTATCGGCCATGGGCCACACCACCGACGAACTCACGGCCCTGGCCCGGGCAATCAGCCCCGACCCGCCCCAGCGGGAGATGGACATGCTGCTGGCCACCGGCGAGCAGGTGTCTATCGCCTTGCTCTCCATGGCCCTGCAGGCGGAGGGGGTGCCGGCCGTGTCGATGACCGGCCCCCAGGTGGGCATCGTTACCGAATCAGCCCACGGCCGCGCCCGCATCCTCGAGGTGCGCACCGAACGGGTAAGGCGCCGGCTCCAGGAGGGACAGGTGGTGGTGGTGGCAGGGTTCCAAGGCACCAGCACCGGCAGCGGCGGCACCCAGGAGATCACCACCCTCGGCCGCGGTGGTTCAGACACCTCCGCCGTGGCCCTGGCCGCCGCCCTCGGCGCCGACGCCTGTGAGATCTACACCGATGTGCCCGGGGTGCTCACCACCGACCCCCGCCAGGTGCCTGGGGCCCAGCTGATGGAGCAGGTGTCCTGCGACGAAATGCTGGAACTGGCCAGCCTCGGCGCCGCCGTGCTGCACCCGCGGGCGGTGGAAATCGCCCGCAACTACGGCGTGCCGCTGGTGGTGCGCTCCAGCTGGACCGATGGACCGGGCACCAGGTTGTTTAGTGCCGGCGGCCGCCGGATCGGCAGCGAAGGCCTCGAACTGGGCAAACCGGTGGATGGCGCCGAACTGCTGGAACACCAGGCGGTGCTGGCCCTGGCCCATGTGCCCGACCAGCCCGGCATCGCCGCCCGGCTCTTTGAGGCGCTTTCCGCCGCCGGGCTGTCGGTAGACCTGATCGTGCAGGCCACCCATGAGGGCAACACCAACGACATCGCCTTCACCCTGGAGGAAACCGACCTGCAGGCCGCTGAAGCTGTGTGCAGGGAGCTGCTGGGGCCCGATTGCCAGCTGCAGGCCGAGGGCCACCTGGCCAAGTTGAGCATTGCCGGGGCCGGGATCATGGGGCGCCCCGGGGTGGCGGCGCGGCTGTTCGACAACCTCGGCCGCGGCGGCATCAGCCTGCGCATGATTGCCACCAGCGAAGTGAAGGTGAGCTGCCTAATCCAGGGGGAGCAGGGGGAAAAGGCCCTGCGGACAGCCGCCCACGCCTTTGAGCTGGAAGACCACCAACTGCGCCATAACCCCAAGCCCAGCGGCGCCGGCCAACCGGAAGTGCGGGGCGTGGCCCTCGACAACGACCAGGCCCAACTCACCGTGAGCGATGTGCCCGACCGACCCGGTTCCGCCGCCGCCCTCTGCCGCGCCCTGGCGGAAGCTGGCCTCAGCCTCGACACGATCGTGCAGTCGGAACGGCGGCGGGAAAGCAGCGGTGGCCCCTGCCGCGACATCGCCTTCACCCTGCCCCGCGATGACCGCAGCCGCGCCCGCGCCGCCCTCGACCCCCTGCTGAAGCAATGGGGTAATGCCCAGCTGCAGGAGGGCATCGCCATCGCCCGGGTGAGTGCCGTGGGGGCGGGGATGCCCTCCACCGCCGGCACCGCCGCCCGCATGTTCCGTTCGTTAGCGGAGGCGGGCATCAACATCGAAATGATTGCCACCAGCGAAATCCGGATCAGCTGTGTGGTGGCAGAGGCCGATGGGGTTGCCGCTTTAAGGGCCGTGCACGGAGCCTTTGGATTGGGGGTGGCGCTGCAGGTATTGGTGGAAGGTGAATAGCCATTAAAAAAGCGTAAAAAGGGCCCCTCGAAAAATTGCCGATCCCGCCCCCAGGAGTTGAGTGCAAGTCCACACCTGCAAGGCTTCTCGCATTTCGTAATTGATGAGATTAGAGGTTTTTCGAGGGGGCTAAAATTGATTAAAATTCTCACCAAAAGCACCGTTAAGGTTATTCAACCCTGCCCACCAACTTCTGGCGCAGTTGCTTGATCCGATCCCGCAGGCTGGCGGCCTGTTCAAAATCCATTTTGGCTGACGCTTCTTTCATCTTTTCTTCCAATTGGGTGATCAGTTCTGGCAACGATTCCAAGGGCACGCTGTTGTGCTTCGCTGCTTCCACCGCCACCTCCAGCTGGTCGTCATTGAGACGCCTAGACATCTCCAGGTAGGCCAGGATCGGATTATTACCGGTGGCCCTTTTACCGGCGGCCGTGGGGGTAATGCCGTATTTCTCATTGTGGGCCTGCTGGATCGCCCTACGCCGCTCGGTTTCAGAGATCGCCTTGGCCATCGAATCGGTGAGATTGTCGGCATAGAGCAGCGCCCTGCCATCCACATGGCGGGCGGCGCGGCCAATGGTTTGGATTAGGGAACGGGTTGCCCGCAGGAAACCCTCCTTGTCGGCATCAAGGATCGCCACCAAGGACACCTCCGGCAGATCTAAGCCCTCCCGCAGCAGATTCACCCCCACGAGCACGTCGTATTCGCCATTGCGCAGGTCTTGGATGATCTCAATGCGCTCGATGGAATGGATCTCCGAGTGCAGATAACGCACCTTTACTTGGTTTTCGGCCAGGTAATCGGAAAGATCTTCCGCCATCCGTTTGGTGAGGGTGGTGATCAGCACCCGTTCGCGTTTCTCCACCCGCACCCGGATTTCCCCGAGCAGGTCGTCCACCTGGCCGCCGCTGGGGCGCACCTCCACAATCGGATCAAGCACCCCGGTGGGACGGATCACCTGTTCGGCCACCTGGCCAATGCTTTGGTTCATCTCCCAATCGCCAGGGGTGGCACTCACAAAAATCGTTTGCTTTGCCTTTTCCCAAAATTCCGAACCCTTCAGGGGCCGGTTATCGGCGGCACTGGGCAAGCGGAAGCCATGGTCGATTAACACCTGCTTGCGGGAGCGGTCGCCGTTGTACATGGCCTGCAGCTGGGAACAGGTCACATGGCTTTCATCCACCACCAGTAGCCAATCTTCTGGGAAATAATCAATCAAACATTCCGGTGGCGTGCCGCCAGGGCGACCGGATAGGTGGCGGGCGTAGTTTTCAACGCCGTTGCAATATCCCACCTGCTGCAACATCTCCAGGTCGTAGGTGGTGCGTTGCTCCAGCCGCTGGGCCTCCAACAATTTACCCTGGCCCTGTAATTCATCTAGCCGCTGGCGCAACTCCTGGCGGATTTCAGCAATGGCCCCCTCCAGGCGATCCTTAGGCGTCACAAAGTGCTTGGCGGGATAGATATTCACCGTTTCCAAGCTTTGGAGGATTTCACCGGTGGTGGGATCCACAAAGCGGATCGCCTCCACCTCATCACCAAACAATTCAATCCGCACCAGGCGGTCCTCATAGGCCGGACCGATCTCCAGCACATCCCCCTTCACCCGGAACCGGCCGCGGCCCATTTCCACATCATTGCGGGCATACTGGTTATTAACCAATTCCCTCAGGGAACTGCGCAGGTCTAGGGTTTCACCCACCTTAAAAGGCACCGCCGCCTTGAGATATTCAGACGGAATCCCCAAGCCATAGATACAACTAATTGAGGCCACCACGATCACATCGCGGCGCTCAAATAGGGAGCGGGTGGCCGAGTGGCGCAGCATGTCGATCTCTTCGTTGATCGAGGCTGTTTTGGCGATATATGTGTCCGAGACCGGCACATAGGCCTCGGGTTGGTAGTAGTCGTAATAGGAGATAAAATATTCAACGGCGTTGTGGGGAAAGAATTCCCGCAACTCATTGCATAGCTGGGCCGCCAGGGTTTTGTTATGGGCCAGCACCAGGGTGGGACGCCCGGTGCGTTGGATCACGTTGGCGATCGAAAAGGTTTTGCCGGTGCCCGTGGCCCCCAACAGCGTTTGATAGCGCTGGCCCGCGTCTACCCCCTTAACCAGGGTTTCAATGGCCGTAGGTTGGTCGCCACTGGGGCTATAGGGAGCATGGAGGCCGAAATCCACCGGGGCCGCTCACCAGGCCCGCGATTCTAGGCAACTCCAGCACTAACCAGGGCCTGGGCCGCCCGGGTGAAATCCACATCCAAGCCCAGAAGCCGTAGCACGATTGTGCTGATGATGCTGTAGGCCAGGGCCCCGAGGATGGCGCTGAAAATGCCGTTCTTAAGCCGGAAGCCCTCGATCAACCAGGCGGCCAGGGCGAACAGGATCACGGTGATGATCCAGTTGAACACCAGGCTCACGGGCTGCAGCAACCCGCCAAAGCTGGTGAGCAACCAGGGCAGGGCAAACAGGGCCTTGAGCGGCAGAATCAGCAGGCTGCCCAGCAAACCGATCACCACGGCCGCCAGCAGCGCCACCGGGAAACTGCCCATCTCCACCCCCAGGGGCAGATAGGTGATCAGCAGCAGCACCAGGGCCCGGATCGGCCATTGCAGCAACCACACAAGTCCGCCCATGGCAGCAATAAACCGACTGGACAAACCGTAACTAGCCGGGGGCAGGGGCGCCTAAAGAAATCACTAAGGCTTCCCATTGAGCTCCACAGATTTCCGTGAGCCAGAATTCCCCTGGCCAGTGGTCAGCCGACCCGTTCGCCGATCTGTAGGGGCTGTGCGGCAACGAGCGCTTCCCGCAGGCCGCGCACCACCGCCACCATGGCGAGTTCATCGTTGAGCCGGTTCACCGCAGAACCCACGCCCACGCCGGCGGCACCGGCCGCCTGGGCCAGGGGCAGGGTCACGGCGGAGAGGCCAGAGGCACAGAGCACCGGCACCGCCACGGCCCGGCTGATGGCATGGGCTGCCGCCAGGGTGGGGGCCGCCTTTTCAATCAGGCCCTGCACGCCGGCGCTGTAGGGCCGGGCGCTGGTGCCGCCTTCGGTTTGGATCAGGTCAGCGCCGACAGCCACCAGTTCCAGGGCCAGCAACTCCTGTTCGTGCAGGGGCAGGGTGTGGGGCACGGTCACCGAGAGGGATACGTGGGGCAGCAGGGCCCTGGTGCGCCGGGTGAGTTCGAGCACTTCCTCGGCGCCAAATACCCGGCCCAGGGGATAGAAGCTGTCGTAGTTACCGATTTCCACCATGGTGGCGCCGGCCGCCACCGCGGCGGGGAACAGCTCCGGGTCCACCGCCGACACACAGATGGGCAGCCCTGACTCGGAGACGGCGAGCCGCACCAGCTCTGGGTCACAGGCCACATCGATCAGGTCGGCGCCGCCAGCCGCCGCGGCCCGGGCCACCCGCGCCACCGAGGCCGCCTCGAAATTGGCCAAGCCAGCAATCACCTTGAGCAGGCGCCGCTCGTTAAGGGCCGTACGGAGCGAGGCGGGCAACTGGGCGAGGGGCGACATGCCGGTACTAAACGCAATCATTTGATTCTCCCACGCAGGCCTGGACCAAGCTGGAACGATGGCCGCCCCCTGGAGCACCGATCACCTGCGGCTGCACGGGCAGCTGGGCCGGCAGCCGCAGTTGCTGCCGGCGGGCTCGGCGCTGCTGCTGGCCGTGTCTGGCGGCCAAGACTCCATGGCGATGGCGGCGCTACTGCGCGATCTGCAGCGGCTGCACCACTGGTCGTTGCAGCTCTGGCATGGGGACCACCGCTGGCGGCCGGAATCCAGCCAGCAGGCCCTGGAACTGGCCCAGTGGGCAAACGCCCAAGGCCTGCCCCTGCAGATCGACAGCTGGGCCGAACCGCTGGCCACGGAAGCGGCGGCCCGGCAGTGGCGCTACGGCTGCCTGGAAAGCCGGGCCCGGGCCTGCGGCGCCAGCCATGTGCTCACGGCCCACACCGCCGACGACCGCACTGAAACCCTGCTGCTGCAAATGGCCCGCGGCAGCCACCGCCGCGGCCTGGCCAGCCTGCAATCCCAAAGGCCCCTGGCCCCTGGCATTACCCTGGTGCGGCCCCTGCTGGGCTTTTCCCGGGGGGACACCGCCCGGATTTGTGAGCAGTGGGCCCTGCCGATCTGGCTCGACCCCAGCAACCAAGACCAACGCTTCAGCCGCAACCGCATCCGCGCCGAGGTGTTGCCAGTGCTAGAGCAGCTGCACCCCGGCGCCACCCGCCGCATGGCCGCCATGGCCGAACGGCTGGCCCAGGAGCAGCGGGCCAGCGCTGAACTGGCGGATCTCGCCCTGGGGGCTCTGATCAGTGGGGAAGCGGGGGCCGAAACGCAGCTTCATCGGCGGAGCCTTCTGGCCCTGCAGCCAGCCAACCGCGGCCTGCTGCTGCTGCGCTGGCTGGAGGGCCAGGGGATTGGACCATTGACGGCCGCGCATCTGGAGAAACTTTTGCAGCAATTGGAGCCGCAACGGGGCCCGGGCCGCCTAGCCCTGGGGGGCCCGGGCAGTGGCCAGGAGCTGCACTGGGATCGCCATAAAATCTGGCTGGCGCCCCAGGCAGCCTGCCCGGCCCCCTCCCTCGATTTGCAGAGCCCATGACCTATGAGGCAGCAGAAACGGCCTACCAGGGGCGCCGCTTTGGGGAGGCGCTCAGCCAGGTGGAAGAGCACCTCAAAGACCAACCGGACGACCTGCGGGCCCTGCTCTTGCGGGGCTACATCCAGTTCTTTGGCTTTGAAAACAAACCTGCGGCCGCCGGTTGCTATAGCCAGGTGCTGGCCTTGGCAGGGGATGGCCCCTACCGGCAGTTAGCAGAGGACGGCCTAAGTCAGTGCGGCATTCAGGGCGCCGAGCCAGCCCCAGACCCGCCAAAACCAGAGGAGGTTGAACCAGCGGCCGCCACCCCCTGGCTGGGGCCAGTAGTCGCGGCCAGCACCCCCTTGGCTGAGGCTGCAGCTTTGCTGGCCGCCAGCATTCCCGAAGCAGAGGAACCTGGACCAAACCAGAAACCCCTATCCAATGCCATCCCCGGCACTACTGGTTCTGTCCCCGGCCCCACGGCCGAGGAAGTAGCAGAGCTGGCCCGGGGTTGGATCTGGGTAGACCTCACCAGCCCGGAGCCCTAGGCGACGGCGCTGGGGCGACGGCGCCGTTGGCGGTTGTCTTCGGGGCTGGGCTCGGCGGGGGCTGCACTGGCGGCCACTGGCGCTGCCACTGGCACAGGCGCCGCCGCCGGGGTGCGCTCCCGCTCCTGGCGGGGGGCGGCGGGCCGCTCATCGCCAGCATTGCGGGGCTTGAAGGCCGGGGTGCCAGCGGGGGCAGGCTGCACCAAACAGATGATTAGGGGCTCCACCTGCAGTTCCCGGCGCAGGCGCCGCTGCAGACCCACTTCAATCTCCCGCTGCACGCCCACCCAATCCACGTCAGGGGCCTTGCCACCGGTATGGCGGGCCAGCTGGTTCCAGCGGTTTTCCAGCACCCAGTTGATCTCCCGCTCGGCCCACATGGACATCTTGCGGGGTTCAGCGGTGGTTACCACCCCCCGCAGGTTTACCCGCGGGGGCGCCACCATCAGGCCATCGGTGCTGATCGCCGCCAGCAGGGTTACCACCCCATCTACGGCCAATTGCTGCCGTTCCTTAAGCACCCGGGCATCAACGATGCCGTTGCGGGAGTTATCAAGCAGTTCGATGCCGGCCTTTACCGGATCACCCTTGCGGATCGAATCAGGGGTGAGTTCCACCACATCACCGTTGTCGATGATCAGGGTGTGGTCAGCCGGCACCCCCATCGAATGGGCCGTTTTGGCGTGGGCCACGAGCATGCGGTGCTCACCGTGCACGGGCACAAAGAACTTGGGTCGCGCCAGGGCCAGCATCAACTTGTGGTCCTCCTGGAAGCTGTGACCAGACACGTGAATGCCTTCTCCCTTGCCGTAAACAACCTTGGCGCCGAGCATCATCAGCCGGTCGATGGTATTTACCACGGAGATGGTGTTGCCCGGAATCGGGCTGGCGGAGAAGATGATCGTGTCGCTGCTCTTGACCTGCACCTGGGGATGTTCTCCCCGGGAGATGCGGCTGAGGGCGGCCAATGGTTCGCCCTGGCTACCTGTCATCAGCAACAGGGTTTCCCGGTCAGGCAGATCACGGATCTGCTTGATCGGCACAAACAATTCATCCGGGGCCCGCATGTAGCCCAATTCGCGAGCCTTGGCGATCACGTTGAGCATGGAGCGGCCCAGCAGGCCCACCTTGCGGCCATTTTTGAGGGCCAACTCAAGAATCATCGAGACCCGATGGATCGAGCTGGCGAAGGTGGTGATGATCACCCGACCCTCAGCCTGGGAGATGTGGCGATCCAGGTGGGGGAACACCGAACGCTCGGGCGGACAGAAGCCCGGCAGCTCAGCGTTGGTGGAGTCGCTGAATAGACACAGCACCCCCTTTTCTCCGTACTGGGCCAGGCGAGCGATGTCGAAGTGCTCGCCATCCACAGGGGTGTGGTCAAACTTGAAGTCACCGGTGAAAACAATTACGCCAGCCGGAGTGGTGATCGCCAGCGTGTAGCTGTCGGCCATCGAGTGGGTGTTGCGGATGAACTCCACCGAGAAATGCTGACCCACCTTCACCACCTCGCGGGGGGAGACGGTCTGCAGAATGGTACGGTCCATCACGCCCGCCTCTTCCATCTTCCCGGTGAGAATCGAGAGGGCGAGGCGGGGCCCGTAGATGATCGGAATATTGAAATGCTTGAGGTGGTGGGGAATGCCACCGATGTGATCTTCGTGGCCGTGGGTCACGATCATGCCGCGAATGCGCTTCTGGTTTTCCCTCAGAAAGCTGGTGTCTGGCAACACCACATTCACGCCATGCATGCCATCGCTGGGGAAGGCGAGGCCGGCATCCACCAGCATCAGGTCATCGCCATACTCGAACACACAGGTGTTCTTACCGATTTCATGCAATCCCCCCAGGGGAATTACACGCAGGGTGGGTTGCTTGGGCTGGGAACCGTTGGGGGCCATGGAGAGATCAATACAAAAGGATTAGATGAAGCTGTAAACACAAAGCGGCAGCTGGGCTACCCATCGCCATCCGTTCAGGTAGGACGCAGGGCGGCGAGCAAAACAGCTAAGGATTCACGCACGGTGCTATCGGCAGGAACTAGGGGTAAGCGGGACGCACCCACGGGCCAGCCTTCAAGCTCAAGGGCCGCTTTCACGGGGATCGGATTACTGGTGCAGAACAGCCCCCTCATCAAGGGCAAGAGACGTTCGTGCAGGGCCAAGGCCTGCTGGGGTTGGCCATCAAGAAAATGCTTAATCAGCTGCCGTAGTTCGGGGCCCACCAGATGGCTGGCCACACTCACCACCCCCACGGCCCCCAGGGCCAGCATCGGCAGGGTAAGGGAATCATCGCCGCTATAAATAGCCAGCTGGGTGCCGCAGGCGGCCCGCAGGGCACTCACCTCATCGCAATTGCCACTGGCGGCCTTGAAGGCCACCACATTGGGGCAATCCAACAGGCGGGCTGTGGTTTCAGCCGCCAGGTTGCAGCCGGTGCGGCCAGGAATGTTGTATAGCATCAGCGGCAGCTCGGGCGCCGCCAGGGCCACCGCCCGGAAATGGGCCTCCATCCCCTCCTGGGGTGGCTTGTTGTAATAAGGCACCACCACCAGGGCGCCATCGGCCCCCAGGGCCTCCGCCTCCCGGGTGGCCGCCACCGCCTCGGCCGTGCTGTTGCTGCCGGTGCCGGCCAGCACCAGGGCCTGGCCCGCCACCGCTTGCTTCACCGCCAGCAGCAAGGCGTGCTGTTCATCCCAAGTGAGGGTGGGGGATTCGCCGGTGGTGCCACACACCACCAGGGCATCGGATCCCTGCTCCACCAGGTGACAGGCCAAGCGACCGGCCAGGGCCAGATCCACGGAGCCATCGGCGGCGAAGGGGGTAACCATCGCCGTAACCAACCGGCCAAAGGGGGTGGGGGTGGTGCTCATGGCCGGGGCCCCTGCAGCAAAAGCTCAGCAATCTGCACCGCATTCAGGGCTGCCCCCTTGCGAATTTGATCCCCACAGAGCCAGAGCTCCAGGGCATTGGGATCACTGAGGTCCTGGCGGATCCGACCCACCGCCACCGGATCGCGGCCGGTCACATCTGTGGGCATCGGGAAGCGGTTGGTTTCGAAATTCTCCAACAGCTCCACCCCCGGGGCCACCGCCAAGAGGGCGCGGGCCTCAGCCACCGGAAAGGGCTCCTCAAATTCAATATTTACTGCCTCCGAATGGGCCCGCAGCACCGGCACCCGCACACAGGTGGCCGACAGCCGCAACCCAGGCAAATTCATGATCTTGCGGGTTTCGTGGAGCATCTTTAGCTCCTCCTCGCAATAGCCATTGGCCTGCAGCGGCGAGTTATGCAGGAACAGGTTGAAGGCCAGCGAATGGGGCAGCACCTCACTCACCGGTTCGCCACCGTCTAACACCGTGCGGCTGAGCTGACGCAATTCCTCCATGGCCCGGGCGCCGGCACCACTGGCCGATTGGTAGGTGCTCACCACCACCCGGCGCAGGGGCCGCCGGGCCGCCAGGGGCGCCAGGGCCAGGGTGAGCAGGATTGTGGTGCAGTTGGGATTGGCGATCACCCCCCGGTGGCCAAAGGCCGCCTCGGGGTTCACCTCGGGCACCACCAAGGGCACCTCGGAATCCAGGCGGAAGGCGCTGGAGTTGTCGATCACCACCGCCCCCTGGGCCACCGCCACCGGCGCCCATTGCTTCGACACCGACCCACCGGCGGAGGCCAGCACCAGGTCGACCCCCTCAAACGAGCTGGCAGCCGCGGGCTGCACCTGCAAAGACTGGCCACGCCACTGCTGGCTCACCCCCGCCGAGCGAGGCGAAGCCAGGAGACGCAGTTCCTTAATTGGAAAACGGCGCTCCTCCAGCAGGGCCAGCAGTTCCTGACCCACAGCGCCGGTGGCTCCAAGGATGGCAACGGTCTGCGGCTCTGCCGCGGAAACGGGAGTCAAGGAAACGAAACGGGGTCAACTGTGGAAGCCCGGCGGCCCAAGCCGCTGAACCAAAAAAAGAAATATCCCTACGTGCTTCTGCCGAATCAACAATACGTGTCGGGCGCCCAGCTAAGGGGTGCACCATCACTTTCTAGGATCGTCGGCTTGCTATCGGATCGCCCCCATGAGTACAACCCTTAAGGTCACAACCTCCGCCCGCCCTGGCAGTCGCCTGGCCCTGGAGGTGGGGGTGACCGCCGACCGCAGCCAGGCCTCCTACGACGCCGCCCTTGAAAAACTGAGCCGCACCATCAAGCTGCCTGGCTTCCGCAAGGGCAAGGTGCCACGGTCGGTGTTGGTGCAACAGATCGGTTCCCTGCGGGTGAAGGCCACCGCCCTGGAGGAACTGGTGGACAGCATCTTCCGGGATGCCGTGGCCCAGGAGCAGGTGGAGGCCATCGGCCAACCGGAACTGAGCGGTGGCTTTGACAGCCTGCTTGCCGCCTTTGAACCCGGCCAGGAGCTGCTGCTCAGCCTGGAACTAGACGTGGCCCCGACCCCGTCGTTGAAAACCACCAAGGGACTCCAGGCCGAAGCCGAGGCCGTGGAATTCGACCCCGCCGTGGTGGACGAAATGCTCGAAAAAACCCGCCGTCAAATGGCCACCCTGGTGCCCGTGGCCGACCGGGCTGCCGCCCTCGGCGATGTGGCCGTGGTGAGCTTCAGCGGCACCTTCAGCGACAGCAACGAGGCCATCAGCGGCGGTAGCGCCGAAAGCCTTGAGGTGGAACTGGAAGACGGCCGCATGATCCCGGGCTTTGTGGAAGGGATCGTTGGCATGAAGCTGGAGGAGGAACGTCAGGTGAGCTGCCAGTTCCCCGACGACTACGCCGAGGAAACCTGCCGCGGCCGCGGCGCCAACTTCGCCATCACCCTCAAGGACCTCAAGGGCCGCGAACTGCCTGAGCTAGACGATGCCTTTGCCCAGCAGGCCAGTGACAGCAAGACCATGGCGGAACTGCGCCAGCAACTGGAGGAACGGCTGCAGCAGGACACCGAGCGGCGCCAGCGCAGCAATCGCCAGGAGGCGTTGCTCAAGGCACTGGTGGCTGAACTGGAGGTGGAACTGCCGGAAAGCCTGATCCGCGAGGAGATAAACGTGCTGCTGCAGGAAACCGCCTCCCAGATGGCCCAGCAGGGGCTCGACATCAAGAAGCTTTTCACCCCTGATGTGGTGCGCAACCTGGCCCAAAGCTCCCGCCCTGAGGCGGAGGAACGGCTGCACCGCAGCCTCGCCCTCCAGGCCCTAGCAAAAGCAGAGGCCATCAGCCTCGACGACAAGGAGCTGGAAACCAAGCTCAAGGAAGTGAGCCGCGGGCTGAGCGACACCAACCGCATCGACCCGGCCCGGCTGCGGGCCGCAGTGGCCGAAGACCTGCTCAAGGAAAAGTTGTTTGAGTTCCTCGAAGCCCACAGCACCGTGGCCCTAGCGGCAGCGCCCAGCGAAGCCAGTGAAACCAGCGAAGCAGAAGCCAAACCAAAGGCCAAGGCCAAGCCAAAAGCCAAGGATTGAGCGCAGCCCATAGATTGAGTGCCACTTACCGCCCGCCCTTTCCCTGCCCGTGATCGACGCCCTCCGTCCCCACCCGGTCCACAGCCACTGGCAGAACACACTGGTGCCCACGGTGGTGGAGCAATCCGGCCGGGGGGATCGCGCCTTTGATATCTATTCCCGCCTACTGCGGGAACGGATCATCTTTTTGGGCACCGGCATCGACGATGGCGTAGCCGACGCAATCGTGGCCCAACTGCTATTTCTCGAGGCTGAAGACCCCGAAAAGGACATTCAGATCTACGTGAATTCCCCGGGGGGATCCGTTACTGCAGGGCTAGCCATCTACGACACCATGCAGCAGGTAACCCCAAATGTGGTGACCATTTGCTATGGCCTGGCCGCCAGCATGGGTGCTTTTCTGCTGTGTGGTGGCGCCAAAGGCAAGCGCTTGGCCCTGCCCAATGCTCGGATCATGATTCACCAGCCCATGGGTGGAGCCCAGGGCCAGGCCGTAGACATTGAAATTCAGGCAAAAGAAATTCTTTATTTGAAGGACACCCTCAACGGTTTGATGGCCCAGCACACCGGCCAATCCCTGGAGAAAGTGGCTGAAGACACAGACCGCGACTACTTTCTCTCGCCAGACGAAGCAGTGGCCTACGGTTTGATTGATCGTGTCGTACGCGACTGACAATCCACCAACCCCCCCTAGTGGGGGGTGACGGAAAGGCTTTTACGGCCGATCCTTGACATTGAGGCACCCCGCAACAGGCGATGGCCAAATTCGATGCCCACCTGAAGTGCTCGTTCTGCGGCAAGTCCCAGGAACAGGTGCGCAAGCTGATCGCAGGGCCAGGGGTCTACATCTGCGATGAGTGCATTGATCTGTGTAACGAGATCCTCGACGAGGAACTCGTTGAAGGCCATGGCGGCGGCGGCCGAGGGGCCGGCGAAACTAGCCGCAAGGCAACCCCCCCTAAAAAGGCGCCTAAGCCAGCCCCCACCCTGGCCACCATCCCCAAACCCCAGGAGATCAAAACCTTCCTAGACCACCAGGTGGTGGGCCAAAACGAGGCCAAAAAAGTACTGGCGGTGGCCGTTTACAACCACTACAAACGCCTGGCCTGGCAGGGGGACGGCAAGGGGGAACACGACGAAAACGCCACCCGTTTGCATAAGTCGAACATCCTTCTAATCGGCCCCACCGGCTGCGGCAAAACCCTCCTGGCCCAAACCCTGGCCGAGCTGCTGGCGGTGCCCTTCGCCGTGGCCGATGCCACCACCCTCACCGAAGCCGGTTATGTGGGGGAAGACGTGGAAAACATCCTGTTGCGGCTGCTGCAAAAAGCCGACATGGATGTGGAGCAGGCCCAGCGCGGCATCATCTACATCGATGAAATCGACAAGATCGCCCGCAAGAGCGAAAACCCCTCCATCACCCGGGATGTGTCGGGGGAGGGGGTGCAGCAGGCGCTGCTCAAGCTGCTGGAGGGCACCGTGGCCAACGTGCCCCCCCAGGGGGGCCGCAAGCACCCCTACCAAGACTGCATCCAGATCGACACCAGCCAGATTTTGTTTATCTGCGGCGGCGCCTTCGTGGGCCTGGAAGACATCATCCAGAAACGCCTGGGCCGCAATTCCATCGGCTTCGTGCAGGCCGACAGCCGCGGCCGGGCCCGTAACAAAGAACTGGAAAACATCCATGCCCTCCGCCACCTGGAGGCCGACGACCTGGTGCGCTACGGCCTGATCCCAGAATTCATCGGCCGCATGCCGGTGAGCGCCGTGCTTGAACCCCTCGATGAGGACGCCCTCGAAGCGATCCTCACCGAACCGCGCGATGCCCTGATCAAACAATTCCAAACCCTGCTGTCGATGGACAGCGTGCGGCTGGAATTCCAACCGGAGGCCGTGCGGGCCATTGCCCGGGAGGCCCACCGCCGCAAGACCGGCGCCCGGGCCCTGCGCGGCATCGTTGAGGAACTAATGCTCGACCTGATGTACGACCTGCCAAACCGCGATGACGTGCACAAGTTTGTGGTTACCCAGGAGCTGGTGGAGGAACGCCACGGCCCCAAGGTGTTAGCGCACCCCACCAGCCTCGAACAACAGGAAACCGCCTGAGGCCATGGCCACGGCCGACCACCTACAGGTGCCCAGGCGCCACGGCCTATTCATGCACCACGGCATCGACCTGGGCGATGGCACCGTGGCCCATTACCTGGAGGGCCAGGAAATCCTGCGCAGCCCGCTGCTGGAGTTTTGCCGCGGCGAACAGCCCCTGGTGGTGACCTATCCCCAGGCCGATGCCCCCGGCCAAACCCTGCGGCGGGCCATGGGCCGCATCGGCGAACAGCGCTACAACCTGCTGTTTAACAACTGCGAACACTTCGCCGTGTGGTGCAAAACCGGCAAGCACCGCAGCGGCCAGGTGGAACAGGCCCTAGGTAGTGGCGCCCTAGGCGCCCTGGCCCTGGGGCAACTGTTGCCAGCCGCGGCCCTAGCCGTGGTGCGGGTGCTGTTGCAGCAAGGTCTCACCGTGACCAGGGGGCTGGGGCTGGCCAAACGCAGCCTGGCGGAACTGGAAGCCCTCCGCCAAAGGCTCCAGGCACGGCTGGAGCGGGAACTACAGCAAACGGAAAGCTGGTGGAAGGCGGCGGCCGACGCCGTGCGGGAGGGCAAAGATCAACTGGCCCAAAGGGCGCTGGAGCAAAGGAGCCCCCACCGGCTGGCCGCCCAAACCCTGGCGGATCAGCTGGCGGCGGTGCAGGAATTGGAGGGGCGGCTGCAGCGGCTGCTGGGGGAGGCCCCCAGGTCTGAGTAGCCTCGGCCCATGGCCTACGAACCCCTTCACCACAAGTACAGACCCCAGCGGTTTGACCAGCTTGTGGGCCAAGAGGCCATCGCCGCCACGCTTAGCAATGCCCTGCGCAGGGATCGCATTGCCCCGGCTTATCTATTCACCGGCCCTCGGGGTACCGGCAAAACCTCCAGTGCCCGGATCCTCGCCCGTTCGCTCAATTGTTTGAGTAGCGAGGGGCCCACCCCGGAACCCTGCGGCAAATGTGAGCTATGCCGCTCGATCAGTGCCGGGGCTGCCCTAGATGTGATCGAAATCGACGCCGCCTCCAACACCGGCGTAGACAACATCCGCGACCTGATCGAACGCTCCCGCTTTGCGCCGGTGCAGGCCCGCTGGAAGGTGTATGTGGTGGACGAATGCCACATGCTCTCCACCGCGGCCTTCAACGCCCTGCTTAAAACCCTGGAGGAACCACCCCCCCATGTGGTGTTTGTGCTGGCCACCACCGATCCCCAGCGGGTGCTGCCCACAATCCTGAGCCGTTGCCAGCGCTTTGATTTCCGGCGCATTCCGATGGGGGCCCTGGAGGGTCACCTCAGCTGGATTGCCGGCGAGGAAAACATCGAGATCAGTGCCGCTGCCTTGCACCTGGTGGCCCAGTTGGCCCAGGGGGGCCTGCGGGATGCCGAAAGCCTGCTGGATCAGCTCAGCCTGCTGCCACCGCCGGTGGAGCCAGAGGCGGTGTGGGAATTGCTGGGGGCGGTGCCGGAACAGGAATTACTGCAGTTGGCCCAAGCTCTAGTGGCCGCAGACCCCTTGGCCCTACTGCAGGGTTGCCGGGAGCTGCTCGACCGGGGTCGGGAACCCTCCTCGGTGCTGCAGGGGTTGGCGGGGTTGCTGCGCGACCTCTGCCTGGCCCTGGTGGCGCCCAACCAATTGGAACTCACTGGCTTTTCCCCCGCCAGCCGCGACGCCCTACCCCCCCTGGCCCAGGGGTTGGGGCGGGAGAAATTGCTGCGCTGGCAACAGCAGTTGCGGGGCAGCGAGGGGCAGTTGCGCCAAAGCGCCCAGCCGCGGCTGTGGCTGGAGGTATTACTGCTGGGGCTCCTGGCGGAACCTGTACAGGCCGTACAGAACGCCAATCCGTCCATAACAAAAGTCTCCCCAGGCACCAGCACCTCCCCCGCCGTAGCGGTGCCTCGGGCAGAGCCAAATCCAGGAATAGTTGCGAATACAAGGGCCGCAGCGAACCCAGGGTTAGTGCCAAATGCAAGGGCCGCAGCGAACCCAGGGGTAATTGCCAATGATGCAGCAAATCCCCCAGCCAGAAGCCGTTCAGACCCCCCTCAAACCACCAATTCGATCTCAACAATCGGCCCAACTTCCAGTGCCGGCCCAGCCCCTAGCCCCCCCCCAGCGGCCGGCGCCGACGCCGGCGCCAATCTGGCCGAACTTTGGCAACAGATCCTGGCCAGCCTCGAACTACCTTCCACCCGCATGTTGCTCTCCCAGCAGGGGGAACTGGTGCGCCTCGATGGCCAACGGGCCGTGGTGCGGGTGGCCCCCAATTGGGTGGCAATGGTGCAAAGCCGACTGCCCCTGTTGGAACAGGCGGCCGAACGGGCCCTGGGCCAACACCGTCAGGTGGTGCTGGAAACCGGCACCGCAACTATCCATCAGGCGGATGCCAAGCAACCACCAGCAGCGGCTAAGCCAAATCCCGCCACAACCATTGCCCCCACAACTACTTCTCCACAAAGCAGTTCTCAAACAGCTGCTGCGCCAGCAAGTCCTGCGGGGACCTTGGCAACCCCAATGGCAGCCAGCCCAACTCCAGCTCCAGCACCGGCTGCACCGCAACCAGGGACGATGCTTACTGCCCCCCCAGCCGCCAGCACTGAAACCTCCAACCCCACCAACACCACTCCAGCCAGCATTGGCCAATTAATTCCCCATCAAACAAGCAATGGCTTGCAGGTACAAGCCCAAAGGCTGGCAGAGTTTTTTAACGGCGAAGTGATCAGCGCAGAAGATGAAGAACAGACCGATATGAATTAATAAAGATCAATGCAGCCCAATAGAGACGACCCCTAAAAGCAAAAGCCCATCTAAAAGACCCACTTAAAAGAGTGACATATGAAGCCAGAAAGGGGCGGTTGTTGGAGCCCCAAAGAACTGCCAAGGCACAAAGATCATGGAGCAAACTAGCACTGAAGCCAGGGCTAGGATCGGGAAAAGATTCTGCTTAAGCCGGCCGATTATCGCAAAGGGAACCACAAGGAAAATAATTAACATGAAATAGGTAATGATCGCCGCCCCGTCTACGGGCGCCTGGGTGGGAGTGGTATAAACCCCTCGCGCCAGCCATATAAATAAACAAGCAAAACGATAAAGAGCCGCCGAGCAAAGCACAATAAAGGCCGCGTAGGCAGAATCAACATGCTCAACAAATTTGCCAGCAATAGCACTGCGGATCGAAGAAATCAGGCAAATAACAATGATTATAGGCAATGCCCCATAGGTTACCTGATTAAAAGGAGTACGCAAAACATAAATCGAACTGAGGATTCCGGTGATGGCCATAATCGGCAACACCACAGCGGCCGTAAATATGCCAATAGATTTATGCAATTTAATTGTTTCTGGCGAGCGCCGCTTGCGCAGCATCACGATCCATTGAAAAGTTATCAACGAGGCAAGCAAAATCGCACTTGACGCATGGGAAGTGACTATCACTTCACTATTCAGAGGAATACCGAAGGGATACACTGTGCGCGATGGCACGTAGTAATTACCAACGCCCCAGGTATTGGTGTAGTAAAATTCTTTAATGGATGGTATAAAGATTGTGTTGGCATAGCCAGCAAAACCCATAAAAGCCAAATGAACCTGGGTAATTGCCGTGTTTTGATGGTCGCCGGTGCGCCGCATGGCCACAAGCGCCAAGGGCATGATCACAAAACCGGCGAATCCCACCCAATGCCAAGGGCTCAGGGTGGGAGTAACCCAAAGCATCCAAACATCAAGTACAATCAAACCTACATATACGGTTAGCGCAGTTCGCCAGGAAAAAAGCTTATCCAAGGGTGAAACCAGCTAGAGGTAGTCAACAGATTAAATCTAGCAATCACCTACTTGGAAAGCTACGGACCAGGGACTTGATAGATCGGCAACTTCACATACCGAAATGAATCTTTCTTTAGTTCAAAGAAGAGCAAACCAAAGGGATGGCCAGGAATAATCTGCAGGCTCAACTTACCCAGCCACAGATTCGGCTTTACCTCCACCACCTCATCTAAAAACAAACGTACCCACCAGGGGTTTTGCGGGTTGTTGTAATCAATTCGGAACACCTGCCGCTGGGGGTCCAGCTCCCCCGGGGCCACCGAGGTGCGGAAGGGGTACTGGGCCGTGGCTATACCTTTGGACTGAAAAATATTCACCCCGGCCGAGTGGGGCGCATCGAACCGCTTCCCCTGCCAAGGGGAACCTTGCAACCCCGGCACCGATCCCGCATAAAAACCCTCTGGCCTCTGGGATGGAATCACACCCGCCAGGAAAACGGCCTGCTGGGGGGCGTGCTGCAGTTGCCAGGTTTTGAATTCAGCAAAGCCAATCACCCCTGCCAGCCCCGCCACAATTAGGCCAGCCCCAGACCACAGGAAACGCTGCACGGCCATTAGCCCCTCACCTGAATGCCATATAATTTATACTACATATCTATTATCTATTTCGAATTTCGATCAAGCAATTCTTTTCAAATAAAGCATTTCAAGCGAAATACCTAAACCAGAGCATCACAAGCAGCGCGTTAACTAACCTCCTTAGCGCCTTAACAAGAAAAGACCAACACTGATTTGCCAAAGATAAATGGGATAATTATTTAACTTTTCAGAACCCCCTTCCCCAAGACCCAGCTCCAACAAAGAGCCAACATGAAAATAATAGTTAACCAAATAAACCATGCTGGTTAAAAGAATAAAGCCGGCAGAAACTAAACTAAAATTTGCCAGCCCAGGCAAACGTCGCTGCTGCTTAAGAGAGAAACCAAACAACCCAATGGCCATAACTGAACCATAACAATCAAGGTAAGCACCGGCTATATGGCGGCTGCCAGCAAGATTCTCTGGATTCAAGCCCACCATGGCAATGCCCAGGGCTGAGGCCACAAAAGCAGCCGTACTTAGCAGGCCAAGCCTATTGGGAAGTAATTGCTTACGTAACAACAGAGCCCCAGCGGCTGTGGTTATACCCAAAAGCACAAAACTGGCATTCATCCAGTGGTGGGCCGGAGAACAAATCCAAAGCTGGGCATGTTTTGTAGACCAACCGCAGCTGGTATTGCCTAGGTCGCTAATGAAGTTGCGGGTGAAGCTGTAGGGCACGGGCCAAAGCCTGGCCACCAGCAGCTGCACAATGAAGTATTGCCCAGCACTTAGCCAGGCCAAAGCCCCCCATGGCACGGGCTTTTTCAACTGGTTACCGGCAGCCCCCCATGGCTAGTTTTGGCCCACACCAAGCGCTTAGGCCGGGTGGCCATTTTGAAACTCACCCAAGGAATTACCAAGAACCAATGCAATAGATAGGTATTTGCCAGCAACAGATGCAAGCCAGAACTCTCGGGCAAGGGGGGACCATCACTCAAGCGCCGCCCGGCCAGGCCCAGGGCCAGGGCACTGAGGGTGAGGGTGGAGATTGAGAGGGGCCAGAGCAAGGGCCAATGGCGCCAACCCAGGGCCGCCAATAAATCACCCACGGTGGCCACAGGCAACACGTATTGGATCAGAAAAAAGACGATCAGATCAAGCTGCTGGCGGCGGCTGAGCCGGTCTGAAAGCAGGGCCGGCCAGTAATCAAAGAAACGCTGTAGGCCCCCCTCCGCCCAGCGCTGGCGCTGGCGCAGCAGGGCCGGCCAACGGGTTACGGGCTCCTCCTGCACCGGCGGATTCCAAACCAGCGCGATCGGATATCCCCCCAAGAGCAAGCGAAAGCTCAGATCCAGGTCATCGGTAACAGTTTCTTCATTGAAACCACCACAGGCTTGCAACACCTGGCGGCGCAAGAACTGCCCGTTACCCCGCAATTCACCGATGCCGCCGCGAACTATGCGCCCCTCCTGCATCTGCGCATCAAAGGCCATCTCCAGGGCCTGGGCCCGGGTAAGCAGATTGGCGCCGGCGTGGACCACCGCCTTACGCAACTGCAGGGCACCCCAATGGGAAGATCGCAACTGCGGTTGCAGCCGTTGCAGCAGATCTGGCCCCAAGCTGGCATCGGCATCAAGCACCAACAACCAGTCACCCTTCAACTGGGGCAACAGGGCATTTAAGGCCGCGGATTTACCACCGCCAGAATCCCGGGGCCGGCGACGCACCTGCAAAAAGCGATGGCTGGCGGCCAAGTTTTCAAGAATTTGGGGGGTGCGGTCCAGGCTGCCGTCATCCATCACCCAGAGGCTGACCCGATCCTGGGGATAGTCGAGGGCCGCCACAGACTCCACCAGCCGACCAATCACCGTTTCCTCATCGCGGGCCGCCACCAATACATCCACCCGCGGCAGCTCCCCAGGGGGCAATTCCCCAGGGGGGTCAGGGGTCAAATCCCTGGCCGCCAGCAGGGTGTGCAGGCTGTAGCCACCGAGCAGCAGGGCACAGCCCAGGGCCGGCATCAGCCCCCGGAGCGGCCCCAGCCAATGGGGGGCCGCTCCAGCCCCAAGGCAGGCGACCAAAAACAGAAAGGCCTTGCGCCGGCGCCCCTCTGCCCAGCCATGGAGGTCGGCAGCAAGCGATTCACAGGCAGCTGAATCGCCCACAGCCATGGCACCTCAAGCAGTGAGCCAGACTTTAAGGGGATCCTTGGGGCTGAAGTGTTTTCAGGGGCCGGAGGCTAGAGCCGGGGAAGTAATGCTGCAGGATCCGATCACTGCCCCAGCCCCGCTGGGCCAGGTCGATGGCCCCCGCCTGGGAAAGGCCGGCCCCATGGCCAAAGCCACCCCCCTCCAGCAACCAAACCCCCGGCCCCTCCGGCGCCAGCAAAAACAAGGTGCTTGGCAGCATCCGCAGGCGTCGGCGGATCTGATCCCGCTGCAAACGCAGCTCGCCAGCGGCCCCCACCAACACCAGTTCCTGCACCCGGCCGCTGGGGCCCCGTTGGGCCACCACTAAATCCTTGATTGGCCCAATCGCCTCTGGGGCCGTGAGGGCCGTGAGCTCCGCCGCCCTAAGGCGCCGCTGCCAGCGATAGCGGGGATGCCCCTGGCCATAGAGCTCTGCTCCCTCCCTAAGCAACTTCCCCAGGGCGGCCTCTCCAGCCAGGGGCAGGGGGAAACGCTTTTGCTGGGCCGGGGGGCCATCCACAAAGGCCCGCAGGTAGGGCAGCGCCTGGCCCCGCCAGCCCTCCTCAAAGCCGGCCGCCACCCCGCCATTGCTGGCGCTGTAAACCCCCGCCACCGGCTCCCCCTTCCAGGTGAGCACCTGGCCAGCCGAGCGCTGCAGGGCGCCCCGCAACTCGCTGCCCAGCTGGGTGGGATTGCTATACACCTGGCATTGGGTGTCAGCACAAAGGTGGTAGCCATCCACCTGGAAGCGCCGCTGGTTGGCCACGGCCCAGGTGCGGGCCAGCACCGCCTGGGCCCCCAGGGCCGCCGGCGGGGCACCGGCGCCGATCTCATGGGGCACCACCCCCGCGAGATAGGTCTCCATGGGCAGCTGTTCCACCAGGGTCCAACTGCCGTAGGCATCAGCCTGGAGCCGAAAGGGGCCGGGATAACGAACCCCTTGCCATAGCAAACCGCCTGGGGCCTCGAGGCGCACCGGCCCCTGGAGGGGCAGGGGGGCAGCGGCCTCCTTGCTAACTAGGGCCGGCCGCCAGCGCTGCTGGTGCTCCTGGCGTTCCTGGCGCACCGGCCCATCGGGGGGCGGACTGGCCAGGGGGGCCCAAACCTCCCATTCCCCGGGCCGGGCTAGCACGGGGCTAGCCCCCTTCAACCGCCAAAGCCGCGCCTGTTCAGCGGCGGATTCATAGGAAGGGAAGGGGCCGATCACCTGCCGTTCAAGCACAAATGGCTGGGGCAGTGGCTCCCGCAGCCAACGGATCTCGAAGCGATCGGACTGTTTATCAAGCCCTGCCCCATCCCGCAGCCGCAGCCGCCCCGTGGCGGCGCGCAATTCCAGATTTAACTCCGGGGTGCCGGCCCCGGCAGCAGGCCCCGGCAACCGATCGGCGAGGGCCACCCAAACCTGGGGATTAGCGCCCCGCAGGGGCGGTGCTGGCTGGCTGGGCCAGTGCAGGGGCAGGTCACCGGCGCTGGTGGTTTGGCGACAGCCCCCTACCAGCACTAGCCCCAGCAGCAGCCCCCGAAGGGGGACGGTCAGAAACGGCACCATGGGGCTTGGCGAATGGGGAGGTGAGGTCGTACTTTGGTTGTTTGTGCGCAGGGCGTAAGAAATGCCGAAGCTCAAGACCCGCCGAGCTGCCGCCAAGCGCTTCCGGATCACGGGCGGTGGCAAGTTCATGCGCCGCCATGCCTTCCACAACCACTTGCTCGACCATAAGAGCCCCAAAAGGAAGCGCCACCTGGGCACCATGGCCGTGGTTGATGACCGGGACCACGACAACGTGAGCCTCATGCTCCCCTACGCCTGAGTTGCGGCCCCGGCCCCAACCCCATTGAAAATTCTCTCTGTTCGTACTTGACCCATGGCCCGCGTTAAGAGGGGCAACGTAGCCCGCAAACGTCGTAACAAGATCCTTCGCCTGGCCCGGGGTTTCCGGGGCGGCAATGGCACCCTCTTCCGCACGGCCAACCAGCGGGTGATGAAGGCCCTATGCAATGCCTACCGGGACCGCCGTCGCCGCAAGCGTGATTTCCGTCGCCTCTGGATTGCCCGGATCAACGCCGCCGCCCGGATCAACGGTCTCAGCTACAGCCGCCTGATGGGGGGCCTCAAAAAGGCTGAAGTAAAGATCAACCGCAAGATGCTGGCCCAACTCGCCATTCTTGATCCCCAAGGGTTCGAGACGGTGGTTGGCGCCGCCAAGGCCTGAGGGGCCAGCAAGGTCCCATGGACATCAGCTTGCCCCAGGCCTACCTGCTGGGGCTGATATTGCTTCTCGGCATTGTGGCTGTGGTGGTGGGCCGTCAGGTGTGGCGAGTGCGCCAAGACGAAATCCGTCTTGCCAGCCTTGAACGCGACTGCACTGGCCCTGGCACAGATAGCGCCAGTCTTTATGAACTGGGTTCAGTGCAACTGAATAAACGCCTCTATGGCCAGGCGGTGGCCACCCTCAAACGGGCGATTAAGCAAGCCGACCAGGAACCCCCAGAAGCCCAGGCCCTGATCCAAAACGCCCTGGGTTTCTCCCTGGCTGCCCAGCAGAACCACGCTGAAGCTGTGCGCCACTACCGCATTGCCCTGAGGGCTAAGCCCGATTACCCGGTGGCGTTAAACAATTTGGCCTACTCCCTAGAAAAGCAGCTGAAGCAGGAGGAGGCCGTGGAGCTTTATCGCCAGGTAATCAAGCTCGAGCCCAATAACCGCACCGCCGGCCGCCGCCTCAAGCTGCTCAGCCCAGAGGGCTGAGCCAACATTCCACCTAACAATCCACCTACCAGAGGCCCCGCACCGGGGGCGCCACCGCCGCTGGCCTACTGGCGGGGGCCAATTCGAGGATGGCGCCGGCACTGGTGAGGCGGGGTCCCTCCCAGCTGCTCAAGCGCAACATCTCCAGCCCCTGAAAGCCGCCGCCGGGCTCTAGGCCGGCCGGCAGGTTGTCGCCCAGCAGCAATAGATCTAGCTGGTCACTCTCGGCATTGATATTGGCTTGCACCGGCACCGTTGTGCCCCCTAGGGAAAGGGAACCAGCAAGATCGAGCATCTGGCCAAGGGCCACCAAACGGGTCACCACCAGTTCAGCTGGCATGGTGTTTAAGGAGCCAGGGGTGCTGAGGGCCCCCCGCCAGAGCCGGGGCATTTGCTCAGCCAGCAGCCGGGCCCGGGCCTCTGGATCAAAACTATCCACCTGAATCCGATCGGCATTGATCGGCTCCAGCGGTTCCACATTCAAGGGACCAAGGCTGCCGGGCGTTGGGGTTTGGAAGGGGATAAACGATCCCGGGGTTACCGCCAATAATGGCAATGGCGACGGCGGCAGGGGCGGCGTCAGCAGCAGCGGCATGGCCAAAGGATTTTCTAGCCTCAAACTAAAGGGCTTGCGCCCGAGCCACGGGCGATTAACGCCAGCTTCTTATCCGTTCGAATGCAGATCGCTCACCCCATGGCCCAGGAAGACGCCCTCGTGATCGCCGGCCGGCGCTTCCATAGCCGGCTAATGACCGGCACTGGTAAGTACCCCAACCTCACGAGCCTGCAGCAAAGCATCGAAGCCAGCGGCTGCGAAATCGTCACCGTGGCGGTGCGCCGGGTTCAGAGCAAGGCCCCAGGCCATGAAGGTTTGCTCGAGGCGATCGACTGGCGCCGGATCTGGATGCTGCCCAACACCGCCGGCTGTGCCACGGCCGAAGAGGCAATTCGGGTGGCCCGGCTGGGGCGGGAGCTGGCCAAGCTGGCCGGCCAGCCCGACAACAACTTCGTAAAACTGGAGGTGATCCCCCCCGGCCCCCACCTGCTGCCAGATCCGATCGGCACCCTGGAGGCCGCTGAGCTGCTGGTGAAGGAGGGCTTTGCAGTGCTGCCCTACATCAATGCCGACCCAGTGCTGGCCCAACGGCTGGAGCAAGTGGGTTGCGCCACGGTGATGCCCCTGGCCTCACCCATCGGCAGCGGCCAGGGGCTAGGCAACCTCTCAAATATTCGCCTAATCATCGAAGCCGCCCAAGTGCCCGTGGTGGTGGATGCCGGCATCGGCGTGCCCAGTGATGCCGCCCTGGCCATGGAGGCCGGCGCCGATGCCCTCTTGATCAACAGTGCCATCGCCCTAAGCGGCCAGCCGCCCAGCATGGCCAAGGCCATGGCCTTGGCCACCCAGGCCGGTCGCTGGGCCTTCCAGGCCCAGCCCATGGGGCGCCGGCCCGAGGCGGCCGCCAGTTCCCCCGCCCAGGGGCGGGTGGGCAGCTAGCGCCTCCGCCCCTGGGCCATTGCGGCTTTTTAAGAGCTCCCCCCAAAGGCGCCATAAATCCATAGGGTCAAACCAAAGGGGAAAAAGCCCATGGCAGTCACACAAGAAGACGGCGGTCGCCTCAACGCCTTCGCCACCGAACCTCGCATGCGCTACGTGGATCCCCCTAGCGCCGGTGCCACCAGTGGCCGCCTGCTGTGGATCGGTGTGGGGGTAGGGGTGGTGGTGGCCATGGTGGCCGTGGCGATTCGCATCAGCTAAGCCGCCGGATCCCTGTAGTAGCTTGCCTCGATGGAGCATTGCTCCAATCGACAGGAGACAGTCGTGAAGGTCCTGGTACTCGGTGGTGACGGCTTCTGTGGCTGGCCCTGTGCCGTGAACCTCGCTGAAAACGGCCACGACGTGGTGGTGGTCGACAACCTCAGCCGCCGCAAGATCGACCTGGAACTAGGGGTTGAATCGCTCACCCCGATCGCCAGCATCGGCGACCGCCTAGAGGTGTGGGAACAAACCGGCGGCCGAGCCATGCGCTTTGTTGCCATGGACATTGCCCATGATTACGACCAGCTGCTGGCCCTATTGCGCAGTGAACAGCCAGGGGCCGTGGTCCATTTCGCCGAACAACGGGCGGCGCCCTATTCGATGAAGTCGTCGCGCAACAAGCGTTACACCGTTGATAACAACGTCAACGGCACCCACAACCTGCTCTGCGCCATCGTTGAGAGCGGCCTAGACATCCACATCGTGCACCTGGGCACCATGGGGGTTTATGGCTATGGCTCCCACCGCGGCGCCACGATCCCCGAGGGTTACCTCACGGTGGAGGTGCCCCAGCCCGATGGCACCCGTTTCCGGGAAAATATCCTCCACCCCACCGATCCCGGCAGCGTCTATCACATGACGAAGACGCTGGATCAGCTGCTTTTCTTCTACTACAACAAAAACGATTCGATTCGAATCACCGATCTCCACCAGGGGATTGTGTGGGGCACCAACACCGACCTAACCGACCGGGACCCCCGCCTCTCGAATCGCTTTGATTACGACGGCGATTACGGCACCGTGCTCAACCGCTTCCTGATGCAGGCGGCGATTGGTTATCCCCTCAGCGTCCACGGCACCGGGGGCCAAACCCGCGCCTTCATTCACATCCGTGATTCGGTGAAGTGCGTGCAGCTGGCGATCGAAAATCCACCTACCGCCACCGACAAGGTAAAGATCTTTAACCAGATGACCGAAAGCCATCGGGTGAAGGACCTGGCCGAAAAGGTGGCGGCGGTAACCGGTGCCGAGATCAATTTCCTGCCCAACCCCCGCAAGGAGGCGATTGAAAACGATCTAATCGTGGACAACCGATGTTTGATTGACCTGGGCCTCAAACCCACCACCCTCGACGATGGCTTGTTGTCGGAAGTGGTGGATGTGGCCCGGCGCTTTGCCGACCGTTGTGACCGGCGCCGCATTCCCTGTGTTTCCGCCTGGACCCAAGCCCAGGCCAAGGCAGTGGCGGCAGGCTGACGCCATTGAAAATCGCCTTTTTTACCGAAACCTTCCTGCCGAAGGTGGACGGCATCGTTACCCGGCTTACCCGCACCGTGGAGCAGCTGGTAGCCGCCGGCGACCAGGTGATGGTGTTTTGTCCGGAGGGGGCCCCCTCCCATTTCGCCGGGGCCGAGATCGTGGGGGTGCCCGCCCTCCCGCTGCCGCTGTATCCCGAACTAAAGCTGGCCCTCCCGCGCCCCGCGGTGTCGGACGCCCTCGACCAATTCCAACCGGATCTGGTGCATGTGGTGAACCCGGCCGTACTCGGCCTGGGCGGCATCTGGCTGGCCAAAACCCGGGAACTGCCCCTGGTGGCTAGTTACCACACCCACCTGCCCAAATACCTGGAGCACTACGGCATGGGCATGCTGGAGCCGCTGCTCTGGGAATTGCTCAAGGCCGCCCACAACCAGGCCCAGCTCAACCTCTGCACCTCCACCGCCATGGTGGAGGAACTGCGGGAGCGGGGCATCCAGCACACGGCCCTCTGGCAGCGGGGGGTAGACACCGAGCTATTTCGCCCTGACCGGGCCAGGCCCGAGCTGCGCCAGCGGCTCCTGGGGGGCCAAAGCGACAGCAATGCCCTGCTGCTCTACGTGGGCCGGCTCTCCGCTGAAAAACAGATCGAACGGATCCGCCCGGTGCTGGATGCCATGCCCCAGGCGCGGCTGGCCCTGGTGGGCGACGGTCCCCACCGCCAACAGCTGGAAAAAGTTTTTGCCGGCAGCGCCACCACCTTTGTGGGCTACCTGGGCGGCGAAGAATTGGCTGGGGCCTACGCCAGTGCCGACGCCTTCCTCTTCCCCTCCAGCACCGAAACCCTAGGGCTGGTGCTACTGGAGGCCATGGCCGCCGGTTGTCCGGTGGTGGCCGCCCGCCGCGGCGGCATCCCAGACATCGTTACCGATGGCCTAAACGGCTGTCTCTACGAACCCGATGGCATGGATGATGGCGCCAGCAGCTTCACAGCCGCCAGCCAACGGCTGCTGGGCAACCTGGAACAACGCAATCAGCTGCGGCTTGAGGCCCGTAAGGAGGCGGAACGCTGGGGCTGGGCTGGGGCCACCGCCCAACTGCGCCAGTACTACCAACAGGTGGTGCGCCATGAGCTGCCCCAACTCAGCGTGCGTTAGCGCCCTTGTGGAAATAAACCTCCATCAGTTTCTTCACCATCGGCGCTGAAACGGTGCCGCCATAACCCCCGCTGTTTTCAGCAAAGGCAACGATCACCAGCTGCGGTTTATCGGCTGGGGCATAGCCACCAAACCAGGCGTGGTCTGGCCGCGGCGGGTCCTCACCGGTGCCGGTTTTACCTGCCACCGGCGGCAGGCTGGGGTCGTTGAGCACCTTGGCGGTGCCCTCGGTTACGGCCATGCGCAAACCCTGGTGGAGCATCTTCAGGGTGTCTGGCTTGAGGCCCATTAGCTGCGGCTTGCGCCCATGGGGCCCCTCCACCAGGTGGGGCGTTACCAGATACCCCCCATTGGCCACGGCGGCATAGAGCCGGGCCATCTGCAGGGGTGTCACCTGCAGGGCCCCCTGGCCGATGGCGGAGGTGATCGTATCCACCGGGGTCCAGGCTTCCTTCAGCACCTGCTTCTTCCAGGCCGCATCCCCCAACAAGCCCGGCGACTCCTCCGCCTTCAATTCAATGCCGGTGTAGCTGCCGTAGCCATAGCGGCGGGCGGCCTTAAATAACTCCGATTCCCCCACCTTCAGCCCCACCTGGTAATAAAAACTGTTGCTACTTACCGCCAGGGCCAAGGGAAAGCGAATCTCCCCGAAGCTGCCATGGTCGCCGTAACACATGCCGGCATAGCAAAAAGAACTAGTGGTGGGCAAAGTCGATTGGGCATTCATCTTTCCCGACTCAATGCCAGCCGTGGTGGTCACGATCTTGAAGGTGCTGGCCGGCGGAAATCCCTGCAAAGCCCGATTCAATAGTGGGGCCTCCGGCCGATTCAGCTCACTCCACTGGGCGGTGGTAATGCCCTTGGCAAAAACATTGGGGTTGAAATTGGGGCGACTGGCCATGGCGCGCACGGCCCCGGTGCGCGGATCAAGGGCCACAATCGCCCCCTTGGCCACGGTGCTTAGGGCCTCATCGGCTGCCCGCTGCAGGTCTAGGTCGAGGGTAAGGGTGAGATCCTTACCCGCCCGGGCCTGCTTCTCCCCCAGCACCCGTTGCACCTGACCAACGGCATTCACCTCCAGCTGCTGGCCACCCCATTCCCCCCGCAGGTGGGGCTCGTACACCGCCTCCACGCCAATGCGACCAATGCGGTCTTGGATGCGATAGCCCTTCTCCTGCAGCGCCTTGTATTCCTCCCCGGTGATCGGGCTGGCGTAACCGAGCACATGGGCCCCTACGACACCGTTGGGGTAAGAGCGGCGATAGTCCTGGTCCACCTGCAACCCCGGCAGGCTGGGCAGTTGTTCCTTAAGCCGCAGCACCTGGTGGGGCTTAAGGTCGGCCACCAGTTCGATGCGGTAGCCCTCCGGGTTGGCCCCATGGAGGCGCTGGCCATCGAGCAGGGGCTCCGGCAGGCGCAACAAGCTGCTGAGCCGCGGCCGCAGCTGGGCCCAACGGCTGTCGTTTACCTCCCGGGGCAATAGGTAGAGGTTGTAGGTGAGCATGTTGCCCGCCATCACCCGGCCGCGACGATCAAGCAGACGCCCGCGCATGGGGGTGCGGGGCACCAGGCGCACCCGGTTTTCATCGGCCAGGATCCGGTTCTCCGCCCCATGGCCCAACTGCAACCAGGCGAGGCGGCCGCCCATCGCCGTCAATAGCAGGGCCATTAATGCCAACAGCCAGGCCGGCTGCTGGGCCATGCCCGTGCGCCGCTGCTGGCGCCGTCCGCCGAAGGCCGTCATGGCAGCAACTGCTGCTCCAGCTGCCGCAATCGCTGGGAGATCCCGCTGAGCCGTTCCGCCAGGTCCTCTTGGTTGGAGCTCGGTGCCTGGGGCTCCGGTTCATTGATACTCACCTGCACGGTAACCACCTCCTCCCCAGCGGGGGGCTGCCAACGGCCCATCCCCTCCCGCCACAACCGCCCAGCGGCCTCAAGACCCAGGCTAAGCAGGGGGTTGATCGGGTTCTGTTCAGCCATGGGGACGGAGCATTCCCCCAAGGCTGGCACAGGCCCCCCGCCTCAGCGGATTTTCTGCAGGCCGGGTTGAAGGATCAGCTGACGGCAAAACTCCTGGGAGCCCACATACCAACCGCCAAAGGCCGTGAGCAGCAGCACACCGCTCATGGGCAACAGGGCCTTGCGGGTTACCGGATCCAGGGCCCACTCCTGCCACTCCCGCAGCCAGCGTTCCCGCGAGAAGCGGCGCTTCTCCGCCTTTTGGGCCTGGGAACGGCGGCGCAAAGACTTATCAACCCAGCGCTCGAAGGCCCGCTTCTTAGTAACAGCCATCTTGCGCTCGAGCTCGAGCAATTGGCCGGAGGTGAGCTCGGGATTAAAGGTGCTGATCAGCTCCAGGCTCTTGAGGAACATCTCCACGGCCCCGTCCTTGGTGGCCCGCTCCTCCTCGCTGAGGCCATCCCAAACCACCTCGGGGTAGAAGCGGAAGCGATTGCTCTCAATCTGATCTTCCCCGAGCTGACCGGGCTCCCGCAGCCAGCGGTCGGTATTGGCATCAAAACGGCGCCAATACAAAAAGGGGTTGAGATAAACGGTCTTACCAGCCAGCTGAATGCTGTCTTGCTGCAGCCGGCGCTGCAACTGGGGGTCCTGCTGAAGAGACGCGCTCACTGCTCGCTCTAGGGGCCCCGATCGTATCGGCCCTGGCAAGGGGGCTCCAGCCCCCCTGGGGCCTATTCCCACTCGATCGTTCCCGGCGGCTTACTGGTGATGTCGTAAACGACCCGGTTCACCCCCTCCACCTCATTCACGATCCGATTGGAAATCCGCTCCATCAGCTCGTAGGGCAGCCGCGACCAATCGGCGGTCATGCCGTCTTCACTGCCCACGCAGCGCAGCACGATTGGGTAGGCGTAGGTGCGTTTATCCCCCATCACGCCAACGCTGCGCACCGGCAAGAGCACCGCAAAGGCCTGCCAGATGTCGTGGTAGAGGCCGGCATCACGCACCTCCTCGCGCACGATCAAATCGGCATCCCGCAGGATGTTGAGCTTCTCTTTGCTCACTTCGCCCAGGATGCGAATCGCCAGGCCGGGGCCGGGGAAGGGATGGCGGCGCACGATCTCCTCGGGCAGGCCCAGGTTGCGGCCCACCTTGCGCACCTCGTCTTTGAACAGCTGGCGCAGGGGTTCCACCAACTTGAATTGCAGATCCTTCGGTAGCCCCCCAACGTTGTGGTGGCTCTTGATCTTCACCGCCACCCTTTCGCCGGTTTTGGGATCCACGTTGGTGCCCGCCGACTCAATCACATCGGGGTACAAGGTGCCCTGGGCGAGGTAATCAAAGGGCCCCAACTTCTTGCTTTCTTCCTCAAAAACCCTGATGAATTCAGCGCCAATGATTTTACGCTTCTCCTCCGGATCAGAGATGCCATTTAGCTTCGCCAGAAACCGCTCGCGGGCATTGATATATTCAACACGGATGTGGAAGCGTTTGTCGAAAAACTCTGTAAGGAACTCCGGTTCCCCCTTCCTCATGAAACCCTGGTCAATAAACATGCAGGTGAGTTGATCACCGATCGCCCGATGCAGCAGGAAGGCAAGGGTGGAGGAATCAACCCCACCGGAGAGGGCCAGCAGCACCCGTTTTTCGCCCACCTGCTCCCGCACCTTGGCGATTGCCTCATCGATGAATACATCGGTGGTCCAATCGGGTTCACAACCACAAACGTGGTACACAAAATTGCGGATCAGCACCATGCCGCCGCTGGAATGCACCACCTCCGGGTGAAACTGCACCCCATAGAGCTTGCGGCCGTGGTGGGCCACCGCCGCCTCGGGCGTGTTGTCTGTGTGGGCCAGCCGCGTGAAACCTTCGGGCAAGGCCGCCACTGAATCCCCATGGCTCATCCACATCGTGGCGCCGTTATCGACGTTGGTGAGCAGATCGATCGGGTCGTCTACGTAGAGCGGCGCCTTGCCGTATTCGCCCCGCTCGGAGGCCTCCACCCGACCCCCCAGCTGCTGCACCATCAACTGCATGCCGTAGCAAACCCCGAGCACGGGGATGCCCAGGTCCCAGAGGCCTGGGTCACATACGGGCGCCCCGGCCGCATACACGGAGCTGGGACCGCCACTGAGGATGATCCCCTTAGGCGCCAACTCGCGAATCTGTTCGAGGCTGGTGCTGTAGGCCAGCACCAACGAATACACCTCGGTTTCCCTGATCCGACGGGCAATCAGTTCGGAGTATTGGGAGCCAAAATCAAGGATGATGATGGCCGGGCGGCGCCCCTCCGCCCCCTCCAGGCCGGCCAGAGCAGCGGACATCAGCTTCTGCGCAATGGCTCCACCCTACGGGGCCAGCTCCCTCCATAGCTGTTCCCCCACCGGCCCCAGGGCCCAAAGCTCCCGGGAGCGGTTAAAAAGCGCCACCCCCGGCTGCAACTGCACCCCCGCCGTGCGTTTGATGTAGGCCGCCGCCCGTTGCTCAATGCTGCGCACTAGCCGTTGGCGCAGGCGCTCGGCGGCGGCGGCATCGGCCAGGGCTAAATCCTGCAGGGCCTGCTCCACCGTGGGGGCCTCAAACAGGGCCGCCAGGGTCGCACCCCCCACCCCCTCCAGGGCCGCCAGGGCCGTGAGCAGCTCGGCGCGGCCATCGGCCAGGTGGTGGTGGGTGTGGAAGATCCCCCCCGCCAACTTCAGCAATTTGCCGTGGTAACCCCACAGCAACAGCCGTTGCACCCCCAATTCGCCGGCCGCCGCCAGCAACGGCCCCAGCCAATTGCCCGCCTTGAGCAGCAGCGGCGCCGGCAAACCAAAACGGCCGGCCAGGTCAAGGCCGTTTTCACCCACCACCAAGATCAGCTCTGGGCAGCCCCCTGGCAGGGCCGCCCGGCGCCGCAATTCCCCCAGGGCCCGCCCTAGCTGGTCGGGGGCGGCGCTGGTTTGCACCTGGGCCTGGGTGCCGATCAAAGCCAGGCCCTCCACCACCCCAAAGGCGGCATTGCTGGTGCGTTCTGCCAGGGCCCGCCCCTGGGGCAGGAGCACCTCCAGCTCCACCAGGCGATCGGGCGGCACCAGCGGGGCGAGATTCACCTGCAGCAGGCGCAGGCAATAGTCGGAGAGGCAGGGGTCGCCGCCGGGCCCCAGGCGTCCTACCCCCTCCCCCGCCCGCAGCTGGAAACAACGGCCAGGGGCGCTGGCATCACCAGGGGCTTCCCCGCTGGCATCCCCCCAGCGGGCCCGCACCCACACCGCCAGCCCGCGGGTGAGGTCTAGGCCGGGGCCCGGGTCACAGCGGCTAATCGCCAGGGCCTCGCCAGGGCCCAGGGGGGCCGCCTCTTCCAGCGGCACCGGGCACTGGCCTGGGGGCTCCAGCAGCTCGAGGCTTTCCTGGGCTTGAAAGGGTTCCCCCCGCAGCTGGCGCAGGGCCCCCCGGGCGGCCACCGCCACCCATACGGGCAGGGTGAAAGTAGTGGGCTCTACCAAGGGGGGGCCGATCGCTTTTTATGGTTAATGATCCACTCACCGGGCACCGCACCCGGCCTTGCGGCATGAAAGACAAACTGCAACTGATGATTCCCGGCCCCACCCCCGTGCCGGAAAGCGTGCTGCTGGCCATGGCCCGGCATCCGATCGGCCACCGCAGCGGTGAGTTTCAGGCGATCGTGAAACGCACCACCGAGCAGTTGCAGTGGTTGCATCAAACCAAGGGCAATGTGCTGGTGCTGGCCGGCAGTGGCACCGCCGCCATGGAGGCCGGAATCATCAATGTGCTCAGCAAAGGCGACCGGGTGATCTGCGGCGACAACGGCAAGTTTGGCGAGCGCTGGGTGAAGGTGGCAAAGGCCTATGGCCTTGACGTGCAGGTGATCTCCGCCGAGTGGGGTCAACCACTAGATCCAGAGGCCTTCCGGGCCGCCCTTGAGGCCGACACCGGCAAACAAATCAAGGCGGTGATCATCACCCACTCGGAAACCTCCACCGGGGTGATCAACGACCTGGAAACGATCAACCGCCACGTGAAGGCCCATGGGGAGGCCCTAATCGTGGTGGATGCGGTAACCAGCCTCGGGGCCACCTCCGTGCCGGTGGACGCCTGGGGGCTCGATGTGGTGGCCTCCGGCTCCCAGAAGGGCTACATGATGCCCCCCGGCCTGGGCTTTGTGGCCATGGGCGAAAGGGCCTGGAAGGCCCATGAACACTCGGATTTACCGAAGTTCTATTTGAACCTGGGGCCCTACCGCAAAACCGCCGCCAAGGACAGCAACCCCTTCACGCCAGCGGTGAATCTCTATTTCGCCCTGGAAACCGCCCTGGAAATCATGCAGAAGGAGGGGCTGGAGGCGATCTTTGCCCGCCACTCCCGCCAGCAGCGGGCCACCCAGGCCGCCATGCAAGCCATCGGCCTGCCGCTCTATGCGGCCCCTGGCCATGGCAGCCCTTCGATCACTGCCGTAGCCCCCGAGGGCCTCGATGCGGAGGCCGTGCGCAAGGTGGTGAAAAACCGCTACGACATCCTGCTGGCCGGTGGCCAGGACCATCTCAAGGGCAAGGTGTTCCGCATCGGCCACCTGGGCTTTGTGTGCGACCGCGACATCCTCACCGCCGTGGCTGCCATCGAAGGCGCCATGGTGGAACTGGGCCGACCCCCCGCCCAGCCGGGGGCCGGGGTGGCGGCGGCGGCGGCGGTGCTCCAGGGCTGATTGCCGGGGGCCCTTGCGGCGGGGAAGGGTCTGTCTACCGTTAGGCGGCCAGACCTTTTCCCCATGCGTCCTGCACTGCTCTTCGGCACCGGCCTGTTGGCCCTCAGCCTCGTGGCCTGCCAACAGAACCCTGAAAAAGCCGAGAAGAAAGCCGAAGTGGTCGTTTGTGACCAACTAGCCGCCGTTGGCGATGCCCTGGAATCCGTTGGGGCGCTTACCGCCACCTCCACCGTGGGTGATGCCGAAAAAGCCCAAAAAAGCCTCGTAACTGCCCTCAATGGCCTCGAGAAATCAGAAAAGGCCCTCGAGAAAATCCGGGTGCGGGAACTGCGTGACCAACTGAAAACTTTCAACAAGGAAGTTGAAAAGGTTGCCAAGCAGAAGAAGCTCACCCTTGAGCAAGCCGCCCAGGAGCTGCGCACCAAGGCCCAGCCGGTGATCGCCGCCCGCCAGCAGGCCCTAGCCGAGGTTGAGTGCGTGGAAGAACCCGCCGCCACCATGAAAAAGTAGTGGCCTTGGGCCCTGCCCCCCCCAGGCGGGGCCCTTTCTTTGCTAAATTGAAGGAATGCGGGTGTAATTCAGTGGTAGAATGTCAGCTTCCCAAGCTGAACGTCGTCGGTTCGAGTCCGATCACCCGCTTGTAAGTCGAGTATTGAAATTTAGAGACCTAGCTGCGCTGGGATCATTGAGGATGGGGAAACGGTTCGTTGCCCGATGCTGAAGACTGGCCTGCTATTTGCCTTGGGCTTGCCCCTCATTCAGTTTTTGCTGGTGCTGGCAATTGCCCTCAAGCTGGAGCCTGTGGACTTCCACCAGCTGCTGGCTAAACCCAAGGCCTTGGCATGGGGCCTGGGGGCGCAGCTATTTTTGCTGCCCGCCTTAGCGCTGCTGCTGGGCCGCTGGTGGGCGCTGGATCCACCGGTGGCAGTGGGTTTGGTGCTCCTGGCCGCCTGTCCAGGCGGGCCGGCGGCAAATGCGCTTACGTGGTTAGCCCGCGGTGACCTGGCCCTATCGGTCTTTCTCACTCCCCTGGGGGGGCTGATCACGGTGTTCACAATTCCACTAATTGTGAACCTCGCCCTGGGAATGTTCATGGATACGGCGAAGGATCTAAGCCTGCCTTTGTTGCCCACAATCGGACAGATTGCCTTGATGCGAGTGTTGCCCCTGGGCCTTGGGGTGCTGCTACGGAAACAGGTACCCGGGTGGGCTACCCGCTGGCAACGGCCCCTACTGCGACTGGCCGTGGCCCTGATGGTGCTCACGGTTGCCCTATTGATTTGCCAACAATGGGCAAAGATCGTGCCATATTTCTGGGAATCAGGAATTGCTGGACTGCAATTAAACCTGCTTGCGATGGCAGGCACGATGGCATTAGCAGGGGCATTGCAATTACCAAGGGGCTCAACAACTGCAATAACTTTTGGAGCCAGCATCAAAAGCGCATCCCTGGCAATCACAATTGCCGCCTCACCATTGATGTTAAACATGCCGTTGGCGGCACTACCGGCGGCGAGTTATGGCCTGCTGATGTATTTCACAGGCCTTGGCATGGCATTGCTGTGGCGATACGCAGGGGGATTTAGTAATCCCCCTGGATCAGGATCAAGGCTGTGAAGCTAATTCCTGTGTCGCCCCCAGGGTGCCCTGCCTGGGGGCTTTGTTACACACCACAGAATTCTACTAAATCACGGTAGCAACCTTAGAAAACTTAAAGCCGATAACCTGGTCATCGTAATCACGATCACCACCACCGACTAAATCCTC
>JBDLTB010000038.1:0-6366 GCA_039799245.1 Cyanobacteriota bacterium
TGCAGCTGCCCAGTGAACTGGCCGTGCAAATACCTGGCCAAAGGCAGCTCCAGCCCCTGGCCGCCCTGCATCGGCTGGGGGGCGTTGCCCTCACCGCTGAGGTGGTGGGTCAACTGGTGGGCGGGGAAGCCAATCCCCAACCCCCCGACCGCTACCTGTTGCTGCCCCGGGCCAGCCTCCGCCAAGCGGTGGCGGCCATCGGCGGCCTGCCCTTGGCCCTCGAAAACCCCCTGCGGTACCAAGACAAGGCGGGCAAGCTCAAGATCAACCTCCAGGCGGGCCAGCAATGGCTGGGGGGCCAGGAGCTGGAGCAGCTGCTGCGCTTTAAGGGGCCCGACCTGGGCGACGGCGGCCGGCGCCAACGGCAACAGCAAGTGCTAATGCCATTGGCGGAGCGCCTGGCCGATGCCAGCGTTGCCCCCGGCCTGGGGGGCCTGGTGGGCAAGCTGCAAAAGCAGCTAGACACCAACCTGTCCCAGGGGGAAATACTCAGCCTGCTGGCGGCGGGCCTGCGCGATCCAAACCGGATTGTGGTGAGCCGCCTGCCGCTCACGGCGCCCCCCGGCCCGCCGCGGCTGGAGCAAAGCAATGCTGAAGCGCTGCTGGAGCACTGGCGCCAGGGCCAGCGCCCCGACCCCGCCCAGGGCACCGTGCATGTGGAAGCGAGCCTGGGTCCGGCCCATGAAGCCGCCAGTGATGCGGCGATCCAACGGCTGGAACGGGCCGGCCTGGCGCCGGTGCTGAGCGCCACCCCCCTGGAGCTGCCCATCCCCCGCACCCTGATCCGCCACGGCAGCGACCTAAAGCAAGCCCTGGCCGTGCGCAAGGCCCTGGGGCTGGGGGAACTGCAGCGGGGGGCCCGGGAGCCGGGGGCCAGCGTTCAGGTGCTGCTGGGCCAAGACTGGCGGGCTAAGCCCTAGGCCAGATC
The DNA here is from genome assembly GCA_039799245.1 of Cyanobacteriota bacterium. Lineage (GTDB taxonomy): Bacteria > Cyanobacteriota > Cyanobacteriia > PCC-6307 > Cyanobiaceae > Synechococcus_D. The sequence continues at coordinate 929 of JBDLTB010000038.1, forward strand.
AAGCAGCCGCAGCCGGTGCCCCAGCAGCGGCCGTAGGGCCAGCAAGCCGTCGCGGTCCCCCGGCTGCCAGCAACCCAGCCAGGGCAAACCCTCAAGCCGCCGCTGCTGCGGTTGCCAATCACCACCCACCTGCAGCAATCCCAGTAAGGGCACCCGCCGCTGGGCCAGCAGGGCCTGGTGCAAGGCCGCCTCCGCCCCAAGCCGCTCGCCCCCCGCCAGGGCCAGCAGCGTGGGCAGGCGGCAGGCGGCAAGGGCCCCCACCCAATCCACCAGCTCGGCGGCGGCGGGCACCACCAGCAGGCCCTGGGCCGCGCCATGCAGTTGGGCCTCTGGGGGGACAGTGGAATCGAGCAGCTGCAGGGCAAGCTGTTCCTGCTGCGCCCAGGCCTGGGCGAGGGGCAGCACCACCCCGTTGCCATGGGCACCACAAAAAACGAAGGGAGCCATGGCGGTCAGAGGAGCAGGCACGCTTCTACCATCGGATCTCGAGACCGCTGCCCGGAGTGCCGTGACCAGTTTCGTGGCCACCGAAAGAATCAGCCAAACTTTCCCCTCCGGCGATGGCCAGCGGCTCCGGCTATTCAGCGGCAATTCCAATCCAGCGCTCGCCAGTGAAATTTCTAGCTATCTGGGCATTCCCGATGGCCCGCGGGTAAGTAAACGTTTTGCCGATGGCGAGCTCTACATCCAAATCCAGGAATCAATCCGGGGCTGTGATGTGTTCCTGCTGCAACCCACCTGCGCTCCGGTGAACGATCACCTGATGGAGCTGCTGATCATGGTGGATGCCTGCCGTCGCGCCTCCGCCCGCCAAATCACCGCCGTGGTGCCCTACTACGGCTATGCCCGGGCCGATCGCAAAACCGCCGGCCGCGAATCAATCACCGCCAAGCTGGTGGCCAACCTGCTAGTGGAAGCTGGCGTTAGCCGGGTGCTGGCCATGGACCTGCACTCCGCCCAGGTACAGGGTTACTTCGATATTCCCTGCGACCACATCTACGGGGCCCCGGTGCTGGTGGATTACTTGGCCACCCGCGACCTGGGCGAAGTGGTGGTGGTGTCCCCGGATGTGGGCGGGGTGGCCCGGGCCCGGGCCTTTGCCAAACGCATGGACGACGCTCCCCTGGCGATCATTGATAAACGCCGTTCCGCCCACAACGTGGCCCAAAGTCTCACGGTGATTGGGGATGTGAAGGGCAAAACGGCGATCCTGGTGGACGACATGATCGACACCGGCGGCACGATCAGCCAGGGGGCGCGGCTGCTGCGGGAGCGGGGGGCAGATCGGGTAATTGCCTGCGCCACCCATGCGGTGTTTTCACCGCCGGCGATCGAACGGCTCTCGGAACCGGGCCTGTTTGAAGAGGTGCTTGTTACCAACAGCATTCCCATCGCCAAGGAGCTGCATTTTCCACAATTGCAGGTGCTTTCCGTGGCAAACATGCTGGGGGAAGCAATCTGGCGAATCCATGCGGAAAGCTCCGTCAGCTCGATGTTTCGCTGATGGGTTTTATTTCTCAGCTGGGCCGTTTAACCCCTGCCAACGGTTGGAAACTGGCGATCAAACGGCGCCTGCCGGCCCTGCTGGTGCCGCTGCTGGCCGGCGGCTACGCCCCCAATGCCTGGGGGGCCTTCAACCGGGTGGGGGTGTGGCTCACCAACAGCCCCAGCCCGCTCTATTACGACGCCAACCGCATTGACCGGGCGGTGAATGAGCTGGCCGATGCCGGCTTCAACACCCTTTACCCCAATGTGTGGAGCCGCGGCAGCACCTTCCACCGCTCCCGCTGGGCGCCGCTGGAACCAGCCCTGGCCCAGCGGGCCCCAGACCTGGATCCCGTGTGCCGGATGACCAGCGATGCCCATCGCCGCGGCCTGCAGGTGATCCCTTGGTTTGAGTACGGCCTGATGGAACCGGGCGATGCGGCGGTGGTGAAACAAAACCCCGACTGGGTGCTGAAAAAGCAAGACGGCAGCCCTTACTACGCCATGCATGGCGCCAACCTGCAAACGTCGCCGCTCAAGGATCTGCGCGTTTGGCTTAACCCGGCCCATCCCGGCGTGCGCCAACGGTTCATTGGCTTGATTACTGAAATAGTTGAACGCTGTCGGGTGGATGGCATCCAGCTGGATGACCACTTCGCCTGGCCCGTGGACCTGGGCTACGACGCCTACACCACAGCGCTCTACCGCCAGGAAACCGGCCTGGAGCCGCCCGCTGACTACACCAACCGCGGCTGGATGACCTGGCGGCGCCAGAAATTAACGGAGCTGTTGGTGGAGTTGCGCGCCGCCCTGCAGAAGAGCAATGGCAACGGCCGCATCAGCCTTTCGCCAGGCCCCTTTCGGTTTGCCTACAACCAATGGCTGCAGGACTGGGAGATCTGGTCGGTGCGCCGACTGGTGGATGAATTGGTGGTGCAGAACTACGCCTATTCCGTTAAAGGTTTTGAGCGGGACCTCGACCAATCGGCCCTGGAGCGGGCCCGCAGTTGGGGCATTCCGATCAACATCGGCGTGCTGGCCGGTTTTGGAGGCCGCACCACCGATGCCAACACCCTGCGCCAAAAGATCCAGCTCAGTGCCGACCGGGGCTATGGGGTGATCTATTTCTATTGGGAGGGCCTCTGGGGCCAATTCGCCGGGGCCGAGGGGGGCGACCAGCGCAAGGAAGTATTCACCCAGGTGCACCGCAGCCTCTACCCCGACCCCTTCCCCAACTCCAACAACCTGCGCACAGGCCGTTAAAACCCCAAGCACTGCTTACCCGAGGCACTGCTGGGCCACCTCACGGCTGTTGGCAGAGGTAAAGCGCTCGGCCATCCAGCCCAGGCTGGCCCGCATTTGCCCCTGGCGTTCGGGGCTGTAGCGGCGCCAGCCCATGAACAACTTCAAGAGCCGCGAGGCGGCAATGGGATTGCGGCCATCCAGCTGCACCAACTGCTGGGCCAGCCAGCGGTAGCCGCGGCCATCGGCGTGGTGGAACGACTGGGCACAACGGCCAAAACCACCCAACACCGCCCGCAGGCTATTGGGGGCCTGGGGATCAAAGCGGGGATGCTCCAGCAGGGCTTCAGCCCGGGCGATGGCATCGCCAAAGGGGGTGGAAGCCTCAAGGGCAAACCAGGCATCCAGGATCACCGGCCGCTCCAGCCAGCGGGCCTGGAACTCCTCCAGGGCCCATTGGCGCTCGGAACAATCCCAGGGCTGCAGGGCCCCCAGGCCCTGGCGGGCCAGGGTCATCGAGGGGCCAGCCACCGCTGCGGCCGCGGCGCGGCGGGCGCTGTCCACCCCAGCCCTTGCAGCAACTTGACCCTCAGCTTCAGCAGCGACCAACCAGTGCCAGGCCAGGCCCAGCAGCTGCCGTTCCCCCACCCCCGCCGGCCAGGGCAAATCCGCCAGGGGCTGGCAGCGCTCCACCAGGGCCTCCAGCTCCGGTGCCAGGGCCTGGCCCAGCCATTGGCGGCGCTGCAACAGGGCCCGTTCCAGGGCCGGCGGGTCGGGCACCAGGCCCCGCTTAAGGCAGGCGGCCTCCAGTTCCTCGGCGGCGGGGGCCTGTAGCAGGGCCCAGGCCAGGCAGGGATCCAAAGCCCCCGTAGCTGCAGTAGTCCCGCCCACCACCGCAAGCAACTGCCGGCAGGCCCCCAAGAGAATTTGCTCCAGCTCCCCAGAAGGCGCCAGCAGCCAGTGCTGCCAGAGCTGCTGGGCGGCATCCCAACGGCTGAAGGGGTCTGGGTCATGGGCCAGCAGCAGGGCCAACTCGCCAGGGCTGCGCTCAAACTCCAGCTGCACCGGGGCCGAAAAACCCTGCAGCAAAGACAACAACGGCGGCTGCGGCCCCGGCGGCAACCCCTCAAAACGCCAGCTGCGTTCGGCTTCCTCCAGCACTAGCAGCTGTTGGCGCAGGGGTTGGCCTGCGGGGTCCAGCAGCCCCACGGCCACGGGAATCGGCAGGGGCTGTTTCTGGGGCTGGCCGGGGGAGGGGTCGTGCTGCTGCTGCAAACTCAGCTCCAGCACCCCCTCAGTCCCCTGCCAATGCTGTTGCACCTGCAACCGGGGGGTGCCGGCCTGGTGGTACCAACGGCGGAAAGTGCTTAGGGACTTACCGGAAGCATCTTCCAAAGCCGCCACAAACTGTTCACAGGTGGCGGCCTGACCATCGTGGCGTTGCAGATACAAACGCACCCCAGCCATGAAGGCCTCTTCCCCCAAGAGGGTGCGCTGCATTCGAATTAGTTCCGCCCCCTTTTCATAGATGGTGGTGGTGTAAAAATTATCGATGGCGATATAATGGTCTGGCTGCACTGGATGGGCGGTGGGCCCTGCATCTTCTGGGAATTGATGGGCCCGCAGCATTGCCACCGCCTCAATGCGTTTAACGGCAGCCCCATGGAGATCAGCGGTAAATTCCTGATCCCTAAATACGGTCAGGCCCTCCTTAAGCGACAGCTGAAACCAATCGCGGCAGGTAATCCGATTACCAGTCCAGTTATGGAAATACTCATGGGCGATTACACTTTCAATGCGCTCCAATTCCCCATCGGTGGCAGTTTCCCCATCGGCCAGCACTAATTTTGAATTAAATATATTGAGGCTTTTATTCTCCATGGCGCCCATGTTGAAGTGCCGCACGGCAACGATATTGAATTGATCCAAGTCATATTCCAAGCCATAAACCTTTTCATCCCAAGCCATGGCCCGCTTGAGGCTCGCCATGGCATGGCCACAGAACTGTTCATCGCCTGGTTCCACATGGATGCGCAGCTGCACCGGCCGGCCGGAGGCTGTAACAAACTCATCAACCACCTCCACCAGGGGGCCAGCCACCAGGGCAAATAAATAACTGGGCTTAGGGAAGGGATCCTGCCATTCCACAAAGTGGCGCCCCCCAGGGAGGTCACCCCTGGCCCCACAATTGCCGTTGCTCAACAGCACTGGGGCCTGCTGGCGATCGGCCTCGATCCGCACCCGGTAACAACTAAGTAAATCTGGACGGTCTAGAAACGGGGTAATCCGCCGAAAGCCTTCGGCTTCGCATTGGGTGGTGAATAGCCCACCACTCACATACAAGCCCTCGAGGCTGGTATTGAGCTCCGGCTGGAGCCGCACCAAGGTTTCCAACTGAAAAGGAACCGCTGGCACTGCCGCCAAAAGCAGTTCCCCTCCCGCCAGCTGCCATTCCCCTGGCCCCAAAGGCCGGCCATCGATGGCCAGGTCAAGCAGTTCAAGGTCTACGGCCTGGAGCCGCAGCTCCGCCGGCGCCCCCTGCAGGGGCGTGATATCCAGCCGGGCCCGCACCAGGGCATGGTCTGCAAACAATTGAAAGCAGAGCTCCACCTGCTTGATCGCCACGCTGGGGGGCCGGTAATCAGCCAGCAGCACGGGGGTGGCAGCAGAGGCGTTACTCACACGGCGGCAGTCATGGAGACCCCACTCTG